>CALRYW010000007.1:0-78624 GCA_943372485.1 Allobosea thiooxidans
ACGTCTCAGCGCTGATGGTACTGTGTCTCAAGACCCGGGAGAGTAGGTCGTTGCCGGGCCTGTCAAGGATATCCCTCTCCACAAAACAAACCGCACGCGGCGCCAGAGCTCAAAAAGCTCCAGCGCCGCGTTCGCGTTCAACAACGCCCTAAAAAGGCACCCAAAACACCCCCGCGGGGTGGAGCAGCCCGGTAGCTCGTCAGGCTCATAACCTGAAGGTCGTCAGTTCAAATCTGGCCCCCGCAACCAAAATCACACCCCAAACGCCCGTCAGCGCGAGCTGCGGGCGTTTTCGCGTTAGGGGCCTCATCTCAGCGGCTCCGCGAGGTTCGTGCCACTGCGGACATGTTCTGGCCCGTTGCTCCTTCGAACCCCTTGCATCGACTGCTCGGGTCACCGACAGCGCGTCCCTGCTTCAACACCGGCGTCGCGACGAAATGAGCCTCTGTCAAACGGGAAAGGGTCATGACGACGCCGCAGGCCAGGATCAGGGCCGGAATCGGCGGCTGGGTGTTCGAGCCCTGGCGCGGGACTTTCTATCCGGAAGGCCTGCCGCAGCAGCGCGAGTTCGAGCACACCGCCGCTCGTCTCGGCACCATCGAGATCAACGACACCTATTCCGGCTCGCAGAAGCCAGCGAATTTTGCCCGCTGGCGGGCGGAGCGGAGACGCCCGACGGCTTTGTCTTCGCGGTCAAGGGTTCGCGCTACATCACCAACCGTCGTGTGCTCGCAGAGGCCGCGCCCTCGATCGAAACGTTCTTCTCCGGCGGCGTCATGGAGCCGAAGGAGAAGCTTGGGCCGATCAACTGGCAGTTCATGCCGAGCAAGGCCCTCGACCGCGCCGATTTCGAGGCCTTCCTGAAGCTTCTGCCGCGCAGCGTCAACGGCGTCGCGATCCGCCATGCCGTCGAGGTGCGCTATGACAGCTTCCGCACGCCGGATTTCATCGCCCTGCTGGGCGCATACAGGGTGGCCGCGATCACGGCGGCGGATTCGGATTATCCGCAGATCGCCGATGTCACAGCGCCCTTCGTCGATGCCCGGATCATGGGGCCGCGTGAGGAGGAGGACGAAGGCTATTCCGGCGTCGAACTCGACCGCTGGGCGCAGGCCGCCCGGCAATGGGCGACAGGACAGGTCCCGGCGAACATGGAGCCTGTCGCCAGAGAACCGGCGCCGGCCGTCGCGCCCGACGTCTTTCTCTCCGTGATCAGTGGCGCGGAGATCCGCAATCCCGCCGCCGCCATGGCTCTGACGCGCCGGCTGGCGGAAGCAGTCGGAGGTCCGTCAGGCGTCCATGGGTCCGATATCCTGGCAGACATCGACCCATCCGGCATTGGTCAGCGCTGCCAGCCGCTCGGGCGATATCCGCACCGCGCTGTGCGTCGACCCGGCGGCGGGCACAACCTCGTCGAAAGCCCGTAGCGAGACGTCGCAATAGACCGGCAGCGGCGTCGCCAGGCCGAAGGGGCAGACGCCGCCGACGGGGTGGCCGGTCAGCGCTTCGACCTCTGCCGTATCGAGCATGCGCGGCTTGGCTCCGAACACCGCCTTAACTTTGCGGTTGTCGAGGCGGGCGTCGCCGCGCGCCACCACCAGCACGACGCGTTCTCCGACGCGAAGGGACAGCGTCTTGGCGATGCGGGCCGGTTCGACGCCGTGGGCGGCCGCAGCGAGCGCGACCGTGGCGCTGCTGTCGTTCGTCTCGATGACGGCGATGTCGGGCGCATGGGCGGCGAAGAAGGCGCGGACGGAATCCAGGCTCATTGCATCACCGGAAGCGGAGGAAGAGCAGCAGCGCGAACGCCGCCGGCAGTCCGAAGACCAGCGAAAAGAACGGCATCTCCTGCAGCAGCGTATAGCCGGCGCGGTTGACGCCGACCCAGAGATTGACCAGCGCGGCGACGAGCCAAAGCGGCAGGAAGAGTTTCACGGCGAAGCCGGTGGGGTCGCCCGCGCCGAGCTTCAGCCGGCGCGCGAGGAAATGCAGCGCGCCGAGCAGGGCGAAGCCGGCGGCGATCAGCTTCAGCGTGTGCATCCGGCGATCCTCTGCCTGCGCCTGCGCTCAGTGGCGGAAATGGCGGTGGCCGGTGAAGACCATGGCGAGGCCCGCCTCGTCGGCGGCCCTGATGACCTCGTCGTCGCGCATGGAACCACCGGGCTGGATCACCGCCGTCGCACCGGCCTCCGCCGCGGCCAGCAGGCCGTCGGCGAAGGGGAAGAAAGCATCCGATGCCACGACCGAACCCCGGGCGAGCGTCTCTGGCAAGCCAGCGGCCTTCGCGGCTTCCGCCGCCTTCCAGGCCGCGATGCGGGAGGAATCGACCCGGCTCATCTGGCCGGCGCCGATGCCGACGGTGGCGCCGTCCTTCACATAGACGATCGCGTTCGACTTGACATGCTTGGCGACGCGGAAAGCGAAGTGCAGATCGGCGAGCTCGGCAGCGCTCGGCTGGCGCTTGGTCACGACCTTGAGCTCCATGTCGTCGACGACGGCATTGTCGCGGGCCTGGGCGAGGAAACCGCCCGAAACGGTGCGCAGCGACAGGCCGGGCGCGCGCACATCCGGCAAGCCGCCGGTGAGCAGCAGGCGCAAATTCTTCTTGGCGGCGATGAGGCCGATCGCCTCCTCATCCGCCTCGGGTGCGATGATCACCTCGGTGAAGACCTCGACGATCTTGCGCGCGGCCTCCGCGTCGAGCCTGCGGTTGAGCGCGACAATGCCGCCGAAGGCCGAGACGGGATCGCAGGCGAGCGCGCGCTCATAGGCGGCCAGCAGCGAAGGGCCGGTGGCGACGCCGCAGGGATTGGCGTGCTTGACGATGACGCAGGCCGCCGCGGCGGTGGGGTCAAACTCGGCGACGCATTCGAAGGCGGCGTCGGTGTCATTGATGTTGTTGAAAGAGAGCTGCTTGCCCTGGACCTGGCGGGCGGTGGCGACGCCGGGGCGGGTGCCGGGCGTGCGGTAGAAGGCGGCCCATTGATGCGGGTTCTCGCCGTAGCGCATCGTCTCGGCGAGCTGGCCGCCGAGCGCGCGATAGGCCGGCGCGGTGTCACCCAGCTCGTTGGCGAACCAGTTCGAGATCGCGGCGTCGTAGGCCGCGGTGCGGGCATAGGCCTTCTGGGCGAGCTTGCGGCGCAGGGTCAGCGTCGTCGCGCCCCTCTGCGCCTCGAGATCGGCCAGCACCACGACATAGTCCGCCGGCTCGACGACGACGGCGACGTCATTGTGGTTCTTGGCGGCGGCGCGGATCATCGCCGGCCCGCCGATATCGATGTTCTCGATACAGTCGTCATAGGGCTTAGCCGCAGCGATCGTCGCCTCGAAGGGGTAGAGATTGACGACGAGCAGGTCGATCGGCGCGATGCCGTGGCCGAGCATCGAGGCCTGGTGCTCGGGATGGGAACGGATGGCGAGCAGGCCGCCATGGACCTTGGGGTGCAGGGTCTTGACGCGGCCATCCATCATCTCCGGGAAGCCGGTGAGGTCAGAGACGTCGGTGACGGGCAGGCCAGCCTCTGCCAGCGCCTTCGCCGTGCCGCCGGTCGAAACCAGGGCGATGCCGAGCCGGTTCAGGGCGCGGGCGAACTCGACCAGACCGGTCTTGTCGGAAACGGAAAGGAGCGCGCGTTCGACGCGGCGAAGCTCGGTCGGCATCGGGAAGGGTCCAGGATCATCGAGACGGTCGGCGCGAGCTATCATGCTGCGGCCCGCAAAGCAAAACGCGCGGCCGTCACCGGCTCAGGTGTCGGGTGTGGCTTCCGGTGCGGAAGCGTCCGGCCCGGGCGGCGGGCGGAAGCGCGCGGTGGCGGGAGCCGCGGCTCCGACCCGGCTGAGACGCCAGGTGATCTGCGGCGTGACGGCGGCGTCGAAGGCGACGCTGAGCTGTTCGGTGCGCCGCCCACCCGCGGCTCCGGCGAGGAAAATGCTCTCCTCGATCGAGACGGCAAGCCCCGAGGCTTCGAAAGCCCAGACCTCGCCATTGGGGAGCGCCAGCATCGCGCCTTGCCCCTCGCGGATCAGGCTCGGCCTGACGCCGGGATGCAGGTGAAAGCGCACCACGGCGGGCAGGGCTGCGCGGGCCGCGTCGAGCGCGATCTCGTCCTCGCCGGTCAGTGTGGCGCCGTCGCGGGCGAGCAGCAGGCGGCGGGTATGGACCGCGCCGAGCGCGCGGCTGTAGCCGTCATGGCTGCCGACCCATTCCTGGCCCTCCTCGCGCTCCTGCCGGGCGACGCGGACATCGGTGGGGCCGGCCACGACACGCATCTCGCCCAGCACCCGGCCGAAGGTCGCGCTGGAGCGGTCGTCGAGCGTCAGCGTCGAATGAGCCGCCGTGCTGCGGGCCGCCAGGCGCAAGGCGTCCGAGCCGAAGCGGCTCGTGCCGCAATTGACCACGAGACGCTGGGCGCCGCTGGAGAACTCGAAGGACAGGCAGCCCGCATGGGCCTCGACCGAATGGACGCCGCGCGGCGGCGCGCCGGCGTCGATCACGACGATGCCGCGCTCGCCGGTGAGGCGGCTATAGCCCGAATAGGCGGCTTGCTCGATCGGGCGCGCGCGCGCGTCGTCATAGGCGGCGAGCGTCGCCATCACGTCGGGCGGAGTCGTGCCCATGCCGTTGAACAAAGCGAGCGCCCCGTCGCCGTGCCGGAACAGGCGCAGATGCGGCATCATCCGCTCGATCGCCATCAGGACGCCGCGGGGCGGCTCGATCCCGCGGGCGAGGAAGGTCTCGCGCAGCGGCAGCAGGTCGAGCAGCAGTTCGATCAGGATGCGCGGGTTGCGGCTGAGATGGCCGCCATCGGGCAGGATCTGCCGGTCGAGTTCGTCAGAGAGCGCGTATTCCAGCCGGCGCCGCCGGCCATCGGGCGCATCGAGGCAGATCGCCGCGAAGGTGACCGCGATCAGGCCGTTGAGGCGTGCACCGCCCTCGACCGCTCCCGCCAGAGCCAAGTCGAGCCGCTCCGCCAGTCGCGAGAGATGCCGCAGGAAACGCTCGTAGAAGGCATGGTCGGCGCCTTGCAGCAGCAGCGGCGAATGCGAGAGCAGCGAGATCAGCCGCCGCGCCGCCACGGCGGGCCTGCGGGCGATCTCGCCCCGCTCGCGCTTGCGGCCAATGAAATCCTCGACGAGGGCGCGGGCATTGGCCCGAGCGATGGCCGTGTCGGCGGCGTGCATATGGCGCAGCCAGCCGAACCCATGCAGCGCCTCGGCCCAGGCCTCGCTCGGGGGGGCGCTGTCGAAGGGCGATTCGCCATGGGTGCGCAGCGTGCGCCCGGCGAAGGCGTAGTAGCCGGCATAGATGTCGCCGGCCGTGGTCGGATCGGCGGTGCGCAGGTCATGCGGGGCGAAGAGCAGGCGGGTGGCGGCCGAGCGGCCGAACGGCCAAAGGCGGCGCGCGATGCCGACGAACTGCCCACGGATCCTCCTGGCCGCTCGTCCGATCGCGGCCTGCGCCAAACCCCTGCGCTCAGACCAGCCGTTCAATGCCCCGATATGCCCCGTACTCACGACACCCGGCGTCGACCGCCTGTCCGATTCCTCATCATGTCATAGCCTGATCAGGCGGGTTGCGTAAAATCCGCTCCATCCGGAGAGCCGCGGCGTCTCGTTGCGCAGCTGGTGCGGCAGGGTCCTGAGGTCGCCGTTGCGGTCGATGGCCTCGCCGAGACCGCCGATTTCTGCCGCTTCGATCGGCTTTCTGACGAAGTCGGGATGGGCCTTCAGGAAGGCCTCGATCTGGGCTTCGCCCTCTTGCGGCTCGAGCGAGCAGGTGCAGTAGACCAGCCTCCCGCCAGGCTTCGTCAACCGGGCGGCGGCCTCGAGCAGCCGCGCCTGGAGGGCGACGAGCTTGTTGCGATCGTCCGGAGATTTGGTCCAGGCGACGTCGGGGTGGCGGCGGATGGTGCCGGTGGCGCTGCAGGGGGCGTCGAGCAGCACGGCGTCGAACGGCTCGGCGTCCCAGAGGGTCGCATCCCTGGTGACGATCTCCGCCGACAGGCCGAGCCGCTCCAGATTGGCGCGCAGACGACGCAGGCGCGGTCCCGAGCGGTCGACGGCCGTGACGGCGGCTCCCATCGCGGCGAGCTGCGCGGTCTTGCCGCCCGGGGCGGCGCAGAGATCGGCGATGCGCTCGCCGGGCTTGGGCGCGAGCAGGCGGACGGGAAGCGCCGCGGCAGCGTCCTGCACCCACCAGGCACCCTCGTCGAAGCCGGGCAGGCCGGTGATGCCGCCGCGCTCGCGCAGGCGGATCGAGCCCGTCGGCAGGAGGAGGCCGTCGAGCTTCTCCGTCCAGCCTTCGGGATCGGATTTCACGGAGATGTCGAGCGGCGGCTCGTCGCGGTGGCTCTCCGCGATGGCGGCGGCGGTCTTGTCGCCATAGCTTTCCATCCAGCTCTCGGCGAGCCATTCGGGCGTGTCGAGGAAGGGGTCGACGGCCTCGGCGAGGATGGCCTCGCGTTCGCGGGCGAGCCGCCGCAGCAACGCATTGCCGAGCGAGACATAGCGCGAGGAGCGTGCATCCTCGTGGAGCTGGCGGATGGCGAGGTCGACGGCGGCATGGTCGGGCACGTCGAGAAACAGGATCTGCGCGGCGGCCGCCACCATGATCGGCTCGAAGGGACCTGAATTGCGCGGGCTGCCGCGCTCGAGCCGGGCGTTGATCGCCTCCTGGATCGTCCCCAGGCGGCGAAAGGCGGTGATCGCGATGGCGCGCGCCAGCGCGCTGTCGGCGGCATCGAGCCGATAGGCCGGCGCGAGCCGCTCATGGGTGTCGTCGAGCGACAGCTTCGCCCGCAGCACCTCGTCGATGACGGCGGCGGCGAGCTTGCGCGCCGGCAGGCCCGGCGCCGGCCCGGCACCGCCATCGGCAGGCTCGCTGGTGTCGTCGTGGAGATCGTCCGCCTTCTCTCCCTTCGCCACCGGATCAGCCCCAGGGCCCGGGCTGGCGGCCGGCTCCGCCGCCCCAGGGGCTCTGGGCCGCCTGGCTCATGAAGCCGCCGGCGCTGCGGCCGATGCCCATGGCGCGGGCCTGCTCCATCAGCGCGGCAATGCGATTGCCGGTATCGGGGTGGGTCGAGAACAGGGAATCCATGCCGCCAGCCGTGAGGGGATTGATGATGAACATGTGCGCCGTAGCAGGCTTCGCTTCCGCCGTCTCGTTTGGCGTATGGGCGACGCCGCCGGCGATCTTCGCCAGCGCATCGGCGAGCCAGACCGGATTGCCGCAGATCTCGGCCCCGAGCTTGTCGGCCTCGTATTCGCGCGACCGCGAAATCGCCATCTGGATGATCATCGCGGCCATCGGCGCCAGGATCGAGAGCAGGATCTGCACGATCAGGTTCGGCCGGTTCTCGCGCGAGCCGAACATCATGCCGAAGGTCACGAGCGAGGAGATCGCGCCGGCCATGGTGGCGGTGATCGTCATCGTCAGCGTGTCGTGGTTCTTGATATGGGCAAGCTCATGCGCCATCACGCCGGCCAGTTCCTCATAGCTCAGCGTCCGCAGGATGCCGGTCGTGGCCGCGACGGCGGCATTCTGCGGGTTGCGGCCGGTGGCGAAGGCGTTGGGCTGGTCTTCCTCGATGAGGTAGACGCGCGGCATCGGCATATTGGCCCGGGCCGCGAGGTCGCGGACCATGCCGTAGAGTTCCGGCGCGCTCCGTTCGTCGACCTCATGGGCGTTGTGGGCAGCGAGCGCCAGTCGGTCGGAGTTCCAGTAGCTGAACAGATTGGTGACGGCCGCGAAGCCCAGCGCCATCAACATGCCGCCGCCGCCGCCGAGCAGATAGCCGACCGCGCCGAAGAGGGCGGTGAGACCGGCCATCAGCATGCCGGTGCGGACATAGTTCATCGTCATCCCCATCAGGCGCCATCGCGGCTCGCGGCGACATGCCACTCCCCGGATGCCGTTCGCAGGCTTATGTGGTGAAGGTGCCGGTGGTCCTGCAAGAGAACCGCTTGCAAGAGAATCGGCTCCAAGCGAGTTCTGGCGAGAGAAGGCGGCGATGAGCGAGGCGAACCATCCCAGGCCGATCGGTCCCGACAGCGGCGAGGATACGCCGCGGGTGCTGTCGCCGGCGGCGCAGCGCGCGCTGGCTGAGGCGCAGGCCAGACGGGCCGAGATCGATGCGCGCGCGGCAGATGTCGCCAGCCGCAAGGAAATCGACGGCCGCGGCGGGCTCGAGCCCGTGCGCTACAACGACTGGGAAGTGAAGGGCCTGACCAGCGACTTCTGACGGCGCGCCGTCTGCCCTGTGAGACCCGTCTGCTAGCCGGGCAGAAAGGCGATGCGGCCGTCGCCGTCCCGCACCGTCTCGATGGCGACACCGTAAAGCTGCTCCAGCCGCCCGGGCGTGAGCAGTTCGGCTGTTCCCCCACTGGCAATGGCCTGCCCGTCGCGGATCATCATGACGCGGTCGGCATGGCGCAGTGCCTGGTTGGGATCATGCGTCGTGAACAGCACGCCGAGCCCTTCCGCCGCGAGCCGGCGGATCTCCTGCATCACCCGGCCCTGATTGCCGAAATCGAGGCTCGCGGTCGGCTCGTCCAGCACGACATAGGCCGGCTCCTGCGCCAAAGCGCGGGCGATCAGCACGAGCTGACGCTCTCCGCCGGAAATCTCCGTATAGGGCCGCTGCGCCAGCTGCGCGATGCCGAGGCGCTCCAGCATCGCGGCGGCGACCGCATGGTCGCGGGCCGAGGGCGCGGCAAACAGCCCGGCATGGGCGCTGCGGCCCATCAGCACCACGGCCTCGACGGTGAAGGCGAAGGTGCCGGCATGGGCCTGCGGCACATAGCCGAGCAACCGCGCCCGTTCCGGCGGCGAGAGCGCGGCGACGGGACGGTCGTCGAGCAGCAGCGTCCCGCCGCGCGCCGGGAGCAGCCCGAGCAGGGTCTTCAGCAGCGTGGTCTTGCCGCTGCCATTGGGACCGAGCAGGGCCAGCACCTCGCCCCGGGACAGCGAGAGTGCGATGTCGCGGCCGATGACGCGCTCGCGATAGCCGTAGACCAGGTTCGCAGCGGCGAGGCTCACGACCAGCCTCCGCGTGCCGAGGCGAGCAGCCAGATGAAGAAGGGCGTGCCGATGACGGCGGTGAGGATGCCGAGCGGGGTCTCGACCGCGCCTGCGGTGCGCGCCAGCGTGTCGATGACGAGCAGATAGCCGCCGCCGAGCGCGGCTGCCGTCGGCAGCAGACGGCTGAAGTCGGGTCCGACGAGGAAGCGGGCGAGATGGGGCACGACGAGCCCGACCCAGCCGATGATGCCGGCGGCGGCGACGCTCGCGGCCGTGACCAGCGTCGCGGCGGCGACAATGGCCAGCCGCAGGGGCCCGGTGCGCAGGCCGAGCGCGCGGGCCTCCTCCTCCGGCAGCGACATCGCGTTCATGCGCCAGCGCAGCGCCATGAGCACAACCGATCCGGCGAGCACAGGGCCGAGCAGCGGCACGAGATCGCTGCGGTCCGTGCCGGCGAGGCTGCCGAGCAGCCAGAAGGTCATGGCCGGCAACTGGTTGTAGGGGTCGGCCCAGTATTTCACCAGGCCGATGCCGGCGCCGAGCAGCGAGCCGATGACGACCCCGGTCAGGACGAGGACGAGGACGGGGTCGCCGCGCCGGATCGTCGAGCCGACCGCATAGACTGCGCCCACCGCCAGCAGGCCACCGGCGAAGGCGGCGAGCTGGATCGCAAAGAGTCCGAGCGAGAGATAGATGCCCAGCACTGCTCCCAGTGCCGCCCCGGAGGAGGCGCCGAGGATATCCGGCGAGACCAGCGGGTTGCGGAACAGGCCCTGGAAGGCCGTGCCCGCCACCGCCAGCGCGGCGCCGCAGAGCAGCGCCGCCAGCACGCGCGGGCCGCGAATGTTCCAGATCACGGTCTCGAGCTGCGGTGACAGGCCGGAGGGCTGGCCGCTCAGGCCCGACCAGAGGATGCGCGCGAGATCGCCGGGCGCGACCGGGAAGCGCCCGACCCCGAAGGCGAGCAGGATGGCGAGCGCCAGCAAAGCGAGCGCGATGGCGTTGCCGCGCAGGAGCGAAGGGCGCATCGGGTCAGAGCCGCCCTGACGCTGTCACGGCGTTCACCCCCGCCCCGCGAGGATGCGGTCGAGCTGCGGCTCGCTCGGTGCCACCTGATAGAACAGCGTGTGGAAGTCGCGGGCGATGGCCCGGATGTCTTGGGGAAAGGCTTGCGGATAGAGCAGCTTCGCCAGCCACCAGAGCCCGACCATGCGGTTGACCGAGGGCGGGAAATCGACCCAGCCGAAGGGAATCTTGGGGGAAAGATGGACGCGGCCGGCTTTAACGGCCCTGACACCGGCCCAGGCGGGGTCGCGGCGCACGCTCTCGGAGAAGGCGAGGTCGATGGTCACGATCACCTCCGGGTCCCAGGCCAGGACCTGTTCGAGCGAGACCTGCGCCAGCCCGCTGCCCGGCTGGTCGGCGACGTTGCGGGCGCCGAGGAAGGAGAGCGTCTCGACATTGATCGAGCCGCCGAGCCCGGTCTCGAGACCGCGCGGCCCTCGGGCATAGTAGACGGACGGACGCTTCTCGGGAGCGATGTCGGCGATGCGGCTGCGGATCGTGCCCATCGCGGTCTCGCACCAGGCCGCGAGCGTCTCGGCGCGCTCGTTGCGGCCGGTCAGCCGGCCGAGGATGCGGTAGCTCTCGGGGATCGCGCCGAAGCGGCCGTCGAGCAGCGCATAGGGGATGCCGGTCTGGCTCTGCACCCGCTCGGCCAGCTCGACATAGGTGCGCCCGGTCGAGCCGGCATCGACGATCAAATCCGGTTTGAGCTGGAGCACGGCTTCGAGATTGGCGCTGTTGCCGCGCCCGGTGATGCGGCCGATCTCGGGGCGGTCGCCGATGCCGGGCAGCAGGAATTCGCGTTCCTCGGGCCGGTTCGCGCGCGGCCAGCCCAGCAGCAGATCGGGCGCGAGCGTATAGAGCTGGATCGCGGCGGGCGGGCCGGCGGGAAAGACGCGTGTGACGGTGGCGGGAACGGCGACAGCGCGGCCGGCCCCGTCGCGTACCGACGCGGCATGGCTGAGCCGTGGAGCCCCGACCGTCGCGGCAAGACCGGCGAGAAGGGCGCGGCGGTCAGGACGGGGCATGGCCGGGCTCCGTTGGCAGGCTGTGCCGGCAGCGATGCGGCTTGATGTCGAGCAGCGGCGTTCCGTCGAGGCAGTCGAGCCCGCGCACCATGAGCGCGCCGTCCTCGACGCCGAGCAGGCGCACGCGCGACAGCGCGATCGGGTTGGGCCGGACCGGCGAACGCAGCGCGAAGGTCCCGAGCGGCTCGCCGCCGCGCGGCGTCTGGGTGACGAGGTCGCGCCGGGCCTGATGCATCCAGTAGAGCAGGTCGAGCCAGGCGAAGTCTTCGATCCCGGCGAGCGCGGCCTGCCAGGGTTCGTCGATCTCGACCCGGCAGACCGGGCCGGCCTCGGCGTCGCCCTGGCGCGGGCACTGGTCGCGGCTGGTGAAGGGCGTGCGCAGGCGGCCGATGAAGACGAGATGCGCGTCCCGCCGTTCGGGCAGGGGCGCGCTGGTTTCGCCCGGTCGTGTCGCCTGCCAGTCCATCGCCGCTCTCCGGTCAGCCGCCTTCGCGCGGGAGCGTCGGCGCGGCGAAACCGTGCCGGGCCAGGATCGCCTGGCCGTCCTGCGCGAGGATGAACATGGCGAGGCGGCCCGCATTTGGCGAGGCCCCGCTCATCACGGTCAGCCCGTATTCGGCGCCCACCGCCAGCTCCGGCGGCAGTCTGACGAGGCGGATCCCCGGCTGTTCCTTCGCGATCGGCGCCGCATTGGTGCAATAAGCGAGGAAGATGTCGGCCGCGCCGCTGGCGAGCTTGTGACCGTAGACGTTGAGGCCGTCCGGCGCCGGCGCGCTGCCGGGCCCGCCGGTGAGCTGCAGCGCCTTGGCCTCTAGCGCCGCCCGGGCGCCGGGTTTCACCGCCTCGGCTCGCGCGAAGACCTGGAAGGCATAGTCGCCGGACGGGTCGGCGCGCGGGGTCGAGGTGCCGAGCTTGAGGTTCGCATCGAGCATGCGCTCCAGCAGCGTCTCCGGCGTCACGGCGAGGCCGGGACGGACAAAGGCGCAGAGTTCGTTGCGGGCGAAGAGCACGACCGGGCCGCTGCGCCCCTCCTTCGCCAGAGCGCGGGGATTGCCGAGATCGGCGGAGGCGAAAACCTCCGCCGCCTCGCCCTTGGCGATGCGCTCGCGCAGCAGGCCCGAGGCGCCGAAGGCCGGCTTCACGGGCAGCCCGCTCTGCGCGGTGAAGGCTTGCGTCACCTCGGTGAGCGCGGCCCGCAGGCTGCCGGCCGCATGTAGGAGAAGGGGTTCCTGCGCCCGGACGGCGGAACTCATGGCGAGGCCACCCATCAAGAGGAAGCCAGCGAGAAAACCGTGGCGCATGGGATCACGCGCCCGCCTGGGTCGCATTGGGGAAGAAGAGTTGCTGCCCCTCGATCTTGTAGTCGGCGATCGCCTTCTGACCCTCGGGGCCGACCAGCCAATTCACGAAAGCCTGTCCGTCATTGATCTTGACGTGCGGGTGCTTGGCCGGGTTCACCGCGATGACGCCGTACTGGTTGAACAGGCGACGGTCGCCCTCGACCGCGATGGTGAGGTCGCCGCGGTTCTTGAAGGAGATCCAGGTGCCGCGATCGGCCAGCACATAGGCGCCCATGCCGCCGGCGGTGTTGAGCGCGGCGCCCATGCCCTGGCCGATCTCGCGGTACCAGGCGCCCTTCTTGGCAGCGAGATCGACGCCCGCGACCTTCCAAAGCGCGAGTTCGGCCGAATGCGTGCCCGATTTGTCGCCACGCGAGACGAAGGGCGCGCCCTTCTCGGCGATTGTCACCAGCGCGGCGGCGATGTCCTTGGTGCCGGCGATGCCGGCCGGGTCGGCCTTCGGGCCGATCAGGACGAAGTCGTTGTACATCACCGGCTTGCGCTCGAGCCCGAAGCCGTCTGCGACGAACTTCTCCTCCTGCGCCTTGGCATGGACGAAGACGACGTCGGCATCGCCGCGCCGGCCGGTATCGAGCGCCTGGCCCGTGCCTTGCGAGACGACGCGGACCTCGATGCCGGTCTTCGCTTTGAACAGCGGCAGGATATGGCCGAACAGGCCTGAATCCTGGGTCGAGGTGGTCGAGGAGACCGTGATGAAGCGGGTACCCGTCGCGGCCGGGGCCGAGGCGGCCGGCGGCGTGGCGGTGGTGGTCTGGGCCAGCGCGAGGCCGGTCAGGACGGCGGTGAAGCCGGTGGCGAGGAGAAGGCGGCGGGTCGTGGTCATGGTCGTCTCCTTGGGGTTCTTGTGGGGCAGGACGGGGATCACCAGAGCAGCTCTCCGGCGAGGAAGGCGCGCGCCTCGGGCGAGGGCGGGCCGGCGAAGAAGTCGGCGGCCGGCGCATCCGCGATCAGCCGGCCGCGATGCAGGAACAGCACGCGCGAGGCCAGCCGCCGGGCCTGGCCGAGATCATGGGTCGACATCAGCACCGTGATACCCTCGGCCACGAGGCCGGCGAGCAGGTCCTCGATCTGGCGGGTGGCGGCGGGGTCGAGCTGCGAGGTCGGCTCGTCCAGGAAGAGCAGTTCCGGGCGCAGCGCCCAGGCGCGGGCGATGGCGAGGCGCTGCTGCTCGCCGCCCGAGAGCAGCCGTGCGGCCTGGCCGGCGCGTTCGCTGAGGCCGAAGCGTTCGAGTGCGGTCCGGCAGCGCTCGCGACGTTCGGGGCCGGCGACCCCCGCCGCCGCCAGCGCGTGCAGCACATTCGCCTCGACCGAGCGGCGCAGCATGATGGGTTTCTGGAAGACCATGGCGTGACGCCGGTTGCGCCCTTCCGCGCCCTGCGCCCAGGCGATCTTGCCTTCGCTCGGCGTCAGCAGGCCGTGGCAGAGGCGCAGAGTCAGCGATTTGCCCGCCCCGTTGGGACCGAGAATCACGGTCAGCCCGCCGGCCGGAAGCTGGAAGCTGATGCCGTCGACGAGGCGGCGACCGTCGCCATGGAAGGCGACGGCGCGGACGTCGAGCGGCAGGATCGACGCGAGGTCACGCATGGCGCTCATCCGGCATAGCGCGCGCCGATGCGGCTGGCGCCGAAGGCGATGGCGTTGATGGCGAGCGTCAGGACGATCAGCACGAGGCCGAGCCCCAGCGCCAGCGGCAGGTCGCCCTTGGAGGTTTCGAGCGTGATCGCCGTGGTCATGGTGCGGGTGTAGCCGGCGATGTTGCCGCCGACGATCAGCACGGCGCCGACCTCGGCGCTCGCACGGCCGAAGCCGGCGAGCAGGGCGGTGGCCAGCGCGAAACGCCCGTCGAAGAGCAGGGTCGGGATGGCGCGGACGCCTTCGAGCCCGACCGAGCGGAGATGGTCGCGATACTCGCCCCAGAGATCCTCGACGGTCTGGCGCGTCAGCGCGATGACGATCGGCAGGACCAGGAGCACCTGCGCCAGGATCATCGCCGTCGGCGTGAAGAGCAGCCCGAGCGGCCCGAGTGGGCCCGAGCGCGAGAGCATCAGGAAGACGACGAGGCCGGCGACGACCGGTGGCAGGCCCATCAGCGCGTTGAGGCAGACGATCACGGCGGAGCGGCCGCGGAAGCGCGCCAGGGCCAGGGCCGCGCCCAGCGGCAGCCCGATCAGTGCCGCGATCAGAACCGCCGTCAGCGTGACTCGGAGCGACAGGCCGACGATCGCGAGGAACGCCGGATCGAGCCCGACGATCAGGGCGAAGGCGGCCGACAAGATCGCTGCGAAGTCCAAGCCGCCCGCTCCCTGGGTGTCGTTTCCTGCAAAGACTTGTCTTTCTTAGTATTCAATGCGACCAAATGCCAACTTTGGAACAAATGCAGGTCAGCGCATGACAATGCAGGATCAGATCTATCTGACGACCGAGGAGGCGGCCGGTTACCTCCGGCTGAAGGAGCGCAAGCTCTACGACCTCGTCGCCAGCGGTGGGGTGCCCTGCACCAAGGTCAGCGGCAAATGGCTGTTTCCGCGCGCGGCGCTCGACCGCTGGCTCGAGGCAGGGCTCTCGCGGCCGGAGGGGATGCAGCCTTTGTCCCCGCCGCCGATCATCGGCGGCAGCCAGGATTCGCTGCTCGAGGTGGCGGTGCGCGACTCGGGCTGCGGGCTGGCCCTGCTGGCCGAAGGCTCACAAGCCGGGCTCGACCGGCTGGTGCGCGGCGAGGTCGCGATCGCGGCCATCCATCTCCATGCCACGCCCGACGATGACGAGGCCAATCCGGCGGCCGTGATGGCGGAATCAGGCCTCCATGATGCCGTGGTGATCGGCTTCGCGCGCCGCGAGCAGGGTCTTCTGGTCGCGCCCGGCAATCCGCTCGGGCTCACGGGGATCGCCGCTGCGGTCGAGCAACAGGCGCGGTTCGCCCGTCGCCAGAAGGGCGCCGGGGCGCAGCTCCTGCTCGAGAGCCTGATCGCCCGCGAAGCCGTGCCGGCGCAGGCCATGGTGCTGGCCGAGGGCATCTGCGCCACGGGCCAAGATCTCGCGCTCGCGATCCGCACCGGGCGCGCCGATTGCGGCATCGCGTCGCGGGCGATCGCCAGCGCGTTTGGGCTCGATGTCCTGCCGCTGGTCTGGGAGCATGTCGATCTGGTGATGCGCCGCCGGACCTATTTCGAGCCGGCCGCGCAGAGCCTGCTGGGCTGGATGCGCGGCACGGCGATGGCCGCCCGGGCGCGCGAGCTCGGCGGCTACGATCTGTCGCGCAGCGGGGCGGTGCGGCTGAACCGCTGAGAGCGCCCGTCAGGTCAGGGCGCCACGTCCCGCGATCGGCCAGAGCGCCTCGACATGGGCGTCCGGCGTGTGCAGGCCGCGGACACCGACATACCAGTCGTGCAGGTTCACCGTGGGGTCGCAATGGCCCGGGATCAGCAGCAGCCGGTCGCCGCGATGCGGCAGGGCGATCGGATCGCCCGTCAGCACGCCATGCTCGTCGGAGGGCTTGGTGTAGATCACGCCCTCGCGCCGGAACGGCATCGGCATGCCGGAATCGACCGAGGCTGCCTTGTGGCCGGCATCGACGACGGCCCGGTCCGGTACCGGCTTGCTCATCACCCCGGTGAGGATGAACAGCGCATGCTCGAAGGTGCGGAAGGGCGTGCCGTCGGCCTGGCGGTTGCGGGCATAATCGGCGTCCATGAAGATGTAGGAGCCGGCCTGGATCTCGTTCCAGATGCCGGACTGGCTCTCGATCTCGAAGGTGCCGGTGCCGGCGCCGCCGACCACGGCGCAGGCGAGGCCGGCCTGCTGCAGCCGCTCCACCGTGTTGCGGGTGCCGAGCGCGGCGCGCTCGATCGCCTCGCGGCGCTCGTCGATGGAGCGCATGTGCTGGGCGGTGCCGTGATAGGCCTGCAGCCCGCCGAAGCGCAGCGTGTTGCTGCGCGCGACCGCCTCCGCCAGCCGCACCGCCGTCTCGCCGGGCGCGACGCCGCAGCGGCGGCCACCGATATCGATCTCGACGAGCACATCGAGCACGACATCGTGGCGGGCGGCGGCCTCGGCCGCCTCGCGAATGCCGTCGAGATGATCGACGCAGAGCCCGATCCTGGCCTGGCGCGCGAGTTTCGCCAGCCGGTCGAGCTTGGCGGCGCCGCTGATCTCGTTGCTCACGAGCACGTCGGTGACGCCGCCCTCGACCAGAACCTCCGCCTCGGAGACCTTCTGGCAGCATTGGCCGACCGCGCCATGGGCGATCTGGCGCAGCGCGATCTCCGGGCTCTTGTGGGTCTTGGCGTGGGGTCGCAGCCGGACGCCATGTCCCTGCGTATAGGCCGCCATGGTGACGAGGTTGCGCTCGAAGGCGTCGAGATCGAGGATCAGCGCCGGTGTGTCGATCTCGCCGAAACTCTGGCCGGGCTGGGCCGGCGGGTGCAGGGGCATGGTCTGTCGCGCTTTCCTGAATCGGTCGCGCCCATGGGACGCCAGCTTCTTGTCCGGAGCAAGACCCGGCCGGCCGTAGCGCTCGCTCCGGCGCCGTGATAGGTCGCGCGCCATGAAGATTGGCCGCGTCACCGACGATACGTTCGCGCTTCTCCTCCGCGTCTGGCGCGAGCAGGTCCAAGCCTATCTGCCGCAGATGGCGATGATCCTCGGCCTCGTCGTGGTGATCGCGGCGACGACGAGCTTCTACCCGCTGCTGATCAAGGCGGCGTTCGATGCCTTCGCCGACCCGATGACGGCGGAGGCGACCGGTTTCGTGCGGCGCATGGAGCGACTGGTCTCGAAATCGCTCGGCATCGAGATCGGCGTCGTCAACGCGGTCGCGGTCGTCGTCGTCATCGTCACGGCGGTGAAGGGGTTCTCGCTGCTGGCCCAGACGGTGATGACCAACAGCGTCGTCAGCCGGATCGAGGCGGACATGCAGACGGCGCTCTATGCGCATCTGATCCGGGCCGATCTCGCCCAGCTCCATCGTGAGAACCCGGCCTCGCTGACCCAGCGCTTCACCACCGATTTCACCTTCGTCAAGGAGGCGCTGACCCGGTTGATCAATATCGCGGTGCGCGACGTGCTGACGGCGATTGCCCTGGTCGGCGCGATGTTCTGGATCGACTGGCAGATGACGCTGGTGGTCATGCTGATCGCGCCGATCGTTGCGCATCCGATCGGCAAGATCGGCCGGAAACTGCGCCGCATGGCGACCTCCCAGCAGGAGCAGACCGGGCTGATGGCGAGCCTGGTCACCGAAAGCCTTCAGGGCGCGCGCGCCGCCAAGACCGACACGCTCGAGCCCTATCTCGAGCGGCGGGCGGCGAGCGCCTTTGAGACCATCCGTTCTCTCAAGATGAAGGCCGCCAATGCGCGCGGCCGGCTCGATCCGCTGCTCGAGGTCGGCGGCGGGCTCGCGGTCGCCGGGGTGCTGGCGGCGATCGGCGTGCGCATCACCGGCGGCGGTTCCACCGTCGGCGACTTCACCGGCTATGTCTCGGCGCTGCTGCTGGCGGCCCAGCCGATGCGCTCGCTCGGCAACCTCAACGCCATCGTTCAGGAGGCCGGCGCCTCCCTGAAGCGCTATTACGCCCTGCTCGACGAGAAGCCGCGGATTGTCGACGCCGCCGACGCCAGGCCCCTGGTGGTCGGTACGGGCGAGGTCGCCTTCCGGCAGCTGCGCTTCCGCTACCGCGACGACCAGCGCGCGCTCGAGGGCATCGATCTCGTCGCCGAGGGCGGCAAGACCACCGCACTCGTCGGGCGCTCGGGCTCGGGCAAGTCGACCCTGCTGGCCCTGGTGCCGCGGCTCTACGACCCGACGGAGGGACGCGTCGAGATCGATGGGCAGGATCTGCGCGGGCTGACGCTGGCGTCGCTGCGCTCGCAGATCGGCGTCGTCAGCCAGGATGTCGTGCTGTTCGACGATACGGTGCGCGCCAACATCGCCTTCGGGCGACCGGGCGTCAGTGACGAGGAGATCGTCGCGGCGGCAAAAGCCGCCGCCGCGCATGATTTCATCCTGGCGATGCCGGAGGGCTACGATTCCGCCGTCGGCGAGCGTGGCCAGAAGCTCTCCGGCGGCGAGCGCCAGCGTATCGCGATTGCCCGCGCCATCCTCAAGGACGCGCCGATCCTGCTGCTCGACGAGGCGACGAGCGCGCTCGACGCCGAATCGGAGCGGTTGGTCCAGCAGGCGCTGGCCCGGCTGATGAAGAACCGGACCACGCTCGTCATCGCCCACCGGCTGTCGACGGTCCGCGAAGCGGACCTCATCGTCGTGATGGAAGAGGGCAAGATCGTCGAGACCGGCAGCCATGAGGCGCTGCTCGCGCGCGACGGCGCCTATGCGCGGCTGCACCGGCTGCAGGTCATCGCGGACTGAAACCGGCGCAGGCCGCGACGCTGTCGACATGCGGCTGTCATAAAACGCTCATCCGCTGCGCCGAGTCTGGTGCGATGGCTGATTCGATCCACCGTCTCCACGCCGCCGTGCTCGCGGCCCGTTCCCGCGATCCCGCCCATTCGCGGACGGCCCGGCTCGTCGCCGAGGGCCTGCCCAAGATGGCCAAGAAGCTGGCGGAAGAGGCGTTCGAGGTCGGTCTCGACGCCGTTCAGGGCGACCGCTCCGGGGCCATCCGCGAGAGTGCCGACCTGATCTACAACCTCGTCGTCCTGTGGAGCGCCATGGGCATCGCGCCCGAGGATGTCTGGCGCGAGATGGACCGGCGCGAGGCGCTCCACGGCATCGCCGAGAAGCTGCCGAAGAGCCGGGGCAAGCTCGCTGCGCCCTCCCTGCCGGCCGGGCTGCCGTTGCTGGCGGTGAAGCGCTGACGGGCGGGGCGTGAACGGCCCGGTCGTGCGGCGGCGGACTCCGCGGGAGACGGGTGGAGGACAGGCGAGGCGGCAAAACTTTTGCCGCGCCGCGACATTGAGGGTTGCCAAGCGCGGGGAGAGCGGCTATTTCGGCCCCCATCGAAGCCGCGGCGGCACGCCGCGATCCGATACGCGCCCGTAGCTCAGCTGGATAGAGCATCAGACTACGAATCTGAGGGTCAGAGGTTCGAATCCTTTCGGGCGCGCCACTTCGGTACAGATCTGCGAACTCCCTGCACGTTGGCCGGGCAGCACCGACGATGTTGCAGGACCGACGTTCCGACAGGCTCATGACGGTCTGCAGATGCGCGACGGCCCTACTATTTTTTGATAGAAGCTCCCGCATCGCCGCCACGTCCAGCATCTGCTCAGCCAGCAGCTTCTTCAGCTTGCCGTTCTCGTCCTCGAGCTGCTTAAGGCGCTTGGCTTCGGACACGTCCATCCCGCCGAACTTGGCCTTCCAGTTGTAAAGGGTCGCCTCGGAGACACCGTGCTTGCGCGCCAGATCGGCGGTCTTCGCACTGGCCCCATGCTCGCGCAAAATCGCGATGATCTGCTCTTGCGTGAACCGTGTCCGCTTCATCTGTCCGTCCTTGAAAAGGCCGGACTCTAAATCTCCGTGGCGGAAAATCGCAGTGGCAGGTCAGGCGCTGTCGATATCGGCGACCTTTAGGTTTCACTCGAAGGCGGTGATGACCGCATCGACATCCGTGACGACACAGACATTCTGCATCGCGTAATTGACTGACGCCGTGTGCCATTCGGCGTTCATCGTCGAGCAGGCATCCTCCGGCACCAGCATGAAATAGCCCTTGTCGGCGCCGCTGCGTGCCGTGTGCTCGATCGACATGTTGGTCCAGGCGCCGGTGACGATGACGACGTCGCGGCCCAGCGCCTTGAGCACGGTCTCCAGCCTTGTCCCCTCCCAAGCGCTCATGCGGCACTTCTCGACGACATGGTCGCCAGCCTGCGCCTCGAGCCCTGGCACCGGCGCGCAGCCCCAGGTCCCGCGCACCAGCGCCTTGGCGTCCGCCAGGCCCTCGAACAGCGGTGCGTTCATGGTGACGCCCGGCGCGCCGGGCTCCACCACGAACCAGACATGGATCACCGGAATGCCGCGGGCACGCGCCGCTTGGGCCAGACGGCCCGCATTGCCGATCGCGTTCTGCTGCCGGCAGTGCTCCGGCGAACCCGAGGAGGCGAAGGCGCCGCCCTCCATGATGACGTCGTTCTGCATGTCCTGGATGATCAGCGCGCAGCGGCCCGGATCGAGCCGGTAGCCGGAGGCCGCCTTCTTCGCGCCGCTGGCGGCGATCGTCGCGGCGGGTTTGACGCCTGAGACCGGCTCGGACGGGGGAGGGCCGCCGCTGCGACTGCGCTCCGGGCCGCCAGCCTTCATATACGGCTCCATCCGGGGGCCGACCTTGGTCTCGACGGCATAGAGCGAATGCGTCGCGGTCAGGAACAGCGTGCGCCAGTCCGGCCCGCCCCAGGTCAGGTTCCCAACGAGCTCGGGCACGCGCAGCTTGCCGATGAGTTCGCCCCTGATGGTGTAGACCCAGACGCCGCCGGGGCCGCAGACCCAGAGATTGCCCTGTGCATCGCATTTCATGCCGTCGGGCACGCCGGGCTCGCTGGCCGAGACGATGCCGGAGGCGAAGATGCGCCCCGGTCCGAGCCGCCCATCGCCGAGGATCGGGAAGACGCGGATGTTGTGCTGCACCGTGTCGTTGACGAAGAGGCGGTCCTCGGTCGGGCAGAAGCACAGGCCGTTGGGCTGGTCGAACAGATAGCGGTCAACCACGAGCTGCGGTTCGCCGCCGCCCGGCGGAATCCGATACACCCCCTGAAAGCCGAGCTGCCGCGGCCGCTCGACGCCGAAGACCGGCATGCGGCCATACCAGGGATCGGAAAAGTAGATCGCCCCATCGGACTTCACCACGACGTCGTTGGGGCTGTTGAGCTCCTGCCCGTCGAAATGCGAGGCCAGCACCTCGCGCCGGCCGTCCGGCCGCTCGCGGACCAGCGACGACGTCGCGTGCTCGCAGACGATCAGGTTGAGGTCGGCATCATAGGTCATGCCGTTGCATTTGTTCGCCGGCCGCTTGACGTCGCGCACGCCGCTTCTGTCCCAGCGACGGCGGACGTCGCCAGGCATGTCGGAGAACAGCAGATGCTGTTCGCGCGGATGCCAGACCGGCCCTTCGCAGAATTCGAAGCCGGTGCCGAGCTGGCGCACCGGCGCCCAGAGATCGATCAGCTCGGCGAAGGCCGGGCGGACGGCGACGTGCGTGGTCATGGCGGCAGGCCCTTACGCCGCAAACCAGTTGCGCGGCGGCAGCGACTGCACGACCGGGCCGGGAACCGCCATGTCCATCCGGCCGACGACCTGACCGTGGGCGATCTTGGCCGGCTTGTCATGGACCGGCAGCAGGAATTTCCCGACCGAGAGCAGCTTCTTGATGGCCGCCTTTTCCTCGCGCTTGGAGACGCCGTGATTGCCGGTGGTGCGCGGCTCGTTGGCGCTGATCTCGTGGAAGGGCGTGACGATCTGGTCGTTGAAGTCGTAGATCACGTCGCCGCAGATGATGGCGCGCCCCTCGATCGTGTCGACATGGACATTCATCGAGCCCTCGGTATGGGCGCCGGCCGCTTCCAGATAGCAGCCGGGGAAGAGCTCGATCATCCCGGACAGCTCCAGATCCTCGAAGCGAAGTGCGTCGCGCGTGTGCAGCCGGTCGATCAGATGCTTGATGTCGGGCGCCGGATACTGCGGATGCATCAGCCCGGAGACGGAGTATTCCAGCTCACGCCGGTTGACGATCACCGTCGTGTTCATCGGGAAGAGCTCGTCCTTCCCGGCATGATCGATATGGAGATGGGTGTGCATCACGTAGCGCACATCGCCCATCCGCACGCCGTATTTGGCGAGCTGGTTCTCGATCATGTTCTCGTGGAACTGGAGGCCGCGCATGCCGAGCGTCTCCATGATCTGGTTGTGCCGGTAGCCGGTGTCGACGACGACTGGCCAGGGGCCGCCGAGGATCAGGAAGCCATAGGTCGGCACGCGCCGCGTGCGGCCGCAGTCGCGGCCGAGGACCAGGAAGCTCGATTCCAGCTCGATGTCGCCATAGTCGAGGATCTTGATTTCGAGCGCCATGGAGGTTCTCCGTCAGGGCTGGGCGAGGCGGTAGACCCGCCGCGCGGTTTGGCTGAAGACAGCGTCCACCGCGCCTTCAGGCACGGCGGCGCGATGGGCGCCGATCAGCTCGGGATAGCTCGTCCAGAGCTTCTCGATCGGGAAGTTGGAGCCGAACAGACAGCGCTCGGCCCCGAACAGCGCGAGCGTGTCCGTCACGACGAAGGTGATCTGCGCGGGATCGTTGCGGCGCTGGAACGTGCCGAGTCCCGAGAGCTTGCTGACGATGTTGGGCTGGTCGGCGAGCGACCGCATCCCTTCCCGCCAGTGCGCGATGCCGCCCGTCGACAGGTCCTCCAGCATGCCGGCGTGCTGGAGCACGAAGGTCACCTCGGGACAGGCCGCGGCGAGTTCAGCCGCGCCCGCCATCTGCGGGGCGAAGACCTGCAGGTCGAAGCTGAAGCCGTAACCGGCCAGCCGGCCGATATTGGCCTGCAAGAGCGGGTCGCGGCAGAGATCGGCGCCGCCTGCGAAGCGATAGAGCGGGTTCGCGTGCCAGTGCAGCTGCATGCGCACGCCGCGCACCCGCGGGTTCTGCGCCAGCGCGTCGAGCTGCGGCCGGACGTCTTCTGCGAGCATGTCGGCATAGGCGACGATGGCGATTGGGAAGCCGGAGTCGTCGGAGGCCTGCGAGACGAAGGCGACCTCGTCGAGATGGCGCGCCGGCGCCCAATTCGCCTGGACATAGACGGCCTGCGTCACGCCGCAGGGGCGGCACTCCGCCAGGTACTCCGCAACCGGATAGTCGCGCCGGATCGGCTCATAGGGGCCGAAGATGCGCGGTTGCATCGGGCCCAGCAGCCAGGGCAGATCGGCTTGGCGCCAGATATGGAAATGCGAGTCGATGATGCCGGTCATGCCGCGGCCGAGCCTCCGAGCGACAGGATGTGGCGGCAGATCCGCGCCGTGCTGCCGCCATGGCCGAGGCTGGCGAGCGCCGGCGCGATCAGCCGCAGCGCCTCGGTCTCGGGCCTGTAGCCGGGATCGGCGGCGAGCGGCGTCAGCCAGTCGATACGGTGGGCGCGGGCGGCCAGTCTTTCGACGGCCGACACCAGCGCGGCCGGGTCGCCGCGCTCCAGCCCGTCCGACAGTACCACGACCACGGCGCCACGGGCGTAAGAGGCAAAGCGCGGCATGGCGAGGAAGGCCTGCAGCGCATCGCCGATGCGGGTGCCGCCGTCCCAGTCGGCAACGAGGCCGGACGCTTCGGCGAGCGCCTGCTCGCGACGCCGGCGGCGCAGTGCGCGTGTCACCCGCGTCAGCCTGGTGCCGAAGGTAAAGACCTCCGCCCGCGGCGCCGCCTGCACCACCGCATGAGCCAGGGCGAGATTGGCGTCGCTGCGCTGCTTCATCGAGCCGGAGACGTCGATCAGCAGCAGGATCGGCCGGGGCCGCGGGACGCGCCTGAGCTTCTTCAGGCTCATCACCTCGCCATCATGGCGGATTGCGGCGCGCAGGCTGCGGGCGAGATCGACGCTCGCCCCCCGCCGGGCGCCGCGATGGCGGTAGCCGCGGCGGCGGGGCAGGGCGGCCGGCAGCGCCCGGGCAAAGCGGCGCAGGGTCTCGGCTTCGTCGAGCGGCTTCAGCGCCCGGACCGACAGGGCCTCCGCCCCCGTTGCAGCCTGACCGGTCTCGTTGACCTCCTCGCCGATCAGGATCTCGCGCGAGCCGGAATCCTCCTGGACCGCCATCTCCTCGTCGGGCGCGAAGTCGTCGTCGCCGGGTTCGGCGACGGCGCCGAGGAAATGCAGGTCGAACAGCGCATCGAACCGGTCGCGCTGTTCGGGATGGGGCGCGAACGTCGCCACCGCCGCTTTGCGGATATGCTCGATGCTGCGCGGCCCGAGCAGCTCGACCGCCATCAGGAAGCTCGTCGTCTGCTCGGGCGCGACCGAGAAGCCATGGCCGCGCAGCAACGTTGGGAAGGCGACGAACAGGCGTGCAGCGGCAGGGAGCGGGGCGATCATGGCCGCCTCCAGCCGTCATTGCGAGGAGCGCCAGCGACGAAGCAATCCAGGGGGGCGTCGAGCACGGCCGCCCCTGGATTGCTTCGTTGCGCCCGCAATGACGATTGAATGCTCATGCCGCCAGCCCCGGGATGATCGCCGGCAGACGGGGACGCAGATGGACGAAATCCTCCTCGTCCTTGATTGCGGCACCCAGCGAGCGACGGAACGCCTCCGGCCAGGGCGCTCCGGCCCGGGCGAGCGCGGTCGCGGCCTCCGCCCAGTCGACGGCCTCGGCCACGCCCGGCGGCTTGGCCAGTGGCTCCTGCCTCAGGAGCCCGATGGC
The DNA here is from genome assembly GCA_943372485.1 of Allobosea thiooxidans. Taxonomy (GTDB): domain Bacteria; phylum Pseudomonadota; class Alphaproteobacteria; order Rhizobiales; family Beijerinckiaceae; genus Allobosea; species Allobosea thiooxidans_A. Next base: position 24,820 of record CALRYW010000007.1, read on the forward strand.
CTGGACGACGGCGCGCGCCGTGCCCTCGGCGACGGCCGAGGAGCGCATCATGATGATCTGCGCTTCGCGCTCGGGCTCGGGATAGGCGATGTAGTGGTAGACGCAGCGGCGCCGCAGCGCCTCGTGCAGCTCCCGCGTACGGTTCGAGGTCAGCACCACGACCGGCCGCTCGGCGGCGCGCAGGGTGCCGCGCTCGGGGATCGAGATCGAAAAGTCGGACAGGAATTCGAGCAGGAAGGCCTCGAATTCATGGTCCGAGCGATCGATTTCGTCGATCAGCAGCACGGTCGATTCCGGCCGCCGCAGGGCTGTCAACATCGGACGCTCGATCAGGAAGTCGTCTCGATAGATGTCGAGTGTCTCCCCTTCGCGGGCTTGCCTGATGGCCAGCATCTGGCGCGGATAGTTCCACTCGTAGAGCGCGGCCGAGGCGTCGATGCCCTCGAAGCATTGCAGCCGGATCAGCTGGCGCCCGAGGATGCCGGCGATCGCCTTGGCGGCCTCGGTCTTGCCGACGCCGGGCGCGCCCTCGAGCAGCAGGGGCTTGCCGAGGGCTAACGCGAGGTAGCCGGCCGTGGCGATGCCGTCATCGGCGAGATACATCGCGCCCGTCAGGGCCTGCGCGAGGTCCTCGGGGCTCGAGATTCCGGCGACGGTGGTGCGCAGCGCCATGCGATCACCGCCAGGTCACGGGGCCGCCGCGGCGCGGGCCGGGCTTGACGCCGCCATTGGCCTTGAGGCCGCGCAGGATCTTCTCGGGCGTGATCGGCAGCTCGTCGACGCGCACGCCGACCGCGTTGTAGACGGCGTTGGCGATCGCCGGCAGGACCGGATTGGCGCACATCTCGCCGGGCCCCTTGCCGCCATAGGGCCCGTCGGGCGCCGGGCGCTCCAGAACCGTGACGTGATAGGGCGCGATCTCGCCCGGCCCCGGCATCAGGTACTCGTTGAAGTCGCGCGGGCCATGGGCGGTGTCGGGATAATAGGGCTCGGGCGTCTCGTAGAGGGCGTGGCTCATGCCCATCCAGGCCCCGCCGACGAGCTGCTGCTCGACCATGCGCGGATTGATTACCCGGCCGAGCTCATAGGCGCTGGTCATCCGGAGCACCTCGACCTCGCCGGTCTCGTCGTCGACGGCGACGTCGGCCACCAGGCAGGCATGGGCGAAGGCGGTGTTGGGGTTCATTTCGCCGGTTTCGGCATCCACCGCCGAGAGCGGGATCAGGAAGATGCCGCGCCCGGCGATGGTCTTGCCCTGCTTGAACTGCGCCGCCTGGGCGGTGGCCTTGACCGTGATCGAGCGCGAGGGCGCGCCGCGGACATGGATGTTGCCGCGCCCGTCGGTGACGAGGTCGCCGGCATCGACCTCGAGCTCCTCGGCCGCCGCCTCCAGCAGCACGCCGCGGGCCTCGCGCGCCGCGACGATGATGGCGTTGCCCATGCGATGCGTGCCGCGCGAGGCAAAAGAGCCCATGTCATGGGGGCCGGTGTCGCTGTCGGCAGTGTCGACATAGACGTCCTCGACGGGCACGCCGAGCGTTTCCGCCGCGATCTGCCGCGAGACCTGCTTCATGCCCTGGCCGAGATCGATCGCCGAGAGCGCCACGGTGAACTTGCCGTCCGGGTTGGAATGGATCAGCGCCTGGCTCGGATCGCCGCCGAGATTCATCCCGATCGGGTAGTTGACGGACGCCATGCCGCGACCTTCGTGACGGGCCATGTCAGCGCCTCCTGCCGAAGACGGATGAGAAGCGCACCGCGCCATGCTGGGTCTGCGCGGGTGCCGCCGGCGCCGGAGCTGGCGCGGGCGAAGGCGGCGTCGGGGGCGGCTGATAGGGTGGCGGCTGCTGGCCAGATACCGGCTGGTAGGGCGAGGGGGGCTGCGGCGGCGGAGAGGCCGGCTGCGCTGCGTAGGACGGTGGCACGGCCGTTGCGGGGCGCGGCGCCTCGTAGCGCGGCACTTGCGTCGGTGCGGCACGCCCGTCGCGCGCGCCCTCCATCACCGGCTGCTTGCTCAAGGCGATGCGGGAGGTGCCGGCCGGCAGGGTCTGCGTCGGGCCTGAGTTGCGGCTGTCGGGCCGACCGATCTGGCCGCGCGCATCGAGCACGGTCGCTGGGATCTGCCCTCGCTCGCCGGCGCCGCCGCCGGTCAGGGACGACTGGCGCTGCGCCTGCTCGGAGATCGGCCAGTTCGCCTTCCCGGCCGCGACCTGGACGCATTCGATCAGCGCCGTGTTCGAGGCCTTGCGCCGATGCGGCTTCATATCCCCATCGCGATAGGCGTTGAGGATCCGGAACTCCATCGGGTCCAGGCCGGCCGCTTCGGCCAGCCGGTCCATCTGGACCTCCAGCGCAAAATCCACCGCCGTAATGCCGAAGCCGCGCATGGCGGTGGAAGGGCAGCGATTGGTGTAGGCGACATGGACGTCGGAGGCGACGTTGGGGATCCAATAGGGGCCGGGTAGATGCGCTGTGCACTTGATCGCGGCATAGCTCGACAGCCGCGTATAGGCGCCGGCGTCGAAATAGCTGCGGATGTAGCGGGCGACGATGCGCCCATCGCGCATCAGCCCATCCTTGATGTAGATGCGCTCGGCCCCGCGCGGTGAGCCGGAGAGCATCTCCTCCTCGCGATCGAGCACGAAGCGGACCGGGCGCCCCGTCACCATCGCGCCCAGGACCGCCAGCGGCTCGGTCAGCGAGTCGACCTTGCCGCCGAAGCCGCCGCCGACCGTGCCGCCGATGAAATGCAGGCGGTTGGACTCGACCGCGACGATCTTCGCGGTGGTGCCGAGCGCGAAGAACAGACCCTGCGCGCAGGAATGGACGACGAAGCGGCCATTCTGCTCGGGCGCGGCGATCGAGCCGTTGGTCTCGGTCGGCGCATGCTCGATCGGTGACATCTGGTAGCGGTGCTCCAGCACCATGTCGGCGCCGGCAAAGGCGCGCTCGACATCGCCGAAGCGCAGCTTCTGATGGTCGAAGCGCTCGTGATACTCGAAGTAATTGGCGGGATAGGTCTCGTTGACGACGGGCGCGCCGGGTTTGAGCGCCTCCTCGACATCGAAGACGGCGGGCATCGGCTCGTAGTCGATCCGGACCAGCGTCTTCGCCGCCAGCGCCTGCGCCTCGCTTTCGGCGATGATCGCGACGACGGGCTCGCCGACATAGTGCACCTTGTCGACCGCCAGCGAGGGCTCGTCGTCCTTGCCGAAATTGATCAGGCTCAACAGCGTGTTCTTGTTCACCGGCACGTCCGCCGCGCGCAGCACGCGCTTCACGCCCGGCGCGCGCGCCGCGGCCGAGACGTCGATCGAGCGGATGCGGGCGCTGGCATGGGGGCTGCGCACCACCTTGAGATGCAGCAGGCCGTCGAAGCCATGATCGTCGAAATAGCGCGTCAGCCCGGTGACGTGACCGGGCATGTCCTGACGCTGGATGCCCTTGCCGACGACGTTGAGATTGTCGTCGCGCTCGTCGGCGAAGAGGTCCTTGCGCATTTCCAGCATGTTGGCCTCCCTCAGGCGCGGCGCAGGCCGGGCGAACCGGCGGCGGCGAGGATCGCGGCGACGATGGGTTCGTAGCCGGTGCAGCGGCAGATGTTGCCGCTGATCGCCTCGATGACCTCGTCGCGGGTGGGGTTGGGTTTTTTGTCGAGCAGGGCGCGCGCCGCCGTCAGCATGCCCGGCGTGCAGAACCCGCACTGCGCGGCGAAATGCTCCATGAACTGCACCTGCAGCGGGTGCAGCTCGGGTCCATTGGCCATCCCGGAGGCCGTCTCGACCTGCCTGCCCTCGCAGGCGACCGAAAGCGTCAGGCAGGAGAGATGCGGCTCGCCATCGATCAGCACGGTGCAGACGCCGCAGGCTCCCTGGCCGCAGCCATATTTCGGGGCGAAGTCGCCCAGGCTCCGGCGCAGCGTGTCGAGCAGCGTCTCGGGCGCATCGACGAAGGCGGCGCGGTCGGTGCCGTTGAGGCGGAACTGGACGGGGATCTTGGCCATGCGCGCTCCTCAGCGGGGCTCGCCGGCGAGCAGCCGGCCGAGATGGACGGGCAGCACCTCGCGGCGATACCACTCGCTGGCGATCGCATCGGTGGCCGGGCGGCAGCCTTCGAGCGCGGCCTGTTTTGCGGCGGCGATGGCCGCGGCATCGAGTGCCTTGCCCTCTAGGGACCGCTCGACGCCGCGCGCGCGGATCGGCGTCGGCGCCATCGCGCCATAGGCGACCCGCGCCTGGCTGACGCGCCCGCCCGCCTGCGGCAGATGCGCGGCGATCGACAGCACCGAAATCCCCTTCGGCTTGACCCGGCTGATCTTGCGGAAGTGGAAATCGCCGGGGCTGGCGGGTCGCGGGAACTGGATGGAGGCGACCAGCGCCGGCCCCATGCGCTCGCGGGCCGCCAGGAACTCCTCCAGCGGAGTCGCCCGCCCGGAACCGAAGCCAGACTGCACCACGACCTGTGCATCGAGCGCCAGCAGCGCCACGGTGAAATCGCCGTAAGGCGTGGGTGCGAAGAGATTGCCGCCGACACTCGCCATGTTGCGCACGGCCGGGCCGCCAATCGCACGGGCCGGCGCATGGAGAAAGGCGAGCTCGCGGCTGGCCAGGATCTGGCCCATCGTGACCCCGCCGCCGAACTCGATGCGGGCACCATGGGCCTCGATCCGCCGGAAGGCGGGATCGGTGACGCGCAGCAGCGTGCCCTCGGTCAGCCGGCCCTCGTTGACGTCGCGCATCACCAGCGTGCCGCCGCCGATCAGCACCGCCTGCCGGTCACCGGACAGGATGCCGGCGGCTTCGGAGAGCGTCGCGCAGCTTCTCACAGCGAGCATGTCAGACCGCCTCCCCCGCGAGTTCCGGCAGGCGGCGTACCGCCTCGATGCCGTTGGTGTAGACCTCGTCGCCGACGATGCGGGCGAGCTCGGCCTCGCGGCCGCGGGGCGTGGTGAATCGGCTTTCCCAGTGCCAGAAGGCGCGGTTGCCGTCGGTCACCGGCAGCAGCCGGACATGGGCGACGTAGTTGAAGAGCGGGATCGGCGTATCCAGCAGGCAGTAGCTGAAGGTCATTTCGAGGTCCGACAGCGTGAGGAGCTGCTCGCGCAGCTCGCTGCCGTCCTGCAGCCAGAAGCGGCGCACGCAGCCGATCCGGTCGGACGGGTGGCCGCGCTCGATCTCGCTCCTCGCGACGATCGGGTGCCAGCGGTCATGGCCGTTGAAGTCGCGCAGCACCGACCAGAGCAGGTCGACCGGCGCGTCGATGATCGTGCTGCGGACGACGTGAGGCATGCCTCATCCCCCGAATGCGCGCTTGAGGGCATCGAATCCGCCCTGGAAGACATTGGTGCCGATGCCCTCGACCAGCTCCGCCTCGCGCTCCGGCGCACAGTCGAAATCGGCCGACCATTCGATGAAGGTACGCTCCTGGTCGGTGATCGGCGTGAGCCGCAGCGTCGCAACGTAATTCGTCAGCGGCATCGGCGAATCCAGGATCGAGTAGGTGCAGAACATGTCGTAGTCGGAAAGGCCGAGCAGCTGCTCGCGCAGGCGATCGCCGCTGCGCAGCGAGAAGGCGCGGATGCAGCCGACCTTGTCGGCCGGCTCGCCGTTTTCGATCCGGCTTTCGGCGATACGCGGATGCCAGTTCGGCAGGCCGTTGAAATCGCGTACGCGGGCCCAGACCTTGGCGGCGGGGGCGGAGATGACGCTGGAGACGTAGACGCGGGCCATGATGCTGCAGCCTCAGGAGGTCTTGCCGGGGCCGGCTTCGGGGGCAGGGCCTTCGCCACCGGCCTTCGCATCGCCACTGCCTTTCGGCTTGGCTGGTTGGGCCTCCTTGGCGACGCGCTGCATGTCGGAGGCCTCGCGCATCAGCCCGCCCATCTTGGCGAGGTTGCCGCCTTCGATGCCGATCTCCTTCAGCACCTGGTCGATCATCGGCGCCTGGACGCGGTAGCGCAGCGCCGACTCGATCACCTCGTCGGTCGGCGAGCGCGCCGCGCCGCCGGCCCCGCCCGAGCCGCCGCCTCCGGCGAGTCCGTCGACATGCAGGATGCGGATGCCCTCGATCTTCTCCATCGGCTTGACGCTCTCGCGCACGATGCCCTCGATCTTGTCGAGCAGGCGGCGCCGGAACAGCCCGTAGCGGGCGCCGTCGCTGAGCACGTTCTCGGCTTCGTAGAGCAGCTTCTGCGCCTCGGCCTCGACGGTCCGGCGGACTTTGTCGGCGGCAGCGGCGATATTGGATTCCTCCGCCGCCTTCTCGGCGAGTAGCACCTCGACGGTCTTGCGGCGCTTGGCGCCTTCGCTCTCGCGGATCGTCTTGACCTGCTCCTCGGCCTCGACCGCCTTGGCGCGGGCGCTCTCGGCACTGGCCTGGGCGGCGGATTCCTCCAGCGACTTGGTGTAGAGCGCGATCGCCTTGTCCATGGCGGCCGCCTCGACATCCCGCTCGCGGGCGATCTCCAGCTTGCGCAATTCGCGCTGGCGCCCCACGCGGGCCTCGTCGAGCCCGCGATCCGACGAGATGCGGGCCCGCTCGACCTCCTCGTTTGACGCGATCTGCGCCTCCTGAAGGGCTTGTGTCCGGGCGATCTCGAGCTGTTCGAGCGCGCGCCGCCGCTCGATCCGGGCGGCCTCCAGGGCCTGTTCGCGGACGATGTCGACGGACTCGACCTGCTGCTTCGCCGCGATCTCGGCCTGGCGCAGCGCGCTGTCGGCGTCGGTGCGCTCGACCCTCTTGGCGGCGAGCACGATGGCTCGGTCCTCTTCCGCGACCTCGACGGCCTTCTTCTGGGCGATCTGCAGCATCTCGCGGGACTTCACCGAGTTGATGCGCTCTTCGTCCAGGCCAAGTTCCGTGGCGATGCGCCGGCGCTCGACGGTGTCGCGGCGCTTCAGTTCGGCGGTGTCGAGATCGGCGTTGCGGCGGATCTCCAGCTCCTTCGTGGCGAGTTCCGCTGCGATGCGCTCGGCGGCGACGACCTTCTCCTGGGCGATGCGCGCGGCTTCCGTCGCCTCGCGCGCGGCGATTTCAGCGGTGTCGATCGCCTGGTTGCGGGCGATTTCGAGATTGCGGACCTCCTCGTCGCGGCGGATGCGCTCGCTGGCGACGCTCCGTTCCTGGCTGATGCGCGCCTTCTCGACGCTCTCGCGCGCCGCGATCTCGGCCGCCTCGATCGTCTCGGTCTGCTCGATCTCGAGCAGGCGCTTGCGCTGCTCCAGTGCGATGCGCTCGGCCGTCAGCACGTTTTCCTGAGCGATGCGGGCCTTCTCGACCGCCTCGCGGGCGGCGATCTCGGCTTCGTCGAGGGCGCGGTTGCGCGCGATGCCGAGTGCGCGGATTCGCTCCTCTTGGCCGATTCGGGCGGTGTCGACCGCCTCGCGCGCCGCGATGTCCTCCTGGTCGAGCACGCGGGTGCGCTCAATCTCGCGGTTGCGGATCTCTTGCTCGCGGATGATGCGCTCGGCGCTGATCGCGGTTTCCTGCAGGATGCGCGCCTTCTCGGTCGCCTCCCGCGCCGCGATCTCGGCGGCTTCGAGCGTCTGCGCGCGCTCGATTTCCTTCTGGCGGATGTCGCGCTCCGAGGCTATGCGGGCGGCGCTGATCGCCTGTTCATTGGCGATGCGGGCCTTCTCGATCAGCTCGCGCGAGGCGATTTCGGCCTCCTCGACGGCCTGCGTACGCGCGATTTCCTGCTGGCGAATGTCGCGCTCGGAGGCGATGCGCGCCTCGCTGATCGCGCGCTCGTTGGCGATGCGCGACTTCTCGATCTCCTCGCGCGAGAGGATCTGCGCCTGCTCGGCTTCCGTATCGCGGGCTGCGCGCTCGCGGGCGATTTCGGCCCGCTGCACGGCGCGCTTGATCTCGATCTCGCGCTGCTGTTCGAGCCGCGCCGCCTCGCTGTCGCGCTCGATGTCGAGCGCCTGGCGCTCGGCTTCGAGATTTCGGGTGCGGATGCGGATCATCGAGTCCTGCTCGATGTCGTTGCGCAGCTTCCGCTTATCCTCGATCTCCTCGATGATCCGCGTCAAACCGGCGGCGTCGAAGCGGTTGGACGGGTTGAAATACTGCAGATCGGTCTGGTCGAGATCGGTGAGCGCGACCGATTCCAGCAACAGGCCGTTCTGGTCGAGCGCCTCGGCCGCAGCCTCCTTGACGCGCTGGACATACATTCCGCGCTGCTCGTGCATCTCCTCCATCGTCATCTCGGAGGCGACGGTGCGCAGCGCCGAGATGAACTTGCCCGAGAGCAGCGCATGGAGTTGGTCGGGCTGGAGCGTGCGGCGGCCGAGCGTGGCGGCGGCGACCGAGACCGAGTCTCGCTCCGGCTTCACCCGGACATAGAACTCGGCGTCGATGTCGACGCGCATCCGGTCGCGGGTGATCAGCGCGTCGTTGCTGGCGCGCGTCACGGCGAGTTGCAGCACGTTCATATTGACCGGCGTGACGTCGTGGATGATCGGCAGAACGAAGGCGCCGCCATTGATCACCACCCGTTCGCCGAACAGGCCGGTGCGGACGAAGGACACCTCCTTCGACGAGCGCCGATACAGCCAGTTCACCAGATAAACGACGATGGCGATGACGATCACCGCCACGATCAGCCAGAGGATCAGCGATCCGATCAGCTGTCCCGTCATGTCCTCATCCTCCCACCCGTGGCCCGGGTCACTTCGCCTTGCCCGCCTTGCCGGCGTGCTTTTTGTTCGTGAGATCGCGGCCGATGCGCTTGAAGGCGCGCGTCTGCTCGCGGATCGCGACCTCGACCGGCAGGCGCTCCATCGAGGAGGCGCCGTAGAAGCCGTGGCAGTGCTCGGTGTGCTTCATGATGAAGTCGGCATCCGCCGGCTCGGCGACCGGGCCGCCATGCACGAGGATGAGCGCGTCCTTCTTGACCGCGAGCACGGCCGCGGCCCAGGCATCGACCAGCGCCGGGCAGTCGGCGAGCTTGAGCGCCGTCTCGGCGCCGATCGCCCCGCCGGTTGTCAGCCCGAGATGGCAGACGATGATGTCGGCGCCCGCCTTAGCCATGGCGCGCGCATCGGCCTCGCAGAAGACGTAAGGCGTCGTCAGCAGGCCCTTCGCATTGGCGAGACGGATCATCTCGACCTCAAGGCCGAAGCCCATGCCGGTCTCTTCGAGGTTCTTGCGGAAGATGCCGTCGATCAGCCCGACGGTCGGGAAGTTCTGCACCCCGGCGAAGCCGATCCGCGCGACCTCGTCGAGGAAGACGTCCATCCGCCGGAACGGATCGGTGCCGCAGACGCCGGCGATCACCGGCGTGGTCTTCACCACTGGCAGCACCTCGGCCGCCATCTCCATCACGATGGCGTTGGCGTCACCATAGGGCATCAGCCCCGAGAGCGAGCCGCGGCCGGCCATGCGGTAGCGCCCCGAATTGTAGATCACGATGAGATCGATCCCGCCGGCCTCTTCGCATTTGGCCGACAGCCCCGTGCCTGCACCCCCGCCGACGATCGGCTCGCCGGCCTTCACCATTGCCTGGAAGCGCTTCAGCAGGCTCTTTTTGTCGAAGCTCGCCATCAGGCCCCTCCAGCCTTCGCCCGCTCGCGCCGGCGCCCGGCATGCAGCGCGCGGAACTGCTGCACGAGGGCGGTGGCGAAGGCCGGATCGTTGATGTGATGCGGGCAGCGGATCAGCTGCCGCGTCGGCGTCTGGCGCACGGTCTGCTCCAGCGCCTGGAACAGGGCGGCATCCGCGGCGGGATCGTGGAAGGGCTGGCCAGGCGCATCGAGCGCCGAGACGCCGCGCTCGGGCAGGAGGAAGCGCACCGGCCCCTCCATTAGGTTCAGTCGCTCGCCGATCCAGCGCCCCATCCGCGCATTCTCGTCCGCCGTCGTCCGCATCAGCGTGATCTGCGGATTGTGCGGATAGAGATTGCGGCTGCGATAGCGTTCCGGAACCGTCTCGGGCGCGAAGAAATTGACCATGTCGAGCGCGCCGACCGAGCCGATATAGGGAATGCGCGTGCGGATGATCGCGCCGAAGCGATCCTCCGTCGCCGGCAGGACGCCACCCATCATCAGGTCGCAGATTTCGGTGGTGGAGACGTCGATCACGGCGCCGACCAGGCCGGAGTCGACGAGCTTCTCCAGAGCGCGCCCGCCCGTGCCGGTGGCGTGGAAGACGAGCGGCTCCCATTCGGCCTCCAGCAGCTGCGAGACCTGCTTCACACAGGGGGTCGTCACGCCGAACATGGTGAGCCCGACCAGCGGCTTTTCGGGCCCAGCGCGCCGCGTCGTCGCGGGCTTGGTCAGCTCGGCCAGCCGCGCCTTGGCCATCGCGGCCATCGCCCGCGCCCCGTTTCCGAGCACCAGCCGCGAGACCCGGTTGATCCCCTGCACATCGGTGACGGCATGCATCATCGTGATGTCGGCGGCGCCGACATAAGCCGCGACATCGCCCGAGGCCATGGTCGAGATCATCAGTTTCGGCAGCCCGATCGGCAGGGCCTGCATGGCGGGTGTCACCATCGCGGTCGCCCCCGAGCCGCCGGCGGAGATCACGCCGAGAACGCCCTGCTGGCGCGGCAGCCAGGCCTTGAACGCCTCTGTCATCGCCGCCACGGCCGCTCCGCGGTCGCCGGAGGCGATGCCGGCCGAGCCGCGCGGATGGGCGAGCGCGATCTCCTGCGGGGTGACGTCGCCGCCGGCGCTGCGGCCCGAGGTCGAGATGTCGACGAGCCGCGCCCGCCCCCCCTCCGCCTGGATGAGATCGCGGATGAAGCGCAGCTCCTCCCCTTTGGTGTCGAGCGTACCGACGACGATGACATGCGGCTCGCCGCTGCCCGAGGGCGCATGGCGCCGGCCGTCCGCGACCCGGGCACCGTCGCGCGTCGCCAGCGTCGGGCGCGAGATCGTCCGCGCCTGGGCCTCGATCCGCGCCGCCGGGACGGGCTGCGACCAGCGCGTCGGGATCACCGGATTGGCGTTGTAGACCCGCATCGGGCCGCTCGGCTGGGCAGGGGCGCGGGCCGTCCCGCTCTCCGACGTCGCCGCTGGTTCGGGCGCGCCGTCAGTTTCGTCATGGCTGTGCCGGCCGACGCCGAGCAGGCGCTGCTGCAGGTCGCGGTCGCCGGCCAGCGTCGCCGAGGCGATGATGCGGTTGATCCGGCCATTGACCATGATGGCGACCGGGTCCGACATTTCGGTCGCGACGCCGATGTTCTGCTCGATCACGAGAATCGCGACGTCGCCCTGCTCGGCGAGGCGCACCAGCATCTCCTCGACATGGGCGACGATGACGGGCGCGAGCCCCTCCGTCGGCTCGTCCATGATCAGCAGGCGCGGATTCATCAGGAGCGCCCGGCTGATCGCCAGCATCTGCTGCTCGCCGCCCGAGAGCTGGGCGCCGCCATTGTTGCGGCGCTCCGCCAGCCGCGGGAAGGCTTCGTAGATCCGTTCCGGCGTCCAGGCCCCGCGCTTGGACCGTTGCATCAGCCGCAGATGCTCGTCGACCGTGAGCGAGCGCCAGAGCCGGCGACCCTGTGGTACATAGCCGATGCCGAGCCGCGCGATCTCGGCCGGGCTGCGCCCCGCGATCTCCTCGCCGAAGAAGCGGATCGAGCCCGAGCTGACCGGCACCAGCCCCATGATCGCCTTGCACATGGTCGTCTTGCCCATGCCGTTGCGGCCGACCACCGAGAGCACGCCGCTTTGGAGCGTGAGGTCGACGCCCTGAAGCGCATGGGAGCGCCCATAAAACACGTTGAGACCGGCGATCTGCAGGATCGGCATGCCGACGCCGGGAGGGGCCTTGAGGCGCTCAGCCATGCCCGCCTCCGCCGTGACCGCCACCGAGATAGAGCTCCTGGACCTCGGGGTCGCTCTCGATCTCCTGCGGCGCGCCTTCCTTGAAGATGCGGCCGTTGTGCATCATCGTCACGCTCTCGACGACGCGCAGCGCCACATCCATGTCGTGCTCGATGATGATGTAGCCGATATGGCTCGGTAGCGAGGTCAGGATGTGGACGAGGTCGCGCCGCTCGGTGGGAGACAGCCCCGCCGCCGGCTCGTCGAACAGGATGAAACGCGGCGCGCCCGACAAAGCGAGCGCGATTTCGAGCTGGCGCTGCTGGCCATAGGCGAGCTCGCCGACCAGCCTGTCCTTGACGGCCGAGAGATGCACCGCCTCGACCAGCGTCTCGGCCGCATGGACCAGCGCGTCGTCCCGGCGCGGGCGCAGCAGCGAGAAGCGGTTCCGCGAGACGCCCCGGCAGGCGAGATAGACATTGTCGAGCACCGAAAGCCCGGTGAACAGCGACGAGATCTGGTAAGTCCGGCGCAGACCCCGCCGGATGCGCTCCTGCGGCGGAAAGGCGGTGACATCCTCGCCGAAGAAGCGGATCACGCCCGAACTCGGCGCGAAATCGCCGGTGACGCAGTTGAACAGCGTCGTCTTGCCGGCCCCGTTCGAACCCAGCACGGCCCGCCGCTCGCCGGGCTTCACCGAGAGCGTGATGTCAGTCAGCGCCGCCAGGGCGCCGAACAGCCGCGAGACCCCGCGCAGTTCGAGCGCGTTGGCGGAGCCCGCCGCCGTCAGCCGCTCGCGAGAGACGACCGCGCTCATGGCGCCCCTCCGCCTGCGCCCATCTGGCTGTCGCGGGCGTCGCGGCCACGGCGATAGCGTTCGCGCAGCCGCTGGAAGATGCCGATCAGCCCGTCGGGCGAGAACAGCACGATGACGAGAAAGCCGAGCCCAATCAGCAGCTGGTAGCGCCGCCCGTCGAGGCCGACACCCTCGAGCACATCGAGCGCGAAGGTGCGCAGCAGGACATAGACGAGCGCGCCGATGAAGGGGCCGATTGGGCGGCTCAGGCCGCCGACCACCGCGATGATTAGCATGTCGACGACGGGCCCGACGCCGGCCGTGCCGGGCGAGATCTGGCGCTGGTACCAGACCAGCAACACCCCGGCGCAAGCGGCGATCAGCGAGGCGAAGGTATAGGCGGCGATGCGGTGCGCGACGACGTCGAAGCCGAGCGCCGCCATGCGGCGGGGGTTGTCGCGCGTGCCCTGCAAGGCGAGCCCGAAGGGCGCCCGCGAGACATAGATCACCGCGCCATAGGCCAGCGCCGCACAGGCCAGCGTCAGGTAGTAGAAGGGCAGGCTCTGGCCCCAGTCGATGCCGAGGAAGACCGGCGGCAGGATGCCGTTGAAGCCGCTGAAGCCGTTGAAGATCGTGTAGTTCTGCAGCGTCAGGTAATAGAACGCCGAGGCGATCGCGAGCGTGATCATGATCGTGTAGATGCCCTCGGTGCGCACCGAGAGTGCTCCGCTCAGCGTGCCGAACAGCGTCGCGACCAGGATCGCGACCGGCACCGCCGTCCACCAGGGCCAGTTCAGGCTGATCTGGGTGATGGCGCTGCCGCCGAGGATCGCCACGAGATAGCCGGCAAAGCCGGCCACCGTCATCTGGATCAGGCTGACAATGCCGCCATAGCCGGCCAGGAACATCAGGCTGAGCGCGACCATGCCCAGGATCATCGCATAGGCGATGATCTGGACGAGCCAGAACGGGCTGGCGATGGCGGGCATGACCAGCAGCAGTGCGGCCACGACCCAGAACGCCGTGCCCCGACGCGCAACCCAGTCCCCGACGCCCTCCTGGGGACGGGCGCGCTGCTCCAGCTCGAGGTCGGCGATGGCCATCGTCAGCGCCTCGCCGCCAGGCCTTCGGGCCTGATCGCCAGCACCGCGACCATGATCAGGAAGGTCAGCATCACCGCATAGGTCGGCATGTAGACTGAGCCAAACTGTTCGGCGAGGCCGACGATCAGCGCCCCGACCGCCGCGCCGGGGATCGAGCCCATGCCACCGACGATGACGACGACGAGCGAGGACAGCAGGATGCGCGTATCCTCGCCCGGCTGCAGCGACTGGAAGGTACCGCCGACGACGCCGGCGAGGCCCGCGAGCCCGGCCCCGAAGGCGAAGACCATGACAAAGACCAGCTGCACGCGCACGCCGGTCGCCGACAGCATGTCGCGATCATCCACCCCGGCGCGCACCAGCATGCCGACCCGCGTGCGGTTGAGCGCCAGCCACATCAGCACGCCGACGATGATCGCCCCGATCAGGATGGCGATGCGCACCAGCGGGTAGGTCATCATCACCGCCTCGCCATTGCTGCGCAGCGCGACCGCCAAGGGCAGCGTCACCGGCCCGGAGAGCCAGTCCGGCGCGGTGACCTGGAAGGTGTCGCCGCCATAGCTCCACAAAAGCAGGTCGGCGAAGATGATCGAGAGGCCGATGGTGACGAGCGTCTGGCGGAGGTCCTGGCCCTCCATCCAGCGAAACAGCAGCACCTGCATGAGGATGCCGACCAGCGCCACGACGAGGAAGGCGACCAGCAGCGCCATCAGCCAAGAGCCGGTCCATTCGCCGACGCTGTAGCCGACATAGCCGCCGAACAGATACAGCGAGCCGTGCGCAAGGTTGACGTTGCGCATCAGCCCGAAGATCAGCGTGAACCCGCTGGCGACCAGGAAATACAGCGCCCCCAGCGTGATGCCGTTGAACAGCGCACTCAGGAAGACGCGCTTGCGCCCGAACATCGCCTCCATCCCCGGCGTCCAGATCGAAAAGACGAGCCAGGCCAGGACGGCCAGCGCCAGCAGGATGATCAGCGACCAGATCGGGCGGCGGGCGACGAAATCAGACATGGCAGGCCCGCAGCGACGGGCCGGACAGGGGCGGCGGCTGGCCGACACGGCGCAGGACCCGGCGATAATCCCGCGGCGCCATCCCCATATGGGCGGTGAAGAAGCGGGTGAAGACGCTCTGGCAGGAGAAGCCGAGCCTCTGGCTGATCTGCGTCACCGGATCGCCCGAGAGCACAAGGCGATCGAGCGCCGCATCGAGCCGGACGGTGTTGGCGAAGACGGTCGGGGTGACGCCGACCTGCTCGCGGAAGAGCTTGAAGAAATGCGCCCGCGACAGCCCGGCCTCTCGGGCGACACGGGCGAGTGCACCCTCATGGGCGGGATGGGCCTCGATCAGACGCTGCGCCCGCACCACCCGCCGGTCGAGCACGCTTTCCGGCGCGACATGCAGCAGGGCGGAGGCGAGGTCCTGGCCGATTGGCTCGCTCGAGGCCTGGGCCAGCGCCATCAGTACCGGCGCCAGATTGAGATCGCGATGCGCCGACAGCAGCATCTCGACCGCCTCGTCGCGCCAGGAGGCGAGTTCGCGGGTGATCACCAGCTCGGACGCCGGGAAGGCGAGCGCACCGGGCGGCGTCATGGTCTGGGCCGCGAGCCATTCGGGCTTGAGATAGACGACGAGGAAGAGGCCGAGCGCGCCGGCCCGTTCCGGCTGGAAGTTGTGCGGCTCCCAGGGATTGATCGCCACCCCCATGAAGGGGTCGACCAGCGTGGCGCGGCCATTCACGGTGACGATACCGCGCGACCCTTCGAGGAAGAAGATCAGATGGGCCTCGCGGTGGGCGTGCAGCACCAGCGGGCGGTCGAGATCGTAGATCGCGACGCGGCCGAAGGGGCCGTGGCAGACCGCAACTGCGCGACTCATGATGCCTCGCGAAAGTAGGTCCGACGCAGGAAGCTGGGCCTCGTCAGGCAAGCCGCCGGCTTGGCACCACGAGATCCGCTCGCAGGCGCCGGGAGTCGGGACGTGACGGAAGCGGAGGGGGCACGCATGGCGCGGGTCCCCTCCATCGGGCGCTCGGGCGCCCTATTTCTTGCATTCCGGATTGGTCCGGGACGGCAGGCCGATCGCCTTGAACGCCTCCAGCGAGAGGCCCAGCGTCTGCGTCACGTCCGGCACGGCACGCACGAACTTGTTGGTCAGATCGCCATTGGGCAACTCGGCGACCTCGGTGATGAAGGTCGTGGCGATCGCCTGCCGGTTGTCGTCGAGCCGGATCTTGCCGTTGGGCGCATTCAGTTCGACCTTGGCCAGCTCGGCGCGCAGCTTGGCGCCGCCATCCGAGAGGTCGCCCTTGACCTTGTCCATCGCGATCGAGAGCGCCATCACGGCGTTGTAGTAGTTGGTCGCGAAGAGCGAGGGGCTGGCGAAGCGCTTGTCGGCCGGGAAGGCGTCCTGATAGGTCTTCACCCAGGCCTTCCAGCGCGGGTCGTCCCAGGCGTCGGCGACGCCGCCCGACGAGGGCGTGCCGACGAGCAGGCGCTTGGCGGCGCCCTTCGACGACAGCACGGTCTGGTCGACCATGATCGAGCCGCCGATGAATTTCGCCTTGCCGCCGGTCTGGCTGTACTGGTTCAGGAAGTTGACCGCGTCGCCGCCGCCCAAGCCGAGAAACACGGCGTCGACATCGTCGGGAATGTTGGCGATCACCGAGCCGAAATCCTTGGTGCCGAGCGGCACCCACTGGCGCTGGACGATCTGGCCGCCCGCCCGGCAATAGCCGATCGCGAAGCCGAAGACCTGCGTGTAGGGGAAGGAGTAGTCCTCGGCGATCACCGAGATCTTCTTGAAGCCCTTGTCCTTCAGCACGTATTCGCCGAGACCGGCCATCCACATGGCACCATCGCTGTTGAAGCGGAAGAAGTTCGGCGAGGGATTGACGAAGGTCGTCTCGAGCGCCCCCGACGAGCCGTTGACCATGACGAGGTTCGGCACCGTCTTGCTGTAGTCGCGCATGGCGATGCCTTCGGAGCCGGAGAGCGGCCCGATGATGAGCTGCACCTTGTCCTGCTCGACCAGCTTGCGGGCCGCGCGCAGCGCGGAATCCGGGCTGGCGTCGGTGGCTGTGATGATGAATTCGAACTCGCGCCCGGCGATCTTGTTGCCGAGTTCCTTGGCCGCGATCTGGACACCGCGGACACCGTCTTCACCGCCGGACGTCAGAGCGCCCGACAGCGTCGCCATCACACCGATCTTGAGTTTTTCCTGGGCATGCGCGGCCGGTGCAGCCGCGACGAAACAGGCCGCGACGGCGGCCGCAAGCGTCTTGCGCATCGTAGTCCTCCCTGCGTGCTGGCCGCGCCGAAGGTTCTGACGGCGAAGCCGGTGGCGGCTTTTGAATCCGCTCTAAGGACACGGTAACATAGCGCCCGACGCTGCCAAGGCTGCGGATATTGCGCAGGGTCTGCTTTTTCGGTGCCATAGCCCCGAGGTGCTGAGCCCGATCGCCTTGCGAAGGATCTAGTTGCAGCAAGTTTGGCGGAAGCCAACCCCTCGACATCGATCGCCAGCCCCAAGGATGCGCGACCTCGAAATCTGTCGGGCTCGCCGCACCGAAATGCCTGGTTCCAGACAGGGCGCCAAGTTCCGCTTATGCGCAGCTCGCCCGGGCGTAGTAGCAGAAGGGCTGACTTACAATGCGTGCGGCCTCCGGACGGAGCCGTCATCTGGACGCTATCCTAAAGCTGCTTGAACCCGAGGCTATCCAGCAGGCCAACAAGCATGTCTCCAGCCTTTGCACGATGCTCATGGTGAATGCTGCGTGCAGCCTCCCCATCCCGTGCAGCGATTGCGTCCACCAACATCGCATGGTCGCGATTGGACCCGACTGGCTTCGGTCGCAGTCTCAGCGTCAGCATTCTCGCGCGATGGGCCTGCTCGCTCAGCTGGGTCACGATCTGCTGCAGACGCTGATTGCCGGTTAACTTCACCAAGAGCTCATGGAAGCGATGATCCGCCGCCGCCCAATCGTCGAGATTGTCGCACGCCAACGCGGCTTCCATTTCGCCGACGGCATCCTTCAGGCCTTGAAGTTCCTCTGCCGTGACGCCCTTGCGCGCGACCATCTCTGCAGCCGTCGCTTCAAGCGAGGTCAAGACGTCGTAAATTTCGCGCATGTCGGCGCTTGAAACCGGCAGGACGCGCATGCCATGGCGCGGCCTGATCTCGACGACACCATCCTGCTCCAGCCGGATCATGGCCTCGCGAACGGGCGTGCGACTCATGCCCAAGCGTAGGGCGGCCTCCTGCTCAAGCAACTGACTGCCAGCAGGCAACTCGTTGGAAAGTATCAGGTCTTTCATTGCTCGATAGGCGCGTTCCGCGCTTGAGACCCGATCTTGCTCAAAGTGCGATGCGCCGTCTTTCGGCGTCAGAGGCATAAACCGTTTCCTCAATCTCGATGTTGGTCAGATAGGCGCGCCCCGTATTCTCCAGATGCCCTCGACCAAGTCGATGATCGATGACATGGCGCTGAAAGCCATAGACGCAATCGCCGCCGAAATCCGTGTTGGACCACGCGTAGTCGACGGCCCGAGCTTCATTCTCGCCATGAGGGCGCAACGTCAACCCGCCATCGCCATCGAGCGAAAGGGTGCCTCGTTGCCCCTCGATCACCATCTCGCCCATCGTCAATCGGCGGTTGCAGGCCCTGTGGTCGGCCAGGCGATTGCCGTCGAACAGGCAGCGCACGCCGCTTTTCATATCTAGGAGAATCAGGCCCGCATCCTCGCCCGCTATCCGCGGATTCAACTTACGCAGGGATGCGAAGACTCCCTCCGCCTCGCCGAACAGAAAGCGAAATGTATCGATGAGGTGGATTGCCGTCTCATGCACGAGCAGCCTCGGCATCGTCTGAAAATAGGGCTGGCGATCGAGATAGGCTCGCTCTCCTTGGCCGTCACCGGGCCGCAGACGAAACGTCGCCTGATAGACCTCGCCGAGGGCGCCCTCGTCCAACAGGCGCTTGATCTCGCGATGCCAGGGCTGAAAGCGGAAGTTTTCATGAATGATGACCGTAACGCCCGCCCGATCGGCGATGTCCATCGCCTGCGTGGCTTCGGCCAGCGTGCGGCAGAACGGCTTTTGACAGATGATGTCAATGCCGCGCGCGGCAACCGCCGCAATGGTCGAGAGATGGGTTTCCGGGGGGGTGATGATGTCGACCAGATCGGGGCGGGTCTCGTCGAGCATGCGACCGAGGTCGTCGAACGCCCCAGGAATCTTAAACTCTGTCGCAAAGGCCAGAGCCGGGTCGAGCGTCCGGTTGCAGATGCCGACCAGGGCGACCTCGGGGATTCGTTTCCAGGCGCGATACTGGAACCGGCTGAAATAGCCGGCGCCGACGGCTGCGACGCGGATGGGAGTGGGGAGCGGCATCGGTTCAGGCCGCAACCGGCTCGCAGAGCCCGATCGCATCGAGGACGCGTCGCGTGAT
This sequence comes from Allobosea thiooxidans, assembly GCA_943372485.1. GTDB lineage: Bacteria > Pseudomonadota > Alphaproteobacteria > Rhizobiales > Beijerinckiaceae > Allobosea > Allobosea thiooxidans_A. The sequence continues at coordinate 43,942 of CALRYW010000007.1, forward strand.
CTCGCGGGTGCCATCTCGGCCCCCGCTTTCGCAGGGCTGGAGGCCATCCGCAAAGGCCATGTCCACAGCCGAGCGGATCAGTCCCCCCGCCATGATGGCTTCGGTCCGCTGATGCTTGGCACCCAGCCATTCCAGCATCATCGCGGCAGACAGGAACATCGCGATCGGGTTCGCCTTGTCCTGGCCGGCGATGTCGGGTGCCGTGCCGTGGCAGGGCTGGAACACGGCCTGGCGGTCGCCGATGTCCGCCGAGGGGGCGAAGCCCATCCCACCCATCAGCCCCGCACCCAGGTCGGAAAGAATGTCGCCGAACATGTTCTCGGTGACCAGCACATCGAGGTCCCACGGCCGGCGGACCATATTGAGCGCCGTGGCATCGATATAGGCGTGCTCTGCGCGGATGTCCGGGAACAGCCTCGCCCGTTCGTCGAAAACCTTCCGGAAGAAGGCGAAGCTTGCGAACACATTGGCTTTGTCGACGCAGGTCACGACCCCCTTGCCGCCGCGGCCCTTGCGCTCGCGCGCAAGGCGGAAGGAGAAGTCGAACAGGCGTTCGCAGACCGCGCGCGTGATGACCATCGTGTCGCGCGCCTCACGGTCTTCGACGACGACGCCCTTGCCCCGTGAGGAAAAGAGGCCCTCCGTGGACTCCCGGATCACCACGAAATCCAGCCTTTGCGCCCGCTCATCGGCCAGGACGGGCTTCATGTTCGGCAATGTCCTGACCGGACGGACGCCGGCATAGAGCCCGAACTCGATGCGCAGGTCGATCTGCGGTGAGATTTCGGTCCCGTCTGCGTAACGGATATCGGGCCAGCCCATCGCGCCGAGCAGGATGGCATCGGCCTGCGCCGCCGCCGCGAGCGTCTCCCTCGGCAGGGCAATGCCCGTGTCGCGGTAGCACAAGGCGCCGGCCTGCCTCTGGTCGAACGCCAGGCGGAAGCCGCCGACGCGCCCGGTCGCGGCCTCGAGGACGGCAAGGCTCGGTGCCGTCACCTCAACGCCGATGCCATCGCCCGGCAGCACGCAGATCTGGAATGTGTCGTTGGCGCTCATGATGTCCTCGTCGGAGATTCGTCGGGTGACCGACTGGCGGCCAGCGCCGCCAGAGGGCCGATATCGAAATCGTAATGGGTCGGACGCTCGCCCTTCACCGCCGCGTCGAAGAAGGGAACCCGATCGTCCAGAAGGCAGCCAAGATAGGCTGTCGTCAAAGCCGCGCCTCCGAAGGCGAGACTGGAGACATTTTTCAATCTGTCGCTCTTGACCCCGTCGAGATGGGGCCGCCCCATCGTGCCTGCCTGGAAGGCCGCCTCGACCCAGGCGAGGTGCTCCGGCTGCGAGTCCTCAATCATGATCTGTTGCGCGCCGTCGGGGCTGACGCGGATCACGCGGTTCGAGACGATGCTGGTGACCCATGCGCCGCCCTCAGCGTCCAGGACGACGCCGTCGGGAAACGTGCCCTCGCCGAAGCTGGCCAGTGTCGTGCGATTTGACAGGTCGCCATCGGACCCGACGTCGAACCGGGTGAGCCGCCGCGCAAAGGTCTCGTTGACGAGAAGATGGCGCTCATCGGCGGACAGGGCGCATTCGTTGGCATAGCCCAGGCCATCGGCGACGATGCGGGCGACGCCGTTCTCGACCAGTGCGATGAAGCCCGACGAGGCCGTCGGCCGGTAGTCGTCGCCTCGGGGCACGATCCGTGTCGACACGGTGAGCCAGATGCGCCCGCGCCTGTCGCGCAGAGCAAAATTCGAGGGTGGGATCGGCGCCCCCTCGATATGCGCGATCAGCGTCTCGGTTCGGCCGTCCGGATACAGCCTGACCAGACCGCCATCATCCTGTCCGAGATGGGCGATGAGGAAGGATCCTCCCGGCTCCAAGGCGATGCCGTTGGGCCGCAGTGGCGCCGCGCGATCCCTCGCCAGCAAACGCGTGACGCGCCCATCGGTCGCGATCAGCGCGACGCCGCCGCTGCCCGTCCAGTCTGCGGCGAAGAGCAGGCCGGAGCGATGTGTGACGACGCATTCCGGACGGCTGAGCCCGCGACCCAGGAACGCCAAGCGATCCAGCGCGATGCTGCCGGCGCGTTCAGGGGTCGCGGGTTCTGCCATGACGAGGATCCGATCGGGATTGATGCGTTGACTAGCGCGTTTGTTAATGTATGCATAAATCCGCGATGCAGCCAAGGCAACCGCGTCTGCATCAAGAGTGATCTGCCAGCCGCCGACAAGAGCGGACGGCCGGGGAAGAGTAACCAGCCGGCTGATCGCGTGCCGGCGACAAGGGAGGACAAGCCATGACATCAAAGCGTCACTTTGCAGCAATCCTGGGGGCGGGCCTTTTGTCGGCGCTCTGCGCCGGTTCCGCGCTTGCGCAGACGACCCTCCGCTTCAGCCACACCGACACGCCCGTCGGTTCACGCCAGAAGGCAGCCGAGCACTTCGCCCAGAAGGTCGAGGAGTACTCCAAGGGCAAGCTCAAGGTGCAGGTCTTCCACTCCGGCCAGCTTGCAAACGATCCCAAGGCGGTGGAGCAGCTGCAGCTCGGCGGCATCGACTTCACGGTGACGGCGACCGGCACCTATGCGACGCAGAACAAGGCCTTGAATCTCGCCGGGTTGCCTTTCCTGGTCGATACCTACGAGCAGGGCTGGAAACTCTACGACGAGTCGCCCTATCTCAAGGCGCAGTTCGACGAACTGCCGAAGAAGGGCATCCGCATCCTCTCCACCTGGGAAGCGGGCTTCCGCTCCTTCACCACCAAGGACCCTCTCGCGAGCCCGGCCGACGCCAAGGGCAAGAAGATGCGGGTGTTCCCGAATGACATGATCCGCTGGATCATGGAGTCGATCGGCTTCTCGCCGATCGTCTTGCCGGTGACAGAGGTCTATCTCGCCATCCAGCAGGGCACGGTCATCGGTCAGGAGAATCCGACCGATACGATCTACTCCCTGCGCTTCTACGAGGTCGCGCCCAACATCACGCTGACGCGACACGTCTATTCGCCACTGCCGCTCGCCATCGCGGAAGCGACCTGGCAGCGACTGTCGGCCGAGGATCGGGACGCCGTGTCGAAGGCCGCCAAGGAGTCCTCGACTCTGTCTCGCCAACTCGTGCGGGGTGACGAGGAACGGCAATTGGCTGAGATGACAGCCAAGGGTGCCAAAGTCGCGAAACCCGCGATCGGGCCGTTCCGCGACGCCGTCCAGCCGGTATACCAGAAGGCGAAAGACGCGTTCGGCGCCAAGGATGTCGATGCGATGCTCGCGTCAGCCGACGCCATCCGCAAAGCTCTCCCGTCCAACTGACACATGCGCGAAACGGTGACAGCATTTTTCCACCGCCCGCAGCGCCCAGAACCCGCTGCCCTGCGGGTTCTGGGCGATGTCATCGACATCGCTCTGGTCGGGCTTTCGCTCGTGCTTGTCGTGGTGATGTTCTCCAATGTCCTGGCGCGCGGCTTCCTGAACATCGACATCGCCTGGAACACCGAGTTCGGCGAATTCTGTTTGGTCTGGGCGACGTTTGTCGGAGCCGCCGCCGCGGCGCGGCGTGGGGCCCATATGCGGATCACCGAACTGATCGAGGCTGCCTCGCCGCAAATACGTCGCCGGCTGGAACTGGTGACACGGCTCGCGATCCTGATCCTCCTTGGCCTTCTGATCTGGCGCGGCCTGCTGATCGTCGAGCGCACCATGACGCAGGAGATGAGCGTGCTGCACTGGCCGGTGGGGCTCCAGTATCTCGCGATGCCGATCGGCTCCCTGCTCACGACGATCTATGTCGCCTATGACGCATCGCTCTTGCTGCGCGGCGAGGATGCCCTCGCACCGGCCGTGGGGTAACGCCGTGGTCCTCGTCGTCATCTGCGTGCTCTTCTTCGGCCTGGCGCTGCTCGGCATGCCGCTGGTCTGGTCCCTGCTGCTGACCACGATCGCCACGATCGCCGTATTCGGGCGCTTCTACCCAATGGAAGCGATCTTCCTGACCTATGTCGGTGGCGTGGAGCCCCTTTATCTCGCTGCGATTCCCCTGTTCGTCCTCGCCGGCGAATTGATCAGCCAGGGCGGCGTCGGACGCCGGCTGATCGCCTTCGCGAGCACTCTTCTGGGCTTTCTGCCGGGCGGGCTCGGCGTCGTCACCGTCTCGTCCGCGACGCTGTTTGGCGCGATCTCCGGCTCGGCCGTCGCGGATTCAGCCGCGATCGGCTCGGTCATGATTCCCGGCATGAAGCGGAAGGGTTATCCGCCGCCGTTTTCGGCGGCACTGGTCGCAACTTCCGGCACACTCGGCATCTTGATCCCGCCCTCGATCCCGCTGTTGGTCTATGGCTTCGTCGGTAACGTCTCCGTGGCGGAGCTGTTTCTGTCGGGCGTGGTTCCCGGCCTGCTGTTCGCGGGCTGCCTGATGGCGCTGTGCATCTACAAGGGCCGCAAGCTCGGCTGCGATGTTGGCGGCACGCGGCCCGACTTCATGCAGCTTCGCGCATCCTTCATCGACACGGTCCCGGCGCTTCTCGCCCCCGTCATCATTCTAGGCGGCATCTACAGCGGTTTGTTCACGCCGACCGAAGCTGCGGCGATCGCCGTCGTCTACGGTCTGGTGCTGGCGTTCGTCGTCTATCGCGAGTTGCCGCTCAGCGCGCTACCTGGGCTCGCCCTCCAGGCGATGATCACCAGCGCGGTCGTCTTGGTCGTGATCGGCGCGACGGCGGCGCTCGCCTGGCTGATCACGGTCGAGCAGGTGCCCGCGCAGTTCTCGGCCTGGATCGCCCAGATTTCCAGTTCGAAATGGGTGTTCCTCGGATTGTTGAACGTTCTCCTGATCCTGATCGGCATCTTCCTCGAACCGCTTCCTGCGCTCATCCTGACCGCGCCGTTGTTCATTCCGACCGCAACGGCGTTCGGTGTCGATCCGGTCCATCTCGGGCTGATCATGACCTTCAATCTCGCGATCGGGCTCTACACACCTCCGGTCGGCGGCACGTTGTTCGTTGCGGCGCGGATTGCGAATGTTGGGATGGGTGCGATTTCCCGGGAGCTGCTGCCGATGTTTGCGATTGCCCTCGCCATGCTGGTGCTCGTCACCTATGTCGAGTCGGTGCCGATGGCGCTGGTTTGGCTCAGCCGATAGCGCTATGTCGGTATCAAACAACTGACCTAGCCTTTTCTCCGACCTGCAGGCAGGACGTCCCGGCGAACGTCGGTCCCGATTGCGATTACGCAATGCGATGACGCCTCCAGGCGTCATTCTCGCTCCGCCACGGTCGCCGGCCCTCGGGAGCGGCCACCGGCGGTGGACACGGCCGGGAGCGACGTCATGACCACAGCCATCTCTGCCAGCGACCATCCAGCCGAACCACGCCTCCGTCATTTCCCGGTCAGCTTCTTCTCGATGGTGATGGGCCTGACCGGGCTTTCGATCGCGCTGGAGAAGGGAGCGAGCACGATCCATGCCCTGCAGGCCATCGGGCATGTCGTGCTGGCTCTTGCGGGGGGCCTGTTCGTCCTGCTCGCCTTGCTCTACGGCGCCAAGATGCTGCTCCACCCGCAGGCGGTCCGCGAGGAGTTCGCCCATCCGGTGCGCCTGCACTTCGTTCCGACGATCGCGATCAGCCTGATCCTGCTCAGCATCGCCTCTCTGGAGTCCAGCCGCGATCTCGCGGCCGGGCTCCTGCTCGTCGGCGCACCGCTGCAACTGGCGCTGACCCTGCTGGTGCTCGACCGCTGGATCAACCGCGAGCATTTCCAGACGCCTCACCTCAATCCGGCTTGGTTCATCCCGATCGTCGGCAACATGCTGGTCCCGATCGCCGGGGTGAGCCTCGGCTATCGCGAAGCCTCCTGGCTGTTCTTTGCTGTCGGCATCGTGTTCTGGCTGCCGCTGTTTGCCATCGTCCTGAACCGGATCGTGTTCCATCAGCCCTTGCCGGACCGGCTCAGGCCGACGCTCTTCATCCTGATCGCCCCACCGGCCGTCGGATGCCTCGCCTATCTCAAGCTGGCCGGCGGGATCGACGCCTTCGCCCGCATCCTCTATTTCTTCGGGCTGTTCCTGACGCTGCTGCTGCTGACCCAGGTGCCCCGGCTGCGGCGCATCGCCTTCTACCTGTCCTGGTGGGCCTATTCCTTCCCACTGGCGGCGATCACCGTCGCGAGCTTTGCGATGGCGGAGCAGACCGGCGTTGCGGGCTATCGCCAGATCGCCTTCGTCCTGCTGGCCTTCACCAGCCTGCTCGTCGCCGGCCTGCTGCTGCGCACCGGCATCGCCGTCGCCCGGCGGCAGATCTGCCAGCCGGAATAGGTGGCGTCGTGCAGTCCGACCTGCGGCCCGCCCGCCCCCAGATCATCCATGCGCGCTACCCGGTCTTCATCCTCGACATTGCCAGGACGCAAACCGCCTGCCGAAACGTCGCCGAGATCGTGGCGCATTTTCGCCGGTTGATCGAGCGGCACCCCTGCGCCCGCTTTCTCGGCGTGTTCGACCACATGGCCCATACGCGCGCCCTGCCGGATGGCGAAATCGCCGAGGGAATCCTCGACGCCCAGAACGTCGTGTTCTGCTTCGGCATGTCGATCCCCAATCCGGAGATCCTGGCGCTGCGACCCCGCTCGATCGGCATCGCGGAACTGGCGGACCGGTTCGTCGTCAGCTTCCTCGAAACCCCGATGCCCCTGGCGAACTCCGCCATGGAAACCTGGACGCAGGCCCTGCTCGTCTCTCCGCAGCCTGGCTCCGGCTAGGAAAACGAGCGGCCCTGTTCGCGATTGCGATTACGCAATGCGACGGGGCCGCGATCGGTCTTTCGTATCGGGGCGACACACGCCGAGGCCGAACCAACTGGCCGAAGCGAGCCGCTCTCGAGGAGCCCTCCTTCCATGATCGACCCGACCTTCGTCGAGCTATCCCGGTGGCAGTTCGCCGCGGTGGCCATGTACCACTTCATTTTCGTTCCGCTGACACTGGGCCTGAGCTGGATCCTGGTGATCATGGAGTCGGTCTATGTGATGACCGGCAAGGAGATCTACCGCGACATGTCGCGGTTCTGGACCAAGCTCTTCGCGATCAACTTCGCGCTCGGCGTCACCACCGGCCTGACCATGGAATTTCAGTTCGGGATGAACTGGGCCTACTACTCGCATTACGTCGGCGACATCTTCGGCGCCCCGCTGGCGATCGAAGGTCTCATGGCCTTCTTCCTCGAATCGACCTTTGTCGGCCTGCTCCTGCTCGGGCGTGACCGCCTCAGCAAGCGGCGCTACCTCGCCGTCGTCTTTGCGACCGCGCTCGGTACCAACCTGTCCGCGCTCTGGATCCTGGTCGCCAATGGCTGGATGCAGAACCCCGTCGGGGCCGAGTTCTCGGCCGAGACGATGCGCATGGAGATGACCGACTTCGCCGCGGTGCTGTTCAACCCCGTGGCCCAGGTCAAGTTCATCCACACCGTCGCGGCCGGCTATGTCACGGCCTCGATGTTCGTGATCGGCATCTCGGCCTGGTACATCCTGAAGGGCCGCGACCTCGCCTTCGCCAAGCGCTCCTTCGCGGTGGCGGCCGGTTTTGGCCTGGCCTCCTCGCTGTCGGTGATCGTGCTCGGCGACGAGAGCGGCTACGAGCTCGGCGACGTGCAGAAGATGAAGCTCGCCGCGATCGAGGCCGAGTGGCACACGCAGCCGGCGCCGGCGAACTTCAACCTCTTCGCCCTGCCGGACCAGGACAAACGCGAAAACCGCTACGAGGTGCAGATCCCCTGGGCGCTCGGCCTGATCGCGACGCGTTCGGTCGACAAGCAGGTTCCCGGCATCACGGAGCTGGTCGCGAAGAACGAGCAGCGCGTCCGTTCGGGTATCCTCGCCTATGGCGCGCTCGAGAAGCTTCGCGCGGGCGACAGCTCCGCCGAGACCAAGGCCGTCTTCAACGACCACAAGAAGGACCTCGGCTACGGGCTGATGCTGAAGCGCTATGTCGAGGATCCGGCGACCGCGACGGAGCAGCAGATCGCGACGACGGCCTGGGACAGCGTCCCGCATGTGCCCTATCTGTTCTGGAGCTTCCGGATCATGGTCGCCTTCGGCTTCACCATGCTCGGGCTGTTCGGCCTGTCCTTCTACCATCTCGCCCGCGGCACGATCGAACGGCAGCGCTGGCTCCTGCGCCTGCTGGTCTGGAGCATCCCGCTTCCCTGGCTCGCCAGCGAACTCGGCTGGTTCGTCGCCGAATATGGCCGCCAGCCCTGGGCGATCGGCGAGGTCCTGCCGACTTTCCTCGCCACATCGGCCCTGACGGTCACCGATCTGATCGTGTCGATGAGCGTCTATCTCGTCTTCTACACGCTGCTGCTGGTCATCGAAGTCTATCTCATGGTCCGCTTCGTCCGGCTCGGCCCCAGCTCGCTGCATACGGGCCGCTATCACCACGAGCAGACCGATCCGCCCTCGCCCGTCCCGCCTCGCCTCGTCGCGGCCGAATGAGCGCATTCCCCTTCCGAGGAGCAAGACGATGCTCGACTATGAAAGCCTGAAACTGATCTGGTGGGTCCTTGTGGGCGCTCTGCTGATCGGCTTCGCCATCACCGACGGCATGGATATGGGCGTCGGCATGTTGCTGCCCTTCCTCGGCCGCAACGACAATGAACGGCGCGTCATCATCAACACGATCGGGCCGCACTGGGACGGCAACCAAGTCTGGCTGATCACCGCCGGCGGCGCCATTTTCGCCGCCTGGCCGGCCGTCTACGCCGCTGCCTTCTCCGGTTTCTATCTGGCGATGCTGCTCGTCCTCGTCGCCCTGTTCTTTCGCCCGGTCGGCTTCGACTACCGCAGCAAGATCGACAATCCGACCTGGCGCAACGCCTGGGACTGGGGGCTGTTCGTGGGCGGGCTGATCCCGGCGCTGATCTTCGGCGTCGCCTTCGGCAATCTGCTGCAGGGCGTGCCCTTCCACCTCGATCGTTTCCTGAGGCCGCACTACGAAGGCTCCTTCATCTGGGCCCTGCTGCCGCTGCTCAACCCCTTCGCCCTGCTCGCCGGGCTAATCAGCGTCGGCATGCTGGCATTGCATGGCGCGATCTGGCTGCAGATGCGCACCGATGACGTGGTGGCCGCACGGGCGCGGGCGCTGGTGCCGATGCTCGCCATCGGCGTCTCCGCCCTCTTCGCGCTGGGTGGATTGTGGGTCTGGCTCGGCATCGATGGCTACCGGATCGTCTCCCAGCCGCCGCTGTCGGCCCTGCCCAACCCGCTCGCCAAGGAGGTGGTGCGTGCGTCTGGCGCCTGGTTCGACGTGTACCGCAACTGGCCCGTCGCCCTCATCGTACCCCTGATCGGTCTCGTCGCGCCGCTTCTCGCCGCCGGCCTGTCGCGGCTGAACAGGCCCGGTCTCGGCTTCACCCTGAGTGGGTTCGGCCTGGCCGGGATCATCGGCACCGCCGGGCTGTCGCTGTTTCCCTTCATCATGCCGTCCAGCACGCACCCCTCCTCCAGCCTGACGATCTGGGACGCCGCCTCCAGCCACATGACCCTGAAGATCATGTTCTGGGCCGTGGTGATCCTGCTGCCGATCGTGCTCGCCTACACGGTCTGGGCCTATGTCCAGATGTGGGGAAAGGTCACCGTCGCCGACATCGAAGCGCGCAAGCACCAGGCCTACTGAGCCGAAAGGAACCCGCCATGTGGTATTTCGCCTGGATTCTCGGTGTCACGGCCGCCCTCGCCATCGCCGTCATCAACGTCATGTGGTTCGAATTCCAGAACGAATTCGAGACGCGCGACACCGCGCTGCTGGGCGCCGACGAGACGCGCGAGGGCGCGCCACAGGCCGTGGACTCCGCGCCGCGGCTTGTGGGGCCTACGGCAGCCAGCGGCCGCTGACGGTCGCCGGTCGGTAGGCTTCGCGGATCGCGGCGCCGCGGCGAAGAGCATCAACCGAATGGCATCCTCGTGAGATCCTCCCCGAACGACCTCGCCTTTCTCCAGCGCCTGCGTCCCCTGGCGGCCCGCGAGCTGCGCCTCGCGCTCCTCGCCGGCGCGCTGGTGGGGGCGATGGTCGTGCTCCAGGCCTGGTGGGTCGCGGGCATCCTCGACCGGGCACTGGTCGGCCGGGAGCCGTTCGAGGTTCTGATCCTGCCCTTCGCCATCCTGCTCGGCATCGTGACGCTGCGCGCCGTCGCGGCCTTCGCCGCCGACCGGTTCGGCTTTGCCGCCGCGATGCGGGTGGTGCCGGCGCTGCGCCGCGCCCTGCTCGGCAAGCTCGGCCGGGTCGGGCCATCGGGGGCCGCGGCGCTCCCGCCGGGTGAGATCGTCTCGGCGCTGTCGGATGGCGTGCGCGCCGTCGAGCCCTTCTTCTCGCGCTACCTGCCGGCGACCGCGCAGGCGGCGATGCTGCCCACCGGCATCCTTCTCGTCGTGGCGCCGCTGGATTGGCTGTCGGCGCTCGTCTTCCTGGTCACCGCCCCGCTGATCCCGCTGTTCATGGTCCTGATCGGCAAGGGCGCCGAAGCGCTCAACCAACGGCAATGGCTGCGGCTGCAGCGCATGTCCGGCCATTTCCTCGACGCGGTGCAGGGCCTCGCCACCATCAAGGCCTTCGGAGCCGGGGCCCGGATGGTCACCGAGGTCGGCGCCACGGCCGAGCGCTACCGGCGCGACACGATGGCGGTGCTGCGGATCGCCTTTCTGTCGTCGCTGACGCTCGAATTCTTTTCGACGGTCGCGATCGCGATCATTGCCGTTTTGATCGGCTTCCGGCTGCTCTGGGGCGACCTCGACTATCGCACCGGCCTGTTCATCCTGCTGCTGGCGCCGGAATTCTATGGTCCGCTGCGGACGATGGGCACCGCCTATCATGCCCGCATGGAGGCGCTGGGGGCCGCGTCCCGGCTGGTCGCGCTCGACGCCCTGCCGGAGCCGGTGGTCGCCGGGGGAATGCTCAGGCCCGCATTCGGCAGGGGCGTCGCGATCCGTTTCGAGGATGTTCACCTGACCTATGACGACGGCCGCATGGCGCTGCAGGGCGTCAGTTTTGCGATCGAGCCCGGAGAGGCCGTCGCCTTTGCGGGACCCTCCGGCGCCGGCAAATCCAGCATCCAGGCCCTGTTGCTCGGCTTCGTCAGCCCGACCAGCGGCCGCATCCTGATCGACGGCCATCCGCTCGACAGGCTCGATCCGGCGCATTGGCGCCGCCATCTCGGTTTCATGCCGCAACGGCCAAAGCTCTTCGCCACTTCGGTGCGCGGCAATATCGCGCCGGGCGAGGCCGATCCGGATGACAGCGCCATCCTCGGGGCCGCCGCACATGCGGGCGTCGCCGGGGTGATCGCCAGACTGCCGCAGGGGTTCGACACGGCGATCGGCAATGGCGGGCGCCAGTTGTCGGGCGGTCAGGAGAGCCGCATCGCCCTGGCGCGCCTCTTCTACCGGGATGCGCCGCTCGTCCTGCTGGACGAACCGACCGCCCATCTCGACGATGACAGCGAAGCCCTGATCCACGCGGCCATCGCGCAGCTGAAGGGGCAGCGGACCCTTCTGGTCAATGCGCACCGGCCGGCGAGCCTCGCACTGGCCGACAGGATCATCCGGGTCGAGGCGGGTCGCGTCGCGGTTGGAGAGGCCGAGCCTGCGGAGGCGGCCAGCCCATGCTAACGCTGGGCAGGATCGGGCCGCTGCTGCGGCCGCTGGCCGGCTGGATCGCGCTGGCCATCGGCCTCGCTGCGCTGGCGATGCTGGCCAATATCGCGCTGCTGGCCCTATCGGGCTGGTTCATCACCGCCATGGCCATGGCCGGGCTGGCGGGCGTCTCGATGAACTATTTCACACCGGGCGCCACGATCCGCGCATTGGCGATGACGCGCACCGCGGGCCGCTATGCCGAGCGCGTGGTCGGTCATGAGGCGACACTGCGCGTCGTGGCGACGTTGCGACCCTGGCTGTTCGAGCGGCTGCTGCCGCTCGCACCGGCGGCCCTCGCCGATCTGCGTGACGGTGACCTGCTGTCGCGGCTGCGGGGCGATGTCGACCGGCTCGAACTGGTGGTGCTGCGCGTCGTCGCGCCCATTGCCGTCGCCGGCATCGTTTTGGCGGTCGGCCTCGGCTGGCTCGCCGTCGCCCATGCGGCCATTGCCGCTGTCGTGGCCCCGCTGCTGGCGGTGGGAGGGCTCCTGGTGCCGCTGGCGGCCCAGCGCTACGGCGCCGGTGCCGCCGCGCGGCTGGCGGAAGGCCAGGCACGGCTCGCCGCGACGCTGGTCGATCACGTCGAGGGTTTGGCGGAACTCACGATCTACGACCCGCAGGAGCGGCATGTCGCGCGGCTGCTGGCGGAGAGTGACACGATTCTGGGCGACGAGATCCGGCTGGCGAACGCGACCGCCTTCGCCGGCGCGATGGTCGGCTTCTGCGCCCATCTCGCTCTGGTCGCGGCGATGGCCACGGCGATCGCGGGTTTCGCCGCGGGCGCGCTGACGGCCCCGCAGGTGCCCATGCTCGCCTTGTTATCGCTCGCCCTGTTCGAGGCGGTGGCGCCGCTGCCGCTCGCCGTTCAATCCCTCCCGGCGGTTCGGGCGTCGATGCAGCGCCTGGCGGCGGTGACCGAGCGCGAGCCTCCCGTGTCGGAACCGGCCGCGCCGATCGCGCCGCCGGCTTCCGGCGTCTTGCGCTTCGAGCGGGTCGGCCTGCGCTATCCCGGCACCGAGGATTTCGCCCTGAGGGATATCGACCTCGCGCTTGCGCCCGGCCTGATGCTCGGGGTCGCCGGCCCGAGCGGAGCCGGCAAGTCCAGTCTCATAGCCCTGGCCATGCGGTTCGTGCCGGAGAGCGAAGGGCGCATCACCTTCGCCGGCACGGCGCTCTCGGCCTTCGACGGCGATGCCTGGCGCCAGCGTATCGCGCTGCTGCCGCAGGATGCTCCTCTTCTCGCCGCGACCATCCGCGCCAATCTGCAACTCGCCGCGCCCGATGCGGGCGAGGCCGAGATGAAGGCCGCCTGCGAGCTGGCCGGCATCATGCCCTTCGTGCTGCAGCAGCCTGCCGGGCTGGACACCTTCGTCGGCGCCCATGGCACGAAGGTCTCCGGAGGCGAGGCCCGGCGGATCGCGCTGGCGCGGGCCCTGCTCAAACCTGCGCCGATCCTGATTCTGGACGAACCGACCGAAGGGCTGGAACAGCAGGCGGCCATGGCCCTGTTGCAGCGCCTGCGCCGCGTGCGCGCCATGCAGGCGATCCTCGTCATCAGCCATGACGAGGCCGTCCTGAGCGCCTGCGATACGACGCTGCGTCTTGTCGCAGGACGCATGCTTGCGCACTGATGGGCGCTCGGGACAATGCTGTCGGCAATCGGCGCGGGAGACGGTGGGTGAAGCGAGTCGGCGCGACGGAAGCCTGGACCGGCACGGCTGATTGTCGCCTCTGCGCGATCCGCGGCTCAGTGCTGTTCGCCGGCCTGAAGGAGGACGATTTCGAGCGGTTCCACCGGCCCATCGACCAGTCCGTTTATGGAGCCGGCGCCACCATCTACGCCATGGGTGACCCCGCGACATCGCTGTTCACGATCCGCTCCGGCCTGGTCAAGCTCACGCAGTTCCTGCCGGACGGCACGCAGCGCATCGTGCGGCTCCTGCGCAGCACCGACCTGATCGGGCTTGAGGCGCTGATCGACAGCGAATACCCGCACACCGCCACCGCGCTTCAGCCGACCGAGATCTGCCGTCTGCCGGTGGAGTTCGTGCGGTCGCTCTCCCACAGCAATGCCCAGCTCTTCAACGAGCTGATGGCGCGCTGGCACAAGGCCCTGAGCAATGCAGACCGCTGGATCACCGAATTCTCGACCGGCTCGTCGCGGGACCGGGTCGTGCGTCTCCTGCTCTGGCTCGCGGAGGCGCGCGGCGACGAGCGCTGCGAGTTGTTCAGCCGCGAGGACCTCGGTGCGGTGCTGGGACTGACCACAGAGACCGCGAGCCGGACGATGGCGGAGCTGAAGCGGCAGGGCTTCATCTCGGAACCGCGCGTGAACCAGTTCCTGTGCGACATGCCCAGCCTACGCCGGCTGCTCGACGCCTGACCGACGTCGCTTCGACCAAAGTCGAAGCCCGCCGGACCGGGCCGCCGACAGCCTATTGCGAATTGTCATTTCGACCGCGGCTCCACAGGCGCAGGAAGCGCGGGCGGGATGGATTCGAACCGGCCCGCCAATCGCTCCAGAACGGGAAGCGGATTCGGGAGGGCCCCATGGCATCATCGACGGAACGGGATCTGACGCGCCGCAGCGCTCTGAGGCTGGCGCTCGCCGGCGCCGCTGCCGCCGGGTGGGCGCGCCCCGGGGAAGCGGCGGCCAAGGTCGCGACGAAGGCCCGCATCGTGATCGCAGGCGCGGGCGCCGCGGGCTTGGCCGCCGCATCTCGGCTCACCCAGCGGCTCGACGGCGCGCAGATCACGATCATCGACGCGCGCCGCGCCCATTTCTATCAGCCCGGCTTCACGCTGATCGCCGCCGGGCTCAAGCCGAAGAGCTACGCGATCGGGGCCACACGTGACTATGTCGCGCCCGGGGCGACCCTCGTGGAGGACCGGGTGGTCGCCTTCGATCCCGAGTCGAACGTCGTCGTGACCGCTGGCGGCCAGCGCTTCGCCTATGACTTTCTGATCGTCGCCACCGGACTCCAGCTCGACTATGCCGCGATCGAGGGCATGGACACGCGGCTGATCGGCATCGACGGCATCGGGTCGGTCTATGGCGGCCCCGACGCCGCCGAGGCGACCTGGGGGGAGCTGGCGCGCTTCGTCGAACGCGGTGGCGTGGGCCTGTTCCACCGTCCCGAGACCGAGATGAAATGCGCGGGTGCACCGCTGAAATACGCCTTCATCGCCGATGATCGGCTGCGCCGCGCGCGGACACGCCGCAAGGCGGAGCTGATCTATGCTGCCCAGAACAAGGCGCTCTTCAGTGTCCCGATCGTCTCGGAGAAGGTGCGCATGTTGTTCGAGCAGCGGCAGATTCGGATGGCCCATGACCATGTCATGACGGCGATCGATCCGGTGCGGCGCATCGCCACCTTCAAGACCCCGCAGGGCCGCACCGAGATCGGCTATGATTTCGTCAACGTCATCCCGCCGATGCGCGCGCCCGATCCGGTGCGATCCAGCGCCCTGGCCTGGCAGAGCGGGATCTTCGCCGCCGATGGCTGGATGGAGGTCGATCCCGCGACGTTGCGCCACCGGCGCTTCGCCAACGTCTTCGGCATCGGCGATGTCGCGGGCGTGCCCAAGGGAAAGACTGCCGCAAGCGTCAAATGGCAGGTGCCCGTGGCGGTTGACCATCTGGTGGCGAGCCTCCAGGGCCGCGTCTCCGAGGCCGCCTATAACGGCTACACCTCCTGCCCGCTGATCACCCGGATCGGCCGGGCGATGCTGGTCGAGTTCGACTACGAGAACAACCTGACCCCATCCTTCCCGGGCGTGATCGCACCGCTGGAGGAGCTCTGGGTGTCCTGGGTGATGAAGGACATCGCCCTCAAGCCGACCTATCTCGCCATGCTCCGCGGCCAGGCTTGAGCCGCGCTCACCAGGAGATCTTCGATGCAACAGATCGACCCCATGGTATTTGTAGCGGTCTTCCAGGAGATGCTCGGCTTCGCCTTCTGGCCGCTCGTCGGATTCATCCTGCTCATGCTCTTCGCGGTGGCCGGCATCGTGATCCGCGACGGCCGGATCTCGCCCCGTCGTCTGGTCTACGCCCAGGTGCTCGGCGCCTTGGGCGGCGTCCTCGCTGTCTGGGCCATGCTCTGGTTCACCAGTTCGCGCGCCACCGATCTCCTTGGCGGCCCGATCGACTGGCTGCTGACGCTCGCCATCGCCGCCGCCGGCGTGATCGGCGGAGCGATGATCGTCTATGTCGCGCTCTCCTTCGGCCCCACCTCCGCGCGCCGCAGTCCGGCCCCCTGAGCGACGGCCTTCGCCAGCTCCTCAATCCCGGAGACAGACATGAAGCATCTTCTCGCGATCCTGCCTCTGCTGTGTGCCGCTCCCGGCCCGTCCCTGGCCGCGCCAGAACCCGCCGATCCCGCGCGACGCACGCCCTGGGGCCTCTATGTCGATTCCCGCGAGGCCTTCGCGATGAAGCAGGCACAGGGCGACAAGATCCTGCTCGTCGATGTGCGCGATCCCGTCGAGATCATGTTCACCGGCTTCGCCCCCGCCGTCGATGTCGTCGTACCGTTCATGATTGCCAACCGGGCGAAGTGGAACGAGCAGCGTTCGGTCTACCAGGTGGAGAAGAACCCGCGCTTCGAGGCTGATCTCGCCAAGGCGCTGGCCGCGCGCGGCCTGTCCAAGGACACGCCGATCCTGCTGATGTGCCGCTCCGGCGGCGAACGCGGCGCGCCCTCCGCCCAGGAGCTCTGGGGCAAGGGCTATGGCAAGGTTTATGTCGTCACCGACGGTTTCGAAGGCGACACGGTCAAGGACGGTGAGCGCAGGAACTGGCGCCTTGTCGACGGGTGGAAGAATTCCGGGCTGCCCTGGAGCTATCGCCTCGACAGATCGAAATTCCCGCTCGGCGAATAAGGGCCGGGCAACACTCCTCCCAGCACAAGGTCGACACCATGCAGGTCCGTTCGCTCGCGTTTCTCGCCGCGCTCTCCGTCTCCGCCCTGACGGCTCTGCCCGCCATGGCGGCCGGCCAAAAGCTTCTTGCCCTCCTCAGCAGCGGCGATGCCGAGGCTCAGGCCTTCTCGCTCATCCTCGCCAACGAAGCCCGCGGCGCCGGCCACGCGGTCGATCTCGTGCTCTGCGGCCCGGCCGGCGACATCGCCCTCAAATCCGCGCCCGCAGCCGCCACGCGTCCGGTCACCCCCACCGGCATGAGCGTGCGCGCCCTGCTCGAAAAGCTCGTCAGCCAGGGCGGCAAGGTCGAGCTCTGTGCGATCTACCTACCCAACCGGCAACTCAAGCCGGACGCCGTCATCGAAGGGGTTTCGGTCGGCAAGCCGGCCGATGTGGCCGCCCGCATGGCCGATCCGGCCGTTAAGGTGGTCAGCCCCTGACGAATCGCGGGGGGACAAGGCGCCCCGCGCCTTTATGGACCGGCGATCCCTCGACGTCCGCCACGGTTCGGAGCCCGCTGGCATCGTGTTGGGCTGGAAGATCCGCTTCACGGCAGAGCCCCACTGTCAGGAGGTCGCGCGTTTCGAAGCAATTCGCCAACGAAACCGCTCATCGGCCCGGTCAAGCGATCCGTGTCGATCGGTGCGACGCGATTTGTCTGGCAACGGATGTTGAATGCCGCTGCATCGGAGCAATCGTTCTGCATGGCTTCGGCCGCAGATAGTCGGAGATTGAAAAGGACGAGTCAGGCGCAGAAGTGCAGCGCCAGACTACAGTCATGCATGGCGGTGATCACAAGCGCCGGACTTCAATTCGGCGAAACTGACGAGGTCCATCGCAGCACTGAAACCGATCTGCCCCTGATCGGCCAGACATGAGCGTCTCAGGCATCGCAGCCGTCGCCAAAGGCGAAGCCCGCAGCGTGCGTGTTGAGATAGACCGCATAAAGCGAGGTTTGTGCCGTAATGTAGAGGCGGTTCAGCTCTGGCCCACCGAAGCAGAGATTGCCGACGAGTTCCGGGACCGGAATTCGACCGATCAGCGTCCCCTCCGGCGCATGACACAGCACCGCGTCGGCGCTTGAGGTCCAGATATTGCCGCGCCAATCGAGGCGAAAACCATCGATCAGGCCCGCGGTGCAGGCAAGCAGCGGCCCTATGGGACGCAGCGAGGCACTGTCGTCGGTGAAGCGGTAGGCATGGATCGCAGCCGGCGTCCCCTTCACGTGGGTCGCCCCCGTCTCCGACACGTAGAGGATCTTCTCGTCGGTCGAAAATGCCAGCCCATTGGGCTGAATGCGGTCCGTTGCCACCGCCCTCACGGCTCCGGTCGCGGGATCGAGGCGATAGACATGCGATCCGCCGGTCTCGCTGGCCGCATGGAATCCTTCATAGGCGCTGTCGATTCCATAGGTCGGATCGGTGAACCAGATGCTGCCATCGGTCTTGACGACGACGTCGTTGGGCGAATTGAAGCGCTTGCCATCGATCCTGTCGGCGAGGATGCGCCAGCGGCCGTCATGGTCCAGTCGCGAGATGCAGCGCCGGCCGTGCTCGCAGGCGATCAGGCGGCCCTGGTGATCCAGCGCATGGCCGTTGTGGAAGCCGACCTTCGCCTCGAACACGCTGATCTCGCCATTGTCCTCGTTGAAGCGCAGCAGCCGGTCGTTGGGAATGTCCGACCAGATCAGATGGCGCGCGGCCGGCACATAGACGGGCCCTTCGCTCCAACGCGCCCCGGACCAGAGGTGTTCCAGCCGGGCATGTCCGATGATCAGCGACGCGAAGCGATCATCGAGAATCTGATAGGGACTCATGGTGACGGGGCCTCATTCGCTGAGCTGGGCGCGGGGTGCCGGCGAATGCCGAAGCCGATCGGCGGACGGCGGTTGCCGGGATGGACGAGATCGCTGCCCCAATGGGCCTGATAGGTGTCGAAGGCCAGCCCGCGCCGCTGCAACCACCCGAACAGCACGAGACAGGCGAGCCACCAGGCTCCGATCAGGAGCCACATCCAGTGTGGCGCATTGGCCTGCCAGAGACCGCTGGCGATCGCCCCACAGGCGCCAAACAACGCGAGATAGCCACCGAACTTGTGAATGTACTCGAACGCCCGCCGTCGCGGCGTCATGGCGTAGTGATCGCCATGTGCTCCGCCGTCGGACGCTCCGGGTGACGGGCCCCCCTTGCTGCCGCGCAGCCAGGCGCTGGCGAATTGCAACGCCGCGAGGCCGGCGACGCTCCAGCCGAACAGGCGATGTGTCGTAGCCGCTCCGCTGCTACCGCCAGGCAACAGGATCAGGCCCAGGGCGATCAGGGTGAGCGCTCCGGTGAGATAGTGCAGGCCGCGATGAAGATGCCACCAGCCTGGATGATCGAGTTCCTGCGGCCAGTTCTGGCCCGGCCAGAGCTTGAGGAAGCGCGCCGCCAGAATCCCGCAGGGCACCAGCCCGCCCCAGGCCAGTGTCATCAGCCGGGCGTGCCAGGCCGCGGCGCCTTGAATCTCGTGAGACCGCAGCGCGTCGATCGGGGCGAGCAGCCAGTCGAGCATCGTCAGCCCTTGACGGCGCCGGCGGTCATGCCGGTGATGATCTGACGCGAGGCGAGAAGTGTGAACAGGATCGGCGGAATAGCCAGCAGCATGCCGGTCGCCATGATCACCCCCCAGTCGATGTTGTACTCGGTCAGCGAGTTGACGATGGTCACCGGCACGGTGCGCGTCTTCCGGTCAGCCAGCGCATTGGCGAGGAGGAACTCGTTCCAGGCGATGCGGAAGGTGAAGATCGCGGCGGCGGCCAGCCCCGGCTTGATCAGCGGCAGGACGATCAGGAAAAAGGTGAGGAATGGCCCCGCCCCATCGATCCGTGCGGCTTCTTCCAGCTGGATCGGGACCTGCACGATAAAGCTCTGCAGGATCCAGATCACGAAGGGCAGGTTCATCGCGACATAGACGAGGATGATGCCCCAGTGCGTCCCAGCCGCGCACTGGTCGCCGATGCACAACTGGAACGTCCAGATGCCGAACACCGGGACCAGCAGAACCGCCGGCGGGACCATGCGTAGCAGCAGCGTCGTCAGCGACAGGCCGCCGCGGCCCACAAAGCGGAAGCGCACGATGGCGTAGGCCGCCATGCAGCCGAGCACGAGCGTCACGACCGTCGCGATGCTGGCGATGAACAGCGAGTTCGACAGCGCCCGTCCGAAGGTCGGGTCGCAGCGGGCGATGTCCTTCGGCTCATACCAGAGCAGATCGCAGAGCACCTGCTCGTAGTTGCGCAAGGTCGGCACGAACAGAAGGCTCGAATTGTCGCTCATGATGTCGACATTGAGGCGCAAGGAGGTGATCAGCATCAGCACGATCGGCCCGACCGACATCAGGACGAGCAGGACCAGCATGACGTAGAAGCCGGCGTTCTGGCGGCGGTCGGTGGCTGTGGTCATGATGAAGCGGCCTCTGCCTCTGCGGCGGCGCGCAGCCGCGCCGCGCGTTGTTCGGTGAGGATGCCGTAGACGAACATGGCCAGTGTCAGCGCCATCAGCACGATAAGCAGCAGGTTCGACATCGCCGCGGCTTTGCCCAGTTCGCGGAACTCGGAGGCAGTGCGGGCGATCCGCAAGGACATGATTTCGGTCGAGAGGCCCGGCCCGCCATTGGTCAGGACCAGCACGACCTCCAGCACCTTGAAGGCGTCGATCAGCCTGAGCAGACCGGTGACGATCAGCACCGGCAGCATCAGCGGCAGCTTGATGTGCCAGATCTGCTGCCACCCGCTGGCGCCGTCGATTCGGGCCGCTTCCATGGCCGACTTCGGCAGCGACTGCAGCGCCGCCAGCGACAGGATGAAGATGAACGGAGTCCACTGCCAGATGTCGGCCAGGATGATCGACACCAGGGCCCAGTTGGAATCGGACAGCCACGGTACGGGATCGAACCCGAGTCCCGTCAAGATGCGGTTCAGCGGCCCGACGGTGGGGTGATAGAGGTAGCGCCACATCAGGCCGACAACGATTGGGGCGATCATCATCGGCAGGATGAACAGCGTGCGCAGCAGGGTCATGCCGCGCAAGGGACGGTCCAGCAGCAGCGCGAGTCCCACGCCCAGGATCATTTCGCAGGTCACGACGACGGCGGCGAATTTCAGCGTGACGAACAGCGACTCGCGAAAGCTGGGATCGTTCAGCAGAAACAGATAGTTCCGCCACCCGACCCAATCGGCCTGCGAGATCCGCTGGCTCGGATTCCAATCGAGAAAGCTGGCGTAGACCATGTAGCCGACGGGGTAGAGCAGCGCCACGCCGAGCACGGCCAGGCTCGGGGCCAGGAACAGGTAGGGCGTCAGGCGGGAGGCGTTTGCGGCTTGCATCTCGGGAGCGGCCTGCTTCGACGGAGAGCGGCCGGGCGACGTCGGAGACGCCGCCCGGTCCTCGACCTCAGGGCTTGAAGGTCTCGTAGCCGGCTTCCTTCATCGTCGTCTTGATCCGGCCGGCGAGACCGTCGAGCGACTGCTTGATGTCGGCGTTCTCGGTCAGGATCTTCGAGACCGTCGTGCCAAGGTCGTTGTTGATCTTCCCCCAGGGCGGGATGATCGGGCGCCAGTCCGGATCGGCCTGCTTCAGGGCCTCGCCGAAGGTCTTCATGTAGGGGTACTTGGCGTTGACGTCGGCATCGGCATGTGTCGAGAAGCGGATCGGATTGCCGCCCTGCAGGGCAATCAGCTTGTCTGCCTTCTTCGATGTCAGCCATTGCATCAGCAGGAAGGCAGCCTCCTTGTTTTTGGCGTTGCGCGGGATCGCGACGCCGAAGCCGCCGGTCTGTGAGCCGTAACGTACGCCCTTGGGATGGATGGCCCAGCCGACCTTGCCGGCGATCCTGGACTTGGTGGGATCGTCCACCTGTCCGGCGAAGACGGTGGAATCGAGGAACATCGCCGTCTTGCCCTGCAGGAAGGCTGTGCCGGCCTCGGCAAAGCCGAAGGTCTTGGCGCCTTCGGGGCCGCAATCGACGATGGTCTTCAGCGCCTGGGCCGCCTTGACCCCGGCCTCGTTGTTGATGATCGGGTTCCACTGATTGTCGAAAACGCGGCCGCCCAGCGGAGCCAGGTGAAGCAGAAAGGCATGCGCCGCGTGCTGGCCGGACGCCGCGCGCGAAGCGAGGCCGCCCATACCCGGCTCGAGCTTGGGAATGCGGCAGGCGAGGTCGAGCATCTCGTCATAGGTCTCGGGTACCTTCAGCCCGTGCTTCTCGAAGATATCCTTCCGATAGCCGAGGATTGAGGTCTCGGCGCCGAAGGGGATCCCGAACAGGGAGCCGGTCGGACCGGGTAGATAGCCCTTTTCGCCGCCGGCCACGCCGATGTTTTGCAGATAGCCAGGGATGATGTCGGCAGCGTCGTAGGCGGGGTCCGACAGCAGCGGGTTCATGAAGAACCGCGCGAGGTTCTCGAGCTGGTCAGCGAAGACATAGTCGGCCTTCGAGAAGACGACATAGCCGATGAGATCGTAGTCGCCCCTGGCCTTCGTCAGCTCCAGGGTCTGTTTCTCGCGCATCTTGAGATATTCGAGCTGGTCGACCTCGACCTTGATGCCGGTCTGGCGGGTGAATTCCGGCAGCACTTTGACCACGGCGTCATAGTGAGGATGGGCGGGAAAATTGACGACGAGCGTCTTGCCCTTGTGTGCGTCGTAGGGCCCGGCCTGGGCGCTGCCGCCCCCTCCCGCCAGAACCATGGCGGCCAGCGCCACGCTTGTGAAAACCTTGAACATAAGTCCTCCCCTCGTTGGTCTCGTTAGAGCCGTTGTCCGCTCTTTGCTGCGAAGATCATGATGTGCTCGGGCGCGACCGAGGCCGTGATCGCAGCGCCGGGGCGGTGCAACGCGACGCTGGGCGTCTCGATGAGAATGCGCGTGTCACCGCAGCGCGCTGCGATGACGGCGCTGGCCCCAAGATATTCCGACAGGATCACGCTCAGGCGCAGCGCGTTGCCCGGGCGCGGTGTCAACTCGATCGCGGTGGGGCGGATGCCGACCAGGACGAGTTCGGGCCGGACGGGCCATCCACCTGGCCGCGGCGGTAGGGCAAGGTCGAAATCCTGCCCCTTCACGGAGGCCCCATTTCCGCTGGCCACGATGTTGCCGGGCAGGAAATTCATGGTCGGAGAACCGATGAAGCCGGCCACGAACTGGTTGATAGGATTCTCAAACAGCTCTCGCGGTGTGCCCTGCTGCTGGATCACGCCCTCGTTCATCACCACGATCCGGTCGCCCAGCGTCATGGCTTCGACCTGGTCATGGGTGACGTAGACCATGTTCTTGGCGATGCGCTGGCGCAGCTCGGCCAGTTCCGTGCGCATTCTCGCCCGCAGCTTGGCGTCGAGATTGGACAGGGGTTCGTCGAACAGGAAGGTCGAGGCGTCCCGCACTAGGGCCCGGCCCATCGCCACACGCTGGCGCTGCCCCCCGGACAGCTCCGCCGGCTTGCGGTCGAGCAGATGCGCGATGTTCAGCATCTCGGCGACACTGCGCACCTTGGCGACGATTTCCGCCTTGGGACGGCGCTGCAGGCGCAACGCGAAGGACATGTTCCGCGCGATGTTCATGTGCGGGTAGAGGGCATAGTCTTGGAACACCATCGCGATGTCCCGGTCCTTAGGGTCGCGTCGGCTGACCGGCGTCCCGTCAAAATAGATTTCGCCCTTCGTGAGAGTCTCCAGACCAGCCAGGATTCGCAGGGTCGTCGACTTGCCGCAGCCCGAGGGTCCGACCAGGACCGTGAACTCGCCGTCCGGCAAGGTCAGGTCCAGCGGCTTGAGCACCTGGACCTCTCCAAAACGCTTCTCGACGCCCGCAAAGACGATCTCAGGCACATTTCCACCCATCTTGTTTTTTGTTGCCGGCAGGATGTCGCACCGGGCGCCCGAAGTTAATCCGGCTTTGCGAAAATCAACGTTAGCGCTAACGCTGCCTCGAGCGGAGCGGTCATGACGCGCAAGATCACTGTCGGGATCAAGGATATCGGCCGCGCGGTCGGCGTCAGCATGATGACGGTGTCGCGGGCGCTACGCGGCGTGGAGGGCGTCTCGCCCGCCATGCGCGCCGAAATCCTGCGCATGGCCGAGGTCATGGACTATCGGCCCAACCGCACGGCACGCTCCCTCGCCAGCGCGCGGTCCTCGCTGATCGGCATTTCGATTCCGACCCTGTTCAGCGACGTCTTCCCCGAAATCCTCGATGGGATGCGCGCGACCCTGAGTCATGCTGGCTTCGACACCGTGATCGACACGACCGACTATGATCGCACCCGCGAGGCGGCCTGGGTCGAGCGCATGCTGGACTGGAACGCGGCGGGACTGGTCCTCAGCGGGATCGACCATGCGCCGGAGATGCGGGACCATCTGCGTTCCCTGCAAATCCCGACGCTGGAAATCTGGGATGTTTGCGATGATCCGATCGATATCTGCGTCGGTGTCGACCACCATGCTGCCGGAGAGATGCTCGGCCGTCACCTTCAGGCCTGCGGCTATCGTCGGCCGGCCTTCGTCAGTGTTCCGGAGGGACGCGACAGGCGGGCCGATAAGCGGCTGGCAGGCCTACGCGCCAGCTTTGCGACGGCCGGTGTTGCCGAGATGGTGGTCGAGCGGGTCGACCGGCGCGCTGCCTTTGTGGCTGGCGCCGTCGGCACCGAAGCCTTGCTGAAGCGGCCAGGGCCGCGGCCCGACGTCATCGCCTATCTCAATGACCACATGGCCTTCGGGGGCCTCTCGGTCTGCGAGAGGTTGGCGCTGCCGGTCCCGCAAGCCGTCGGAATCGCCGGCTTCAACGGGCTGGAGCTCAACACGGTCCTGCCGCGGCCGATCACGACCGTTCGCACTCCACTGAACGCCATGGGCGTCACCGGTGCTCGCAACCTCGTCGCGCGAATGAACGGCGCCGTCGTCGCGCGTTCGATCGTATTGCCCACTCGCTTGCAGGAAGGCGATACGACCTGCGTGGTCGGCGTATCGGCTGCCCCACAGGGCGAATAGCTTGGTCATCTTGGCCCGCAACACGGTCTGAGAGGCGATGACCACGGTGCTTCGCTGAGCCCGCATGCACGCGCGGGCTGACGGAACGCGCGGTCGGTTGCTGGCGAGATGAAGCGGGCGAGAGTGCGCTAGGTCGGCGTCGGAAGCCTTCAGGGCGGCTTCCACGCTTGGCTGAATGTATCGGCGCAGATCGTTGCGCCATGCTTCGGTCATTGCATCCCAGCCCAATTGCTCTGGACGACGCACACGCCTCATGCATGCCTCGCACCGAGCGAAGCCAGGTGGAGTTGACAGCGCCGCAGATCCTCAGGCTCGGTCCGATCCGGCGGCAAGCCGAGGAAGGCCGTGAACTCACGGAGCTGCCGAACATCGGCGCGCTGCGTCTGCTCACCAAACCGGCGGATGGTCATGTCCTCGATCATCCGCTGGCGCAGCGGACTGACGGTGACGAGATCGGTCATGGAGGCCTCCAGGGGTCAGGGGAAACGACCCCCAAAACCCTCGGACGCAGCGCCTCACGGGCAAAATCTCAGCGATGAACGCGCCGCAGCGTCCTGCCGTGACAGCGGCTCAGTCCATTGTCGCACTGCGCTCCGCGAGGCACGCAACGCAGGCCGCCTTCGTCGATAGCCACCAAACGACGTTTATGCTCGCTGCTTCAATCCGTCGCCAAGCAATCGGACAATGACCTCAATCTGGCCGTCGAGCGCAGCGGCGGGTACCGCCACGAGCTTCTCCTCGAGTCCCAGCACGATGACGCCGTGGACGGCCGAGAACAGGGTCCGGCTCAGCAGAAGCAGATCCTTCTCGCTCGCTCGAGGCCGGAGCGCCCTGAGTGGCGCCAGGATGTAGCGGAACATCGTCATCTGCTCGGTGATCGCCCATTCCGGCACGATGGCCCCTTCCGCCATGCGGTGCTCGAACAAGGTGCGCCAGAGCTGCAGGTTGGCGCGCGCAAAGGCGCAATAGGTCTGTGCGATCGCGACCAACGTGTCGGTTGCATCGTCGCTTGAGCCCGGCGTGCTGCCTCTTGTCGCGTCGGCCAGGGCCGCGTCAAGCCGCGCAAGCGTGCGTGAGCCAACCCGCAGCACGAGCTCGTCCATGTCCTGCACGAGATTATAGATTGCGCCCAGCGAGCAGCCGACAGCCTCCGCAAGATCGCGCGCCCTCAGGCCTGCGAGCCCTCTCTCCGCGATGGCGCGCTCTGCTGCCAGCACCAACGCCTCGCGCTGCTGATCGCGGCGCTCCGTTGTCTTAACCATGCCTGATCCCAATCATGAACGATGTTCAAAATAAGACTTGAACGTCGTTCAATTTCCCGCTACACGATTGTCATGAACAGTGTTCATAACAGGGAGCCGGCCATGTTCAAGATGTTTGTGACCCTCTTTCGCGGCGGCGTCGCCGAGGCGGGCGAGGCGATAGCCGACCGGAACGCATTGCTGATCCTCGATCAGCAACTCCGCGACGCAACCGCCGCCTTCGACCGCGCCAAGAGAGCGCTCGCGGTCGCGATCGCCCAGGACCAGCAGGAGACCGTCCGCCTCGACGCCACCAAGGCGCGGATCGCCGGATTGGAACTGCGCGTCGGCGCCGCGCTCGATGCCGGCGACGAACTTCTCGCCCATGAAGGGGCGGAGGCGATTGCCGCGCTCGAGGCCGATCGCGATGCCGCCGCGACCGCGCAGGCGCTCTTCGCCGCCGAGATCCTGCGGTTGCGGCGCCATGTCGCCCAGGCCCAGACGCGCATCGCCGAACTCGATCGCGGTCGTCGCCTGGCGCGCGCCTCGGAAGCGGTCCGCGACATGCGGCGCGGGCGTGTCGAGGGCGCACGACCTCACGAGGCAACGCTCGCGGAAGCCGAGCAGACCCTGCGGCGCCTGCGCGAGCGGCAGACGCAGGCCGAAGCGGCGGATCTGGCACTCGAAGAACTCGACGGCGCCGCGACCGCTTCGATCACCGAAAAGCTCGCGGCGCGAGGCTACGGCCCACGGCTGAAGCCGACGGCCGAAGACGTGCTCGCGCGCCTGCGCAGCAAGACCGCCCAGACCGCCTGACGACGTCCGACCCCTCCCATTCCCTCACATCGACGGAGACAGCAGATGAACCCGAATTCCCAACCCCATAGCGGCGCCTGGGTCAGCTTCACCTATGCGTCCTTCCTCGCCGCCGCCGTCATGGTCGGCGCTGGCATCCTGTTCCTGCCGCTCGACTGGTGGGCCAAGGGCTATCTCGGCATGGGCGTGGTCATGCTCGTCCAGTCCTGCATCACCATGACCAAGACGGTCCGCGACATGCACGAGGCCTCTCGCATGGTGAACCGCATCGAGGACGCCCGCACCGAGCGCCTGCTGATGGATGTCGGCAAGCCGACGCTGTGAGGCGGCCGACGACCCGCAGGTCCAGCGGACCGGTAAGCGCGACTTAACCGAGAAAACGCATCGCCATTCGCCAGAAACGATTGGTTTCCCATGGCGATGCAACTCTCCCTCCGACCCCTTGCGAGCAGGCCATGACCGACACCTTGATGCTGAAGCGGCGCTTCGCGCCGTTGTTCTGGGCGCAGTTCTTCTCCGCCTTCAACGACAATTTTCTCAAGAACGCGCTGGTCTTCATCATCCTCTACAAGCTCGCCGGTTCGCATGGCGAGGCGTTGGTGACGCTGGCGGGCGGACTTTTCATCGCGCCCTTCTTCCTGCTGTCGGGGCTCGGCGGTCAGCTGGCCGACCGCTTCGACAAGGCGATGATCGCACGCCGCCTGAAGCTGGCCGAGATCGGTGCCGCCGGCATCGCGGTCGCCGGCTTCACGCTGCAATCCGTGCCGGTGCTGTTCGTGGCGTTGGTCGCCTTCGGCATCATCGCAGCGCTGTTCGGGCCGATCAAATACGGCATCCTCCCCGACCACCTGAAGCGCGAGGAGCTGCCGGCGGCGAATGCGCTGATCGAGGGCGCAACCTTCATCGCCATCCTGCTCGGCACGGTCGCCGGCGGCCTGACGGCGCGCGATGGTGGCAACGTCGTCTCGCTCAACGTCATGATCATGGTCTTCGCGCTGTTGTGCTGGGGCGCGACCCTGTTCATCCCGAAGACCGACGCCGCCGCGCCCGACCTCACGATCGACGCCAACATCTTCCGCTCGACCGCGAGCCTCTTGAAGGACCTCTGGTCGGATGCCAGGCTCTGGCGCACCGGCGTCATGGTCAGCCTGTTCTGGCTGATCGGGGCGGTCGTGATGTCGCTCCTGCCGTCGCTGGTGAAGAACGGCATGGGCGGCACCGAGATCGTCGTCAGCGTCTATCTCGGCCTTTTCGCCATCGCGATCGCGATCGGTTCCGGCATCGGCTCGTTCTTGTCGAGCGGACGCATCGTGCTTCTGCCCGTTCCCGTCGCCTGTGTCGTCATCGGCCTGTTCGCGCTCGATCTCGGCTGGGCGATCTCGGGCGTGGTGGCACATCAGCCGGCGCGCGACGTTGCGGGCTTCTTCAGTGACACTCTGGCCTGGCGCGTGGGCGTTGATCTCGTCGGACTGGCCATCGCCGGCGGCATCTTCATCGTGCCGTCTTTCGCGGCGACGCAGGTCTGGGCTCCGGCCGAGAAGCGCTCGCGCATCATCGCCGCCGTCAATGTGCTCTCGGCGGCCTTCATGGTGACCGGCGCCGTCGTCGTGGCGCTGCTGCAGGCGGCGGGCCTGAGCCTGTCGCAGCTCTTCCTGCTGATCGGTGCGGGTGCGCTTGTCGCCTCGGTCTGGATCTTCAAGGTGCTGCCGACCAATCCGGCGCGCGACTTCCTCTCGATCCTGCTGCGCGCCTTCTACCGGCTCGAGATCATCGGCCAGGAGAATGTCGCCAAGGCCGGCTCCAACGCCATCATCGCGCTGAACCATGTCAGCTTCCTCGACTGGGCGGTCGCGCTCGCCGTGCTCGACAAGGACCCGGTCTTCGCCATCGACCATGGCATGGCGCAGCGCTGGTGGGTGAAGCCGTTCCTGCGCTTCACGCGCGCCATGCCGCTCGACCCGACGCGGCCGCTGGCGACGCGCTCGCTGATCAACGCGGTCAAATCAGGTGAGACGCTGGTGATCTTCCCCGAAGGGCGCCTGACGGTCACCGGCAGCCTGATGAAGGTCTATGACGGTGCCGCCATGATCGCCGAGAAGTCGGGCGCGATGGTCGTGCCCGTGCGGATCGAGGGGCTGGAGGCGACCGTGTTCTCGCGGCTGACCCGCGAGCAGGTCCGCCGCCGCTGGTTCCCCAAGGTCCGCGTCACCGTCCTGGACCCGGTCGGGCTCACCGTCGACGACGCTTTGAAGGGCAAGGCGCGACGCCAGGCGGCGGGTGCCGGTCTCTATCAGATCATGTCCGACCTGATCTTCAAGACGACGGATATCGACCGCAGCGTCTTCCAGGCCGTCGTCGAGGCGGCGAGGATCCATGGCATGGGTCGCACCGCCGTCGAGGATCCGATGACGGGCCAGCTTTCCTACAAGCGCCTGCTGATCGGCGCCGAGGTGCTCGGCCGCAAGCTCGCTCCCCTGGCGCGCGCCGGCGAGGCAGTCGGCGTGATGCTGCCCAACGCCAATGGCTCGGCGGTCACGGTGCTCGGCCTGATCTCGGCCGCCCGCGTCCCGGCGATGATCAACTTCACGGCTGGAGCCACCAACATCCTCGCCGCCTGCAAGGCGGCGCAGATCACGACGATCGTGACCTCGCGCGCCTTCGTCGAGAAGGGCCGGATGGGGCCGCTGGTCGAGGCGCTGCGCGAGAGCTTGCGCATCGTCTATCTGGAGGATGTCCGCGCCACGGTCTCGACCGGCGACAAGCTCAAGGCGCTGTGGCGCCATGGCCGGCCGATCGTGCCGGCGCGCGGCGAGGACCGGGCTGCGATCCTGTTCACCTCAGGCTCGGAAGGTACGCCCAAGGGCGTCGTCCTGTCGCACTCCAACATGCTGGCCAATGCCGCCCAGGCAGCGGCACGGATCGATTTCGGGCGCCGCGACAAGGTCTTCAACGTGCTGCCGGTGTTCCACTCCTTCGGTCTGACGGTGGGCCTCGTGCTGCCGCTGGTCTCGGGCGTACCGGTCTATCTCTACCCTTCGCCGCTGCATTACCGGCTGGTCCCGGAGCTGGTCTACGGCTCCAACGCCACGATCCTGTTCGGCACCGACACCTTCCTCGCGGGCTATGCGCGCGCCGCGCACCCTTACGATCTGCGCTCGCTGCGCTACATCCTGGCCGGCGCCGAGCCGGTGAAGGAGGTAACGCGCCGGACCTATATGGAGAAGTTCGGCCTGCGCATCCTCGAGGGCTACGGGGTCACCGAGACCGCGCCGGTGCTGGCGATCAACACGCCGATGTTCAACCGCTTCGGCACGGTCGGACGGATCATGCCGGGCATGGAGGCGAAGCTCGAACAGGTGCCCGGCGTCGAGGAGGGCGGTCGCCTGCATGTGCGCGGTCCCAACGTCATGATGGGCTATCTGCGGGCCGAGAACCCCGGTTTGCTCGAGCCTCCGGCGGAAGGCTGGCATGACACCGGCGACATCGTCACCATCGACGGGGAGGGCTTCATCGCGATCAAGGGCCGCGCCAAGCGCTTCGCCAAGATCGCAGGCGAGATGGTCTCGCTCGCCGCGATCGAGACCTTCGCCGCCGAGCTCTGGCCCGAGTCGCTGTCGGCGGTCGCCAGCGTGCCCGATGCCCGCAAGGGCGAGCGCCTCGTGCTGGTGACGGCCGAGCGCGGGGCGTCCAGAGCCGCGTTCCAGGCCTATGCCAAGAGCAAGGGCGCCTCGGAGCTGATGGTGCCGGCGGAGGTCATGGTCGTGCCCGCCGTGCCGGTTCTCGGTTCGGGCAAGCTCGACTTTGCCGGCGTCACCCGGCTGGTGCGCGAGCGCTCGCCGGCCATCGCGGCCTAGATGCGATGCTCCGCTTCTGGCTCAAGGCGCTGACGAGGCCGGCGCTCGATCTGACGCTCACGACCCATCCCGGGCTGGTGACGCGGATCATCGAGCGCCCTGGCCGGCAGTTGGACGATGCCGCGCTGGCGGCGCTCGTCGAGCAACTGCGCAGCGTCGCGGGCCGGACGCTCGGCAGCGGCGCCCTGACCTATGGCGTCTTCTCCGGCGAGCGGGAGCGGCTGTCGCAGACCATCGTGACGCTGATCACGGAAAAAGAGAGCGGCCGGCCGATCGCCTTCAACGCGCTGGCGCAGATGGGCGTCACGCTGAACGGCGAGCCGCAGGAGGTCACCCATCTCGGCCTCGTCATGGTCGATCCCGACGCCCGCGGCCGTGGCCTCTCGGGCGTGCTCTACGGCTTGACGGTGCTGGTGCTCTTCATCCGGGGTGGCCTGCGCCCGCGTTGGATCTCGAATGTCACGCAGGTGCCGGGCGTCGTCGGCATGGTCTGCCAGACCTTCTCTGACATCTATCCCTCGCCGGATGCCGGAGCCCGCCAGAGCTTCGCCCATCTGACGCTGGCCCGGCAGATCATGCGCGACCACCGTCACGTTTTCGGCGTCGGCGGCGAGGCCGGTTTCGACGAGGGCCGCTCCGTCATCACCGATGCCTATACCGGTGGCTCCGATGACTTGAAGAAGAGCTTCGATTCAGCGGCCCAGCATCGCGAGCCGCGCTACAACGCCTTCTGCGCGAACGAACTCGACTATGGCCGCGGCGACGACCTGCTCCAGATCGGCCGGATGGATCTGGCGGCGGCGCGCCGTTACCTGCTCGGTCAGCTGCCGCGCGCGTCGCTGCCCGGCTTGCTGGGGGCGGGCGCATTCCTGCTGCTGCAGCGTCTGGTGCTGCCCGTGCTCTACTGGCTCGACGATGGCCGGCGCTTCGGCCTGCTGCGTCCCCGCCCTTCAAAGCTGACATCATGACCGAGCCCTTCGCCTACGCGACCTTCACCACCCGGAATATCGGCTTCGTCTCGGCGCAGGAGCAGGAGCGGCTGCGCGATGCGCGGATTTTTGTCTGCGGCGTGGGCGGGATGGGCGGCGCGGCTTTCATGGCGCTGGTGCGGGCCGGCGTCGGCCATTTCGTCATCGCCGATATCGACTGCTTCGAGACCTCGAACCTCAATCGGCAGGTTTTCGCGACGGCGGCCACGCTCGGCCTCGGCAAGGCGCAGGCCGCCGCGGAGGCCGCCCGTCAGATCAATCCGCAGGTCGAGATCGAGGTTCTCGGCGCCGAATGGATCGACCGACTTCCGTCCATCGCCGCGCGCTGCGCCGTGCTGGTCAATGGCATGGACGACATCGCTGCGGGCGTTCAGCTCTATCGTGAAGCGAAGCGCGCCGGCGCAACCGTGATCGACGCCTACATGTCGCCGCTGCCCTCGGTGATCGTGGTGCGTCCGAACGATCCCCGTCCGGAGGAGAGGCTCGGCTTCCCGACCCTTGGCAAGGACTGGCGGGCCATCGACGAGGCCGACCGGCGCGCCGCCATGCTGTGCGAGGTCGAGCATGTCATGCTGCATTCGCGTTCGCGCCATCATGTCGATCTCGCCATCGCGGCCGAGGTGGCGGCGGGGCGCCGCAGCCGGATGTCCTTCGCGCCCATGGTCATCACGACGGGGATGATGATGGCCTATGAGGCGATCGCGCTTGCCCTCGGCAAGGCCACCGGCACCGACTGCCGTGGCTGGTTCTTCAATCCGCACAGGCCGGCCGTCGAGCGGCCCTGGCCGGCACCCATCGCCGCGCTGCTGCGTCCCTTGGTGCGGCGTGCGCTGCGCCAGATGATGGCTGGCTCATGAACCCCGCTCTCGTCGCCGATTCCGTCGTCGATCTCTGCGGCGCTGTTGGGCTCGGCGTCGCGATGCTGAGCCTGCGCCGGCGCGATCCGCGTGGACCGATGACGCAGCGCTTCCTCTGGGCACTCGGCCTCGTCGCGAGCGTCTTCCTGCTCCGCGGCCTCGGCTGGTGGCTGGGCAGCGTGCTGCTGTCTCGGCTCGCACTCGCTTGCGCTGCCGCCATCCCACTCGGCGTGCTGGCCGTGACGGAAGGAACCCTGCGCCAGCATGCGCCGCGCCCGGTCAAGCTCGCCGTGCTGACCGCCTCGGGGCTCATGATGCTCGGCAGCCTTGCCGGGCTCGCCGACGTCACGCCGATCTATGATGTCGCGCTCGCAGGCCTTCAGCTTGCGACCTTTATCGTTTGCGGCGTCTTGCTGCACCGGCGCGACCGGGCCTCCCTGACCAGCGCCGAGAATGCCGGCGTGGGGCGCCTCGGGCTCTGCGCCTTTCTGATGCTGCCGTTCCTGCTGACCGATTTTCGCGATCTTCTGCCCGACATGCCGGTCCGGCTCGGAGGTCTGGGCGCCCTCATCCTGGTCAGCCTCGTGCTGGTCCAGAGCGGCGGCGCGCCTTCGCGTCGCCAGGGTTTCGCGATGCTGTCCCTGCGCATTCTGGGCGCGTTCCTGCTGGCTGCTGCGGCGGCGCTGGTGGCGGATTCGAGCTGGAGCGAGGGTATTCGCCTGGCGGCGATGATCCTGGCTGGCATGCTCGCGACCGGCCTGGTGGTCGATGCGCTGGGTGGAGCCTTCGAGACCCATGCGCCAGGCGTGCTGGCCTCAATCGCCCAGTCGCGGGCACAAAGCCGCGACGCGCTGATCGCCGATCTCTCTGTCCATCCGCTGTTCGAGAGCGCCCGGCGCCTGCAGGAGCCAGCGCTTGCGGCCTTCGATCCCGAAATCCTGCGCCCCGCCTTGCGCGAGGTCACAGTGCTGCGCGCTGCCCAGGAGCCGTGGAGCCGTCCACAGGTCGATCCGGCGACGGAACGGCTGGCCGCTCTGATGGCGACTCATTCGGCCAGCCACATGCTCGTCATCGCGACGGAGCCGCTGGATCTCCTGCTCTTGACGATTCCGGTTGTCGCAGCCGATCCCGCGACCGAGACCGCCTTGATCCTCGTCCGCCGCATGCTGGAGACATCTCCCCAGGAAAGCGCCGCATGATCGAGATCGTCAGCAATGACCGCCGCAAGGCCTTCGCGGTCACCGGTCAGGTCTACGGCGCCGGAAGTCCCTATGTCCCATCGATGTGGTCCGACTTCGACCGCATGCTCGATCCCGCCCGGAACCCGCTGGTGAAGGACGGCCATGGCCGCTTCGAGCTCTTCGTGGCGTTGCGCGACGGTCTTCCGGTCGGGCGCATTGTCGCGGCGATCCATGACGCGTCCAATGCGCGTCACAGCACTGACCGCGCGCAGTTTGGCTGTTTCGACTGCAACGATGATCCCGAGGTCGCAGCCGCGCTGCTCGGGACCGCCGAAGCCTGGGCACGCTCGCGTGGCATGTCGGAGATCGCCGGCAACTTCAACCTGACCGCGATGCAGCAGGTGGGCGTCATGACGGGCGGTTTCGGGCACGCTCCCTACACGGACATGATCTATGGGCCGCCTCATCTGGCCCCATTGCTTGCATCACAGGGCTACCGGCCGTTCTTCCCGATGACGACATTCGAGACGGATCTGACAGCGCTGGATCCAGCCGCTCTGGTCGGAGCGGCACAGCGCGCGGTCCTGGACGATCCGGACTTCACGTGGAAGACGATCGACCGCGCCGGCTTCAAGAGCCGGCTCGCCGATGCCCGCGAGGTTCTCAACGACGGCTTCCTCGATAACCCCATGTTCGTGCCGGTCAGCGAAAGCGAATACCTGTTCCAGGCCGGCGACATGATGTGGGTGATCGACAAGCGCATTTCCTGTGTGCTGCATCATCGAGGACGGCCTGTCGGCGTCGTTCTCGTGATCCCCGACCTGAACCCGATGGTGAAGGCCTGCCAAGGCCGCCTCGGCCCGCGCTTCATCTGGGAGTTCCTCAGGACCCGCACCAGCGGGCGTCGGGCTGTCCTGATCTACCAGTCGGTCGTCCGCGACTTGCATGGCCGTGGCCTCAACGGTGCAATGTTGTTCAAGGTCGTGACGGCGTTGAAGGCGGCCGGGTACGACCGACTTGGCACCACATGGATTGCGGACATCAACACAGCCAGCCTGCGCCAGATGGAGAAGCTCGGCGCGCGGACGCTTCATCGCCTGCATCTCTTCGCCAAGCAGCTGAGGGACGCGCCAT
>CALRYW010000008.1:0-78108 GCA_943372485.1 Allobosea thiooxidans
GGCCGGCCTTCGTCGCGGCGTCGAGGTCACCCGGCGCGATCGGGGTGGGCACCGGGCCCCGCTCGGCGGCGTGGGACAGGGCGATGCCGCCCAGGCTGGCCGCGGCCAAGCCACCGAACATGCTCATGACTAACGAACGTCTATCCAAAATCACTCTCCCGTATTGCTGGTTCTTGGAACCGATGATCCCCACGCATCCAGGGAGCGGGCCGAATGGGGCCGCGACGCGGTCCTTCGATAACGGCCCGCGCAGGAAAGGGTTCCGCGACCGGTTTTTCGAGGCGGCTTAACCACTCGTTCACCATAAGCCCGGCAAGAATTGCCGGGTTGTGCGTGGGTGTCCGCGCTGGGAGCAGGCTGGTCGATGACCGATGTGACGGCAGGCGGAGGCGGCGGCTTCGACATGAGCCGCGGGGGGATGGGGAAGCTCCTCAATCGCCCGGACCTGTTCCTGGCCATTGGCGTCATGGGCATCCTCGTGGTGCTCATCTTCCCGCTGCCGAGCGTCCTGCTCGATCTCCTCCTGGCGCTCTCGATCATCCTGTCCGTTCTCGTGCTGATGACGGCGCTCTTCATCGAGGAGCCGCTGGAGTTCTCGGCCTTTCCGACGGTCCTGCTGATCGTCACGATGCTCAGGCTCGCGCTGAACCTCGCCTCGACGCGCCTGATCCTCGCCCATGGCCATGAGGGCAGCGCGGCGGCCGGCCATGTCATCGAGGCCTTCGGCAATTTCGTGATGGGCGGCAATTTCGTGATCGGGGTGATCGTCTTCACCATCCTGATCATCGTCAATTTCGTCGTCATCACGAAAGGCTCGGGCCGTATCGCCGAGGTCGCGGCCCGCTTCGCGCTCGACGCGATGCCCGGCAAGCAGATGGCGATCGACGCCGATCTCTCGGCGGGGCTGATCGACCAGGAGGTCGCCAAGACCCGGCGCAAGGCGCTGGAGGACGAGGCGAATTTCTTCGGCTCGATGGACGGTGCCTCGAAGTTCGTGCGCGGCGACGCCATCGCCGGCCTGCTGATCACCTTCATCAACGTGCTCGGCGGCATCATCATCGGCGTCGCGCAGCAGGGCATGAGTTTCGGCGACGCGGCCCGCGCCTACACGCAGCTCACCGTCGGCGACGGCCTCGTCAGCCAGATCCCGGCGCTGATCGTCTCGACCGCGGCGGGCCTGCTCGTCTCGAAATCCGGCGTGCGCGGTGCGGCCGACAAGGCGCTCGGCAAGCAGCTCTCGGGCTATCCGAAGGCGCTCGGCATGTCGGCGGCGGTGATGGCGCTGATCGCCGTCCTGCCCGGCATCCCGATGCTGCCCTTCATGGCGCTGGCGCTCGGCTCGGCCTGGCTCGCGCGCCATTTCGGGCGGCTGGCCAAGGCCAAGGAGACCGAGGTCGCCGAGGCGGCCCAGGCGGCCTCGCCGCTGCAGGCGGACGGGACGCCGAAGGAGGAGACCCTCAACGATCTGCTCAAGCTCGACGAGCTCAAGATCGAGATCGGCTACGGCCTGCTGCCGCTGGTGAATTCGGCCGGCGGGCAGGACCGGCTGACCGACCAGGTCCGCGCGCTGCGCCGCCAGCTCGCCGCCGAGCTCGGCTTCGTCATGCCGGCAGTGCGCATCGTCGACAACGTTCAGCTCGAGGCGAACCACTACTACATCAAGATCAAGGAGATCGATGCCGGGCACGGCCTCGTCTACGCCGGCCAGTACATGGCGATGGACCCGATGGGCGGCAGCGTGAACCTGCCCGGCCACAATGTGCTGGAGCCGACCTTCGGCCTGCCGGCGACCTGGATCGACGGCGCGCTGCAGGACGAAGCGCAGCTGCGCGGCTATACGGTGGTGGACGCGGCGACGGTGATCTCGACCCACCTCACCGAGGTGCTGAAGTCGCACATGCCGGAGCTGCTCTCGCATGGCGAGGTCCAGAAGCTGCTGCGCGAGCTGCCGAAGGACCATGCCGACCTGCTCAAGGAGATCGTGCCGAGCCAGATCTCGACCACGGGCATCCAGCGCGTGCTGCAGATCCTGCTCTCCGAGCGCATCTCGATCCGCGACCTCGCCACCATCGTCGAGGGCATCGCCGAGGCGGCCGGTGGCCTGAAGAACCCCCGCGACATCGCCGAGCATGTGCGCATGCGCCTCGCCCGCCAGATCTGCGCCCAGTTCTCGAACCCCCAGGGTCATCTGCCGATCATCACGCTCTCGCCGGCCTGGGAGAGCGTCTTCGCCGAGTCCATCATCGGCCAGGGCGAAGAGCGCCATCTCGCGATGCAGCCCTCGCGGCTGCAGGAGTTCGTCCACCAGGTGCGCGACAAGTTCGAGGATGCGGCGCGCCTGGGTGAGATGCCGGCGCTCGTCACCTCCGGCATGGCGCGCCCCTTCGTGCGCCAGATCATCGAGCGCTTCCGGCGCGAGACGCCGGTGCTCTCGCAGGCCGAGATCCACCCGCGGGTGCGGCTGAAGACGGTCGGCTCCGTCTGAGGCGGCGTCGGGCCGCCCGTTTCCACGGGTGAGGAATGACCCCGGCGCAATGGTCACCCCTGCCGGCTGTCGCTAAGCCGGCCTGATGTCCCGAAACGCCCTGTTCTTCGCCGCCATGTGCCTCGTCTGGGGGCTGACCTTCCTGCCGGTGAAGATCGCGGCAGAGCATGTGCCGCCGATCTTTTTTGCCGCCGCCCGCTTCGTCATCGCCGGCCCCTTGCTGCTGCTCTGGGCCGGGCGCGATGCCCTGCGCGTGCCTGCCGACGCCCGGTGGCGCCTCCTGGGCACGGCGATGCTGGTGAACACCGCCTGCTACGCCCTGGTGTTCTGGGGCACGGCCCATGCCCCGTCGGGGCTCGCCGCCATCGTGAACCTGTCTTCGATCCCGATCTGGTCGCTGCTGGCGAGCCGGTTGGTCGAAGGCACGCGCATCACGGGCCGGCAGGTCCTCGCCGTCGGCCTCGGGCTCTTCGGCCTCTGCTTCCTGTTCTGGACGCGGGCGGCGGGAGGCCTCAATACGGCGGCACGCGACCCCCTCGAACTCTGGGGGCTAGCCTCGGTCGCACTCGGGACGCTGTCCTATTGCACTGGCGCCGTGCTGACGCGGGCGATCGCACCATCGATCCCGACATTGGCGCTGGCGGGCTGGCAGTCGACCATCGGGGCGGTGGGGCTGGTTGCACTGTCGCTGCTGATCGAGCCGGTGACGCGGGGCCATCTCGCGGCGCTGGGGTCCTGGCCGACGGCGCAGGCGCTGGGATTCATCATCGTCGCCGGATCGCTGGTGGGGTACACAGTCTATCTGCGGCTGCTGCGCGACTGGGGCGCGTTCCGGGCCGGTCTCTACGCCTTCGTCAGCCCGGTGATCGCGGTCGGGGCCGGTGTCGTCATACTCGGCGAGCCCTTCGGCTGGGCCGAAGGCTTCGGCGCGGTGCTGATGTTCGCCGCCGCCGCGATCGCGCTGCGGCGCTGACCGGCATCTTCGCGCATCGGCTGGCTGCGAAAACCGATTCCCACTTTCCGGGTCGATGCTAGGTCGGCGGGGCGATCCGGCTGTTGCGCTTGAGCTGGGCGCGCTCGAAGGCCAGCACCACCGGCAGCGAGAGGACCAGCGGGATGATCAGGTAGAACATCCGCCAGATCAGCAGCGCCGCGAAGACGGCCGGTGCCGGCATGCCCGGCATCACCGCGAGGAACACCGCCTCCATCACGCCGACTCCGCCGGGCACCTGGCTGAGCAGCCCGGCCGAGAAGGAGAGCAGGAAGGCGCCGAGCACGATCATGAAGCCCGGATTGCCCTGCTCGGGCAGCGCGAAATAGATGATGCCGGCAGCGCCCGCGAGTTCGAGCGGGGCGGCGAGATATTGCCGGAAGACGATCGGCAGGCGCGGATAGATGATCTCGAGCTTGCCGAGCTTGAACGGCCTGAACTTCAGCCAGGAGCCGATGGTGTAGAGCGCGACGAAGCCGAGCATGGCGACGCCGATCAGCCGCGCGCCGTTGTCGCCGATCGCGAACCAGGACGAGAGCCGCCCGAGCGGGCGCAGGATCTCGGGCTCGTAGAGCAGGACGAGGCCCATCAGCAGGATCGTCCCGAAGGCGAAGGTGAAGGAGCATAGCGCGACGAGCACCGCGACCTCGCCGACGGTGAGGCCCTTGGCGGTGTAGGCGCGGAAGCGCACCATGCCGCCGGAAAACACCGAGGCGCCAATATTGTGCGAGAGCGCATAGGTGACGAAGGAACAGACGGAGATGTAGAGCCAGGAGATGCCCTTCTCCTTGCCCAGATGCAGCAGGGCGATGCGGTCGTACCAGGCGAGCGCCGCATAGGCGACGAGGGTGGCGAGCGCGGCGTGGAAGAAGGCCTCGGTGGGGATCACCGCGATCTTCTGGCCGATGCGGCCGGCGACGATACCCAGATTGTCCCAGAAACTGCCCTGGGCCAGCAGCGCCTCGATGGCGGCATCCGTCCCGGCCTCGGTCTTGAGCTTGTCCCAGAGCAGATCGACGGACCAGACGACCGCGACGAGCCCGATCAGCGGCCACAGATAATCGAGATAGCGTTTCATGAGACCCGCGGGCTGCGAGGGGCGTGGGACGAGGCGAGACGGCCGGCGCAGGGCCGTCGTTGCAGCCTCTGTGCCAGCGGCCCGGGGGAAGGGCAAGCGGCGTCGCCGCCGCCTGCCGCGTCGTCGATCGCTATTTGCCGTTGGCCTTCAGCCACTCCCGCATCAGCGCGATCTCCTTCTCCTGTTCGGCGATGATGCCGGTCGCGAGCTTCTTCAGGGCGGGGTCCTTGCCATGGGCGAGGATGACCCTGGCCATGTCTATCGCGCCCTGGTGATGCGGGATCATGCCGCGCACGAAATCGGCATCGGCATCGCCGCTGAAGGCGATGTCCATGTCCTTGTGCATCTTGGTGTTGGCGGCCTTGTAGGCGGTGGTGGCGGCGCTGTCGCCGGCCTTCGCGGCGGGCGCGCCGTGGCCGGCATGGGAGCCGTGGCCGTGATGCTGCTGGGCGAGGGCGCCGCCGCCGAGCGCGAGCGCGGCGACGAGCCCGAGGGCGAGGCGGGTGGAAACGAAACCTGTCATGGCTGGTCCTCAATGAAGACGGGAGGTCGCGGCGGCGCGCAGGCCCGGCGCGCGGCTCCCTGGAAACGAAAATGGACGGAAGCGTTCAGGCTGGCTTGCGTCGCGGCGGGCGTTCCGCCGGTTCGGGTGTCCGCTCGGGTTTCGCGGCCACCGTCACGGGAGCGAGGCTGCGCCAGCCGGCCGGGTCGCTGGCCATGGGCAGGGCAGGGGCCTGGGCCAAGAGCCCGCAGCCGAGGATGCAGCAGGAGGGCATGGCCTGCCCGGCCGCGGCCGGCGCGGTGTCGTGATCGCCGGCCTCATCATGGCAGGGCGTCGGCGCCGCGGCGGCGGCAGGGTGCGGCCGGGCATGGCCGGTCGCGGGCATGGCATGGCCCGCAGCCAGCGTCGCATGCGGCAGCACGGCGAGCAGCATGATCGCGAGCGCAACCACCAGCCGCGCCAGCGCGAGGCCGCGCCCGCCCGTCCCTGACCGCTGATGCCGCTTCGTCATGAGGTGATGTCTCCGCCCCGATCATGTCATGATCGCGGCAGGGCGCCAGCCGAATCCGGCCGGCCGCCGAATGCCGCTTCACTGACCAGGCCGAAATGACCCAGACCCTGACCATCAGCCTCACCGGCACCACCGACCTGCCGCCCGGCAAGATCGCCGCCATCGTCACCTCGCTGGAGATGCGGGCAGGCCCGCCCGAGCGGCCCGATCCGCCGGGGCTGGAGGGGTTTGCGCTGGAGCGGATCGGCGCGGACGAACTCGACCGCTATCTCGCGATGTACAGGCGGCTGGGCGAGCGCTGGATGTGGTTCAGCCGGCTGGTCAAGCCCCGCGCCGAGGTCGCGGCGATCCTCGCCGACGCGAATGTCGAGACCTACATGGTGCGCCGCGAGGGCGCCGACATGGGGCTGCTCGAGCTGGATTTCCGGGTGGCGGGCGAGGCGGAACTCGCCTTCTTCGGGCTCGACGAGGCGGTGCTCGGCCAGGGCGCAGGTCGCTGGCTGATGAACCGGGCGCTGGCGCTGGCCTGGGCGAAACCGATCGCGCGCTTCTGGGTCCACACCTGCACGCTCGACCACCCCGCCGCGCCGGAGTTCTACCAGCGCTCGGGGTTTACGGTGTTCAAGCGCGGCGTCGAGGTCGATGACGATCCGCGGCTCAAGGGGCAGATGCCGCGCGGCTGCGCGCCGTATCATCCGGTGATCGGTGAACCCGGATGAGCCTTCCGGGGAGGCCGTGCCTCGTCTATCGGGCCCTCGACAGCCACCAGAGGCCTGCGGCGAACAGGACCATCCAAGGGAACACCATCAAGTCTGGCCAGTTCAGGCCGGCTCGCCCGGTTCCGCTACGGGCCCAGTAGACGAAGAACAGTCCGCATGGGACGAGCGTAACGAGCGCGAGCGTTCCGGCGGCTCGGGCGATGCGCCATGCGCGCGGCGCACCGCCTCGACGCCCGATGCCTATCGCCAATGCCACAATGGCGATCACGCCATAGATCACACCACCAGCCGCCAGAGCGAGCAGCAGGATCACCCCGTCGAAGCGGATAGCAATGTCACTCATGCCGCCGTGGTATCACGGGCGGCAGGATCCCGCAGGCGAAACCAACGGCCCAGGCGCTTCCTCGTCGGCAGACGCTGCCCCTCACGCCCGCGGGCGAAGGCCGATCGAGTCCATCATCGCCTGGTCGCGGGCGGCTTCGGCGGCGCGCTCGGTCGCCTTCTCGCGGTCGTCGAGGATCTCGACCTTCTTCATGTCCTCGAAGGCCTCCTGGAGTTCGGCCTTGGCCTCCTCGAGCTGGCCCTTCAGGTTGTCGGCGGACTGGCGGAGATTGTCGCGGCGGCTCAGCGCCGCCTTGGCATAGGTCGGATAGGCGAAATGCGCGGGGTCGGAAATGCCGGCCCGGGCTTCCTCGCTCTGGATCTCGCGGTCCAGATCGCTCGCCATGCGGTGAAAATCCGCGATCATCATCTCGATCTGGCTTACCCGGCGACGCTTTTCGTCCACCTGGAAGCGCTTGAGACGCAGCAATGTGTCTCGCGACTTCATGTCGTTTCCAACTCCTGATCACGCATGGGCCAACGCCGACCCCTCGGCGCGTGCCCGGAACTCCTGGCCGCGAGACGAAAAGGACAATGGCGCAAGGAGGTTGACCGTTCCTTACCGGAAGGCCTCGCATTCGCTGCATGGCGCGGTCGCGTGACTGCTGCTGACGCATGACGGCGGCAGGGGCTAGTAGCGGAGAGCCTCAGGCGCCGCCCGGTGCCCGAGTCCTGTCGGGGATGCCCGCTTGCCTGCCTTTCCGCGCCTTCCCGAGCATGGCCCGCTGATTGCCGGCCTCGTCGTCACGCGGATCATCGGCTGGGGCTCGACCTTCTATGCGCTCTCCGTCCTGGCGCGCGACATTCAGCGCGATCTTGCGCTCGACGCGACCTTCGTCTTCGGCGGGATCACGCTGCTGCTGGTGACGGGCGCGGCGCTGGCGCCGGCGGTCGGTCGCCATCTCGACCGCGCGGGCACGCGCGGGGCGATGGGCTGGGGGGCGCTGGCCTGTGCGCTCGGGCTCGTCCTGCTCGGCCTCGCGCAGGGGCCGGTGAGCTATCTGGCGAGCTGGGTGGTGATCGGGATCGGGCATGCCCTGTCGCTGGCCAATGTCGGCGGCGTCACGGTCGCGCAGCTGATGGGCTCGCGGGCGCGCCGGGTGATCGGCCTGATGATGCTGGCGACGGGTCTCTCCTCGGCCCTGTTCTGGCCGCTGACGGCCTGGCTCGTGGCGCAGGGCGACTGGCGCACGACCTGCCTGATCTTCGCCGCGCTGCAGATCGTCGTCGTGCTGCCGATCTATCTCGCGGTCCCGCGGAAGCACTCCTCCGGCGTGGTGGCCCCGGCGGGGGCACCGGCGGCGGAGCGGGACGAGGGGCGGCTGCCGCCCGCGCATCGCCGCGCCGCCTTCTGGCTGGTGGCGGTCGTGTTCTCGGCGAGCGGGCTGGTCTCCTGGGGGCTGCCGCTGCATCTGATCGACCTGTTGCGCGATGCCGGCATCGGGCCGACGGAGGCCGTCGGCATCGCGGCGCTGAGCGGGCCGGCGACGCTGCTGGCGCGGCTCGTCGATGCGACGCTCGGCGACCGGCTGCCGGTCGAGTGGACGGCGCTGGCGGGGCTGGTGCTCGGGCCGCTCGCCTGCCTGGTGCTCGTGCTGGCGCCGGGGACGGCGCTCGCCGCCACCGTCTTCGTCGTCAGCTTCAGCGCCGCGATGGGCGTGATCTCGGTCGCACGGGCGACGCTGCCGCTCGTCCTGTTCGGGCGCGACGGCTTCGGCGGGCTAATGGGTCGGTTGACCGTGCCGCAGAATCTCGCCTTCGCCGCAGCGCCGCTGCTCTTCGCGGCGATGATCGCGCAGTTCGGGCGCGACCTCGCCTTGATCGGCGCCGCCGCGATCCAGCTCGTCGCGGTCGTCGCGATGGTCGCGCTGCTGCGGCTGCTCGCGCGGGGCCGCGACCTCAGCCGTTCATGATCGCGGCGAGGCGGGCATAGCACTCCGGCAGGGGCGTCGCCTCATCCTTGGCCTGTTTCAGGAAGGCCTCCAGCGCGGGGTTGAGGCGGATCGCCTCGTCGACCTCGGGGGAGGCGCCCTGCCGGTAGGCGCCCAGGCGGATCAGCTCCTCCATGTCGGCATAGGTCGCCAGCGTGGCGCGCGCCTTCTGCACGACCGGGTAGAAGGCCGGGTCACAGGAGCGCGGCATGGTGCGCGAGACCGATTTCAGCACGTTGATCGCCGGGAAGCGGCCGCGCTCGGCGATCGAACGCTCCATCACGATATGGCCGTCGA
Organism: Allobosea thiooxidans; assembly: GCA_943372485.1. Taxonomy (GTDB): domain Bacteria; phylum Pseudomonadota; class Alphaproteobacteria; order Rhizobiales; family Beijerinckiaceae; genus Allobosea; species Allobosea thiooxidans_A. Next base: position 8,896 of record CALRYW010000008.1, read on the forward strand.
GGATGCCGCGCACCGCGTCGGCGACGGGCTCGTCATGGTCGCCGCCATCGACCAGCACGGTGAAGAGGCCGGTGATGGCGCCGTCGCCGATCCCGGGGCCGGCCCGCTCGAGCAGGCGCGGCAGTTCGGCGAAGACGGTCGGGGTATAGCCCTTGGTGGTCGGCGGCTCGCCGGCCGCCAGGCCGATCTCGCGCATCGCCATGGCGAAGCGCGTCACCGAATCCATCAGGCACATGACCTGCAGGCCCTGGTCGCGGAAATATTCGGCGATGGTCAGCGTGGTCAGCGCGGCCTGCTTGCGCATCAGTGCCGGCTCGTCGGAGGTCGCGACGACGACGACGGAGCGCGCCAGGCCCTCGGGGCCGAGATCGTCCTGCAGGAACTCCTGAACCTCGCGGCCGCGCTCGCCGACGAGGCCGATGACGTTGACGTCGGCGCGGGCATAGCGCGCCAGCATCGACAGCAGCACCGACTTGCCGACGCCGGAGCCGGCGAAGATGCCCATGCGCTGGCCGAGGCAGCAGGTCAGGAAGGCGTTGAGCGCCCGCACGCCGAGATCGAGCGGGCGGCCGACGCGCCGTCGGGAATGGGCCGGCGGCGGGTCGTTGCGGAAGGTGTAGAGGTCCTCGCCCTGCGGCAAGGGCGGGCCGCCGTCGACGGGGCGGCCGAGCGCGTCGACGACGCGGCCGAGCCAGGCCGGCGTGGGTTTGAGGCCGGGCGCCGCCTTGTCGATATAGGCCGGGCAGCCGCGGCGCACCCCGTCGAGCCCGCCATAGGGCATGACCAGCGCCTTGTCGCCGGAGAAACCGATGACCTCGCAGGGGACGCGGCTGCCGGGCGCGATCTCGATGCCGATGCGCCCGCCGAGGCTCATCGCGCCGATCGGTCCGGCGATCTCGACGAGGAGCCCGCGCACCGCGATGACTCGGCCATAGATGGTGACGGAGTCGAGTCCCGCGATGGTGGCGGCGAGGCCCGACAGGCGATCGTGACCATGGGCGGGGCTGTTCATGACGGCCTCCCTGCAACTGTCGCTCGCCGGGCGCGGGCGCGACGCTGCCAGCCTCTCACCGATTTCCCCCGCCGCGGCAAGCGCCGCCGGCGGTCCGGCGATGGCGCCAATTTGAATCGGATTGTCTGTGGACAGAGAACAGGGCGGAAAGGGCCGGGCGCCGAGGCCCGAGCGGTCTGACACGGGACCGTTCGATGATCCTCGCACGGGCGCTGTTCACCCTCGGCGTGGGCGCCGGGCTCATCGATGATGGCGTGTATCGCGCGATCATGCTGATCTTGGCGACCCTGCAGCGGGTTGCGAGCTGGGTGAGCTTCAGCGACGTCGACATCTTCAGCTTCTTCATCTTCGCCGGGAATGGGCTGGCCCTCGGTTCGGACTATCTGACGGGCCTCTCCATGCAGGACCGCTCCTCCTGAGGCCGCCCGGGCGAAACGCGGCAAGCGAGCGGCCCCGTTTACCCTTCATTAAGCCGAGTGATTAACACTGTGTTTCGAGGCTGCGTCGCGGTGCAGGGGCTTTTCGTCCCGGTTCCACGAGGCCGTCTCCGCGAAAGCGCATTTCGCGGGCGAATAGCGAAACGATCCGTGTCAAATTCGACTCACTCCGACAAGGATCGTCGCCCTTCACCCAGGAACCGCTTGCGCACGGGAATCACGGTTTGTTAACCATTGTGCCCGTAGCGTGTCGCGTGGCGTTTCATCGGGCAAGCGCCTTCTCGCTCAGGGCCGTGCGGGTTCGGGCGGAACGAGCGACTTGCCTGCGGGCGAAATTGGGGACGTGGACATGCGGGTTCTGCTGATCGAGGACGATAGCGCGACCGCCCAGTCGATCGAGCTGATGCTCAAATCCGAGAGCTTCAACGTCTATACGACGGATCTCGGCGAAGAGGGCGTCGATCTCGGCAAGCTCTACGATTACGACATCATCCTGCTCGACCTCAACCTGCCCGACATGTCCGGCTACGAGGTTCTCCGCAGCTTGCGGGTGGCGAAGGTCAAGACGCCGATCCTGATCCTGTCGGGCCTCGCCGGCATCGAGGACAAGGTGAAGGGCCTGGGCTTCGGCGCCGACGACTACCTGACCAAGCCCTTCCACAAGGACGAGCTGGTCGCCCGCATCCATGCCATCGTCCGCCGCTCGAAGGGCCATGCCCAGTCGGTCATCACGACCGGCGACCTGGTCGTCAATCTCGACACCAAGACGGTCGAGGTCGATGCCGCCCGCGTCCATCTGACGGGCAAGGAATACCAGATGCTGGAGCTGCTCTCGCTCCGCAAGGGCACGACGCTCACCAAGGAGATGTTTCTCAACCATCTCTATGGCGGCATGGACGAGCCCGAACTCAAGATCATCGACGTGTTCATCTGCAAGCTGCGCAAGAAGCTCGCCAACGCGTCCGACGGCAAGAACTACATCGAGACGGTCTGGGGCCGCGGCTATGTGCTGCGCGAGCCGTCCGAAGCCGAGGATCGCATTCCGGCCTGAATTCCGGGCGGAGCGGGGGCGTCACACGCCAGTCACGTTTTGCCTGTATTCGAGATGACAGCCTGATCGTCGGATGTAAACGACAGGTTGACGGGGACCCCGCCGCGAGGCGGGGTTTTTGTTTGTGGTGGCCAGGTGGCCAGGTGGCCAGGCGGCGCGATGTCCGGTCGGGGTCTTAGAACCGGCCGCCCGCGGTGGCGCGGACGGGCTCCCGCGGCAGGGCGAGGCCGGACGGCTGGGCATGAATGCAGTTCTGGCCGCGATAGACGCCGCGATGCTGCCGATCCGGCAGGACCGTCGTCGAGATACCGATCACGGTTTCGGCCGCCCCCAGGAACATGGCGCCCTGCGGGGCCAGCCGTGGGGAGAGCGCCTCGAGGACCTGCGCCTTGGTCTGGACGTCGAAGTAGATCAGGACGTTGCGGCAGAAGATGATGTCGAACTGGCCGAGATGGCCATTGGGTTCGAGCAGGTTGTGCTGCCTGAGATCGACCATCGCGCGCAGGCGCTCCGAGATCCGCCAGCGGTCACCCTCCTGGCTGAAATGCTTGAGCAGCATCTGGATCGGCAGGCCGCGCTGGATCTCGAAATGGCTGTAGAGGCCGGCGCGGGCGCGCTCGAGCACCTCGCTGGAAATGTCGGTGCCGACGATCTGGATCTTCCAGCCCGACAGGCGCGGAGCCATCGCGTCGAGGATCATCGCCAGCGAATAGGCTTCCTGGCCGGTGGAGACGGCCGCGCACCAGATCCGCAGGCTGCGCGTGGCGGCGTTCGCGGCGATTCGTTCGGGCAGGATGACGTCCCGGAACAGGTCGAAGGGCGTGTGGTCGCGGAAGAACAGCGTCTCGTTCGTCGTCATCGCCTCGATGACAGCGTGTTCGAGCGCCGCGTCGTTGCCGGGCCGCAGCTTCTGGATCAGGGTCGCGATGTCGGCGATGTCGCGGCGTCGACAGAGAATGCCGAGGCGGCTATCAGCCAGATAGCGCTTCTCGGGGCTGAGCGAGAGCCCCGAGCGCTGATGCAGCAGCCGCCGCAGAAAATTGTAATCGGCATCCGTCATGACGGTTGCCCCGCGCGGACCAGCCCGCGGATCGCCGGCCCGATGTCGTCGAGGGTGATGATGGCGCTGGCGTGCTGCGCCCTGACGATCGAACCCGGCATGCCCCAGATCGTGCTGCTCTGTTCGTCCTGGGCGATGACGGCCGCGCCGGCGCGGCGCAGGGCGCCCGCGCCCTCGGTGCCGTCGGCACCCATTCCGGTGAGCACGAGGCCCAGGGCCGCCGGACCGAGATGCCGGGCGGCATCGTTGAACAGCACGTCGACGGCGGGACGGCAGAAGCGCACGGGCGGGCCGTCGCCGATGCTGGCGGTGATGTGGCCGAGTCGCCTGTCGATGCCGAGATGCCGGCCTCCGGGCGCGACGTAGATCGTGCCCCGGACCAGTCGCTCGCCGTCGAAGGGCTCGCGCGCGGGAATGCCGATATAGCTCGAGATCTGCTCGGCAAAGGAGGCGGTGAACACCGGCGGCATATGCTGGACGACGACCGTCGTCAGGTCGTGGAGCGCGTCGCCGATGTCGAACAGCACCCTGGCCACAGCCCGGGGGCCGCCGGTCGACGCCCCGATCATCAGATAGCGCGGAACGACCGAGACCATCTGGCGCAGGCCGGCATTGCCGCCGGGGATGAAATCGAGCTCGACGTCGACCGGCAGGGCGCCGGGCTTTGCCCGCGCCTGCGCGACATTGCCCAGCTTGAGCAGGAACTCGCTGCGGAATTCGAGCGAGAGAGTCAGGCCGCTGCGACTGTCGGGCTTGGAGACGACATCCATTGCACCCTTGGTCATGCATTCGAGCGCGATGCGGGTGCTTCGCTCGTTGAGCGTCGTCGCCAGCAGCACGCCTGTATGCGGGCTCTCGCGCAGGATCTGGGGCAGGGCAGTGGCGCCGTCCACGCCGGGCATGTCGAGGTCGAGCACCATCACGTCCGGCTTGAAGCGGCCCGCATGCGCCACGGCCGTCTCGCCGTCGCCGGCGACCGCCACCAGGTGAAATTGGCCGCTTTCCCCGAGCCAGCGGGCGAACAGGCCGCGGACCACCACGGAGTCATCGGCGATGACGACCGTCTTGTGCCTCGGGGCGGCCGCCGTACCGATCGGGGATAATCTGTACATGCGTCAGCGACCCGCCCGGAGCGTATGGCAAGCGCCAGCGGCGGCATCGGCCAGGGGCCGGTCCCTTTCGTCCGACGCTGGCGCGCGCGCGATCAAAGCAGCCCGACCTGATGGAACTTGGAGGCGACGATCTCCTTGTCGAAGGGCTTCATGATGTACTCGTCGGCGCCGGCATGCATGGCGCGGGCGATGTGCGCGATGTCGTTTTCCGTGGTGCAGAAGACGACCTTCGGGCGCCGGCCGCCCGGCATCTGCCGCAGCGTGCGCAGGAAGTCGTAGCCGTCCATGATCGGCATGTTCCAGTCGAGCAGCACTGCGTCGGGCATCTCGCCCTTGCAGGCGTCGATCGCGCGCGCGCCGTCCTCGGCCTCCGCGATGCGGAACTGCAGGCCTTCGAGGATGCGACGCGCGACCTTGCGGATCACCGCGGAGTCGTCGACGACGAGACAATACTTCATGGTCAATCTCCAGATTGGTGCCGAGGCGCTTCAGGCCGCAGCATCCAGCTCGATTGCGAGGAGCGCGTCGACGTCCAGAACGACGAGCAGGCGGTCGTCGAGGCGGTGCACGCCCGTCGCCAACGCCGTCCAGGACCGGTCGAGATGGACCGGCACGGGTTCGAAGGTCGACTGATCCAGGCGCATCACCTCTCCCACGGCATCGACGATCAGGGCATAGGCCTCGCCCTCATGGTCGATGCCGACAGCCACCAGCTCTGTCTTGCCTTCGCGATCTTGCCTGGGGGTGACCGGGCGGCCCAGCCGCCGGCGCAGGCAGATCGCCGTGACGATGCGACCGCGCAGATTGAGCAGACCGATGATCTCGGAGGGCGCGCGCGGCACCAGCGTGATCCGGTTGGTGATGAAGACGTCGTGCACCCGACCGATCGGCAGACCGAGGATCTGGTCGCCGATCATCACGGTGACATAGTCGAGCGAATCAAAGCCCGGGGCCGCGGGTTGGGCGCCCATGCGATGTTCGCTGTGTTCGGTCATATCGGTCCGCTGAAGGGTCATGCCGCCTCCCTCATGCCGGGCCGCCGCTCCGCCAACTCGGCGAGCAGGGCGCGCCGGTCGAACTTGGCGACGACTTCGTCGAGTCTGGCCTGGCCGGCGCGCATGTGGAGATCGGGCGTGACCAGCGTGGTCATGCCGATAAGGCGGAGTCGATGTCCGCGCTCGCCCGAGCGCACGGCCCCGGCGAAGGCGAAGGCCGCATCGATGTCGCCGTCGAGGTCGACGAGAAGGGTGGCAACCGGCCCGTCGGCGATGATCTGGTGGGCGGCTGCGAAGTCGACCGCGAAGGCGACCCGGTGGCCGGAGGCCTTGAGGACCGGGGTCAGCATCTCCCGCAGGAAGCTGGAGGGTTCGACGAGAACGACCTGCGCTGCGGTGGAGGGGGCGCCCTGGACGGTCGCGCTCTTGCGCCAGCCATGCTCGTTGATCGGCAGGTAGTGCGCGAGATCGATGATGTCCGTGGCGCGGCCGCGGATCATGGCCGATCCGACGATGCCCCGATCCTGCACCGCCGCCATCTCGATGTCGACAACCTCGTCGACGATGTCGACGATCGCGTCGACGGCGAGCGCCACCGTCATGTCGCCCTCGCTGATGATGACCAGCGGCTGCAGTCCTTCCGCGCGCAGCTGCGTCTCGCCGACCGGCACGACCGGGACCAGCCGGTTGCGATAATGCAGAAGCGTGCGGCCGCTGCCATGCTCGAACAGCGTAGCATCGACCTCTTCGAGCCGGGTCACGAGCGAGAGCGGCACCGCCCGGACGCCTTCTGTGCCGGTCCTGAAGACGAGCATCGTCGTCCTCTCGACGGTGGTGGCGACGGAAGTCGGCGCTTCGACGCTGAAGGCCTCGCCCGCGCCGGTGCCGCCGACCAGGCCCGCCACGCCGTTGGGATCGACGATCAGCACGACGGCGCCGTCGCCCAGGATGGTGTTGCCGGAGAAGAGCGGGATGTGCCGCAGCTTGCTCGACATCGGTTTGACGACGATTTCCTCGGTATGGAACACGCCGTCGACGAGGATGCCGAACTGGCGTTCGCCGATCTGCGTGACGACGATGAAGCCGTCCTCGAAGGAGGGCTCGGCGGTGCCCATCAGGGCCGACAGCGCGATCACGGGGAGCAGCCGCCCGCGCAGTCGCAGGATCGGTGCGCCGTTGATATTCTCAATGCGGTGATCGGCGCCCGATTTCACACGCACGAGTTCACGGACGACGATCTGGGGAATGGCGAAGCGCTGGTCGCCAGCGACCACGATGAGCGCCGCGACGATCGCCAAAGTCAGTGGAATCTTGATCGTGATCGTCGTGCCGAATCCGGGCTTGCTGATGAGGTCGATGAGGCCGCCCACGGCGTCCACATTGACCTTGACCACGTCCATCCCGACGCCGCGGCCCGAGATCGCGGTGATGCTGTCGACGGTCGAGAAGCCCGGATGGAAGATGAAGCGGCTGACCTGCGCATCGCTCATGCGCTCGATCTCGGCTTCGCTCGCCAGCCCCTGCTTGAGAGCCCTGCGCCGGATTCGCTCGATGTCGAGGCCGCGCCCGTCGTCGGCGACCGCGATCGTCACCGAGCCGCCCTCGTGATAGGCGGCGAGCCGGATCGTCCCCTGCTCGGGCTTGCCGGCGGCGCGGCGCTCGGCGGGGAGCTCGATCGCATGGTCGGCGCAGTTGCGCACCATGTGAATCAGCGGATCCTTGATCAGGTCGAGGATCTGGCGGTCGAGTTCGGTGTCGGCTCCCTCGGTGATGAGCTCGATGCGCTTGCCGAGTTCGGCACCGAGATCGCGCACGATCCGGGGCAGTTTCGACCAGGCGTTGCCGATCGGCTGCATGCGCGTCTTCATGACGCCGTCCTGGAGTTCCGCCGTGATCAGCGAGAGGCGCTGGAGCGGGCCTTTCAGGCCGTTGTCGTCCTGCTTGCGCGAGATTTCGAGCAGCTGGTTGCGGGTCAGAACCAGCTCGGACACCATCGTCATCAGGTGCTCGATGGTGTCGACATTGACGCGCAGCGTGGCCGGACCGGCCGGACGCGGCTCGCGTGTACTGGCCTCGTCGGGGACGGCGGCCGCATCCGCCCGCTCGATGCGCCCATCGGCGCCGCGCTGCGGACCCGGCGCGCTCCGGAAGACGAGATCGAGCCCTTCCTCCGGCTGAGGCAGGGCGCTCTGCCCGGAGTGGCGCGCGAGATAGGCTGTGACGGGATCGGGCGCACCAGGCTCCGCCGCGGCCTTCCGCAGCAGTTCGGACCGGGCGTGGTCGGCGAGAATACCGAGTTCGCGGATCAGGTTCTCGTCGTTTCCGGCGGGTTCTTCGCCCTTTTCAGCCAGTTCGGTCAGAATCTCCTTGACCCGGTCGACCGTCTCCAGAACGGCCGTGACCGCGATGGCACTGACCGTGGCACCGTCGCGGAACTGCCCGATCAGGGATTCGGCCGCGTGGGTCAGAGCCTCGAGCCGCGGCAGGCCGATGAAGCCGCAGGTGCCTTTAACGGTATGAACCAATCGGAAGATGTTGCGCAGGATGTCGCCGTTATTGGGCTCCTGCTCGAAGCGCACGAGTTCCCGATCGACGGTGTCGAGATTTTCGCCCGTCTCGGTCAGGAACTCTTGCAGCAAGTCGTCCATGCAGGGGACCACCACTCAACGCGACAACACACGACAACAGCTAAGCAGCAGAAGGGTTTATGATCAGTTGAGATCGGCGCGAAAGACGCGCCGATCTGCTGGACCGGCCTCAGTCGGATTTGCGGGCGGTGATCGTGACCGTGTCGCCCTCGATGGCGAAGCTGATCGCCATGCCGGCGGCGCGCGCGACCATCCCGGTATAGAGCGGCTGGACCGCATGGGCGTCGATCATGCCCGTTTCGGAGCGGCCGGCGATCAACTCCTCGACATGGGCGGGGATGCGGGCATGCGACCCGGCGGCCGTGATGACGAAGCTGCCCTGCTCGCCCTCGACGCTGGCGCGCGAGGTCAGCTTGCCGCCGCGCGGAACCGCCTGGGCCGCCAGCACGAGCAGGTTCAGCAGGAGCTTGACCTGGTTCTTCGGCAGAAGGGCACGCGGAGCCTCCCAGTCGAGCGAGAGCTTCTCGTCGTTGAGGAAGCCGTTGGCGACATTCCCGGCATCGCCGAGGTCGATCATGGCCCCGGCCGAGCCGGCGGCTCCGAAGGCGAGCCGGGCGAACTGCAGGCGCGCCGAAGCGTTGCGGGCGCTCTTCTTGATCAGTTCGAGCGCGAAGTCGCGCATCGAGGGATCGTCTTCCTCCAGAACCTCCAGCGCGTTGACAATGGCCCCGACCGGGCTGATCACGTCGTGGCAGACGCGGCTGCAGAGAAGTGCGGCCAGGTCGAGCGGCTCGAGCGAGATAGCGGTCATGGGGTTTGTCCTGGGAACATGGCTGCGTGGCGCGAGGGGTGAACGGAGCGCCATTACCCTCGATATGGTGGTATCTTGGTTTTGATGTGGTTAAGTCCCGGTTTCCGGCCGGGTGCAGCGGAGGACGCGTAGCCGTGACGACCCCCCGGCCCGCGAGCGAGGATGACGGGACAGCGGCCGAGCCGCGTCTCGCCGACCGTAACGATCTCGCCCGGCGTCTCGCGGAAGCCGCCCGCCTGAGCGGCGCCGTGCTGCTGGCGATGCGCGCGGCGCGAGACGTCACGATCAAGGCGGATGGCTCGCCGGTCTGTTCCGCCGACATGGCGGCCGATCGCACGGCCAAGACCGCACTGGCGCGTCTGTTGCCGGGCATTCCGGTCGTCAGCGAGGAAAGCGTGGCGGAGGTGGCGCCGGCGGCGCTGTTCATTCTGCTGGATCCGCTCGACGGCACGCGCGAATTCCTGGCCGGCGGCGACAGCTACTGCGTCGCGATTGCCCTCATCCGGGGCGACCGGCCGGTCGCGGGCGCGATCGCGGCGCCGGCGAGCGGCCAACTCTGGTTCGCCGGTGTCGAGGCCTTCGCTCAGGATATCACGCCCGACGGCACGATAGCGGGCGCGGCGCGCAGGATCGCCGTGCGATCCCTGCCGGATGCGGGCCCGACCACGCTGGTCAGCCGCTTCCATGGCGATTCGCTGAGCGAAGGCGTCTGTGACGCGCTCCAGTCCGCCAGCACGCTTCCCATGTCGTCGGCGATGAAGTTCGGTCTGATCGCGTCGGGCGAGGCCGACCTCCACATTCGCGGTGGCCAGACGATGGAGTGGGACATCGCCGCCGGGGACTGCATCCTCTGCGCGGCGGGCGGCGTCGTGCTGACGCTGGACGGAGAGGTCCCGCGCTATGGCTGCGTCGAGCGCGGCTACCGCAACCCGCCCTTCGTGGCCGCTTCGAGCGATGTGCTGGCGCGTCGGGCGCTGGCCGCGGCCAAGCCCTGAGCTGTCGGCCGAGCCGATCTCCGGATCAGCGGGTCAGGCTCTCCGAGACGCTCGCCCATTGCCCGTCGGCCAGCCGCTGCAGGCTGCTGTCGGCGACGAAGCGCTTGCGGTTCTCGGCTGTTCTGAAGAGGAACAGGCGGGACCCGATGATGGCGAACTCCTGGGGGTTGCTGTCGACCGCGCGGCCCTGCGCCACCGCCGAGGCATCGAAGCCGGCAAAGGCGGGTGCGTAGATCTCCGGCGCGTCGCGGAAGGCCGCCCGGTTGGCTGCGGAGACAAAGCGCCAGACGGCGCCCTGGTGCAGGATCTCGTAGGCGGGCTCACCGGCGACGGCCTGGCCTTCGAGCCGATAGGCGACCGGATCATAGCCGTTCAGGGCCAGGCCTGACTGGACGTCGCGCTGGACGATTTCATTCAGCGAGGGCAGTTTCGGAAGGCCCTCGGGCAGCCCGGCGGCCTCGGCCTCGCGGGGCAGGGCCGTCAGCGCCAACAGCGCGAGACCCCCCGCCATGCAGGCGATCACGCCCGCATGATTGGCTACGCTCAGCGGCAGGGCGTCGCAGCCCCGCCTTGTTCCAGCCTTCATCACCGGCAAATCCTGACCTCCGTCGCTGCCGGTGGACGTTCCCCCTGGCTGGCGTCTTCACGGGTTGGATACGCTTTCGAGGGTATCAGACTGGTTACCGAATTGGTTCGCATTGCGCCGGATCGTGCGCGACGGTTGTTTTTCCGTTGACGGCGCCCGGCACGGTGAAGCCGTTCCCCGCATTGCCGGTCGCGTGGCCGGCCGCAGACCCGAGACCAAGGCCCCGCGCACCGACAGCGCGACGAAGCCCCCACCCGGAGATCGCATCCCATGACCACGACCCGCCGCAGCCTGATCAAGGGGGGCCTCGCCCTGACCGGGGCCGGCCTCGCGGCCGGACCGCTCGCGCCGCTCGCCGGCCCCGCGCTCGCCCAGCAATCCTACGGCCAGAACCGCTCCTTCTCCCAGAACGAGTTGGTCACCTCGGGCCACCAGTTCTTCGGCAATGTCTCGCGCGGCCTGGCGCTGACGGTCGAGGAGGCGGTGCGCCGCTGGGGCGAGCCCAACGGCTATGTGCTCGGCCAGGAGGCGGCCGGGGCCTTCGTCGGAGGGCTTCGCTATGGCGAGGGCACGCTGTTCACGCGCAATGCCGGCGACCGGAAGGTGTTCTGGCAGGGGCCGTCCGTCGGATTCGATTTCGGCGGCGAGGGCTCGCGCACGATGATGCTGGTCTATGGGCTGCCGACGGTGGACGCGATGTATCAGCGCTTCGTCGGCGTCGACGGCTCGGCCTATTTCATCGGGGGCTTCGGCTTCACCGCTCTGGCGGCGGAAGGCGTCACCGTGGTGCCGATCCGAACCGGTGTCGGCTGGCGGCTCGGTGTCAATCTCGGCTATCTCAAGTTCACGCCGCAGGCGACCTGGAACCCCTTCTGATCGTGGCCGCTTGCTGCCCTTACGAAATGCGATTTCCCGTTTCGGGCGCATTGCCGTAATCTGACAGCGTCCTGCATGTGGAGCCGCTCGCCTTGATCGAAGCCGTCATGCTCGTTGCGCTCGGCTTTCTGTGCGCCAGCCTGCTTGCTCTGTCGATCGTGCCGGCCCTCAACCGACGCGCCGACCGGCTGGCGCGCAAGCGGGCGGAGGCGGCCTTTCCGCTCTCTCTCGCCGAGATCGCGGCCGATCGCGACCATCTGCGTGCCGAACTGGCGGTGCGCGCCCGCACGCTCGAGCAGGAGGTGGAGCGCAGCTTCGCCGCCAAGGCGGGCGCGATGCAGGACCTCGGCCGGCGCGACATGAGGATCGGCGAACTCGAGAGCGTGGTCAGCGTTCGCGACGGGCGCATCGCCGGTCTCGAAGGCGATCTCGACGAGACGCGCGGCGTGTTGGCACAGACCCAGGAGGCCCTGGCGACAGAGAGCGCGACGCTCGCCGAGACGAGGGCCACGCTCGAACAGCGTCTCGCCGACCTCACGAGCCTCGAGCGGGATCTCTCGGAGACGCGCGGTTCGCTGACCGGGACCAGCGCCGATCTCGCTGCGCGCGAGGCCGAACTCGCCGGTGAGCGGGAGACGCTGGGACGCACCCAGACGCTGCTGGCCGAGCGGGACCGCGAACTTTCACGGCTACGGCAGGATTACGACCAGATCCGTGTGGCGCAGGTCGAAGACCGGACGAAGATCATGGTGCTCGAGGCCAAGGCGACCGATCTGGCGGACCGGCTGGCCGCGAAGGAGCGTGACCATGCCGCCAGCCAGGCCGCGCTCGCGGCGATGACCGAGGATCGCGACAGCGAACGCCTGAGGGCCGACGCGCTCGCGGCGCGGACGGCGCAGGCGGAGGCGGGGCTCGCGGCGGCGGACTCCCGGTCCGTGGCGGCTGGCGTCGAGGTGGCGCGCATCGAGACGCTGCTGGCGCAGGAGATGGCAGGCCATGCCGGCGAGCGCGAAGCCAGGCAGGCGCTGGCGCTGGAGCTCGCCGAGGCCCGGTCGGCCGGGGAGGCGCAGTCCGAAGCGGCGGTCCGGGAGATCGCGACGCTGCGTGCGGATCTGCGGACCCGGGACGAGCAGATCGAGACGGTTCATGCCGAGCTCCAGACCCTGCAGGGCGCGCTCGAGCAGTCGCGGGCCGAACGCGCGCGGCTGAAGCGCGAGGCGGCCGAGGCGCGCAAGCGGGGCGCCGTCGCGCCGGTGCCCGACCCTGAGGCCAACGCCGCGCTGCGGCGCGAGATCATGGCGGTCGCCGAGCGGCTGATGAACCTGCCGCCGCAGCAGGAAGCGGCCGAGTAGCGCGCTTTCCCGTGCAAACGCCGTTCCCCCTGCCGCGATGATGCTCTAGGAAGGCGCGCCTGCGCTTCGGTCGCCCCGCTTCCAACGAGATGGTCTTCGCCCTGTGACCCAAACCCGCTACGATCTCCTCTGCATCGGCGAGCCGCTGGGCGAGTTCAACGCCACCCGCGCCGAGAGTGGCGCCTTCCAGTTCGGCCATGGCGGCGACACCTCGAACTGCGCCATCGCGGCCTCGCGCCAGGGCGCGAGGACGGCCTATCTGGGTGCGCTCGGCGACGACATGGCGGGCCGCTCGATCCGCGATCTCTGGCGTCGCGAAGGTGTCGACGATGCCCATGTCACGACGCATCCGAGCGCGCCGACGGGGCTCTATTTCGTCGATCACGGCCCGTCGGGCCATGTCTTCTCCTATCTGCGCGCCGGCTCGGCCGCGAGCCTGATGGGGCCACGCGACGTGCCGCGGGATCTCGTCGCCTCCGCCCGGATCGTGCAGGCGTCGGGCATCAGCCAGGCGATCTCGGCCTCGGCCTGCGACGCGGTGTTCGAGGCCTTTGCGATCGCGCGCGAGGCTGGCGTGACCACGGCCTACGACACCAATTTGCGCCTCAAGCTCTGGCCGCTGGCGCGGGCGAAGGCGATCATCAATGCCGCCTGCGGCCTGGCCGACATCGTGCTGCCGGGCTATGACGACGCGACGCAGCTCACCGGGCTGAGCGATGCCGACGCCATCGCCGATTTTTATCTGCGGCTGGGCGCGAAGATCGTCGCACTGACGCTCGGCCATGAGGGCTCGCTGGTCGCGACGCCGGAGCGGCGCGAGCGGCTGGTGCCGATCAAGGTCGACGCGATCGACGCCACCGGCGCCGGCGACTGCTATGACGGAGCCTTCCTCGCCGAATACATCCGCACCGGCGATGCGTTTGCCGCTGGAGCCTACGCCAATGTCGCCGCGGCCCTGTCCACCCAGGGGTTCAGCGCGGTGGCGCCCTTGCCGCGCCGCGCCGATGTCGAGGCGCGGATGGCTCTCGAGGCGAAGAAAGCAAACTGATGGCCGTTCCGGTTCTCGATGAGGCGGGCGCGCTGCTCGCCCGCTACGACGTGCTGATCAGCGATGTCTGGGGCGTGGTGCATGACGGCGTCTGGGCGCTGCCGCCGGCCTGCGCGGCACTGACGCATTTCCGCGAGCAGGGCGGGGCGGTGGTGCTGCTTTCCAACGCGCCGAGCCCGTCCGAACAGGTCGCCGACCTCCTCGACAAGAAGCGGGTGCCGCGCAGCGCCTGGGACCGGCTGATCACCTCGGGCGACGTCACGCGCTCGCTCATCGCCGAGAGCCACCACCGCAAGATCTTCCATATCGGCTGGCAGAGCGACCGCGCCGTCTTCGACCAGGCCGATGTCGAGCTGGTCTCCGAGGACGAGGCCGATCTCGTCGTCGCCACCGAGCTCAACGATTATCGCACCGAGCAGCCCGAGCAGTACCGGCCGCTGCTGGAGCGTTTCGCGGCGCGCGGGCTGCCCTTCATCTGCGGCAATCCCGATCTCGTCGTCCATGTCGGGCATGACCTCCTGCCCTGCGCCGGCTCGCTCGCGCTGATCTACGAGGAGCTCGGCGGCCGCGTCGCCTATGCCGGCAAGCCCTATCGTCCGGCCTATGATCTCGCTCTGGAGGCGGCCCGCTCGGCGCGCGGCGGCCATCCGGTCGATCCGGCGAAGGTGCTGGTGATCGGCGACGCGGTCCGCACCGATCTCGCCGGCGCCTGGCTGATGGGCTTCGACAGCCTGTTCATCGCCGGCGGCATCCACCGCGACGAGACGATGCGCGACGGGGTGCTCGATCCGGCGGGGCTGGAGGCCGTGCTGGCGGGAAGCCCGGTGAAGCCGATCGCGGCGATGGCGGCGCTGGGGTAGGGGCGTCTAGCGAAGGAGGCCGAGTCTGGACAGGGTCAAACGGCTCTGCCGGCACAATTCCTCGTTCTTGCCGCCGCGATAGTAACTGAGCGCAATCACGGCGCCGTAGAGAGCCCAGCCCTTCGCGCGCAACCAGTCGGCGTCGCTCATCTCCAGGGTCGCTCGAAACATCTCTCGCGCTGAAGGGTGTACCCAGGACCATGCCGAGGCGTAGTCTGCTGCGGGGTCCCCCACTGCCGACAAGCCCCAGTCGATCACGCCCGACAGCGATCCATTTCTCGTCAGCAGATTGTCCGCTTTCAGGTCGCCGTGCAGCCAAACCGCAGCAGTGGTCTCGTTTGCGGCGACAGCCGACTGCCAAAGCGCCTCAGCAGCGTCCCTCTCCACCTCATCGGAAACCATCTCGATCGCAGGCCGTGTCAGCTCTGACATCTGGGCAAGGGCGATGCCGCGGCGCTTGTTGACCACGCCAGCGGCTGGAGCCCCTTCGGTGGAGATTGTGTGAAGCGCTTTCAGGAATTTCGCCAGCGAGACGGCAGCGTCGGTTACATCGGCAATGTTGCCCGGAACGGCGATGTCACCTTCGATCCAGTCGAAAATACCAAATTCGCATTCCATCCCGCAGTCTGCGCGGCCCCGATAGCGCAGTCGGGGTGTTTCGAGAGGGAGGTTGTGAAGACGAGGCAGCCAGTCGAGTTCTTTCGAGATCAAACAGGCCGCGCTCGCTCGACGCGGAAGCCGCAGGATCAGTGCGCGGCCCAGGCGATAGAGGGCGTTGTCCGTCCCCGTTGAGCGAACACGTTCAAGGGGCAGGCTGGACCATTGCGGCACATGCTCGCTCAGAAGATCGCGAATGAGATGTTCGGTCAGGGGAAATTCGTCGTCATGCGTCATGTCCGCACGTGGATCTGCCTGTGTGAAAGCAGAATGACTTGGCCGTCAGTCTCGTGATGACGACAAGCAATCTGATGAACGGTCATGATCGTTCGGCCCGGATCACAGCATGATGAGCGGTGCGCGGTGAACGCGAAGCTCTTCCCCGACGCGCTCGTCGATGCGACCGCGTCGGGGCAGCCCCAGATCGAAAGCCGGTCGCTGACTGTCCGAGCGCCGGCAATCTCAGCCCCGCCCCGCCCGGAGCCGCTTCCCGATATCCTCGAAAAGCCCCCGGAACGGCTTGAACACGAAGCGCACCGTCGAGCGGCCCGGCGGGACCGCCACGGCCCGGAACAGCACATTCGCCCGCATGATTTCGGCGAGGGCGCCATCGATCTCGACCTGCCACCAGGGGTGCCAGACATCGTTCAGGACGACATAGCCGCCCTGGGGCGCCTCGACCCGAAGCGTCACTTCGGTGGTGCCGTAATCGGTGATGCGGACGCTGCCGGCCGCGCTCTGGCCGGGTTCGGGCGCGCCTGCGGGAGCCGCTGTGGCCGCGGGCCGGCCGGTCGCCAGCGGGTCGCGCGGGAGCGGCGGCAGGGGGCGGTCGAGGAGCACGGTCCGGCGCGGGTCGAATCCTTCAGGCCATTGGCCGGTGGCGAGGATCGCGTCGAAATCGGCGGTCTCGGCTTTGGTCACGAGTAGCACACGGGGCAGGGCGCGCGGGTTCTCGTAGACATAGGCGTCTGGCGTGCGGGCGATCAGGGTCAGGTCGCCGGGCTTGAGCGCCTTGTCGATCTGCTCGACGGGCACGCCGGTGGCGATGAAGCGCAGGCCGAGCATGTCGGCGAGCAGCGAGCGGTAGCCCGGCATCAGCGGCGAGAAGGTGCGCTGGTCAGGCAGTGCGACATGATCGCCGGCGCCGGTGGCCTTGCTGTAGATCCCGAGCCGCAAGGGGTTGTAGCCGAGCGTGTTGTCGAGCCGGTGGACGAGGCTGGCATTGGGCCAGTGGAAGCCGATGCCGGCGAGTTCGATGCGGTCGCGCCGGTCGGGGCCGGCGGTGCCGGCGGTCTCGCTCTTGAGCAGGGCGATGGTCTCGTTGCCGCTGTCGGCCCGCAGCACGTCGTAATCCTGCGCGGGCAGGGCGGTGGATTCGCTGGGACCATTGTTGACCGAGAGGTCGATGGTCAGGGTGGCGGCCAGCACGATCGCCGCCGCCAGCCCGGCGCCGCGCAGCGCAAAGCCGCGCGCGGCGACGAGAGCCCCGATCGCCAGCACGCCGCAGAGCAGAGCGGTGACCAGCGGAACAGTCGCCACCCAGAGACGCCCCACCGTCCAGGCGAGCCAGAGCGCGAGGCCGAGCGCCCCGGCGAAGATCGCGACCTCGAGGATGCGCTGCCAGGGCTTCGCGCGCGGCACGGCATCGGTCATGACCAGATGGGTGAGGTAGCCGCCGAGCAGGGCCAGGAGCGCGCCGAGGATGAAGAGCGCGTCGGCGGGGCGGCGGTAGAAGGAGATGCCCGGCAGCTCGAACAGCAGGCGGAAACCCGGGGTGAAGCGCCCGAGCGCGAAGATCAGCACGAGCAGGGCCGCGACGCTGAGCGCGACGATCTCGCGGCGCAGCAGCGCGCCGCGGACGATGCCGATGGTCAGGACGAGCCCCATCGGGATCAGCCCGAGATAGAGCTGGCTCATATTGCGGGCGAGGTAGAGGTCCTGCGGGCCGAAGCGGGCCTCGAAGGCGGGGCTCGGCGCGCCCCAGAAATTCTCCAGCGGGCCCGCCGCGCCAAAGAGATTGGCGAAGAGCCCCGTCAGCAGGGCGGCCGGGTGCAGCGAGCCCTTGCCGGCGCCGATCAGGTCGATCGCCGGGCGGTTGGAGCCCTCGGCCAGGACCGCGGTGAGCAGGATCGGCACGGTCGCGACCAGCAGGGCCCCGACCACGCCCGCGAGCAGAGGCAGCAGGCTCGTCTTCAGCGCCTGCCAGGGCCGGCGCGCCATGGCGATGGCGGCGATCACCAGTCCGGCCAGGACATAGACGCCGAGCAGTGCGACCTGGTCGCGGCCGAGCACCATGAAGCCAGCGACGATGCCCGCGGCAAAGCCGTAAGCCACTGAGCCGCGTTCCAGCGCCCGCGCGATCAGCGCGAGCGTGATGGCGAAATAGCCGAGGCTGAGCACCTGGCCGATATGCTGGATGCGCCAGGCGGCGGCGGCCCCGAAGGCGAAGGCGAGGGCCGCGACGACCGCGCCCGCCGGGTGCCAGTCGCGGTCGCGGAAGACAACGACGAAGGCGAGCGCGCCGGCCAGCAGGGTGCCCAGCACCGCCCCGTCGCCGAGCCGGAAGCCGGGCACGGGTTCGAGCGCGGCGATCAGCGCGAAGGGCGGCGAGAAGATCAGCGATTGCGGATCGGCGATCTGCGGCGAGCCGGCAAAGACATAGGGCGTCCAGAACGGCGAGCGGCCGCTGTGCCAGGCTTCCGCCAGAAACTGGAGCTGGGGCTGGAAATGCGCCTTGGCGTCCCAGGGAATGGTGACGATGCCCGACAGCCAGGGCCAGGACAGCGCGATCCAGGCGAGGACGACGATGGCGGCGACCCGGGCGAGGGGCCAGGGCGCGGCCAGGACGGCGGATGGCGGGCTCGGCATGGGCGACATCAGGCTGCGGTGCCCGAAGTCGTCATCGCGTTCAAGTCCTTCTCGCAAGCCCACGTCGGGGGCCATGGGGCGCGCCCCGAGGCGGTTCAATCCTTCGGCGCGGCCCGCGCCATCAGCGCGTCCATGTCGATCGAATGGCCGGCCCGGTCGCGCTTGGAGGCGAGGTAGCGGACATTGTGGACGTTGGGGCGCCCGAGGACGCGCTGCGTGCCGACGACCTCGACACCGGCCGCCTTGATCGCGCCGACCTTCAGCGGGTTGTTGGTCAGTGCGGTGACGCGGGTGACGCCGAGTTGCTTGAGCATCGTCGCGGCGAAGTCGAACTGGCGCTGGTCGAGATCGAAGCCGAGCACCTCGTCGGCATCGTAAGTGTCCCAGCCCTGGCTCTGCAGCTTGTAGGCGCGCATCTTGTTGGAGATGCCGTTACCGCGGCCCTCCTGGTCGAGATAGAGCAGGATGCCGCCCCCGTTCTCGGCCATCCACTGCACGGTCTCGCGCAGCTGGTCACCGCAATCACATTTCAGCGAGCCGAACAGGTCACCCGTCAGGCAGGCCGAATGCAGGCGCACCGGCACGGCGGCCGTCAGATCGGGATTGCCGACGATGATCGCCACCTGGTCGCGCAGGCCCTCGCCGCCGCGGAACACGACGAACTCGGTCTCGGGTGCGCTCTCGAGCGGAACCGGGGCGCGGCCGACGATGGCCAGAGTCGCGGCCTGGGCGGTGCGGTAGCTGTTCACGGCCTCGATCGCGACCTCGATCAGGGGCTCGCCCGCGATCTGGGCCGCGCTCACCGGAACGATGATCGTCGCCGGAAGCACGAGCGACAGACGCGAGAGTTCGAGCGCGGCGTCATCGAGCGCCGAGGCCGGAGCGACGGGCGCATCCACCTTGCCGTCGATCTTCAGCGCGAGCATCTCGATGCGGGCGAGATCCAGCGTCGGCATGGCGAGGATGCCGGTTTCCGTGCGGTTCTTCGCGCCCAGCCGGCGCAGACGTGCCGGGGTCAGCGCCAGAGACGCCTTGCCGCCCGCGAGCGCCTCGAGCCGGGTCACGAGATGGGCGTCCGCCAGTTCGGCCGAGAGGGCCAGCACCAGAGCGTCGCCCGCGCGCAACAGCACGGGTCGTCCGGCACGAAATTCGGAAATGGCCCGGTCTACCGCCACGAGGCTCGTCTCGAGCGGGCGTCCGAACAGCGTACGCGACTGAAGCATCGGATTGTCCGTCAGAAGGGGCCGGCTCGGAGAGCGCGCCCGGCGGTGGGTGAGGCTGTTACGGGAACCAGTGCCATATAGATCAGAGCTGCACAGATTTCCATCAAACGTGCTTGAGGTGACAGCAGTTCCATCGCGCATCCATTTCACGCGGTTCGTTCCGTGACGTCGTGCAAGCGCGTGACAGGCCCTGTCGCATCAAGGCATATAGGAGCGCGACTTTGAACGCGGGATGAATGTCGAAGCCGGCGTTACGAGCGGCAGGCCAAAAGGGAGGCGACGATGACGCAGGCGAACCGCGAGCCGAGCCCGACCCCCGTCTACAGCGCCGCCGCGCGCCACATGCACTGGGTCACCGCCGCTGTCGTTCTGGCGATGATCCCCGCAGGCCTCGCCATGACCTATCGCGGCAACACGCTGAACATCTGGGACGGGCTGACGAACGCAATGTACAGCTCGCACAAGCTGCTGGGCTTCCTCGTGCTCTGGCTGGTCGCCGGGCGGCTCGCCTATCGCCTACTCAAGGGCGCGCCGCCCGACGAGCCGACGCTGCTGTGGTGGCAGAAGGCCGGCTCGCATCTGGTCCACTGGCTGCTCTACGGGCTGTTGCTGATCGTGCCGCTGCTGGGCTGGGTCGGCATCTCGCTCTACCCGTCGCTGACGGTGTTCGGCCTGTTCAGCCTGCCCGCCCTGACCTCGCCGAACCAGGATCTCGCCGGCAAGGTCCTGGACATCCATGGCACGCTCGCCATCGTGATGGGGCTGCTCGTCTGCGCCCATATCGGCGCCGCGCTCTACCACCATCTGATCCGCAAGGACGGCGTGCTCAGGCGGATGCTGCCGGGCCTCGGGCAGCGCTAGCGCCCGTCTCAGACGGGGCGCGCCCAGAGATCGTGATGCCCGACGAGCGCCGTGGCCTCGGGCGTCTTGGCCGCCAGCCACGCGGCGACCGTGGCGGGATCGACCTGGCCGGTCTCCAGAACGGCCTCGGCGATGCCCTTCGCCAGCACCTGCGCCAAATCGCCGCTGCGTGAATCGAGGCGCCAGGCGCTGTCGCCGATCGAAACCGCGAAGCCGGATTTGCGGAAGGCTTCCGCCATCACGTCCGTGGCCTCGGGGCCGGCGGCCGGGCCGAAGCCCTTGTCGCCGCGCTGGTGGTGCTTGAACGCGGCCAGCATCGGCGCATCGGCGGGGTGAGGCGGCTGCCAGATCTCGCGCCCGTCATAGGTCAGCACCGTGTAGAGCGGCAGGCGCAGGCTGGTCAGGCCGGCGACGAAGCGCTCGAGCCAGCGCCGGGAGGTCAGGTCGAACAGCGCGGCGGCGGTGACGAGATCGGGCCGCCAGCCGAGGACCCATTCGAGATCGGTATTGAGATCGGCCTGGCGGGTATCGACGGTGATCAGGTGCTCGCCCTTGGTGAGGACGAGTTCCTCGCCCTGCTCGCGGGCTTCGTCGGCCCAGCCCGACAGCGTCTCGCGGGTGGCGGCGAGCAGGCGCTCGTCGTGATCGACCAGCGTCCAGTGCTGGCGCGAGGGCAAGGCGGCATAGGTGCCGCGCAGGTTCGAGCCCGCGCCGCAGCCGAGGTCGACGACCGTGAGCGAGCCGCGGCCGGCGAAATGCGCGCTTACGGCCCCGAGCACCTGCGGATTGCGGGCGGCGTGATCGGCCGGCTCGCGCAGGCCCAGCCACTCGGGAGAAAATCCGGCCATCAGTCCCCCTTTTGCCCGAAACCGGGCAGACACACGCCAGCGACGATCGCCGCCGTGTCGCGCCAGCGCGGCAAGGCATCGGCGGCGGCCCAGGCCGCATCGGCCATCGCCCGGCGCCGAGCCGGCGCATCAATCAGGCTTGCCAGGGCCTTGGCAAGGGCCGTCGCGTCGCCCGGCGCCACTTTCAGCGCGGCATCGTCGGGGGCGGTCTCGGCGGCGGCGCCGCCGGTCGTGCAGAGGATCGGCAGGCCGCGCGCCAGCGCCTCGGTCAGCACCATGCCGTAGCCCTCGAAGAGCGAGGGCATCACGAAGAGGTCGGCGCGGGCATAGGCCTTCGCCAGCGCGGTGTCCGGGATGGCGCCGAGTAGGTCGATCCGCCCGCCCAGATCCGCGGCGGTGATCGCGGCGATGAGGTCGCGCATCGTCTCCGGTGCGCGGTCGGTCGCGCCCACGATGGTCAGCCGCCAGTCGCGGTCGCGGAGGCCGGAGAGGGCTTCCACCAGGACGCGGTAGCCCTTGCGCGGGACGACCGAGCCCACGGCCAGAAGGTGCAGGGGCTGATCCTCCGCCGAGCCCGTGGCGCGTGGCGCCGGGTCGACGCCGGGCAGCGCGACGGCGATTCGCGCCTCGGCGACGCCGAAATCGGAGACCAGCAGCCGCTTCGTCGCCGGGCTCGTCGTGACCACCGCTCGCGCATAGCGCAGCGCCGCGGCCTCGCGGGCGAGCAGAGCCCTGGCGGTCTCCGGCGGATGTCCCGTCTCGAGCCCGAGCGGGTGATGGACGAGGGCGACGACGCGTCCGGCGAGACCGGCGGCGATTCCTTCGGGAAAGGCGCCATAGGCCAGCCCGTCGATCAGCAGGACGTCGCCATAGGGTTGCGAGAGAATCGCGCGGCCGGTCGCGGCCAGGTCGTCCTGCGTCGGAAACGGGAAGGAGCCGGGCAGGGCGACGTGCTGCGCGGGGATGCCCATCGCGCGCCATTCCGCCAGCAGCCGCCGGTCGTAGCCGTAGCCGCCCGTCGGCAGGTCGATGTCGCCGGGAATGGCGAAGGCGATCCCGCTCACGCGAGCGCGCCCTCATAGCTGGCCCGGGCGAGGTCGGTCTCGTGCAGGATGACCCGGATGCGGGCGAGCCCGGCGCCGTCTTCGCCGAGTGCGCCGGATTTCGCCGCCGTCGCCATGGCGTCGAAGATGTATTTGCAGAGGAACTCGGTCGTCGTCAGCACGCCGGCGAACTGCGGCAGCGTGTCGAGGTTCTGGTAGTTCAGCGGCTTCAGCGTCTTGTTCAGCACGTCGAGCGCGGCGCCGATGTCGACGACCACGTTCTGCTTCGTCAGCGTCGGCCGGAAGAAGGCGACGTCGACGACGAAGGTCGCCCCGTGCATGTTCTGGGCAGGGCCGAAAAAGGGATCGGGCAGGGAATGGCCGATCATGATGCGGTCGCGGACTTCGACGGAGAACATGGGCGTTCCTTGGGGTTGGCTTCAGTGAAGTCTAGGCGGAGAGCAGCCTGCGGCCGAGCGATTGCGAGAACCGCAGCAGATAGCCATCGGGATCCTGAACCAGAAATTGATGGACGCCGGTCTCTTCGGACTCACTGACCCGGTACCAGCGCTCCTCGGGGCCGAAAAAGAGCGGCCATGCCGCCTGCTGCAGAGCCGTCAGGAGGGGGGCGACGTCAACGACCGTGATCTCGAAATTGATGCCGCGCCCATAGGGCTTTTCGCGCGCGCCCGTCTCCCAGCAGCGCTCGGCCGGGCCGGTCTCGTATTCCTCCAGCATGACCTCGACGCCGTCGCGCTCGATCGCGGCAAAGCCCTGTTCGGGGCGGTCGTAGAGCACGCGGAACCCGAGCAGGTCGCGCCAGAAGGCGAGGCTCGCGGGCAAGGCGGTGACATGAAGCTCGGGCACCAGTGCCGGGCGGGGATGCGAGCGAGGCGCAGTCATGCCGCGTTCAATAGCAGATGGCGGCCGTCAGGCCACGCCAGGAGGGATCGAGGATCGCGGGCAACCGCTCGGGGGCCTGCGCGAAAGGGATGTCCTCGCTGATCAGCGCATCGAGCCTGTCGTCGGTGAGGAGCGCCATGGCGGCGGCGGCGCGGCGGGCATAGTCCCAGCGCGGCCGGCGCGAGGGCGCGATCCCGCCGACCTGAGTCGAGACCAGTTGCAGCCTCCGGGCATGAAAGGCGCCGCCGAGCGGGGCAGCCACTGTGCCCTGCCCAAACCAGCTCAGCTCGACGATGCGAGCCTCGAAGCCGGCGGCCGCGATCGCGGTGGCGAGGCCCGGCGCCGAGGCGCTGGCGTGGAAGACGAGATCGGCCTCGCTCGGCGCGTCGGCCGGCAGGGCGAAGCGGAAGCCGAGGTGGCGCGCGAGTTCGGCACGGGCGGGTTCGACATCGATCAGCGTGACCTCCGCACCGGGCAGGCGCGCCGCGAGCCAGGCCACGAGCAGGCCGAGCACGCCGCCGCCGACCACGACGATGCGGTCGGCTGGGCCGGAGCCGGCGTCCCAATGGGCGTTCAGCGCCGTCTCCATGTTGGCGGCGAGGATCGCGCGGCGGGCCGGCACCTGCGGCGGGACCGGCGTCAGCCGGTCGGCAGGCGCGACGAAACGGTCCTGATGCGGATGCAGGCAGAAGACGGTCTGGCCCAGCCTGTCGGCGGGGCCTGCCTCCACCACGCCGACGGCGCAATAGCCATATTTGACGGGGAAGGGAAAATCGCCCTGCTGGAAGGGGGCCCGCATGCGCCCATACTCGCCCTCTGGAACGCGTCCCTCGCAGACCAGGCGCTCGGTTCCGCGGCTGATGCCGCTCCACAGCGTGCGGACCAGGCAGTCGCCCGCCGAGTGCGCCGGGAGCGACTCGGCGTTCAGGGCGCATTCACGCGGGCTCATATACCAGAGGGCCGTCGCTGAGGCGCTTGCGCCGGACGGAAATGCCGGCTTTAGCTCCCCGGCCATGTCGTTAGGCGCCATGTCTTCCGCCTCTCCCGCCCGCTCCGCTTCACCGGCCCCGCCTCGATCGCTCGCATGACAGAAACAGCCATGAACCAGCGTCCCGCTCCGACCACGTTCCAGCCGGCGGCGCAAGGGCTCACGATCGAACAGGCGCCGCAGCCGACGCCGGGGCAGACGCCGGCCGGGCTGCAGTCGCGGGCCGTGTTGTCGCGCCGGCGCTGGCTGGTGCTGGGCCTCAACCTGGCGACCCTGGTGGCGCTGCTCTACGGGCTGGCGCAGGTTCTGGGTGCGGGTGGCTGGACCGTCGCCGATGGCGCCATCCTCGTCGCCTTCCTGTTCGGCGCGCCCTGGACCGTGCTGGGCTTCTGGAACGCCGTGCTCGGCTTCTGGCTGCTGCACGGCGTGAAGGACGGGCTCGACCGCGTCGCCCCCTTCGCGGCCGCCGGCGATCTGCCGACGCCGGTCGCGGTCCGCACCGCCATCCTGATGACGCTGCGCAATGAGGACCCGGCCCGCGCCTTCGCCCGGATGCACGTGGTGAAGGCGAGCGTCAACGCCACGGGCGAGGGCGGCTGGTACGACTATTTCGTGCTGTCCGACACCAACGATCCCGCGGTCGCCGCGGCCGAGGAAAGGCTGGCCGCCGCCTGGCAGGCCGAGGCTGGCGAGGACTGCCGCATCATCTATCGCCGCCGCAGCGAGAATACCGGTTTCAAGGCCGGCAATGTGCGCGACTTCTGCGAGCGCTGGGGCGCCGACTACGAACTCATGCTGCCGCTCGACGCCGACAGCGTGATGTCGGGCGAGGCGATCGTGAAGCTGACGCGGATGATGCAGGCCTATCCGAAGCTCGGCATCCTGCAGAGCCTCGTCGTCGGCATGCCCAGCCAGTCGGCGTTCGCGCGCATCTTCCAGTTCGGCATGCGCCAGGGCATGCGCCCCTACACGATGGGGTCCGCCTGGTGGATCGGCGATTGCGGCCCGTTCTGGGGCCATAATGCGATGGTGCGCATCGCCCCCTTCCGCGATGGCTGCCACCTGCCGGTGCTGCCGGGGCGCCCGCCGCTGGGTGGCGCCGTGATGAGCCATGACCAGGTCGAGGCGACGCTGATGCGCCGGGCCGGCTATGAGGTTCGCGTGCTGCCGGTCGAGGGCGGCAGCTGGGAGGAAAACCCGCCGACCATGCTCGACTTCGCCAAGCGCGACCTGCGCTGGTGCCTCGGCAATCTGCAATATCTCAAGCTGATGGACATCCCCGGCCTGCTGCCGATGAGCCGCTTCCAGCTGTTCTGGGCGATCCTGATGTTCCTCGGCCTGCCGGCCTGGACGCTGATGATCGCGCTGCTGCCCCTGAAGGTGATCGAGGACCGCTGGATCGCCGACTATCCCGCCGGCCTGGCGGCCGGGCTCTATCTGCTGTTCCTCGGGATGTATCTCTCGCCCAAGCTCGCGGGCTTCGCGGACATCCTGCTCGCTCCGGGCGGAGCCCGCAGCTATGGCGGGCGGCTGCGCTTCGTCGCGTCGGCGGCGATCGAGGTCGTCTTCGCCTTCCTGCAGGGCGCGGTGTCGAGCTTCCGCACGACCCTGTTCATGATCGGCCTGCTGTTCGGCCGGTCGCGGATTGGCTGGGGCGGTCAGGCGCGCGACGCGCATGCGCTCTCGCTGGCGACGGCTTTCGCCGGGCTGTGGCCGCATCTGCTCTTCGCGGTCTATCTGTTCGGCACGCTGGCGGTGATCTCGCCTGCGGTGCTCATCTGGTCGCTGCCGCTGACGGCCGGCTACCTGCTGGCGGTGCCCTTTGCGATGGCGACGGCGCTGCCCGCGCTGGGCGCCTGGTTCGCGCGGCAGGGGCTGTGCGGCATCCCCGAGGATTTCGATCCGCCGCCGGTGCTGCAGGCGATCCGGGCGGAGGCGAATCGATGAGCGCGGCTTTTCACGCTCCGGGTACGGCCAGGGCGATCGGCCGGTCGCTGCGCGTCTATCACGGCGATAAGTCCCGTCACGGCGCGATGGATGCGCTTTATGGCCGCTTCCTCAAGCCTGGCGACCTCGCCTTCGACATCGGGGCGCATGTCGGCGACCGGATCTCCTGTTTCCGCCGGCTCGGCGCGCGCGTGGTTGCGCTCGAGCCGCAGCCTGGCCCGGCGCGCGCCTTGCGGCTGATCCATGGCCGTGACCCGCAGGTGACCCTGGTCGAGGCTGCCTGCGGCGATGCCGAAGGCGTCGTGCGGTTGCGGATCAACAGCGCCAATCCGACGGTTTCGACCGCTTCCGACGCCTTCATCGGCGCGGCGAGCGGAGCGGATGGCTGGCTGGAGCAGGTCTGGGACCGCGAAATCGAGGTGCGCAGCACCACGCTCGATGCCCTGATCAGCCGGCACGGCCTGCCCGCCTTGCTCAAGATCGACGTCGAGGGTTTCGAGGCCCATGTGCTCGCGGGGCTGACGCGGGCCGTGCCGGTGATCTCCTTCGAGTTCACCACCATCCAGCGCGATGTGGCCGAGGCCTGCCTCGCCCTGCTGGAGACGCTGGGGCCCTATCGCTTCAACGTCGCGCTCGGCGAAAGCCAGCAGCTCGAACTGGGCGCCTTCGCCAGCGCCGAGGCGATCGGCTGCTATCTGCGGGAGCTTCCCCATTCCGCGAATTCGGGCGATGTCTACGCCGTGCTGCCGGGCTGATCGCGGGGCCGTTCATGTCCCGACCTGGCCGAGCCAGGTGAGGATCGCGGCCAGCAACAGACCGATCCAGCCGGGATGCCGGCCCTTGGTCGCGAAACACACCAGTGCGGAGCAGGCGAGCGTCGCGATCAGGACGATGCGCACCAACCATCGTTCCGGGAATGGCTGGCCCGGCGGCAGTGCGAGCATGATCAGCACGCCGCCAAGCGCCCAGCCCAGGATCGTGACGAGATGCCAGCTCGCCCACAGGATCCTGACATGGCGCTCCTTCAGGATCTCGCCGCCGAGCGTGGGGACGATCCCGCTGCTGCGCTGGCGCCGGAAGATCAGGATCTCGCCGAGGATCGAATGAGACAGGCCGATGAGAAACATCAATATGCCGGCCCAAAGAAGCAGCATCTGCATCGCTCGCCCCTGCACGACAGGATCGACAGCCTTTCGTGGCCATCGATTGATATCAGCGTTGCGGCTCGCGAGAGAAGCTGCTTGGCTGACGCCAACTCATGCTGGCCGTATCGGCCGGGGGGATCTCCCGTCAAGGATCGTCATGTTCAGTTTCGCTCGCCCGCTCATGCTGTCACTCGCATTTCTCGCCGCCTCGGCGCCGGCCTTCGCGGCCAGCGATGTGGCTGTCGAGGTCAAGAACGAATCCGAGCCGGTGCTCTGCGCCGAGAAGGACAACGTCACCATCAAGGCGATCTCGCCCGAGGTGCGCCGCTTCCAGATCGAGGCCGCTCATCCGGCCTATATCGCCGGCCTGATCCGCGACAACTGGGAGGCCGACTGGACGGCCTGCGACATGACGGGCGATCCCGTCTTCGCCGCGGCCACCCCGCCGCGCCGCGTCACCTTCTACGAGAGCATCGAATACTGGCTCGTGGGCTACACTTTCCCGACCTTCTGGCGCCCGTCCGACACGACCTTCAAGGTCGGCGACAGGGTCGAGAAGGGCCTGCATCTCGTCCAGCTCTGGAAGCTCGGCAAGGACCGCTCGCACGAGTTGCTCGTGGTCTATCCTCAGGACGGCTACTGGCGCGCCCGGCCGATGCCGCCTGCGCAGCTCGCCGCCACGGCCTATGGCTCGTCCTTTCTGGTCGGGCCGATCGTTCAGGACGGTGCGCGACCGGTCGTCAACATCAGGGAGATCGAGTTCGACCCCAAGACGACCTCGTTCAAGCTGAGCTTCAAGGACGGTTCCAATGGCACGCTGAAGCTCGAGGGCGTCGACGAGAACCGCATGGTGCTGGATGTCGTGCTCGACAGACCGGTGACCGGTGGCAACGCCTTCGTGGCGCTGCGTTCGATGTATGTCACCGAGGGCAACAACGATGTCGCGCACATCGCCATTCGCGAGCCCGGAGCCAAGGGCTGGCGCGAGGAGAAGCTGATGCCGTTCACCGGCGGCAAGGCGACCGACATCTGGATGGGCCGCACCACCCATTCGCGTCACAACACCTCCTCGCCCGACATGGTCTTCCGGAACTTCTCCAAGGACCCGAAGCCGCCGGCCCGGGCCGACAAGAAGTAGGCCGGCTCCGCCTCGACAGGGAACGCATCGCGGCGATGCCGCGTTGCGGCATGACGCGGGCCGCTCCGCGCGCTAGCTTCGCGGCAGTTCATCAGCCCCCGGGACCGTCATGCCTCGCTTCGCCGCCAATCTCTCGATGATGTTCAACGAATGGGCCTTCCTCGACCGCTTCAAGGCGGCGGCGGATGCCGGTTTCGAGGCGGTGGAGTTCCTGTTCCCCTATGAGCATCCGGCCGAGCAGGTCGGGCTGGCTCTGGTGGGTGGGCATCTCCAGCAGGCGCTGTTCAACCTGCCGCCGGGCGATTTCGCCAAGGGCGAGCGCGGCATCGCGGCGCTCGCCGGCCGGGAGGAAGAGTTTCGCGCGGGCGTCGAGACGGCGCTCGCCTATGCGCATGAGACCGGCGTGAAGCGCCTGCATATGATGGCGGGTCTGGCGGATCCGGACGACGCGACCGCGCAGGCGACCTACCGCGCCTCGCTCGCTTACGCCGCCGATGCGCTGGCCCCGCACGGGATCGAACTCCTGCTGGAGCCGATCAACGGCAAGGACATGCCGGGCTATTTCCTGAATGATTTCGACCGGGCCGCAGCCTATGTGCGCGAGTCCAGGCGGGCCAATGTCAGGCTTCAGTTCGACATGTATCACTGCGAACTGATCCATGGCGACGTGGCGGGTCGTCTGAAGGCGATGTTCCCGCTCGTCGGCCATGTCCAGATCGCCAGCGCCCATGGCCGCCACGAGCCCGACGACCAGGGGCCCGATTATCCGCAGCTCTTCGCGCTGCTCGACGCGCTCGGCTATGACGGCTTCGTCGGCTGCGAGTACCGGCCGCGCGCGGGCACGCTCGAAGGGCTCGGCTGGTTTGCGCCCTATCGCCGGCATGACCTACGGCCGGACCCGCTGGACGCGGCGTGATGCCGCCCTTCGCCTGGCCGGTTCTGGTCGCCGACATCGGCGGGACCAATTGCCGGCTGTCGCTGGTCGAGCAGGCGGGCGCCCAGCCCGTCCCTCTCGCCCGCATCGCGACCGGCGGCCAGGCGACGCCCGAAGCCGCCCTGGAGAGCGTGCTGACCACGCTCGCCCAGCGCCCGCGCTCCGCGATCCTGGCCGTGGCCGGCCCGCTCGAAGGACGCGTCGCAAGGCTGACCAATGCGAGCTGGATTTTCGACGGCCCTGGCCTTGGCCGGGCGCTGGGGCTGGAGCAGGGGCTGCTCGTCAACGATTTCGAGGCGCAGGCGGCTTCGCTCGCCGTGCTCGGCGACGGCGATGTGACCACGCTGGTGGCCGGCGATCCGGAAGCCGGTGGCACGCGGCTCGTGCTGGGGCCGGGCACCGGCTTCGGCGCCGCCGCCCTCGTGACCCGCGCCAGGCGCTGCGTGCTGGTGCCGACCGAGGCTGGGCATATCGGCATCGGCCCGGAGGATCCGACCGAGGAGAAGATCTGGCCGGCTCTGGCCGCCGGCCTGCCGCGCGTCACCGTCGAGGCGCTGCTCAGCGGCGACGGGCTGGTGCGCTTCCACCGCGCCGTCGCGGCCAGCTCCGGCCTGCGCGAGCCCGATGTCAGCGCTGCCGACGTGACGACCCTGGCGCTTGACGGGGAGCCGGCCGCGCTGATGGCCGTGATCTGCTTCTGGCGGCTGCTCGCCCGCGTCGCCGGCGATCTCGCGCTCGTCTTCAAGGCGACCGGCGGCGTCTACATCTCCGGCGGGATCGTGCCGCGGCTGCTCCCGCTGGCCGATCGCGGCGCGATCGCGACCGTCTTTTCGGTCAAGCCGCCGATGGAAGATCTCGCTGCGCGCTTTTCGCTGCATGTCATCACCGCCCGCGACGGCGCCGAGCGGGGCATGGCCGCGATCGCCGCCGCGCCGGCGCGCTTCGGCCTCGACGATCCCGCGCGCTTGTGGTTTGGCTGACCGGGCGTTCGCGTCTCAATCGAGACGGCGGCGCTTCAGCGACTGGCCGACGACGCCCCCGGCGCGGCGCCGCTCGGGCCGCTTCGCCTTGATCGCCGCGACATGCTCGGGCTGGGGATGATAGCCGCGTTCCATGATCTCGAGCGAATATTCCTCATAGGTCAGCCCGAGCGCTTCGGCGTTGTCCTCGCGCCGCAGCGCGATGTCGCGCGGCTTCTTCCAGGCTTTGCGGTGGGCGAAGCGCCAGTCGAAGAAGCGGCCGATCCGGCCCGTCCCGGTCTCGGACCGGCGCCTGCGTTCCTTGAGTGGCGGCCCGCCATTGTGGCCGATTCCGATGGGGCGCTGGCGAGA
Source organism: Allobosea thiooxidans (assembly GCA_943372485.1). Lineage (GTDB taxonomy): Bacteria > Pseudomonadota > Alphaproteobacteria > Rhizobiales > Beijerinckiaceae > Allobosea > Allobosea thiooxidans_A. The sequence continues at coordinate 39,565 of CALRYW010000008.1, forward strand.
CATCGCGGTTCTCTTCGTCCTGTGCGACTGCGAAGTTAGCGAGTGCGCAGGGCGGGGCAAGCACCGTGCCAGGGCCTGCGGGCGTGACATCGGGGGGCTGCCGGTCTATCCCGCCATCCATCTCCCTTCACGGACACGCCATGGCCCCCTTGCTGCATCTGCGCGACGTCGCGCTCACCTTCGGCGGACAACCGCTGCTGGAGGCGGCCGAGATCGCGGTCTCGGCCGGCGAACGCGTCTGCCTCGTCGGCCGCAACGGCTCGGGCAAGTCGACCCTGCTGAAGATTGCGGCCGGACTCGTCGATCCCGACAAGGCCGAGCGCTTCGTCCAGCCCGGCTGCACCGTGCGCTATCTGCCGCAGGAGCCCGATTTTACCGGCTACAAGACCTCGCTGGCCTATGTCGAGGCGGGGCTGGGGCCGGGCGACGACGCCTATCGCGCGCAGTATCTGATCGACGAACTCGGCCTCACCGGCGAGGAGGATCCGGCGACGATGTCGGGCGGCGAGTCGCGTCGTGCCGCGCTGGCGCGCGTGCTGGCGCCCGAACCCGACATCCTGCTGCTCGACGAGCCGACCAACCATCTCGACCTGCCGGTGATCGAATGGCTTGAGCAGGAGCTGAAATCGCTGCGCTCGGCGATGGTGCTGATCAGCCATGACCGGCGTTTCCTGACGACGTTGTCTCGCGCCACGATCTGGCTCGACCGCGGCCTGACCCGGCGCATGGACCGGGGCTTCGGCGAGTTCGAGGCCTGGCGCGACGAGGTGCTGGCGCAGGAAGAGCTCGACCGCCACAAGCTCGACCGCAAGATCGCCCGCGAGGAGGACTGGCTGCGCTACGGCGTCAGCGCCCGGCGCACCCGCAACCAGCGCCGGCTGGGCGAGCTCCACGGCCTGCGCGAGCAGCGCCGCACCGCGCGCTTCGCCGTCGGCAGCGTCAAGCTGGAGGCGAGCGAGGCGCAGACCTCGGGCAAGCTGGTGATCGAGGCGCTCAACGTCTCGAAGGCCTATGGCTCGAATGTCGTGATCAAGGATCTGTCGCTGCGCGTCGCGCGCGGCGACCGGATCGGCATCGTCGGCCCCAATGGCGCCGGCAAGACAACGCTGATCAACCTTCTGACCGGGCAGCTCGCGCCTGATTCGGGCACGGTGAAGCTCGGCGTCTCGCTGGAGATGGTGACGCTCGACCAGCGCCGCGAAAGCCTCGATCCGGCGACGCCGCTCGGCGATGCGCTGACCGGTGGCGGTTCGGACCAGGTGATGGTCGGCGACACGCCGCGCCATGTCATCGCCTACATGAAAGACTTCCTGTTCCAGCCGCTGCAGCGGCGCACGCCGGTCGGCGCGCTGTCGGGAGGCGAGCGCGGCCGGCTGATGCTGGCGCGCGCGCTGGCGAAGCCCTCCAACATGCTGGTGCTGGACGAGCCGACCAATGATCTCGACCTCGAGACGCTCGACCTGCTGCAGGAGCTGCTGGCCGACTACAAGGGAACGGTGCTGCTGGTCAGCCATGACCGCGACTTCATCGACCGCGTCGTCTCAGCGACGCTGATTTCCGATGGCGACGGCGTCTGGACTGAGTTTGCCGGCGGCTACACCGACATGCTCGCCCAGCGCGGTCGTGGCGTCGGCGCGAAGGTCAGGGTGGCCGCGAAGGCGGGCGTCCCGGCGGCGGAGCCGGCCGTGGCCGCGCCGAGCGCGTCAGCCGCCCCGACCTCGAAGCGCAAGCTCTCCTTCAACGAGAAGCATGCGCTGGAGACGCTGCCGAAGACGATCGCGGTGCTGCAGGCGGAGGCCGCCAAGCTCAACCAGGCGCTCGCCGGCGATCTCTACACGCGCGACCCGAAGCTCTTCGCCAAGGCGACGACGCGGCTCGAAGAGGTGACCCGCGAGATCGCCGGGCTTGAGGAGCGCTGGCTCGAACTCGAGATGCTCCGCGAGGAGATCGGCGCGTAGAGGCGAGGATACGCCGGAGAAGCGCGCGCAGTTCCGCGGCTCGATTACCTGGGGCCGGCTCTCGACCCCGCAGGACATGGGCAATGCGGCGTTCTATCTCTGCTCGGACGATGCTGAGATGGTGACGGGGACGGTGCTCGCGGTCGATGGCGGGCGCTGCATCTGAGCGCGCTGCCAGTCCTCCCGCGCGGGCATCGGACGCGGCGTTCTCTGCTCGGTCGTCATGCTCGGCACGAGGCCGAGCATGACGGCGCATAAACCGGCTTGGTATGCAGCGCGATCTCCTGGTGGAGCATCACGGTGCCGTCGAGCTCGAAGCCGCGCTGCTCGAAGGTGATGTGCGGGGTCTTCGCGTCGCCTTCGATCTTGAACAGATGCCAGCTCGCCAGCTCGCCATGGCCGAGCGGGCCGATCGAGGCCGAGGGCACGCCGACGATCGGCACGTCGCGGTCTTGCCCCGGGCGCCAGGCCAGCGAGAAGCGGTGGTTGTGGCCGTGGATGACGAGGTCGGCGCCCTTGCGAGCGAGCATCGCCTCGAAGGCGGCAGCATCGACCAGTTCGCGCGAGCGGCGCGCGCCGCCGACATAGGGCGGGTGGTGGATCAGCACGACGCGGATCAGGCCCTCGTCGCGGGCGCGGTCGAGCAGGATCTCGGCCTTGGCGATCTGGTCGCGGCCGACCTTGCCGGTCGCCATCAGGGGCAGGGTGGGCACGCCGGTGTTGAGGCCGATCAGCGCGACCGGGCCCCGGCGGCGATACCAGGGATAGCCGACGCTGCCGTCGTCGCTTGCGACCCATGGCCCGAGATAATGGGCCAGCGCCTTCAGGGAGGAACGCGCATAGGCATCGTGGTTGCCGGGCACGAAGCTGACGGTGTCGCGGGGCCCGAGTTCATCGAGGAAGGCGGCTGCCGTCTTGAACTCGTTGGGCAGGCCGATATGGGAGACGTCGCCGGTGCAGGCGACATGGTCGGGCTGCTGCGCGCGGATATCCGCCACGATCAGCGCCAGGATATCCATGTCATGCGCGTGCCGGCGCTTGCGGCGCCAATTTACGTAACCCGTCGCCCGCTTGCCGAAGAGCTGATGCAGCGAAAAGCCCGCGAGCGGGCCGAGATGGGGATCGGACAGGTGTGCGAGCTTGAACACGCCCCTGCGCTAGCCTTGCGGCCAAGCCAACGTCAAGCCACCCGTGCCGCACGCTTTCGCGTGCGCGGAGGGCGCGGATGGTTCAGTTTGCGGCGCCGGTCAGTTCGGAGACGATGCGCGAATCGGTCAGCGTCAGGGCGGGCTGCCAGACGAAGGCGGGCTTGGCGCGAAAGAACGCGGTGATGAACGAAAGCAGCATGTCGGTATTCCCTGGTAATGAGGCTGGGATATCGGCCCGGTTTGCGGCGCGGTTGTGACGTTCGGCACCGCAGGGCGGGGGTCCGTCATGCGTCATTTGCATATACAATTCGGTAACCATGGGAGGCCATGCGTGAGCGGGCGAGCGCAGACTGGCGCGGAGCGGGACTCGGACAGCACCCTGACGCGGCTCCAGCGCCTGCAGATCCGCCTGCTGCATGTCTATTTCCGGCTCAGGCGCGGCATGACGCTGGGCGTGCGCGCGGCGGTGCTGAACGAGCGGGGCGAGGTCTTCCTGGTCCGGCACACCTATACGCCGGGCTGGCAATTGCCGGGAGGCGGGGTCGAGGTCGGCGAGCCGATGGTCGAGGCGCTGGCGCGCGAATTGGCGGAGGAGGCCCGGATCAGCCTGTCGGGGCCCGCCACGCTGTTTGGCGTCTACTTCAACAGCAAGATCTCGCGGCGCGATCACGTGGTGCTCTATGTCGTCCGGGATTTCGTCGTTGACGCGGCCAAGACGCCCGATCTGGAGATCGCGGAGGCGCGCTTCTTTCCACTCGATGCCTTGCCGCAGGGGCTGACGCCGGGGACGCGGAGGAGGCTGGCCGAGATCGCGGGGAACTCAACGCCCTCGGCGGAGTGGTGAACGCTGCCGATGGACGGCCGTCCGGTGCTCTGCTACAGCGCCGCCACCATGACGATCGGGCTCCCGACCTCCCTCCTGCGACGACCGGCGCGCTGAACGCGCTTCCGGCAGGGCCGCGCCGCGCGCGGACCCCGCCCTCACTTGCCCAGCTTCTGCCCGTCCGCAGGTTTGCCGCCGTCATGACTTCGCTTCCCCTGACCCTTCGCCATGAGCTTCCCGCCGATGCGGCCGCGATCGAGCGGCTGCATGAGCGCGCCTTCGGACCGGGGCGCTTCGCGCGCACCGCCTTCCGCCTGCGCGAGGGCGTGCCGCCCGATCCGGCGCTGACCTTCGCGGCCCATGTCGGCACCTTCCTCGTCGGCTCGATCCGGGTGACGCCGGTGATGGCCGGCGGCCATGCCGCGCTGATGCTGGGGCCGCTCACCGTCGACCCTGCCTTCGAGGGCCGGGGCATCGGGGCTGCGCTGATGAACCGCTCGATCGAGGCCGCGCGCGCCGACGGTCATGACCTCATCATGCTGGTGGGGGACGCGCCCTATTACGCCCGCTTCGGCTTCAGGGTCATCCCACCGGGCCAACTCGTGTTGCCAGGCCCCGCCGATCCGGCGCGGTTCCTGGGGCTGGAACTGGTCGAGGGCGTGCTGGCACAGCGGCGCGGCGCGGTGACGGCGATCAGATAAAGCGCCCTGTCATTCCGGGGCTTCGCGAAGCGAAGAACCCGGAACCCACGACTGGGCGATCCCCCGGTCGGAAGCTCAAGACAACGCTCACCTGGTCGTGGGTTCCGGGTTCGCTGCTGCGCAACGCCCCGGAATGACAAGGGTCAGGCCGCGTCGGGCTTGCGGTTGAAGCGACGGCCGCTCTCGCCGATCCAGCCCGCGACGAGGGCGCCGAAGAGCAGTGCGAGCCCGATCAGACCGACGAAGAGCGGCGAGATCTGCACGCCGCGCACGATGCCGGAATCGCTGATACGCAGGCCGATCCAGTCCGAGCCCGCGAACTGGCTGCCCGAGCGCACCGGCACGATGCGCGGCACGGTGACGTCCGAGCCACCCTCCTGGCCGATGCGGCGCGACGAGCCGCCGGTCGCCTCGGCCAGCGTGCTCAAGGGGCTGGGGTCGCTGACGACCTCCATCAGTTCGCGCGGGTTCTCGGGGCCGACACTGGCGAAGGCGGTGAGGTTGTCGCCGGCGATCCGGTGCAGCCCGAACTCGCTGGTCGATATCCGGGCCGTGAACAGGCCGGGGCGGCCGGGCTCGAGCGGGATTGAGCGCGACTGGCCGTCGGGGCCGGTGACGGTCAGGGGAGCCGGATTGTCGCCCAGCGTCTGGCGCTCGACCTCGATGACGCCGCCGCGCGCGACGGCGCGCAACGCCTCCTCCTCGAGATCGGGCTCCTTCATCAGCCAATGACCGAGGCGGCGCAGCAGGTCGAGATGCGGGCCGCCGTCGCGGAAGCCGCGCGCCCAGAGCCAGGCGTGGTCCGACAGGAAGAGCGCGACGCGGCCCTTCTGCTCGCGCGCCAGCATCAGCAGCGGGCGCTCGCCAGGGCCCGTCATCACCGGCGAGCCGGTGCGGGCGCGGGCGCCGACCATGCGTAGCCACTCGCCCCATTGCGGCGGCTCGACCTCCGAGCCCGGCAGGTCGCGCGTCACCGGATGGCGCCGGCCGGGCTCGCTGACGCGGGCGCGATAGGCTTCGTCGATCACCGAACCGTCCGGCAGGGCCGGCAGGATCTGGCCGAGCGGCGTGCGGGCCAGCGACTGGGCGCCGGCATATTCCGGACCGGCCGCGATCAGCAGCGCGCCGCCCTCGCGGACATAGCGGACGATGTTGTCGAAATAGACCAGCGGCAGGATCGACTGGTTGGCGTAGCGGTCGAAGATGATCAGGTCGAATTCCTTGATCTTGACCTGGAACAGCTCGCGCGTCGGGAAGGCGATCAGCGAGAGCTCGTTGATCGGCGTGCCGTCCTGCTTCTCCGGCGGGCGCAGAATGGTGAAATGGACGAGGTCGATATTGGCGTCGGCCTTGAGCAGGTTGCGCCAGGTGCGCTCGCCCGGATGCGGCTCGCCCGAGACCAGCAGCACGCGCAGCTTGTCGCGCACGCCCTCGATGGTGATGACGGCGCGGTTGTTGGCGAGCGTCAGCTCGTTGTCGAGCGGGGCCGCCTCGATCTCGATGACATTGGGGCCGCCGCGGTCGATGCGCACCGGCAGCGAGACGGTCTGGCCGACCGTGACCTCGCGGCGGGCGACGATCTCGCCGTCGCGCCGCACGGTCAGGGCGGCGCGGCCGGGGCCGCCCTTCTCGAGCACGCGCAGCCGTACCGTCTGGTCCTTGCCGACGATGCCGAAGCGCGGCGAATCCACCAGAACGATGCGGCGGTCGATCTCGCGCTCCCGACCCGTCGCAAGGACATGCAGCGGCGCCCGCAGGCCGAGCGCCTCAGCCGTCGGCGGGGTGTCATGGGCGCGGCCGTCGGTGATGACGATGGCGCCGGCCACGCGCTCGGAAGGCACGTCGGCGAGGCTGGCGGCCAGCGCCTCGAACAGGCGGGTGCCATCGCCCGAGCCCTGCGCATCGCGGACCTCGACGATGCGGGATTCGACATTGCCGATGCCGCGCAGCTGGCGCTCGATCTCGGCCTGGGCGGCCTGGGTCTGGGCCGTGCGGTCACTCAGGCGGTTGGAGGCGGAGCGGTCCACGACGACCGAGACGACGTCCTTGACCGGCTCGCGATCCTCGAAGACGAGGGAGGGGTCAGCCAGCGTCAGCGTCAGCACGACAAGGGCGAACGCGCGCAGGATCGCGCTCTTGCCGGCGAGCACGATCGCCGCGCCCGCCGCCAGCGCCGCCAGCATGGCCAGGCCGATCAGCAGCGGCAGCGGAACGAGCGGCGCGAAGGAGAGGCTCCACATCAGATCAAGGTCCTGTCGGTTTGCCTCGACACCAGCGCAGCCCTCATCCTGAAGAGCACCACAGGCGCGTCTCGAAGCATGCTCCAGGAGGCTCCCGCACGAGCTGGATCATCCTTCGAGACGCTGCTGACGCGGCTCCTCAGGATGAGGGCTGTGGGGCGTGCGTCGACCCTCACTGGCCCAGCCTCTCGAGCAGGGCCGGGACATGGACCTGATCGGCCTTGTAGTTGCCGGTGAGGGCATACATCACGAGGTTGACGCCGGCCCGCAGCGCCATTTCGCGCTGGCGCGGATCGGAGCCCGAGAGCGGCACCATGGGTTCGCCGCGGCGGTTGACGGCCCAGGCCGAGGCGAGATCGTTCGAGGTGATGACGATCGGCGAGACGTTGTCGCCGGCCCGCGCCGGCCGGCGGCCGTCGGCACCGGCCGGCGGCAGGATCTCGACCCAGGTCGTGCCGGCGTCGTAGCGCCCGACAAACCCGTCGAGGATGTAGAAGGTCTTGGTCAGGACGTGGTCGCGCGGGATCGGCTCGAGCTCGGGAATGTCGAGCGTCTGCAGCATGCGCCGGAGCTGGTCGCCTTCAGGCGTCGTGCCACCGCCCGGACGGGCGCTCATCGCGTCGCGGGTGTCGAAGATCACCAACCCGCCGCCCTTCATATAGGCTTCGAGCTTGCGCAGCGTCTCCGAGGACGGGATCGGCCGGCCGGAGACGATCGGCCAGTACAGGACCGGGAAAAAGGCGAGCTCGTCGCGGTCGACGTTGACGCCGACGGCCTCGCCCGGTTCGAGCGCGGTGCGCGCACCGAGCACGAGGTTGAGCCCGGCGAGCCCGGCCTTCGACATCTCGTCGACGGCGCGGTCGCCGGTGACGACATAGGCCAGGCGGGTGACCGCTCCGGCGGCGAAAAGCTCCCGCGGGATCGGCGGGCGCTGGTCCGGCGCCGGCGTCGCGGCAAGGGGCGCCGGAGCCTGGGCGCGGGCCTCGTCCTGCAGCAGCGCGCCGCCGCCCAGCGCCAGCGCCAGGAGGATGGCGGCGGGGGCGGGGCGGCGGGCCCTGCGGGCGAAGTTCAGGCGGCCGCCGAGCCAGAGCGTCGCCAGCGTGTCGGCGACCAGCAGCAGCAACGCCAGCACAAGAAGCTGCGGGCGGATGTCGAGCGCGACCGGCTTGTCGACCGGCAGCACGGCCACGCCCAGCGCGGCGAGGTCGATCGCGCGCAGCGTGTCCGTCGGGTTCAGCGTGTTGACCGCGAGCGAGCCGTCGGCGGGGCCGTAGATGCCGGGCGGATGGGCGAGCGTGGCGCGGCCGGTGAAGCTGCGCGCCACCGGCTGGGCGGTGGCGGGCGGGCTGCGGAAGCTGCCGGTGCCGTCGAGCACGCGGGTCGGCGAAAGCGTCTCCACGCGGGCATCCTCTCCCTGGGGCTCGGCCGGGCCGGTGCCGGCGAGACCGACGATTTTCCTGAGCATTTCGACAAAGAGGCCCGACAGCGGCAGGTTCGACCAGGTCGTGTCCGCCGTGACATGCATCATCGCGATCATGCCGTCGCCGCGGCGCTCGCCGGTGACGACGGGCGTGCCGTCCTCCAGCGCTGCCCAGGTCTTGCGCGAGAGATCGGCTTCCGGTTCCGCCAGGATCTGGCGGCTGACGCGAACATCGTCATTGACCGGCACGCCGAAGAAGGGGCTCTCGCGGGTGAAGGCGGCGAGCTTGCGCGGGGTTTCCCAGGAAAGCCCGCCGCCGAGCGTGCGGCCGCCGCGGCGCAGGCGCACGGGCGTCAGCTCGTCGGAGGCCGCGGCGAGGCGCGCGCCGGCGAAGCGCAGCAGCACGCCGCCGCGCTGGATGAAGGCGTTGATCTTGCCGGCGGTGTCAGGATCGAGCGCGCCGATATCGGCCAGCACCAACACCGAGAGGTTTTGCGCCAGCAATTCGCCGACCGGGTCGGTCGAGCCGGGCCGCGGCTCGCGGATCTCGGCGAAGGGCTGGAGGGCGCGCGAGACGTAATAGGTCGGCGAGAGCAGCGGCTGCGCCGTGTCGGTCGTCGCACCCGAGACGATGCCGACGCGGCGACGCTTTGACCGATCATCGAGCAGCGCGACGGCGCCGGCGCTGCGCTCGCCGACGATCTCGAGCCTGGAGACGGCGTTGCGGACCTCGATCGGCAGCGTCAGGCGGGCGGTCGTCTGCAGCGCGGAGCCCTCGAAGACGAAGGGCGCATCGCCGAGAGGCAGACCCTTGAGGTCGAGCGCGCGGACGATGCCGCTGGCGGCGGCGCTGGCGGTCGGCCGCAGCACCTTGACCGCCAGCGCCCCGGCGAGATTCTCGGGCGCGGACAGGGCGAGCTGGTCGATGGCACCGGCATGAATCGACAGGCGCCCGGCGCCGGCTGCCTGCCCCAGCCGGGCGAGGAAGGCGCCGTCGTCCGACACTGAAAGCCCATCGGCCACCCAGACGACTTCGGCTTCAGTCGAGGTGCGCAGGAAGGTCTCGATGCGCGGCAGGTGAGCGCCACGGTCGGGTGTATGCGGCTGCAGGGCGAAGGCGCGCAGACGGTCGAGTGCGGCGCGCGGCTCCGACAGCGCGATCTCGGCCGGGTTTTCCGCCAGGCCGACGAGGGCGACCGGACGGCCTTCACGGGCGGCGGCAGCGACGCGGGATTCGGCGACCAGCAGGCGCTCCGGCCAATCGGCCGCGGCGCCGAAGCCGTTGTCGATCAGCAGCAGCATCGGGCCCTGCAGCGGTCCGGCCTCGCGGGGCGGGTTCCAGACCGGGCCGGCCACGGCAAGGATCGCCAGCGCCGCCACCAGCATGCGCAGCGCCAGCAGCCACCAGGGCGTATGGGCCGGCATCTCGCGCTTGGCGACGAGGTCGGCCATGATCTTGAGCGGCGGAAAGTCGATCCGGCGTGGCCGCGGCGGCGTGACCCGCAGAATCAGCCAGAGCGCCGGCAGCAGCGCGAGCGCGGCCAGTGCGAGCGGGGCGGAGAAGGCGAGGGGGAGCGCGTTCAGCACCGGCTATCTCCCGCTGCCGCGTGACGCAGCGACGAGGCTCGCGATCCGCAGCACGCCTTCGCTTGCCGGCCGGTCGGTGCGGTGGAGCGTCAGCGTCCAGCCCGCCTTGCGGCAGGCTTCCCGGATCGCATCGCGGTGGGCTTCCAGGCGCTGGCGGTATTCCGCCCCCCAGGAGCCGGCATCGCCGACGCGCAGCGAGAGCCCGTCCTCGAGATCGAAGAGCTCGGCCTGGCCGGTGAAGGGGAAGGTTTCCTCGATCGGGTCCGCGATCAGCAGGACATGGCCGCGGGCGCCGGAGGAGGCGAGGGTGGCGATGCGGCGGGCGAGCGAATCGGCCGGCGAGAGCCCGTCCGTGATGATGATCGCATCGGCCAGGCGCGGCAGCGGCCCGTCGGGCGGCAGATCGAGATCGGCACCCTTCGCATCGGCCAGGATGGCCTGGGCCAGCGTCTCGACGATGCGGCGCGAGGCCAGCGCCCGCGTCAGCCCGAGATGCCCGACGCGCTCACCGCCATCGACCAGGGTTTCGGCGAGGGCGAAGCCCGCGATCAGCGCGCGATCGACCTTCGAGGCCAGTGCGAGCGAGGAGGCAAAGCCCATCGAGGCGGAGCGGTCGATCCAGAGCCAGATCGCGTGCGAAGCCTCCCATTCGCGCTCGCGGACGAAAAGATGGCCGTCACGGGCCGAGCGGCGCCAGTCGATGCGCGACGAGGATTCGCCGGTGACGAGCGGGCGGTACTGCCAGAAGGTCTCGCCGGGGCCTGCGCGGCGGCGTCCGTGGATGCCGTGCAGGCTGGCGGAGACGCGCCGCGCCTCGAGGATCAGCCGGGGCAGGCGCGCCGCCAGATCGAGCGAGGCGGTGACGACCGGCCTCGCGGGCTGGCGTTCGGCCGATCCGAGAACGCGCGTGCGCAGCATCCCTGTTCGCCCCCTATCCCAGCCGCTCGACGAGCTTGCCGATGATGCCTTCCACCGTCTCGCCATCGGCGCGAGCGGCGAAGGTCAGCGCGACGCGATGCTTGAGAACCGGGATGGCCAGCGCCGCGACGTCGTCGATCGAGGGCGCGAGGCGGCCTTCAACCAGCGCGCGGGCGCGGCAGGCCAGCGTCAGCGACTGGCTGGCGCGCGGGCCCGGGCCCCAGGCCAGCTTGTCGGTGATCGCGGCTTCGCTGCCCTCGCCGGGGCGGGCGGAGCGGACGAGATCGAGAATCGCGTCGACGACCGCCTCGCCGACGGGCAGGCGGCGCACCAGCCGCTGCGTGGACATCAGGGTCTCGGCCGTCATCGCCTGGGCCGGCTTGTGCTCGGAGGCGCCGGTGGTCTCGAGCAGGATGCGGCGCTCGGCCTCGCGGTCGGGATATTCGACGTCGATCTCGAGCAGGAAGCGGTCGAGCTGCGCCTCGGGCAGGGGATAGGTGCCCTCCTGCTCGATCGGGTTCTGGGTCGCCAGCACATGGAAGGGGGCAGGCAGATCGTAGCGCTCGCCGCCGACGGTGACATGGTGCTCCTGCATCGCCTGCAGCAGCGCCGACTGGGTGCGTGGGCTTGCGCGGTTGATCTCGTCGGCCATCAGGAGCTGGGCGAAGACCGGGCCCTTGATGAAGCGGAAATGGCGCTTGCCGTCGGCGCTCTCGTCGAGCACCTCCGAGCCAAGGATGTCGGAGGGCATCAGGTCGGGCGTGAACTGGACGCGGCGCGCGCTCATGCCGAGCACGGTGCCCATCGCCTCGACCAGCTTGGTCTTGGCGAGGCCGGGCACGCCGACGAGCAGGCCGTGGCCACCCGCCAGCAGGGTGATGAGGGAGAGATCGACGACCTTCTGCTGGCCGAAGATGACACGGCCGATCTCGGTGCGGGCGGCACTGATCGCGCTTAGCGCCGCTTCCGCCGCCTCGACGATTCCGGTATCGAGGCTGATCGGCGGGTTGGTCTCCGCCGCCCGGACTTGCGCCACCATATCGATCTCCTTCACCCTCTGGGTCGCACCGACGAGCGTTTCGCAACCTTGCAACGGCCTGAGCCGTTGAGTGTGGACGGGGCGTCATGCCGGCTCAAGGACGGAATGGCGCGATGCACAGAACACGGCTTCACGATTATGTGGAGTTCAAGGCAGAGGCGATGATGCAACCACTATGCCGCATGTGGCGCAGGCGGGCCTTTCGATGAGTGGCGAGGGCGGCGCGATGGAGCGGCTGCTGGCGGCGCTGAAAGGCGGGGAGAAGCGCGGCTTGCCGCCGGTCGAGCGCTGGAACCCCGATTTCTGCGGCGATATCGACATCAGGATCGCTGCCGATGGCACCTGGTTTTATCTGGGCACGCCGATCGGTCGGCCTGCGCTGGTCAGGCTGTTTTCCTCCGTCCTGCGGCGGGACGGGGAGGATTACGTTCTCGTGACCCCGGTGGAAAAGCTCGGCATCACCGTCGAGGACGCCCCCTTCCAGGCGGTCGAGATGGCGGTGGACGGAGAGGGCCAGGCTCGCGCGATCGCCTTTCGGACCCAGGTGGACGATCTCGTCGAGGTGGGTCCGGAGCATCCGATTCGGTTCGAGCGGGAGGCCGCGGGAGACGGGCTGAAGCCCTATGTCCATGTGCGCCGCAACCTCTGGGCCCGGCTCACCCGTGCGCTGACCTATGATCTTCTGGCGCTGGGAGAGGTGCGCGAGGCGGGCGGGGCGCCCCATTTCGGCATCGCCGTGGCCGGCACCTTCTATCCGGCGGTGCCGGCGAGCGAGATCGACGCGGCGTGATGCAGGCTCTCAATCTGACCACCGAGGAGTTTGCGGCGCTGGCGATGCAGCGGTTGCGGGCGGATCCGCCGGCCCTGGGCGACATCATCGCCCGCCCGCGCGGCGACCACGACCACCAGCCCCAGCCGATCAAGCCGCCCGACGAGACGGCGGCTGTTCCCGCCGCCGTCCTGATCGGGGTGGTGCCGAGGCCCGAGGGGCCGACGGTTATCCTGACGCAGCGGGCGGCGAGCCTGCGCAGCCACTCCGCACAGGTCGCCTTTCCCGGCGGGCGTGTCGATGCCGTCGACGGCTCGCCCGCCGTGACGGCGTTGCGCGAGGCGGAGGAGGAGATCGGCCTGCCGCGCGAGCGCGTCCGCACGCTCGGCTTTCTCGATGCCTATCTGACGGGAACCGGCTACCGCATCGTGCCGGTCGTCGCCCTGCTCGAGCTGCCATTCACCCTGACGCTGAACGCCCATGAGGTCGACGACGCCTTCGAGACGCCGCTCTCCTTTCTGCTCGACCCCGCCAATCACCGGCGCGAAGGCCGCGAGTGGCAGGGGCTCTACCGCACCTACTATGCGATGCCGTTCGGGGATCGCTATATCTGGGGCGCCACCGCCGGAATGATCCGCAATCTCTACGAGCGGCTCTCGGGCTGAACAGGACTGGACGATCAAGGCCATGCTGCGCTCGATCATCGAAGAGGTGCTTCTCTTCGTCCTGCCATTCTGCATCTTCGCCGGCTACCTCATCGTCAAACGGCGCAACCCGTTCGATGTCGAGCATTGGAGCCGGCATCTCTTCTGGTTGTCGATCGTCGGCCTGTTGCTGGCGATCGCGCTCGTCGCCTATGGCGGCTGGACCGCACCAAGGGCCACGGGCGCTTATGAGCCGCCGCATATGGAGAACGGGCAGCTGGTGCCCGGCCGCTTCAAATGACCTCCCCCGAGGGGCGGATCGCCGCCCTGCTGGCGCGGCCATCGCTCTCCGGGCTGCTGGACGCGCTCAACAGCGAGGGTGAGGAAACCCGCATCGTCGGGGGCGCAGTGCGCGATGCCCTGCTCGGCGAGCCGATCGGCGACGTCGATCTGGCGACGACCGCGCTGCCCGAGGACACCATGCAGCGCGGCCGGCTGGCCGGATTCAAGGCCGTGCCGACGGGGATCGAGCACGGCACGGTGACCCTCGTCGCCGATGGATTCGCCTGCGAGGTCACGACGCTGCGCGAGGATGTCGAGACCGATGGCCGGCGCGCGACGGTCCGCTTCGGCCGCGATTTCGACGCCGATGCGCGGCGGCGCGACTTCACGGTCAATGCGCTCTCGCTCGACCGGGCCGGCACCGTCCATGATCCCTGCGGGGGGCTCGCCGATCTCGCTGCGCGGCGCATCCGCTTCATCGGTGACGCAGCGACGCGCATCCGCGAGGATTATCTGCGCATCCTGCGCTTCTTTCGATTTCATGCCCGCTACGGGGCCGGCCCGCCGGATGCCGACGGCGTCCGCGCCTGCATCGCGGGGCGGAGCGGGCTGGCGGGGCTGTCACGCGAGCGTGTGCGCGCCGAGCTGATGAAGCTGCTGGTGGCGCCGGGAGCGGCTCCCGCCCTGCGGGCCATGGCCGAGGCCGGGCTCTTGATGCCGATGATCGGCCGCGTGCCGCATCTGGCGCGCTTCGAGGCCGTGACCGAGGGTGGAGGCGAGGGCGTGTTCCCCGCCTTCAGGCTGGCGGCGCTCGCCGTCGGCGTGCGCGAGGACGCGCTGCGCCTGCGGGAGGAGCTTCGCCTCTCCAATGACGAGTTCGACCAGTTCGAGCGCATCGCGCTGGCGCTGGAGGGGCTGTCGGGCCGGGGTGCGCCCGCGACGCTGGCGCAGCTGCGCCATCTCGCCCACCGGCTCGGGCAGGACGCCGTGGCGGCCGGGCTCGTGCTGCTGGCGGGGCGGGGCGCCGAGGCTGCCGGGCGGGCGCAAGCGACGATCGCCGAACTGGCTCGGACGCCGTCCTTTCTGCCGACGGGGCGGGACGTCATCGCGCTGGGTGTGCCCGCGGGGCCGCGGGTCGGGCAGGTTCTGGCGGCGGCGCGGCGCGCCTGGATCGAGGGGGACGCCCCTCCCGACAAAGCCGCGCAATGGCGGTTTCTGGATGAGGCCTTGCGGTCGATGGGCCCGGGACGGGCGGCCGACTGAAGCAGCCTCGCTCAGGGCCAGCGCACCGTCGGCGGCATCGAGGACAGGATCGAGTCGACATTGCCGCCTGTGCGCAGGCCGAAGATGGTGCCGCGGTCGTAGAGCAGGTTGAACTCGACATAGCGCCCGCGGCGGACCTGCTGCTCCTCGCGCTCGGCCGCACTCCAGGGCTTGCCCATGTTGGCGCGCAGGATCGGCGGATAGGCGTTGAGGAAGGCCTCGCCCACGGCCTGGGTGAAGGAGAGGTCGCCGTCGGGATCGCCCGACCAGACATAGTCATAGAAGATCCCGCCGATGCCGCGCGGCTCGTCGCGATGCTTCAGGTGGAAATACTCGTCGCACCAGGCCTTGAAGCGCGGATAGTCGGCGATCGGCGCATGCCGTTCGCAGGGGTCGCGCATCGCGGCGTGGAAGGCGATGGCATCGGGATCGTCCTGGTTGCGCCTCGCGACCAGGACCGGGGTGAGGTCGGCGCCGCCGCCGAACCAGGGCTTGGTGGTGACGACGAAGCGCGTGTTCATGTGCACGGTCGGGGCGTGCGGGTTCCAGGGATGGGCGATCAGCGAGATGCCCGTGGCATGAAAGCGCGGATCCTCTGCCGCGCCGGGAATCTGGCCGGCGAATTCGGGCTGGAAGGTGCCGTAGACGGTCGAGACATGGACGCCGACCTTCTCGAAGACGCGGCCGCTCATCATCGACATGACGCCGCCGCCGCCCGGCGCGCCGTCATGGTTGTTGCGCTGCCAGGGCGTGCGGACAAAGCGGCCGGGCGCGTTCGCCTCGGGCGGGAAGGGGCCGGTCGCCGCGGCCTCGATCGCCTCGAAGGCGGTGCAGATGCGGTCCCGCAACGTCTCGAACCAGGCTTTCGCGCGCGGCTTCATTGCCTCGGCCGTCTCGAGCGCGGCGGGGTCGCTCGGCGCCGCGGCGGCGGCTTTGTGGTCAGTCATCCCCGTCTCCTCACCCTGGATACGTTTCTTGATGTTGGTCTTCGTTCCCGGTCGCCGGGACGAAGCCGCCGACCTGGCGCAAGGCTTCGCCCAGAACCAGGGCGGCCGCAATCGCGACGTTGAGGGACCGCAGGCCCGCGCGCATGGGGACATGCACCACCGCATCGACGGCGGCGTAGACCTCAGACGCCACGCCCGCCGATTCCCGTCCGACCATGACGATATCGCCGGGCGCGAAGGCGAAATCGACATGGCGGGTCGGCCCGTCTGTCTCGGCCAGGATCAGGCGGTGCCCCGCCTCGCGGCGCCAGCAGTCGAAGGCGGCGAAGGAGATGTGGCGGGTGACGGCTGCGCGTTCGAGATAATCCATTCCCGAACGGCGGAAATGCCGGTCGGAGACGTCGAAGGCGGCTGGCTCGACGATGTCGACGGTGACGCCGAGGCAGGCGGCCATGCGGATCATCGTGCCGGTGTTCTGGGGAATGTCGGGCTGGTAGAGCGCCAGGCGCAGCGGCGCCCGGCCCGTCGGAGATGCTGCTTCGTCCGTCGCGGTCATCGTGTCCTGTCATGGGATGACGGCGGGAGATGCGTCAAGCCGTGGGCCGGGCGGGGGCATGCGTCGGCACGGCTGGCAATTGTCGCGCCTGCACGCCATATCCGCGGCCTGCCCAGGTCTGACCCGCCCCGGGTCCTGCCCCGATTTCGTCGCCATGCCGGTCCAGAGGAGGGCGGACATGTTCACCCCGCTGTTCCGCTGGCTCGAGAGCCGCATCGACGTCTTCGCGCCCTTCGACGAACGCGAGACGCCGCCGCGCGGCGTCTGGCCGTTCATGTGGCACCACATCAAGGGGGTGAAGGGCTGGCTGGTCCTCGTCATGCTGACGGGGCTCGCCTTCAGCGGCATCGAAGCGGCGATGTATCTGATGGTCGGTTGGTTCGTCGATCTTCTGGCGACGCAATCGCCGGAGACGATTTTTCGCGACCATGGCTGGCTGCTGGCGGGAGCGGCCTTTCTCGTGGTCGTGGTGCGGCCGCTGGTTTATTTCGCCAACCACGCCATCGTCGACCAGGTCGTGGTGCCGCAGATCACCAACCAGATCCGCTGGCGCAACCATGTCTACACGCTCGGCCATGCGCTCGGCTATTTCCAGAACGACTTCGCCGGGCGCCTCTCCTCCCGCGTGATCCAGGCCGGCCAGTCGATCCGCGGTGCCACGATCGAGGTCATCGACGATCTCTGGTACGCGCTGATCTTCGCCTCGGTCGCGATCGGCTTCTTCGGCGCGACCTCGCTGTGGCTGGCGCTGCCGGTGCTGGTCTGGCTCGCGGCCTATGTCGTGCTGCTGATCTATTTCGTGCCGCGCGCCAAGAGCCGCTCGGAGGCCAATTCGCTCGGCCGCTCGTCGACCACGGGACGGATCGTTGATGCCTACACCAATATCCTGACGGTGAAGCTGTTCGCGCGGGCCGATGCCGAGCGCTCGGCCGTTCGCGATTCGCTGACACGCTGGAACGCCTCCTTCCTCGACCTGTCGCGGCTGATCACCGGCGTCAGCGTCATCCTGCAGACGATGAACAGCCTGCTTGTGGTCGTCACCGCCTGGCTCAGCCTCTGGCTGTGGAGCCATGGCGCGATGACGCCCGGCGCCGTGGCGGCCGCGATCGGCCTCGTCCTGCGCCTCGTCCAGATGTCGAGCTGGCTGATCCATCTCGTGCGCGGGGTGTTCGAGAACATCGGCGCGGTGCAGGAGAGCATGGAGACGATCGCCAAGCCGCATGACCTGCCCGACGCGGCCGACGCGGTGCCGCTGCAGGTCGAGACGGGCGGCATCCGCTTCGACAAGGTCCGCTTCAACTACGGCAAGAGCGGCGGCCTGTTCGAGGGGCTCGATCTCGAGATCAAGCCGGGTGAAAAGATCGGCCTCGTCGGGCCCTCCGGCGCCGGCAAGTCGACGCTGGTGAACCTGCTGCTGCGGCTCTACCCGCTCGAGGGCGGGCGCATCCTGATCGATGGTCAGGACATCGCGCAGGTCACGCAGGATTCGCTACGGGCGCAGATCGGCATGGTCACGCAGGACAATTCGCTGCTGCATCGCTCGATCGGCGACAACATCGCCTATGGGCGGGTCGGCTCGACGGCCGAGGAGATCGTGCAGGCGGCCCGCCAGGCCTCGGCCCATGAGTTCGTGCTGGGTCTGAGCGACCAGGACGGGCGTCGCGGTTTTGATTCGCGCGTCGGCGAGCGCGGCGTGAAGCTCTCCGGCGGCCAGCGCCAGCGCATCGCCATCGCCCGCGTGCTGCTGAAGGATGCGCCGATCCTGATCCTCGACGAGGCGACCTCGGCGCTGGATTCGGAGGTCGAGGCCGCGATCCAGGAACAGCTCACCATGCTGATGCAGGGCAAGACGGTGATCGCGATCGCGCATCGCCTGTCGACGATCGCCGCGCTGGACCGGCTGGTCGTGCTCGACCGCGGGCGGATCGTCGATATCGGCAGCCATGCGGAGCTGGTATCGCGGGGGGGGCTCTATGGCCGGCTCTGGGCGCGCCAGTCGGGCGGGTTTCTCGCCGCCGCGGACCCGGAAACGCTGCCGGCCTGAGGCTCGTCTGCCGATGATGTGCCATGCACCGGCAGGCTCCGCGCAACAGTAGACTTCGTCCAATCTGCATGCCAAAGAGCGCGCAGTGACGTGCCGCCGCATTGCGGCCGTGACGACGCGCCCGTAGATACGGCGCAGGTTTGCAATTTCGAGTTTTTCCAAAGCTCGACTGACGTTGTAGAGGATTGGATCGTGGCGAACGCGACCGATACGAAACCGACCGAATCCACACGCCGCGATTTCCTGATGCTGGCGACCGGCGCTGCCGGTGTCGTCGGCCTCGGTGCGGTTGTGATTCCGCTGGTGAGCCAGCTTGCGCCCGACGCCCAGACGGTCGCCGCCGGCGCGCCGATCGATCTCGACCTCGCCCCGATCGCGGAAGGCCAGGCGATCAAGCTGTTCTGGCGTGGCAAGCTGATCTTCGTGCGTCACCGCACCAAGAAGGAGATCGACGAAGCCCGCGCGGTCAACGTGGCCTCGCTGCCCGATCCGCAGACCGACCAGGCCCGCGTCAAGCAGGGCCACGAGCAGTTCCTGGTGGTGTACGGCAACTGTACCCATCTCGGTTGCGTGCCGCTCGGCAACAACCCAGGCGATCCGAAGGGCGACTACGACGGCTGGTTCTGCCCCTGCCACGGCTCGCACTACGATTCCTCGGGCCGCATCCGCAAGGGGCCGGCGCCGCTCAACCTGCCGATCCCGCCCTACGCATTCAGCGCCGACACCAAGATCCGGATCGGCTGAGCCGCGCGCTCGGTTCCGATTCCGCCTGTAAGAGACAGCCCCGAGGCAACCCGCATGAGTGGTCACAGCTCCTACGTCCCGAAGACAGGTTTCGAGCGCTGGCTCGATGCGCGTCTGCCGATCGTCCGCCTCGCGCATGATGCGGGCGTCTCCTATCCGGTGCCGCGCAACCTGAACTATTTCTGGACCTTCGGCGGCATCCTCATGTTCATGCTGGTGTCGCAGATCGTCACCGGCATCATCCTGGCGATGCATTACACGCCGCATTCGACGATGGCGTTCAACTCCGTCGAGCACATCATGCGCGACGTGAACTACGGCTGGCTGCTGCGCTATCTGCACTCCAACGGCGCCTCGATGTTCTTCCTCGCGGTCTACATCCACATCTTCCGCGGTCTCTACTACGGCTCCTACAAGGCCCCGCGCGAGGTGTTGTGGATCCTCGGCGTGGTCATCCTGCTGCTGATGATGGCCACCGCCTTCATGGGCTACGTGTTGCCCTGGGGCCAGATGTCCTTCTGGGGCGCGACCGTCATCACCAGCCTGTTCTCGGCGCTTCCGATCGTCGGTGAGACGATCGTGACCTTCCTGTGGGGCGGCTTCTCGGTCGACAACCCGACGCTGAACCGGTTCTTCTCGCTGCACTACCTGCTGCCCTTCATGATCTTCGGCGTGGTCATCCTCCATGTCTGGGCGCTGCATCATGTCGGCCAGAACAACCCGACCGGCGTCGAGGTGAAGAACGTCGCCAAGGACACGGTTCCGTTCACGCCCTATGCGACGGTCAAGGACGTGTTCGCGATGGTGTGCTTCATCTTCGTGTTCTCCTATTTCGTGTTCTACACGCCCAACTTCCTCGGCCATGCCGACAATTACATCCCGGCCAATCCGGCCGTGACGCCGGCCCACATCGTTCCCGAATGGTACTTCCTGCCGTTCTACGCGATCCTGCGTGCGGTGCCGGACAAGCTCGGCGGCGTCATCGCCATGGGCGCGGCGATCGTGGTGCTGGCCTTCCTGCCCTGGCTCGACACCTCCAAAGTCAAGTCGATGAGCTACCGGCCGATCGCCCGTCAGCTGTTCTGGGCCTTCGTCGTGGTCTGCATCGGCCTCGGCTGGCTCGGCGCCATGCCGGCGGAGGGCGGCTACGTCATCGCCTCGCAGATCTTCACCGTGCTGTATTTCGGCTACTTCGTCGCGCTGTTCGTCGTCGGCCTGTTCGAACGGCCCAAGGCGCTGCCGAGCTCGATCGCCGACTCCGTGCTCGGCGCTTTGCAGGGCGGATCGGGTGCGCGCATGGGCACCGCCGTCGCCGCCGAACCCAACGCCAAGGGCTGAGACGAATCATGATCACTCTTTCGGTTCGCTCGGCCGCCCTCGGCCTTCTGCTCGCCGCCCTGCCGCTGACGGCCCAGGCCGCTGGCGCCCGCGTCGAGCCGCCGGCGCTGAGCTGGTCGTTCTCGGGGCCCTTCGGCACCTTCGACCGCGCCCAGTTGCAGCGCGGCTACAAGGTCTACAAGGAGGTCTGCGCGAGCTGCCACAGCGCTTCGCTGCTGAAGTTCCGCAACCTGTCGCAGCCCGGCGGGCCGGAGTTCACGCCCGGCCAGGTCACGGCGCTCGCGGCGACCTACCAGATCAAGGACGGCCCCAACGACGCGGGCGAAATGTTCGAGCGGCCGGGTCGCGCCGCCGACCCGTTCCCCGCGCCCTTTCCCAACGAGCAGGCTGCCCGCGCCGCCAATGGCGGCGCCTACCCGCCCGATCTGTCGGTGCTGGCGAAGGCGCGGACCTATGAGCGCGGCTTCCCCCGCTTCGTGTTCGACATCTTCACGCAGTACCAAGAGCAGGGGCCGGACTATATCGCCGCGCTGCTGACGGGCTACAAGGATCCGCCGCCGGAAGGCGTGACGCTCCTGCCGGGCCAGTACTACAACACCTATATGCCCGGCCATCTGATCGCGATGCCGAACGTCCTCAACGACGGCCAGGTCGAGTTCCCCAAAGGGCCCGACGGACAGCCGCAGGTGCCGGAGACGGCCAAGCAGTATGCCAAGGACGTGACGGCGTTCCTGATGTGGGCGGCCGAGCCGCATCTCGAGGCGCGCAAGCGCATCGGCCTGCAGGTCATGCTGTTCCTGCTGATGTTTGGAACGCTGCTCTACTACACGAAGAAGAAGGTCTGGTCGCGCATGCCCGACGGCACCGCGGCGCACTGACTGACACGCTCCATCGAAACGAGGCCCCGGCGACGGGGCCTTTTTCTTGGGTGCCACCATTTCTTGGGCGCTGCCACGAATCGCGATGCTCCCGCGCTTGATGCCGGGAGGACCGCACGGCACAGTCCCGCCCGGTCACGAAGGATATCGACATGAGCGCAGCGGTTCTGGGAATCATCGGCGGGTCGGGCATCTACGATCTGCCGGGGCTGAGCGATCTGCGCGAGGAGCGGATCGAGAGCCCTTGGGGGGAGCCTTCGGACGTTCTGCGTTTCGGCCGCATCGGCGACACCCGGATCGTGTTCCTGCCCCGCCATGGCCGCGGCCACGCGATCCCGCCCTCGGAGATCAACTACCGCGCCAATATCGACGTGATGAAGCGCGCCGGCGTGACCGACCTCGTCTCGCTCTCCGCCTGCGGCTCCTACAAGGCCGAGCTCTATCCGGGGCTGTTCGTGCTGGTCGACCAGTTTGTCGACCGCACCAGCGGGCGGGCCAGTTCCTTCTTCGGACGGGGCTGCGTCGCCCATGTTTCGGTCGCCCATCCGGTCGGACCGGCGCTGCAGGGGCTGATCGCCGACGCCGCGACGGCGGAGGGCCTGGCCTTCGTGCGCGGCGGCACGCTGGTGACGATGGAAGGGCCGCAATTCTCGACCTATGCGGAATCCATGACCTATAAGGCGCTCGGCTACGACCTGATCGGCATGACGGCGATGCCGGAGGCCAAGCTCGCCCGCGAGGCCGAGATCACCTATGCGACGGTCGCCATGGTCACCGATTTTGACTGCTGGCACGAGGAGCACGGCCCGGTCGATGTGGCCGCCGTGGTCAAGGTGCTGCATGATAATGCCGACAAGGCGAAGCGGCTGGTGGCGCGGCTGGCGGCCGATTTCCCGCAGGAGCGCGTGCCCTGCCCGGCTGGATCCCACAACGCGCTCGACAATGCCCTTATCACCGCGCCCGAGATGCGCGATCCCGCCCTGCTCGCCAAGCTCGACGCCGTGGCGGGGCGCCTCCTGAAAGCGGCCTGACAGCGATGAACCTTGCCGACAGCATCCGCGCGATCCCGGATTATCCCAAGCCGGGTATCATTTTCCGCGACATCACCACGCTGCTGGGGGACGCGCGCGCCTTTCGCCGCGCGGTCGACGAGTTGGTGCAGCCTTTCGCCGGGCTGAAGATCGCCAAGATCGCCGGCATCGAGGCCCGTGGCTTCATCCTGGGCGGGGCCGTCGCGCACCAGCTCTCGGCCGGCTTCGTGCCGGTGCGCAAGAAGGGCAAGCTGCCGCATGAGACGGTCAGCGTCAGCTATGAGCTGGAATACGGGACTGACGAGATCGAGGTCCACAAGGATGCGGTGGCGCCGGGCGAGCGCGTGCTGCTGGTCGACGACCTGATCGCCACGGGCGGGACGGCGGAAGGCGCGGTGAACCTGCTCTCGCGGCTCGGAGCCGAGGTGGTCGCCGCCTGCTTCATCGTGGATCTGCCCGATCTCGGCGGCGCCGATCGGGTTCGGCGGCTCGGCGTGCCGGTGCGCACGCTGGTCTCCTTCGGCGGGCATTGAGGCGGGGATGAAGATCAACGGACAGGCCTACCGCACGATCTGGCTCGCGCCGGATGGCTGGCGCGTCTGCGTCATCGACCAGACGCGGCTGCCCTTCCGCTTCGAGACGGTGACCCTGTCCACGGCTGAAGCGGCGGCGGAGGCGATCCGCAGCATGGTCGTGCGTGGCGCGCCGCTGATCGGGGCGACGGCCGCCTATGGTGTGGCGCTGGCGATGCGGGCCGATCCGTCCGACGCCGCGCTGGAGGGGGCACTCGCCCTGCTCGGCGCGACGCGGCCGACGGCGGTCAACCTGCACTGGGCGCTGGCGCGGATGCGCCGCGTTCTGACGTCGCTCGATTCGGGCCGGCGCCTCGAGATGGCCTATTGCGAGGCGGCGCTGATCTGCGACGAGGACGTCGCGCTCTGTCGCGCGATCGGCGAGCATGGGCTCGGGCGGATCGCGGGCATCGCGGCGCAGCGCCCGGCAGGCAAGACCATCAACATCCTGACGCATTGCAACGCCGGCTGGCTCGCCACCGTCGACTGGGGCACGGCGCTGGCGCCGATCTATCTCGCCCATGATGCCGGCATTCCCGTCCATGTCTGGGTCGACGAGACGCGCCCGCGCAACCAGGGTGCAGCGCTCACGGCCTACGAACTCGGCGCGCATGGCGTGCCCCACACCGTGATCGCCGACAATGCCGGCGGGCATCTGATGCAGCATGGCGAGGTTGACTTGGTCATCGTCGGCACCGATCGCACGACAGCGACCGGCGATGTCGCCAACAAGATCGGCACCTATCTCAAGGCGCTGGCCGCGCATGACAACGGCGTGCCCTTCTATGTCGCGCTGCCGTCGCCGACCATCGACTGGAGCCTGTCTGACGGGTTGCGCGAGATCCCGATCGAGGAACGCGCGGCACGGGAGGTCACGCATCTCTCCGGGTTGGCGGAGGATGGCGAGGTGCATTCGTTCCGCGTGGTCGCGCCAGGCAGCCCGGCGGCGAACCCCGCCTTCGACGTCACCCCCGCCCGGCTCGTCACCGGGCTCATCACCGAGCGCGGCGTCTGCGAGGCGAGCGCGGAGGGGCTGGCGCGGCTGTTTCCGGAACGGGCCGGAAGGCCGGCCGCGTGAGCAGGACGAGATCATGACCAGGGACGAACTCGGCGCCGGTATCGTCACGGTGGCGCAGGCGATCGATCGGGCGGGCTTCTGTCCGTCGAAATCGGGCAATGTCTCGGCCCGGACGGAAACCGGCTTCCTGATCACGCCGTCGGGCCTGCCCTATGCGCAGACGACCCCGGAGGATCTGATTGAACTCTCGCGCGACGGCATGGTTCTCTCCGGCGCGGGCAAACCATCCTCGGAATGGCCGTTCCATGCGGCGATCTACCGCGCGCGGCCGGAGACGCAGGCGATCGTGCACACGCATTCGCCGCGCGCTACCGCCCTGTCCTGCACACGCCGGGGCATTCCCGCCTTCCATTACATGATCGCGCTCTGTGGCGGCGCCGACATCCGCTGCGCCGATTACGCCACCTTCGGGACGCCCGAGCTGGCCGAGAATGCGGTGCGGGCGCTGGAGGGGCGCAAGGCGGTTCTGCTCGCCAATCACGGCGTCATCGCGCTCGGCGCCTCGCTCGCCGGAGCGCACCAGATCGTGGCCGAGGTCGAGAACCTGGCTGGCCAGTATCTCGACATCCTCGCCGCGGGTCTGGAGCCGGTCATCCTCGACGAGGCGGAGATGGCGCGGGTGAGCGCGAAGTTCGCGGGTTACGGCAAGGTCGGCTGAGGCAGATCCTTTCGTTGTGCCGTCATCCAGGCTCGGCGCCGCTTCGCGGCTCGTCCGGGATGACCCGCGCGTGATGCCCCATCACAGAGCGCTCGATGGGCGTCAGCCCTTCGACCACTCCGCATACCAGGTGTTGAACAGGGCGAGCTGGGTGCGGGCGTAGTGCTTCTGGCCCTCGGTCAGGCTGTCGGAGGCGTTGAAGTGCAGCTCGTATTCGGGGCTGCCCTCCAGCACCATCAGATACTTGTAGAACAGCACCAGGTCCGGCCCCTCGTCGAAGCTCGAGAGCACCGCGAGCGCGCCGTCCAGTTCGAGCGCCTTGGCGCGGGCCGTGACATCGCCTGTGGCGGCCTGCTCGCAGAGCGAGACGAGGTGCAGCACCGGCTTGGGCAGCACGTTGCCAATGCCCGTGATCGCGCCGCTGGCGCCGCAGTTGACGAAGCCGTGGAAGACCTGCGTGTCGACGCCGACCATCAGGGTGATGTCCTCCGACTGCCCGGTGATGTTCTCGGCCGCGTAGGTCAGGCTCTTGGCGCCGCCGAACTCCTTGAAGCCAATCAGGTTGGGGTGGCTCTCGCGCAGCTTGAAGAACAGGTCGGCACGGGTCTCGAACCCGTAATAGGGGCTGTTGTAGATCACCGCCGGCAGGCCGTCGGCCGCCTCGAGAATGGCGCCGAAATGCGCGGCCTGGGCGGACGCCGAGGGGCCGCGCGAGAGCACGCGCGGGATCACCATCAGGCCCTTGGCGCCGACGCGCTTGCCATGGGCGGCGAAGGCCGCGGCGCGCTGCGTGTTCTGCGCGCCGGTGCCGACGATCACGGGCACGCCGGCCGCGCAGAGACGCGCGACGCCTTCCATACGCTGCTCGTCTGTCAGCAGCGGCCAGTCGCCCATCGAGCCGCAATAGACCACCGCCGACATGCCGGCGGCGACCAGCTCCTCACCCTTGCGGACGAGACCGTCGAAATCGGGGCTTCGGTCGGCCTTGCACGGCGTCATCAGGGCGGGAATCGTACCGGAGAAGATGTTTGAGGCCATTGAACGTTTCCTTGGCGGTTTCTTGCGTCGTTCAGGTTTCGGAGACGGGTGGGGGTCAGGCTTCGTAGGCGAAGGGGTCGTCGACGGTGTGGGCGGGCTGGGTGAACCAGCGCGCGCCGTCCTCCGCCATGTAGGCGATGTCCTCGAGGCGCACGCCGAACTCGCCGTAGATGCACATCATCGGCTCGATCGAGAAGCACATGCCGACCTGGAGCGGGGTCTTGTTGCCTTTGACCATGAAGGCTTCCTCATGGATGTCGAGGCCGAGCCCGTGGCCGGTGCGGTGGGGCAGGCCGGGGACCCTGTAGCCGGGGCCGTAGCCGGCGGCCTCGATGACACCGCGCGCGCCGAAGTCGACGTTCTCGCAGGGCGCGCCGAGCTCGGCGGCGGCGAAGCCGGCGAGCTGGGCCGTCTTTTCCAGGTTCCAGATCTCGCGCTGGCGTTCCGTCGGTTCGCCGAAGACATAGGTGCGGGTGATGTCGGAGCAGTAGCCACCGACCCTGGTTCCCATGTCGATGAGCACCATGTCGCCATCCTGCAGCGTCTGCTCATAGGGCACGCCATGCGGATAGGCCGTCGCCTCGCCGAACTGGGCGGCGCCGAAGGAGGTGTTCATCCCGAGCCTGCGATGGGCCTGGCCGAGGAAATCCTTGACCTGCGCCGTCGTCACGCCGACCTGCAGCGCGCGGGCGGCGGCACGATGGACCTCCATGGTGATATCCATCGCCCGCTGGATCAGGGCGATCTCGGCGGCCGATTTGAGCTGGCGGCAGGTCGCGGTGATCGAGCTGCCCTGCGTGAAGGTGAAGCGGTTGCCGGCCTTGCGCAGGCCGTCGACGATGTAGAAGGGCGTATGCGGGTCGAGCGCGATTTGGCCGCTCTCATAGCCCATGCTGCGGATGGTCTCGACGACGAGTTCGGTCGGGTCCTCATGCTCTTCCCAGCAGCGGACATCGTCGCCGAATTTCATGTATTCGCGCGTCTTCGGTTCCTCGAAGGTCGGGCTGAGATAGGCGACCTCGCCCTCGACGGGGATGACGGCGCCGTGCAGCCGCTCGGTCAGATTGAGCTGGATGCCGGTGAAATAGGCCAGGCTCGTCGAGGTATCCAGATAGAGCGCCTGCAGGCCCTGCTCGCGCAGCAGCGCCTGCGCCTTGGCGACACGCTGCCTGAACTCCCCGACGACGATCGGCTCGATGCCGTGTGTCATCGGTTTCAGTTTGGCGAGTTCCGCCTCGAAGCTCGATCCGCCGACTCCGATGGTCATGGTCCGTGGTCCTTGCTGGTCTGTCTTGAATTCGGGCGGTCGCGTCAGGCGGCCGGAGCCTGGGGCAGGGCGATGTCGGCATCGTCCGGCTCCAGCAGGTGCAGCAGGTCCTCGCGAACGGCCAGGACGTGGTCCAGGGTCAGCCGCGCGGCGCCCTCGGCGTCACCGGCGCGACAGAGATCGAGCAGTGCGGCGTGCTCGCGCTTGGCGCGCGTCGTGGCGCCTTCGGACATGGCGAGCTGGACGCGGGTGTAGCGGTCGGTGTTGGCGAGCAGGACGCGGACCAGTTCGAGCGTCTGGCTGCGCCCCGATGCCCGGTAGAGCGAGAGGTGGTATTCGCGGTTGAGCTCGCCATAGGCCTCCAGGTCGCCCCGGCCGATCGCTGCGGCATAATCGGCCAGGATGGTCTCGGCGCGCTCGAAATCGGCGGCGGTGAGCCGGGGCACCGCCCGGCGGATCAGGTCGGGCTCCAGCATGGCACGCAGGTCGAAGAGCTCGGCGATGTCCGAGCCCGAGAGCGCGGTCACCACCGCGCCGCGATGCGGATGGAGCGTGACCAGCCCCTCCGCCGCGAGCTGGTGGAAGGCTTCGCGGATCGGGATGCGGCTGATGCCGAATTCGCGTGCCAGCGCATCCTGCCGCAAGGCCTCACCGGCGGAGACGGCACCCGACAGGATGCGGCGGCGCAGCTCGGCGACCGCCGCACCGGTGACGGTCTGGCGAAGCAGCGGCCTTCGCGTGAGCACGGACTGGGGCGCGACCAAGTGGATATCCAGCTCTAACGGCGCCCTCGAGGGCCTGCGTGAATGAGGCCTCGAATGGTTGTCCCTGTCAATTGGATAAAATGTTCAATATCCAGTCCGTTCAGACAAAGCCCCGGGTCAGTGCCATTCGGTTCGACCGGTCGCCGACCGAGCCACGGCCGCGCCGTTCTGCCGTGGCGGCTTGCTGCCTCCCGCCAGGAGCCACCGTTGTTCGAAGGCGCCCGTGACGAGCGTCTCCGGAACAGGGTTGGAGAGTGTCGGGCTGCTTCAGCCGTCCTGCCAGCGCTGCTGCAGCGCCGTCGCCGACATCAGGTCGAAGGAGAGGTCGGAGATTTGCCAGTAGCGCGTGCTGTCCTGCTGGAACGCCCAGAGGTGGTCGTAGATCTTCTTGAAGGCCGGGTTGGCGGCCGACATCTCGGCGTAGAGATCCTTGGTGTGCTTGTAGCTTTGCCGGAGGATGTCGTTGGGCAGCGGGCGCAGCTGCGCGCCGCCGGCGATGAGCCGCTTCAGGGCCGGCGGGTTGAGCGCGTCGTATTTCGCCTGCATGTCGTGGCCGGAGGCCATCGCGCAGGTCTTGAGCACCCGCTGATAGGTCGGGGGCAGGCTGTTCCACTTCTCCAGATTGATGAAGAAGCTCAGTTCCGCGCAGCCATCCCAGAAGCCGGGATAGTAGTAATAGGGCGCGACGCGGGCGAAGCCGAGCTTCTCATCGTCATAGGGACCGACAAACTCGACGGCGTCGAGCACGCCGCGTTCCAGCGCCGGATAGATGTCGCCGGCGCCGAGCTGCTGCGGCACCACGCCCATCTTCTGCAGGACGTTGCCGCCCAGCCCACCAACGCGCATCTTCAGGCCCTGGAGATCAGCCACCGACTTGATCTCCTTGCGGAACCAGCCACCCATCTGCGCACCGGTGTTGCCGGCCGGCAGGTTGTAGATGTTGAACTTGGCGTAGAACTCGTTGAGCAGTTCGAGCCCGCCCCCATGGAACAGCCAGGCCTGCATCTGGCGGCTGTTGGGGCCCCAGGGAATGACGGTGCCGAAGGCGAAGGCGGTGTCCTTGCCGATGTAGAAATAGGAGCCGGAATGGCCCATCTCGACCGTGCCGTTGGTCACCGCATCGGCGACCTGCAGGGCGGGCACGATCTCGCCCGCCGCGAAGACCTGGATCTTGAACTTGCCGTCGGTGACGGCCGAGACAGCTTCCGAAAAATGGGTGCAGGCGCCGTAGAGCGTTTCCAGCGATTTCGGATAGCTCGACGCCAGGCGCCAGGTCACGGTGGGCGAGCTCTGGGCGATCGCCGGAGACGCAATTCCGGCGGCGGCGCCGAGGCCGGCGCCCTTCAAGAACAATCTGCGCTTCATGGGTGTCGTTTCCTGCCGGTGGTTTCTTATGGCGCCGTCTCTGGCGTAACGGCAGCTTGGCATGGTGCGGGCGCCGGCGACAACGAGCGCGCGCGCATGACCGCCCGGCGGTGCAGGGGCCGGCGGCTCAGGCGCCGGCGCTGTCTTCCATCAGCTTGACCATGACCGTCAGCAGACGATTGGTCGGGGTCGGGACGCCCAGACGCGCGCCGGTCCGCACGACATAGCCGTTGAGATGGTCAATCTCGGTGCGCTTGCCGCGGACGAGGTCCTGCGCCGTCGAGGAGGATTGTGCCGGCATGGCCGGGGCGAGCGCCAGGACGGTGTCGAGGATCTCGGGGCTGATGGCGATGCCGGCGGCCTGCGCCACCGCGCGGCATTCGGCGACGATGTCGGCCATGCTGTCGCGCACGCCCTCGACCGCGATCATCCGGCCGTAAGGAAGCTGCGGAATGGCGGAGAGGGCGTTGTAGGCGCAGTTGACGATCAGCTTGGTCCAGAGCGAACGGATGACGTTCTCGGAGACCTCGGTGGGGATGCCGGCCAGTCCGAAGCTCACGGCGATGGCGGCGCTGGTCGCGCCGGGGCCAATGACGAGTTCGCCGCGCCCGTGATGGCGGACATGGCCGGGGCCGGGCATCTCCACCGCGACATAGACCGCGGCCGGGATCACGGGGCGGCCGATCACCGCCTGCAGGCGCGGCGCATTGTCGACGCCGTTCTGCAGGCTCAGGATCGTTGCGTTGGCTGCGAGGTGGGGCGCGATGGCGCGGCCGGCCTCTTCGGTGTCGCCCGATTTCACGCAGAACAGGACGATATCGGCACCGGCGACCCCGGAGGGCTCGGTCGTGGCCGTGACCTCGAGCCTCTCCGTCGTCCCCCGCGCCTCGAAGACGAGACCGTGCCGCTCGATCGCCTCGACATGCGGGGGGCGTGCGATCAACGTCACGCCATGGCCGGCGCGCGCCAGCATGGCGCCGTAATAGCAGCCGACGCCGCCGGCCCCCATGATCGCGATGGTCATCGGTTGCCTCCCTGCCTTGGCCAGAGATGGTCGCTGCCGAGTTCGGTGGGATCGGCGCAGCCGAGATGGATCTGCGTGTTGAGGAGTTCCGCCCGCAGGATGTCGATGATCGCCCTCGGGCCGTCGGACAGACCGAGCGCGGCGACGGCGAACAGGAAGGGCCGCCCGAGCAGAACGAAATCGGCTCCCGAGGCCAGGCTGCGCGCGATATCGTCACCCGTGCGCACGCCGCTGTCGAGGATCAGCTTGAGCCGGTCGCCGCAGGCCGCGCGGATGCGCGGCAGCACCTCGATCGAAGACGGCGCGGAATCGAGCTGGCGCCCGCCATGGTTGGAGACGACGATGCCGTCGGCGCCGAGGCGTTCGGCCCGCAGCGCATCCTGCGGGTTGAGGATGCCCTTGATGACGAGGTGTTGCGGCCAGACCTCGCGGATCGCCTCGATGCGCCGCCAGTCGAGCGCCGGGCAGGAGAGCTGCCGCGAGACGAACTCGGCATGGGCGAGCCCGCTCAGCGATCCTTTGTCCGCGACGAAGTTCGCCATGCCGAGCCGTTCGCTGCGCGCGGCCCGCCAGAGCCAGCCGGGATGGCGTGCGACGTCGAGAATGGTGGCGAGCGAGGGTTTCAACGGGATGGCGAGCCCGTTGGTGAGGTCGCGCACGCGCCGCGCGGGCACGGGGATGTCGATGGTGACGACCAGCGTGGTGACGCCAGCCTTCAGCGCGCGCTGCATCAGCCCGGCGGCGATGGTCTCGTCCGCGCCCGGATAGAGCTGGAACCAGAGATTGTCCTGGGCGATGCCGGCGATGGTCTCGATCGAGGTCGTGGCGGCGGTGGAGAGGACATAGGGGATGTTCTGTGCCTTGGCCGCTGCGGCGAGCGCGCGGTCGGTGC
The DNA here is from genome assembly GCA_943372485.1 of Allobosea thiooxidans. GTDB lineage: Bacteria > Pseudomonadota > Alphaproteobacteria > Rhizobiales > Beijerinckiaceae > Allobosea > Allobosea thiooxidans_A. The sequence continues at coordinate 70,553 of CALRYW010000008.1, forward strand.
CAGGGCAGACCAGATCGGCGAAGCCCATGGGCGCGACGCCGAAGGGGGCGGCATAGCGGCGGCCGAACAGCGTGACCTCGGTATGGGCGGCAGCGCAGTCGCGCAGGGCCTGCGGCATCAGGGCGATCTCGCTGAAGCGCGCCCGGTTGCGGGTGACGGCCTGTTCGGCGCCGGCGCCGCCCTCGATGAAGTCGTAGACCGCGCGCGGCAGGCGCTTGCGGGCGCGCGCCGCCATCTGGGCCGTGCTGAAGATGCGGGCTGCCGCCACGATGCGCTCCTCCCGGAGATGTCTCGCCGGCGGCTCTGCGGCCCCCCTCGCGCACCCTCCCTACAGGCTGAGCCGGGCCCGCAGAAGCGTCACGGCCGCGCGGGGCATCGTCGGCGAAAGCAGGGCGGGGGCTTCAGCCCGGCCTGCGCTCGACGAAGACGCAGCCGTCGAAGCTGAAGACCTCCTCGCCCTTCTGGTTCACACCGGTGTTGTGGTGGAAGAACAGGCCCCATTGCGGGCGCGAGGTGCTGGCGCGTTTGTCGGTGACTTCGGAATGGTAGGTGATGCGGTCTCCGGCGAAGACCGGTCGCGTCCAGCGCAGGTTCTTGAAGCCGGGCGAAGGGCCGAGCCGCGGCGCGCGGCCATCGCCGAAGGCGGCGAGCTGGCGGCGGCGATGGGTGACCATCGTCGCCATCCAGACCGAGGCTGTGTGCCAGCCCGAGGCGGCGAGCCGGCCGAAAGAGGAGGCCGCGGCGGCCGTCTCGTCCATGTGAAAGGGCTGGGGGTCGAAGGCGCGCGCGAAGGCGATGATCTCGTCGGCCGTGAAGACGGTACTGCCCAGTTCGACGCGGTCGCCGATCGCGATGTCCTCGAAGAAGCGCGCGGCGGGCGTCGGCTCGGCCGGGGGCTCGATCCGGGAGGGCGAGGGGGGCAGGACGTAGAGCGGCGGGTGGCGAAGCCAGTCGCCCGCGGGCTGCAGGGCGGCGACGCCGCGCCGGCCGAACATGATCCAGTTGGCCTGCTCCAGCACCGCCTCGTCGCGCTGGTTCAGCAGCTCGAGCTTGAAACGCACGAGCCCCATCTCCGGGCGCGAGCGCGAGGGCTTGATCTCGGTAACGGTGCGGCGGCCGTGCAGCACGTCGCCCGGCTGGACCGGGCGCAGCCATTTCACCTCCTCGACGCCGGGCGCGCCCATCCCTGAGGAGTTCAGCAGGAAGCTCTGCACCATCAGCCGCATCAGCAGCGAGCAGCTGTGCCAGCCCGAGGCGATCAGCGTGCCGACGAAGCTCGCCCTCGCCTTCTCGGCATCGACGTGGAAATCCTGCGCGTCGAAGCGGGAGGCGAAGGCGACGATGTCCCCTTCCGAGACGGCAAGGCTGCCCATCGGCACTGTCTCGCCGACGATGAAGTCCTCAAAAAACAGCATCGCCGTCCGGGCCATCAGTTCGCGAAGCGGAAATGCAGCACGTCGCCGTCGGCGACGACGTATTCCTTGCCTTCGAGCCGGAACTTCCCGGCCTCGCGCGCGCCGCTCTCGCCCTTATGGGCGATGTAGTCGTCATAGGCGATCGTCTCGGCGCGGATATAGCCCTTCTCGAAGTCGCTGTGGATCACCCCGGCGGCGGCGGGGCCCTTGGTGCCCTTCTCGATCGTCCAGGCGCGCGCCTCCTTCGGCCCCACCGTGAAATAGGTGACCAGGTGGAGCAGGGCATAGCCGGCGCGGATGACGCGGTTCAGGCCGGGCTCCTCCAGGCCGACGGCCTCGAGATAGTCCTTCTGGTCGGCGGCCGGCAGCACCGCGATCTCGCTCTCGATCTTGGCGGAGACGACGACGGCAACCGCGTTCTCTTCCGCAGCCCGGGCTTTGACCAATTCGGAGAAGGCGTTGCCCTTGTCGGCGCTCGCCTCCTCGACATTGCAGACATAGAGGACGGGCTTGGAGGAGAGCAGGCCGAGCGTCTCGAAGGCCTTGCGCTCGTCGGCGGCGACCTGGACGAGGCGGGCGGGCTTGCCCTCGCGCAGCAGCACGAGGCAGCGGTTCATCAGCTCGGCGAGTTCCTTGGCGTCCTTGTCGCCGGTCTTGGCCTTCTTCTCCAACGGCAGGACACGCTTCTCGAGGCTTTCGAGATCAGCCAGCATCAGCTCGGTCTCGATGATCTCGATGTCGTTGATCGGCGCGACCTTGCCCTCGACATGGGTGATGTCGCCATCCTCGAAGCAGCGCACGACATGGGCGATGGCGTCGCATTCGCGGATGTTGGCGAGGAACTGGTTGCCGAGGCCTTCGCCCTTCGAGGCCCCACGGACGAGGCCGGCGATGTCGACGAAGGTCAGCCGCGTCGGGATGATCTCCTTGGAGCCCGCGATGGCGGCGAGCTTCTCCAGCCGGGGATCAGGCACCGCGACGTCGCCGACATTGGGCTCGATCGTGCAGAACGGATAGTTCGCCGCCTGGGCGGCCGCCGTCTGCGTCAGCGCGTTGAAGAGGGTCGACTTGCCGACATTCGGCAGGCCGACGATACCGCATTTGAAACCCATGGTGGTCTTTCAGTCTCGGAGCGTGAAATCGCCGGGGAGGGCGATGAACGGATTGACGATGGTGATGCCGTTTACGACGTGACCATGCCGCATGTCTTCACTGAGGAAGTGGGTACAACCCAAATTTTGTGCGGCCGCCAGTAGCACGCAGTCGAACCATTGATAGCCCGCTGCCTCGCGGATCTGCCAGGCGTCCGTCAGTGTCTCGTAATCGATCGGCGTATCGCCCCAGATCCTCAGGCCTTCGGCGTCGGCTTTCACGGTCGCCACACCGAGATGCGGAAGCTTACGAAGCGCGACGTGGCAAAATTCGTTGATGACCTGCAGGTTGATCACCGGCGGCTTCGTCTCGATCAGAGCCTTCAGCCACAGCCGCGACCGATCCTGCTTCTGCCTCGCGCCCGGATCCCGGCTGTAGATCAGCACGTTTGTGTCGAGAAAGAAGGTGCTCGTCATACAACTCGGTCCGGGAGGGGAGTTTGCCGTTTTCGTCCGACAGCGGAAGAGGAGGCCCGGCGAGGAACCTGTCGAGCGCTTCGCGCTGGCTGATCGTCCGGCCCACGCGCCGTTCGAGGAGTTCGGTCACGAATTTGGACATGCTCTTGCCTTCCCGCGCCGCTGCTACGCGCAGGCGCGACAGCGTCTCGTCAGGAAGTGTCACCGTCAAATTCTTCATTTCATACCAAGCTCGCCGCAGCCCAGCATCGTGTTTCCGTGTTTTCGTGTCAATGATCGGCCTGTGTTCGGCCGTACCAGTGTCGCGGCGGCATGATATCCTTTGGCGCAAGGTGGACGCTGACGATCCCGCCCGAGACCAACATCATCATGGGCGCGCCGGCCGAGGCGAGCGAGCTGAAGCCGGGCGCGCAGGTGGTGATGTCGGCGACGAAGCAAGCCGATGGCAGCTATGCCGCCAGCCGCGTGACGATCGCGAAGGGCGGTGCGACGCTGCCCTACTGAAGGCGCCGCCTCAGTCCGTCTTCTCGCCGAGGCGCTTCACCGTGCCGTGGCCGCGCGCCTCCATGAAGAGATGCACCTTATTCTGAAAGCCGGCATCGTCGTGCTTCGCCAGAAGCTCGGCGTTGTCGGCGCAGGCGGTGCAGAGATCCTCGACCCAGGGCCCCTCCGCCTTGCCGAAATCGTTCAGCACATAGGCGTGGACGAGTTCCTTCATGCCGGGATGGCCGATGCCCATGCGGACCCGGCGGTAGTCGTTGCCGATCGCGGCGGTGGTCGAGCGCAGGCCGTTATGGCCGGCATTGCCGCCGCCGAGCTTGACGCGCAGCTTGGCGGGGGCGAGGTCGAGTTCGTCATGGAAGACAATGACGTCTGCGGGGGCGACCTTGAAGAAGCGTGCCGCTTCGCCGATCGCGCGGCCGGATTCGTTCATGTAGGTCTGGGGCCTGAGCAGGACGACCTTCTCGGTTCCGATCGTCGCCTCGCAGGCCTCGGCCTGGAAGCGGCCGCGCCAGGGCGAGGCGCGATGCGTGCGCGCGATCGCCTCGAGCGCCATGAAGCCGATATTGTGCCGGTTGCCGGCATAGCGCGTGCCGGGATTTCCGAGCCCTGCGAAGATCAGCATGACGATCGTCGTCCCTCACGGCAAAACGGCCGGGAAGCCCCGGCCGTTCGCATGGTCGTTCGTGGCGAGATGCCGACTGTGACGCCGGATCAGGCCTTCTTGATCAGGCCTTCTTGGCCTCGGCGGCCGGAGCCTCGGCGTCGGCAGCTTCCTCCGCCATCGGCGGAACGATGGTGACGATGGTGGCGTCCGAGCCGACGGAGAGCTTGGCGCCCTTCGGCAGCTTGATCACGCTGGCCTCAAGGGCGTCGCCGATCTGGAGACCGGCCACCGAGACCTCGAAGGCCTCCGGGATGTTCTCGGGCTCGACGGTGATCTCGAGCGAGTGCTCGACGATCTGCACCAGGCCGCCGCTCTTCACGCCGGGGCTCGACTCCTGGCCGACGACATGGATCGGAACCTCGACCGTCACCGTCTGGCCCGCGGCGACGCGCAGGAAGTCGACATGGATCGGGAAGTCCTTGACCGGGTCGAGCTGGTAGTCGCGCGGGATTACGCGCTGCTTCTTGCCGTCGACGCTGATGTCGAACAGCGTGGTCAGGAAATGGCCACCATAGATCAGGAGGCGGGTCTTGTTGGCGTCGAGCGCGATCGCTTCGGGAGCGGCGCCCCCGCCATAGATGACGGCGGGTGTCTGGCCTTGACGACGAACTGCACGGGCGGCCCCCTTGCCGACCTGTGCGCGCGCCGAAGCCTGGATTTGCTTCACGGCGGTCATGGTTTTCAATCCTTGCTTGAAAAGACAAGGCCGCCAGCAGGCGGCCTCTTTGCGGTTCGGCGCCCGTGCCTCCAAGGGTGTCAGTCGGGCGCTGGCAGGCTCATAAGCGAAAAGAACCGCGATCTCAAGTCCGCGATGCGTCAGGCGGCGGAGGCGGTGACGCCCCGAAGCGGGCGTGCCGTCCTGTCCGGCTTGGCGCCGAAGCGCTGCAGGAGCTCGCCGACGATGCCGGCCGGCAGGGCCTGGGCGTAGAGGAAGCCCTGGCCGAGCCGGCAGCCCATGGACTGGAGCCATTCGGCCTGGGCCTGCGTCTCGATGCCCTCGGTGATGATGCGCATGCCGAGCCGGTGGGCGATCCCGACCATCGCCTCGACGATGACGCTGCTCTTCGTGCTGGTCTGGGCGGCGGCGATGAAGGAGCGGTCGATCTTGATGATGTCGACGGGGAAATCGAGCAGATGGGTGAGGGAGGCGAAGCCCGTGCCGAAATCATCGAGCGCCACGCAGATGCCGCGCTCGCGCAGCGCCGCGATCGTGCGGGCGACGCCGTCCTTGCTCCGGCCCATGAAGACCTGCTCGGTGATCTCGACCACCAGCTGCCGGGGCGACACGCCGGTGCGCTCCATGGCCCGGACGATGCGCTGGACGAGATCGCCCTTCTGGAAGTCGGCGGAGGTCACGTTCATGCCGACATGCTGGAACGGGATGCCGGCGCTCTGCCAGGCGGCCATGTCGGCGGCCACGGCGTTCAACATCTGACCGGTGACGCGATGGGCCACCTTGGGATCGGCCATCGCCTCCTGGAATTCGACGGCGGAGGCGACGCGCCCATCCGGCATGCGCATGCGGGCGAGCGCCTCCAGACCGACGATCTCGTCGGTGTCGATCCGCAGGACCGGCTGGTAATAGGGAACGATCCGCCCCTCGGTCAGGGCGACATCGACGTCGCGCTTGATCTGGAGGCGTCGCGTCATCGAGGTCCGCAGCCCGTCCTTGAAGCGGACATAGCCGCCGCGACGGGTCTCCTTGGCGTGATAGAGCGCAAAATCGGCGTTCTGGCGCAGGGTGACGCCATCCTCGCCATCCTCGCCCGCCAGGGCGGCGCCGATGGTGACGCTCGGCATGATGCCGTGTCCGTCGTGATCGAGCGGGGGCGCCATCGCGGCGAGGATGGCGGAGGCGGTGGCGCGCATCTGCACCGCGGTCGCGCCTCGCGGCAGGATCACGGCGAACTCGTCGCCGCCGATGCGATAGGCCACGGCCTCGCCCGCCACGGACTGGATCCGGAGGCCCACGGTCGCGATGAGCGCGTCGCCCGCGGCATGGCCCATCGTGTCATTGACGACCTTGAGGTGATCGATGTCGATCAGCATCAGGCCGAAATCGAGCGGCGTCGCGGCGGTCAGGCGGGTGATCGCCTCGTTGAAGCTCGCCCGGTTCGGGAGCGTCGTCAGCGTGTCGTAATAGGCCAGCCGATGATTGCGGGAGCGAACCTCCTCATGCTCGATCGCGATCGCGCAGAGATGGACGCAGGTCTCGACGATCTGGCGCTCGAGTTCATTGGGGCCGCGCGGCCGATCATAATAGAAGGCGAAGCTGCCGACGACACGCCCGTCGCGGGCCTTGATGGGGCTGGACCAGCAGGCTCGCAGACCGAGCGGCAGCACGAGATCCTCGAAACCCCGCCAGAGCGGGTCGCTCGCGATGTCGGTGACGCAGACGGGCTCGCCCCGGTGGATGGCGGTACCGCAGGAGCCGACGCGCGGGCCGACTGCGACACCTGTCACGGCAGCGGCATAGGAGGCCGGGAGGGATGGCGTGGCCAGCGAGACGAGGCGCCGCTCCTCGTCGATCGTCAGCACGGAACAGATGACGCCCGGCGCGATCGCTTCGGCACGCCGGCACAGGCGTTCCATGATGGTGCACAGCGCCTCACCGCGGGCGATGGACACCAGGATCTCGTTCTGCAGCGCTTGCAGACGTTCTGACGAACGGTCTTCGTGCATTGCCGGCCCCGCGTGACGAAGCGGCAGTTATCGCACCTGGCCATGAAGTCGGCGTTGCGGCGTTGGCTCAAATTGTCCGTACCCGGCCACGATCTTGCAAAGAGGCCTCTTCGCACGCTTCTGGGGCCAGGCTTCGGGGCGAGCGGCCGCGCCGAATCTCAGGCGGCGGCAAGCCCCAGCCGCTCGTCGCGGCGGCGCAGAAGGTGCATCAGCGGGAGCGCGAGCAGCACCATCCAGGCCTTGCCGATGATCTGGCCGCTGAGGAAATCGAGGCTGCCGAAGGCGAGTTGGAGGAAGACGACGCTGTCGACCACCAGCCCGACGAGGCCGGACGCGATCACGGCCGTGACGAAGCGGCGCTTCTGCAGCGGCGTGTAGACGGCGAAATCGGCGAGTTCGGAGAGCAGGAAGGCTGCCACCGAGGCGACGACGATCGCTGGTGGGGCGACAAAGCCGGAGATCGCGGCGCCGACCGCGATGGCGCCGAGGCCGGCGGCCGTGCCCAGACGACGCTGGACGAGGTCGCGCAGCACCAGCGCCAGCCCGATCATCAGCACGCCGCTTGGGGCCTTGATGCCGGGCCAGACCGGGACGAGGCAGGGGCCGTTGGGCACGCAGACGGTGCCGGCATTGCCGATCAGCCAGTTCGCGGCGGGAATGGTCAGGGCGAAGAGGACGAGGGCAATGAGGCCTTCGATCCGGCGCTGACGGTCAAGAGTCATG
>CALRYW010000009.1:0-77437 GCA_943372485.1 Allobosea thiooxidans
GCGTTCTTGGCGGCGAGATTCTGATAGCGCGGGATGGCGCGGGCGACGTCGAGCGCCGTGTCCTGCACCATCTCCGCGGTGGCGTCCGCCGGCAGGGCGGCGAGCGCGGCATCGAGCGCGGTGAAGGCCGCCACCTCGGTTTCGTCGGCGAGGCGGTAGGTCTTCGCCGGCTTCACGAAGTCGCGGAAATAGGCGATCGCATAGCCGACCAGCGCGTCGAGACGCGGATGGGTCTGCGGCGAGATGCCCGGCGCGTAGCGTTGGAGGAAGCCCCAGAGCACGGCCTTGTCCTCGGAATTGGCGACGGCAACGAGGTTCATCAGCAGGCCGAAGGTGATCTGTGCCCGCGAGACGTTGTCGCCCTCTCCGGCCGCGATGACCTCCGGTTGCGGTGGCTCACCATGGTGGAGATGCCAGACGGGATTGCCGAGGCGGTTCTTCCAGTCCTGGCGTTCATAGCCGCCGAGGAACTGCAGATACTCGTCGACGGCGCGCGGGATGACGTCGAAATGCAGCTTCTTGGCTTCGCGCGGGCGCTGGAACATGTAGAGCGCCAGGCTCTCCTGTGGGCCGTATTCGAGCCATTGCTCGATGGTCAGGCCGTTGCCCTTCGACTTCGAGATCTTCTGGCCCTGCTCGTCCAGGAAGAGCTCGTAGTTGAAGCCCTCGGGCGGGGTGCCGTCGAGCGCGCGCGCGATCTGCGAGGAGACCTTGACCGAGTCGATCAGGTCCTTGCCCGCCATCTCGTAGTCGACGCCGAGTGCGACCCAGCGCATCGCCCAGTCCGGCTTCCACTGCAGCTTGACCTGGCCACCGGTGACGGGCGTGACGAAGCGCTCGCCGGTCACCGGGTCGGTCCAGGCGATCGTGCCGGCCTCCACGTCGCGCGCCTCGATCGGCACCTGCATGACGACGCGGGTCACCGGGTGGATCGGCAGGAAGGGTGAGTAGGTTGCCGCCCGCTCCTCGCGCAAGGTCGGCAGCATGATCTTCATCATGGCGTCGTAGCGCGCCAGCATCTTGAGCAGAGTCGCGTCGAACTCGCCGGCGCGGTAGCTGTCGGTCGAGGACTTGAACTCGTAGTCGAAGCCGAACTGGTCGAGGAAGGCGCGCAGCCGCGCATTGTTGTGCCGGCCGAAGGAGTCATGCGTGCCGAAGGGGTCGGGCACCTCGGTCAGCGGCTTGCCGAGATTGGCAGCGAGCAACGCCTTGTTGGGGACGTTGTCGGGCACCTTGCGCAGCCCGTCCATGTCGTCGGAAAATGCGATCAGGCGAGTCGGGATCGCGCCATCGGTCAGCACCTCGAAGGCGTGGCGGACCATCGAGGTGCGCGCGACCTCGCCGAAGGTGCCGATATGGGGCAGGCCCGAGGGGCCGTAACCGGTCTCGAAGATGACCTCCTGCTTGCCCGATTTCTCGATCCGCGCGACGATCTTGCGAGCTTCCTCGAACGGCCAGGCGGCCGAACGCTGGGCGGCGTCCACAAGGGCGGGGTCGAAAACGGGCATCGGGAGTGGTGTCCTCTCCAGGTTCAACGCGAAAATGCGAGGCAGGGGCTTTCGCAGATTGCGAAGGGGGGCGTCAATGAGTCGGACGGGATGCGTCTGGAGCAGTTGTCGAATGGCGTGCCGGGTATAGGCTGACGCCGACGCCTTCGAGAGGACCGCCGCCTTGGATCGCCAACTGCACGACACCCTGACCGCCTGGCGACGCCATCTCCACGCCCATCCGGAACTCGGGCGGCAGGAGCAGGAGACGAGCGCCTTCGTCCAGGCGAAGCTCACCGAACTCGGCGTGCCCTTCACCGCCGGCATCGGTGGCCATGGCGTGGTGGCGACGCTGAGGCGCGGCGGCTCGGAGCGCTCGGTCGGCCTGCGCGCCGACATGGACGCGCTGCCGATCCTCGAGGCGAACGACCTGCCCTATAACTCCACGCGGCCGAACGTCATGCATGCCTGCGGCCATGACGGGCACACCACGGCGCTGCTCGGCGCGGCCGCCCTGCTCGCCCGCGACGAGGGCTGGAGCGGCACCGTGCAGTTCGTCTTCCAGCCGGCCGAGGAGGGCGCCGGCGGTGCGCAGGCGATGCTCGCCGATGGCGTGATCGAGCGCTTCCCGATGGAGCGCATCTTCGCCCTGCACAACTGGCCGGGGCTGGAGGCGGGCACCATCGCCGTGCATCGCGGGCCGGTGATGTCCGAGCCCGGCCGCTTCAGGATCACGCTGCACGGCACCGCCGGCCATGCGGCGCTGCCGGAGACGACGCGCGACCCGATCGTCGCCATGGGGCATCTCATCGTCGCGCTGCAAACGATCGTCTCGCGCAACATCGATCCGATGCAGTCGGCGGTCGTCTCGATCGGCCAGGTGCATGGTGGCTCGGCCTCGAACCAGATCCCGACCAGCGTCTTCATCGAAGGCACCTTCCGTACCTTCGTGGCGGAGGTGCGCGAGCGCCTGCTCGGGCGCATCCGCGCGATCGCACAGAACATCGCCGCCACTTTCGAGATGGAGGCGGAGGTCGAGACGATGCATGGCGCCGCCACCATCAACACGGCGGCGGAGGAGGAGATCGCCGCCGCGGCTGCGCAGGCGGCCGGGGTGGGGCTGCGGCGTGATCTCAAGCCCAGCACGACCGGCGAGGACTTCGCCTATTTCCTGCAGCGGCTGCCCGGTGCCTATGTCTGGATCGGCAACGGCCCGGTGCGCGACGGCGGCGAACTGCACAATGACCGCTACGATTTCAACGACGCGATCCTGCCGGCCGCGTCCGGCTGGCTGGCGGCGGTGGCGAAGCAGGCGCTCAGCGCGAACGCGCCGGCGCAGTGAAAGCAACGGGCCACCGCTCGCCGTCATGCTCGCCCTTGTGGCGAGCATCCACGGTTTGAACACCGCATGCGAACGAGGAAAACGTGGATGGTCGGGACAAGCCCGACCATGACGCAAGACGCCGTCTGACGGCCGGCGTTAGAACGGGCTTACCGGGAAGAACCGCAGGTAGAGCCGCGCATAGGTGCCGTCGTCCCAGAGCGACTGCAGCGCGTAGTCGAGGGAGCGCTTGAGCGGCGCCTCGTCCTTGCGCAGGAGGAAGGCGACGCCCTCGCCGAAATAGCGGCTCTCGAGGAAGGGCCCGCCGGTAAAGGCGAGTTCGCCGCCGCCGCTGCCGGCGAGCAGCAGCGAGAGTGCGACGCCGTCGCCGAAGACGAATTCGGCGTCGCCGCTGCGCAGCGCCGTGACGGCGGCGGCGAGGCTTGCCGCTTCGCGGCGCTGGACGAAGGGCAGCAGCCGTTCGAGATAGGCCTGATGCGCCGTGCCGGCGACGACGGCGACGCGCTTGCCCTGGAGCGTGCGCGTGTCGAGTTCGGCCTGGGCATTGCCGCGGGTGGTGGCGAAACGGGCCGAGCCGCGAAAATAGAGATGGCTGGCCGCAAAACGGGAGCGGATCGGCGGTGTCAGGTTGACCGCCGCCGCCAGCACGTCGCCGCGGCCCTCGGCGAGCGAATCCAGCAGCGTGTCGAAACGGCGGGCCTGCACGGTGCAGGTCCAGCCGAGCTTCTCGCAGGCGGCCCGCGCCAGTTCGACGGAGAAGCCGGTCAGGCCGCCATCGGGCCCGGCGAAATGCAGCGGCGGGTAGTCGTCGTCGGTCAGGAAGCGGATGACGCGGGGCGGGCCGGGCTCGGGCCGGTCGAGCCGGATGCGCGGATCCCAGAAGTTCGGCACGGTGACGCGCGACTGGGCGATCGCGGCCGGCGGGGCGAGCGTCAGCAGGGCCAGCGTGAGGAGGACGGCACGGATCATGCGCGCATCTGGCGCGAGGGGGCGGGCGGGATCAAGAGGGTCCCCGAGCCCCCGGTCAGAGCGCCGCCACCGTCGCCTTCGCGCCCTTGTCGAACAGCGCCGCGAGATGCCGCTCGACGGCGGTGGTGAACCGCGGCTCGCGCGGCAGATCGGCACCGAAGATCGCCTCGATGCCGAGCAACAACCGGCTGAGCGCCGTCGCATTGCGGCCGGCCGCCCTGGCCTTGTCCGCGAAGGTCGCCGCGAGCGGGTCGCGGATGTCGATCGTCGCGCCCTTTTCGTCGGTGCCGGAGACATAGCGCATCCAGGCCGCGACACCGAGCGCGAGATGGTCGATCGGGGCGTCCTGCCTGAGGCGGTCGCGGATCGTTCCCAGCAGCCGCTGCGGCAGCTTCTGCGAGCCGTCCATGGCGATCTGCCAGGTGCGATGGCGGATGGCGGGGTTGCGGAAGCGGGCGAGCAGCGCCTGCGCATAGTCGGAGAGGACGACGCCCTGCGGGGCCGGCACGGTCGGGATGATCTCCGTCCAGAGACCTTCGAGGAAGCGCGCCAAGACCGGGTCGCCGCTGGCTTCAGACACCGTCTCGTGGCCCGCGAGATAGCCGAGATAGGCGAGGCTGGAATGCGCGCCGTTGAGCATGCGCAGCTTCATGAACTCGAAGGGCGCGACCTGCGAGACCATCTGCGCTCCGACACGCTCCCAGGCCGGCCGGCCGGCGGCGAAGACGTCCTGGATCGCCCATTGCCGAAAGGGCTCGCCGATCACGGGCGCGGCGTCCTCCAGCCCGATCAGGCCCGCGACCTCGGCGATGTCGGCGTCGGTCGTGGCGGGCACGATGCGGTCGACCATCGTCGCCGGGAAGGCGCCGTTGGCCTCGATCCACTGGCTCAGGCCATCATCGCTCAGCGCCGCGAAGTCGCGCACGAGGCCGCGCAACACGCCGCCATTGTGGGGGAGGTTGTCGCAGCTCAGCGCCGTGAAGGGGCCGAGCCCGGCGGCGCGGCGGGCCTTCAGGGCGGCGACGATCAGGCCGACCGCCGAGCGCGGGCTGAGCGGGTTGGCGAGGTCGTGGACGATGTCGGGATGGTCGGCCTTGAGCCGGCCGGTGGCGGGGTCGTGGCAATAGCCCTTCTCGGTGACCGTCAGCGAGACGATCCGCGTATCGGGGGAGGCCATGCGCGCGATCAGCGCGGCCGGGTTCTCCGGCGCGACCAGAACCTCACCGAGGCAGCCGATGAGGCGCAGCTCCGGCCCGGCCGGGGCGCGCTTGAGCAGGGTGTAGAGCCCGTCCTGCGGCGCCAGCCGGTCGCGCTGGTCGGGTCGCTGCAGGCTCGCACCGGTGACACCCCAGGCGCCGAACTCCAGCTCCAGCGCGTCCTCGGTGTACTCGCAGAGATGGGCGCGGGCGAAGGCACCCAAGCCCAGATGGACGATCCCTGGTGTCAGCCGCGCGCGGTCATAGGCGGGGCGGCGGACCGTGGCCGGCAGGGCGGAGAGGGTCTTCGTATTCAGTCGCGTCAACGGAACATGCTCGGCAGCCAGAGGGAGATGGCGGGAACATAGGTCACGAGCATCAGGACGGCGAGGCTGGCGCCGTAGAATGGCCAGATCGTGCGCATCGCCTCCCAGATCGAGATTCGCCCGACCGCGCAGCCGACGAAGAGCACGGCGCCCACGGGCGGGGTGCACAGGCCGATGCCGAGGTTGAGGATCAGGATCGCGCCGAAATGCACCGGGTCCATGCCGAAGGCCGTGACCACGGGCAGGAAAATCGGCGTGGTGATGATGATCAGCGGCGACATGTCCATGAAGGTACCCAGGAACAGCAGCAGCAGATTGATCAGCAGGAAGATCACGATCGGATCGTTCGAAATCGACCGCATGAAGGCGACCATTGCCGAAGGGACCTGGAAAAAGGCGAGCAGCCAGCCGAAGGAGGCGGCGCAGCCGATCACCAGCAGGACCATCGCCGTGGTGCGGACGGCCGCGAAGGTCGCGTCCTTGAACTCCGCGAGGTTCATCCCGCGATAGACCAAGACGGTAACCAGAAGGGCGTAGACCGCCGCGATGCAGGAGCTTTCCGTCGCGGTGAAGACGCCGGAGCGCACGCCGCCGAAGATGATGCCGATCAGGATGATGCCGGGGAAGGCGGAGACGGCATAGGTCGCGACCTTGGCCCAGCCTGGAAAGGGTTCGGCCGGGTAACCGCGCTTGCGCGCGACGATCCAGGTCACCAGCATCAGCGCGGCCGCCAGCAGCAGACCCGGCACGATCCCGGCCGTGAACAGGTCGGCGATGGAGATCGAGCCGCCGGCCGACAGCGAATAGATGATCATGTTGTGCGAGGGCGGGATCAGCAGCGCGATGATGGCGGAGCTGACCGTGACATTGACCGCAAAAGCCGTGTCATAGCCGCGCTTTTGCATCTGCGGGATCATCAGCCCGCCGATGGCCGAGGCATCGGCAACGGCCGAACCGGAAATGCCGCCGAACAGGGTGGAGGCGGCGATGTTCACCTGGCCCAGCCCGCCGCGCATATGGCCGACCAGCGAGCCGGCGAAGCGCACCAGCCGTTCCGCGATGCCGCCGCGGATCATCAGGTCGCCGGCATAGATGAAGAACGGGATCGCCATCAGCGAGAACACGCTGATGCCGGAGTTCAGCCGCTGGAACACCACCAGAGGCGGAATGCCCATATAGACGACGGTCGCCAGTGAAGCGGCGCCAAGGCAGAACGCGATCGGCGTGCCGATCAGCAGCAGGACGACGAAGCTGCCGAAGAGAATGATCAGTTCAGGGCTCATGCGCCGGTCCCGTCCTCATGGCCGGCGGCCAGATTGTAGAGATGTTCGAGGGTGAAGAAGGAGATCAGTGCGCCGCCGCCGAGCAGCGGCAGGAAATCGATGCCGCCCGGCCAGCCCAGGATCGGGATGGTGGCGGTCCAGGTACCGACGACGAGATCCCAGCTGTACCAGACCATCGCGAGGCCGAAGGCGAGCACAACGAGATGGCTGACGAGAGCCATCAGCTTGGCGGGCCGGCCCGGCAGCGCGATGCGCAGGATGTCGAAGCCGAGATGGTAGCCCTCGCGGACGCCGACGGCGGCTCCCAGCAGAATGAACCAGCCCATCAGCTGGATCGACAGCGCCTCGGTCCAGGTCGGCGTGCTGTTGAGGACATAGCGGCCGAAGACCTGCCAGGCGACGGCCAGGGTCATGCCAACGAGACCGATCGCAGACAACCACAGGGCCAGCGTCGCCAAGGCGCTGGAAATTCGATGCAGGGCTGGTGACATGAAGCCGGTCCGGGCAAGAGAAGCCTAACAAAGGAAGATGGCGCGCCTGACGGGCGCGCCATCCGATTCAGCCGAGGATCACTTCACAGCCTGGATGGCTGCGACCATTTCCTTGAGCTTCGCGTCGGTGACGAACTTGTCATAGACCGGCTTCATCGCGTCGATGAAGGGCTGCTTCTCGACCGCGTTGACGACCGCGCCGCCGGCTTTGACCTTGGCCTCCGAGGCCTTCTCGCGGGCGTCCCAGAGCTCACGCATCTTGGCGACGGATTCCTTGGCGGCCGCCCTGACCAGGGCCTTGTCCTCGGCGCTGAGCTTGTCGAAGCTCTTCTTCGACATCACCAGCACCTCCGGCGAGAGCGAGTGCTCGGACAGCGAGTAGAACTTCGCCACCTCGTAATGCTTGGTCGATTCATAGGAGGGCCAGTTGTTCTCGGCGCCATCGATAACGCCTGTCTGCAGCCCCGAATAGACCTCGCCGAAGTTCATCGGTGTGGCGTTGGCGCCGAGCGCCGAGACCAGGCTGACGAACATGTCCGACTGCTGGACGCGGATCTTCAGGCCCTTCATATCGGCGGGCGTGTTGATCGGGCGCTTGGAGTTGTAGAAGGAGCGCGAGCCGGAATCGTAGAAGGCCAGCCCGATGAGATCGTGCTTCTCGAACTCCTTCAGCAGGTTGTCGCCGATCGGACCGTCCATGACCTTCCGCATATGGTCGACCGAGCGGAAGATGAAGGGCAGGGACGGCACGTTGGTCGCCGGGATCAGGTTGTTGAACGGCGCCATGTTGATGCGGTTCATGTCGATCACGCCGAAGCGCGTCTGCTCGATCGTGTCCTTCTCCTGGCCGAGCTGGGCCGAGTGGAAGACGTTGATCTTGATGCGGCCCTTGCTGCGCTCCTCGAGCAGCTTGCCCATGTGCTTGACCGCCTCGATGGTCGGATAACCATCGGGGTGGATGTCGGTCGAGCGCAGGGTGATGGTCTGGGCACTGGCGCCGGTCGTGGCTGCGAAAATGGCCGCGCCCGCGAGCGCGGAGAACATGCGTTTGGTGAGCATGGTTGGGGTCCTCTCCCTATTTCTTGGCGATGCCGGTTTTCCGGTCGTTCTTGTCCCGTGATGGGAGCCCTGCCGGCGGTGGCCGTCAGAGCGGTCTCGTCTAGAGAAATTCGCTGCGCATCGGCGTGAAGGAATCGATCAGCTGGCCGGCCTCGACCGCGGTGACGCCGTGGACGAGATCGGCCGGGACGAAGAAGGTGTCGCCGGCCGTCAGCCGCTCGGTCTGTCCGTCGATGGTGACGTCGAAGACGCCGCTCTCGACGTAAGAAGCCTGGCGATGCGGGTGCCGGTGGGCCTTGCCGACGGCGCCGGCCTCGAAGACCACGCGCACCACCATCAGATCCTCGCCATAGGCCATGATCTTGCGCTTCACGCCGGGCTCGGTCGGCTCCCAGGCGATTGCGGCGTCCTGCTGGAAGAGGGAATTGAGACGCGTGGTCATCGTGCGAGCCAGCCTCCGTCGACGGGGATGATGGCGCCGTGCATATAGGCGGCGGCGTCGCTGGCGAGGAACACGGCGGCGCCGCCGATGTCCGAGGGCTTGCCCCAGCGCCCGGCGGGAATGCGCGCGAGGATCGCCTGGTTGCGGTCGGGGTCGGCGCGGAGTGCCTGCGTGTTGTTGCTCTCGATATAGCCCGGCGCGATGGCGTTCACATTGATGCCCTTCTGCGCCCATTCGCAGGCGAGCAGCTTGGTCAGGCCGGCGAGCCCGCTCTTGCTGGCGGTGTAGGAGGCGACGCGGATGCCGCCCTGGAACGACAGGAGCGAGGCGATGTTGACGATGCGGGCGCCGCGTCCGGCCTCGACCGCCGATTTTGCGAAGGCCTGGGCCAGGAAGAACGTCGCCTTGAGGTTGACGTTCATCACCTCGTCCCAGTCGCTCTCGCTGAAGTCGAGGGCGTCCGCCCGGCGGATGATGCCGGCATTGTTGACGAGGATGTCGAGCGGGCCGGCGAGATCTTCAGCCTGCGCGATGACGCGCGGCGCGATGCCCTGTTGCTGCAGATCGACCTTCAGGGCATGCGCCGTTCCGCCGGCCTCCGACACCAGCCCCAGCGTCTCGGTCAGGTCCGAGCGCCCGGCGGCCACCACCGTGGCGCCGGCTTCCGCCAGCGCCAGCGCGATGCCCTGGCCGATGCCGGTATTGGCGCCGGTCACCAGGGCTTTGCGGCCGGTGAGGTCGAAGGGCGAGGCCATCAGCGCAGCATGTCCACGGGGGCGGGGTCCATGTCGGTGAACTCGACATTGTCGCCGGCCATGGCCCAGACGAAGGCGTAGTTCGACGTGCCGCAGCCGCAATGGATCGACCAGTTCGGCGAGATCACAGCCTGCTCGTTGGCGACGAGGAGGTGGCGGGTCTGCGTCGGCTCGCCCATGAAGTGGAAGACGCGGTGGGCGGGGTCGAGGTTGAAGTAGAGATAGGCCTCCATCCGCCGCGTATGGGTGTGGCAGGGCATCGAGTTCCAGACCGAGCCGGGTTCCAGTGCCGTCATCCCCATCACCAGCTGGTTCGTGCCGGTGGTATTGGGCATGATGTATTGCCGGATGGTGCGCTTGTTCGAGGTCTCCGACGAGCCGAGATGGATCGTGTTGGCGTCATCCTTGCGGATGAGCTGATGGGGCGCCTCGCGATGGGCCGGCGCGCTGGTCAGGTAGAACTTGGCGGGGTTGGCGGCATCCGTGCTCGAGAAGGAGACGTCCTTCGCGCCGAGGCCGACATAAAGGGCGTCGAGGTTCGGCAGATCGAAGGCCTGACCGTCCACCGTGACGCGGCCGGCGCCGCCGAGGTTGATCACGCCGAGCTCGCGCCGCGCCAGGAAGAAGGGCGTGCCGGTCGGCGCGAAGGCGCCAAGCGTCAGCGCGGCGGCCGCCGGCATCGCGCCACCGACGATCATGCGGTCGTAATGGCTGTAGGTCAGCGTGATCTCGCCCGGAACGAAGATGCGCTCGATCAGGAAGTCGGCGCGCAGGGTCTCGGTGTCGTAGCCGCGGACATCGCGCGGATGCGCGGCCTGGCGTTCGTCGGTCGTCTTGGGGGCGGTCACAGGCGATAGGCCTCCTTGGCCAGTCGGTAGGCGAGGTCGTGGGCGACCTCGGCCGCCTCGTCCTCGCCGAGGCGGTGCTCGGCGACGAGCTTGGCGAGATAGGTGCAGTCGCAGCGGCGGGCGACGTCGTGACGCGCGGGAATCGAGAGATAGGCGCGGGTGTCGTCGTTGAAGCCGACGGTGTTGTAGAAGCCGGCCGTCTCCGTCGTCAGTTCGCGGAAGCGCAGCATCGCCTCGGGCGCATCGAGGAACCACCAGCCCGGCCCGAGCTTGAGCGCCGGATAGTGGCCGGCCAGCGGGGCGAGTTCGCGCGAATAGCTGGTTTCGTCGAGGGTGAAGGCGATCACCGTGAGGTTGCGCTCGTTGCCGACCGCGTCGAGCAGGGGCTTCAGCGCGGCGACGTAATCGGTCTGGCGCGGGATGTCGGCGCCCATGTCGCGCCCGAACTGCGCGAACAGCGAGGCGTTGTGGTTGCGCGACGAGCCGGGATGGATCTGCAGCACGAGCCCGTCATCGAGGCTCATCTTCGCCATCTCGGTCAGCATCTGGCCGCGGAAGAGATCGGCCTCCTCGGCCGAGGCCTTGCCGGCGACGACCCTGGCGAAGAGCGCCTCGGACTCGGCCTTCGAGAGATTGGCGGTGCGGGCGGTGGCATGGCCGTGGTCGGACGAGGTGGCGCCGCGCGCCCGGAAGTCAGCGCGGCGCTTGCGGTGGGCGGCGAGATAGCCGTTCCAGCTCATCACGTCCTCGCCCGTCAGGGCGCCGAACTGCTCGAGATTGGCGGCGAAGCCTTCGAATTCGGGATCGACGACGCTGTCGGGGCGATAGGCGGTCACGACCTTGCCGCTCCAGCCCGACGCCTTGATCATGTCGTGCCACTTCAGATCGTCGAGCGCGCCCTCGGTGGTCGAGATCGCCTCGATCTTGAAGCGCTCGAACAGCGCGCGCGGCCGCAGTTCGGGCTCGCCCAGCTTTTCGGCGATCCGGTCATAGAGTGGGTCGGCATTCTCCGGCGAAAGCCGCTCATTGATGCCGAAGACCGAGGAGAGCGCGTGCTCGAACCAGAGCCGGGTCGGTGTGCCCCGGAACAGGAACCAGTATTGGGCGAAGAGGCGCCAGACCACGCGCGGATCGGTCTCGACCGGCGCGCCGTCCTTGCGGGGGATGCCGAGCTGCTCCAGCCGCACGCCCTGCGAATAGAGCATCCGGAAGATGTAGTGGTCCGGCTTGACCAGCAAGGTGGCGGGATCGGGGAAGGGCTGGTCCTCGGCATACCAGCGCGGGTCGGTGTGTCCGTGCGGCGAAATGATCGGCAGATCGCGAATCCCGGCATAGAGCCGGCGCGCGATTCCGCGCGTCACGGGGTCTGCGGGAAACAGGCGATCATCATGCAGCAACATCGGGTCCGGACGCTCCCTTCGGATCGGCCGGCGGACCATAGGCGCGACCGTGAGGCGCGGTCAATATACTAATATACTAGTACGTCACAGATAGTCGTGCTATCCGCCGGAAGGCGCAGTCGCCATGCGGCAGGCGCATCCTTCCGGCAGGGCCGCCCGGCCCGCTGGCCCAGCGAGGCAAGGCGATGTCGCAGGTCACGATCCCGCCGAAAGTGAGTGTCGATCCCGTGCGCCGCGAGCGGCGGCGCCAGCCCCTGGGCGGGGTTCCGGCCGGGCGCTCCACGGCGGCCTCGATGGTGCAGGACGAGCTGAGACGCGCCATTCTGGCGATGGAGATCGTGCCGGGCGCTGCACTGGTCGAGAAGGAGCTGACCGCGCATTTCGGCATGAGCCGGACGCCGGTTCGCGAGGCCCTGATCCGGCTGAAGGAGGAGGGGCTGGTCGAGATCTTCCCGCAGGCCGGAACCTTTGTGGCGCGGATCCCGAGCGAGGCGATTCCCGAAGCGGTGTTCATCCGGCAGGCGCTCGAATGCGCGACCGTCGATCTCGTGGCGCGCATCGCGGCGCCCGAGGCGGTCAGCCGGCTCGACGCCACGATCGCCCGCCAGCACGAGGCCTTCGAGGCGAATGACCAGGAGAGCTTCCATCGCGCCGACGAGGAGTTCCACGAGACCCTGGCCATGGTCGCCGGCTATCCCGGCATCTGGAAGATCGCGCATGCCGCCAAGAGCCAGATCGACCGCTGCCGGCGTATGACGCTGCCGGTGCCGGGGCGCATGTCGATGGTCATCCGCGAGCATCTCTCGATCGTCGATGCGGTCCGCCGTCATGACGGCCCGGCCGCGGTCGCCGCGATGCGCAAGCATCTGGGAACCCTGCTGCCCGACCTGGTGCATCTGCGGGCGCAGCATCCGGACTACTTCGCCTGAGGGTCCAGGCCCGGCGCGGGGCTTGCTCGGCGTCGTGATGCGGCCAGGTTCGGCGTGGGTTGCGCTGTGCGACCATGCCGTGTCCGATCCGCCATGGCATGGATGATCGCCATGCCGCGCCGCTGCTTGCCGAGGATGATGCCGATGCCCAGCCCCGCCGATCTCAGCGCCGCCGAGCTGCTGCAAGCCTACCGCACCAAGGCGCTCTCGCCGGTCGAGGTGGTGGAGGCGGTCATCGCCCGGATCGAGGGGTGCGAGCCGCAGCTCAAGGCCCTCTATGCCTATGATCCCGAGACCGCACGGGCCGCGGCGAAGGCCTCCGAGGCGCGCTGGATGAAGGGGCAGGCGCTGCCGCTCGACGGCGTTCCGGGCACGATCAAGGAGAACATCGCCACCCGGGGCACGCCGATGCCGATCGGGACGGCCGCGCGCGATTTGTGGCCCATGCCGGAGGATGCCCCCGTTGCCGCGCGGCTGGGGGAGGCGGGCTTCGTGATGCTCGCGAAGACGACGATGCCCGATTACGGGATGCTGTCCTCGGGCCTGTCGAGCTTCCACGAACTCGCCCGCAATCCCTGGGATCCGACCAAGAATCCGGGCGGGTCCTCGGCCGGTGCGGGAGTGGCGGGCGCGGCCGGCTATGGGCCGCTGCATGTCGGCACCGATATCGGCGGCTCGATCCGGCTGCCGGCCGGCTGGTGCGGGCTGGTCGGGCTGAAGCCGAGCTTCGGGCGCGTGCCGATCGACCCGAGCTATTACGGCCGCGTCGCCGGACCGATGACGCGCACCGTCACTGATACGGCCCTGATGATGCGCGAGATCGCGAAGCCTGATGCGCGCGACGGCATGAGCCTGCCGCCGCAGGACATCGACTGGCTCTCGCTCGAGATGGATGTGACGGGGCTGCGGCTCGGCCTGCAATTCGATCCGGGCATCGGCATCCCCGTCGAGCCGGAGACAAGGGCGGCGATCGAGGCGGCGGGCCGGGCCTTCGCCGCGGCGGGCGCGATCGTCGAGGAGGCACCAGCCTTCCTGACGCGGGCGATGCTGGACGGGCTCGACGATTTCTGGAGCCAGCGCGCCTGGGCCGAGATCGGCGCGCTGTCGCCGGAAAAGCAGGCGAAGGTGCTGCCCTACATCTTCGCCTGGGCGAAGCGGGGCGATGGTCTCTCGGGCGAACGAGTCTATCGCGGCATGAGCCAGATGCTGGCGATCAAGGATGCGGCGTTGAAACAGAGCGCGCCCTTCGACTTCGTGCTGTCGCCGGTCGCGCCGGTGCCGAGCTACGCCGCCGAACTCGCCTCGCCCCTCCACGATCCGGGCCGGCCCTTCGAACACATCGTCTTCACGCTGCCGGCCAACATGTCCGACCAGCCCTCGATTGCGGTGCCGGCCGCGATGACGGCTGGCGGCCTGCCGATCGGCCTGCAGATCACGGGGCGGCGCTTCGACGATCGCGGGGTGCTGCGGCTGGCACGGGCCTGGGAAAGGCTGCGCCCGCCGCTCCCGGCCTATCCGGGCGCCGCGGGCTGACGGCCGGACGCCAGGGATGATTCAGCGGCCGGACTGCGGATGGGCGGCGTCATAGGCCGCCATCAGCCGGGCGGAGTCGACGCGGGTGTAGATCTGCGTCGTCGAAAGCGAGGCGTGGCCGAGGAGTTCCTGGATGGCGCGCAGGTCGCCGCCGCGGCCGAGCAGATGGGTGGCGAAGGAGTGCCGCAGCGCGTGCGGCGTCGCGGAATCCGGCAGGCCGAGCGCACCGCGCAGGCCCTCGACCGCGAGCTGGATGATGCGCGGCGAGAGCGGGCCGCCCTTGGCGCCGACGAAGAGCGGGCCGTCCGGCGGCAGGCGCCAGGGGCAGAGCGCGAGATAGCCGGCGATGCTGTCGACCACGACCGGCAGGACGGGGACCATGCGGGTCTTGCTGCCCTTGCCGATCACGGTGAGCGTGTCGCCCGCCTGGGCGGGCGCCTGGGCGCGGGTCAGCGACAGCGCCTCCGAGATGCGCAGGCCGCAGCCATAGAGCAGCGACAGCACGGCCGCGTCGCGGGCGAGGATCCAGGGATCGCGCACGTCGCCGGCGCGCGTCTCGGCCCGGGTGACGGCGCGCGCGGCCCGTGCTTCCAGCGGCCGGGGCAGGGCCTTGCCGATGCGTGGCCCGCGCGTCGCGGCGAAGGCGGCGGCGGTCAGCCGGCCCGTGCGCTCGCCGAAGCGGGCGAAGGAGCGCAGTGCCGCGAGCTGGCGCATCAGCGTGCGGTTGCCGACCTCCTCGCGCCGGCGGCGTCCGAGAAAGGCGCGCAGATCGGCGGGCTTCAGCGTGGCGATGTCGGCGACGCTCGGGGCGCCGCCGAGATGCTCGGTGAGGAAGGCCGCGAACTGGCGCAAATCGCGGGAATAGGCCTCCAGCGTCTTGGGCGAGAGCCGGCGCTCATGGGCGAGATGGTCGAGCCAGGCGCGGGCGAGGGGGTCGAAATCGGTCATGGAGCGGCCTGTGCCTCGGGTCGACCCGGAGCATGACGGCGCAACCTTAACGCCTCGCGAAGCGGCGGCCTCAGCGCTTCGGACAGGCGAAAGGCATGAAGGTGCTGGCCATGCCCTGGTTCATGCCCATGACGACCATGACATTGGCGAGGTCGAGCTCCTCCTTGCTGCGCGGGCAGACTTCGCCCTTGATGCTGCAACCGGACGTCAGAAAAGCCTCATGCGCTTCGATGAAGGGCTGGCCGAGCCCCTTGCGCCCGAGCTTCGACAGCGCCTCGCCATAGGCCTTGGTGTAGCGCGCGCATTTGATCGCGGGCCAGTTTTCGGGCGGCGCCGGCTGGGCCCACCCGGGCAGGGCGGAGCTGGCGATGAGGGCGGCGCCGAACAGGAGAGCCCTCGGGAGGCGTGAGGAGACAGGCATGGGCGGGCTCGGATCTGCGGCCGGAAAGGCGGCAGACATCATGCGATCGCGGCCCGGATAAGGCAGGCGGTTGTCGCCATGGCGGGCAGGGGCTACGCACGGGCGATGAGCGGCGAAGCGGATCGGTTGGGCGACGGCGGCACCGTCGAGGTGCTGATCCCGCTCGCGCTCGATCAGGCCTATAGCTATGCGGTGCCGCCCGGTCTCGTGCTGGCGCCCGGTGATGTGGTTCAGGTGCCGCTCGGGCCGCGCCAGACGGTCGGCGTCGTCTGGGAGCGCGGCGCCGGGCGTGGCGGCAATCTCAAGGCGGTGACGGCCAGGCTCGACATGCCAGCGCTCGACGGCGCGCTGATGAAGCTGGTCGACTGGGTCGCCTGGTACACGCTCGCCCCCAAGGGATCCGTGCTGGCGCTGGCACTGCGGCGTCCGCCGGAGGATGGGCCGGAGCGCCCGCGGCTCGGGGTGCGGCTCGTCGGCGCACCTCCGGCGCGGATGACGCCGGCGCGGGCGCGGGCGATCGCGGCCGCGGAAGGCGGGCTGCTCACGGCCAAGAGCGCGCTCGCCGAGGCGGCTTCGGTCAGCGCCGCCGTGATCGATTCCCTGGTCGATGCCGGGACCTTCGCGGTCGAGCCGCTGCCGCGCGAGGCTGTAGCGGCGATGCCCGATCCCGACCATGCCCGCCCGGCGCTGTCGGAGGATCAGGCGGCGGCGGCGGCGGCGCTCGTCGCCTCGGTCAGGGCCGCCAGCTACGGCGTGACCCTGCTGGAAGGCGTCACCGGCTCGGGCAAGACCGAGGTCTATTTCGAGGCGGTCGCCGAGGCGGTGCGGCTGGGCCGCCAGAGCCTGATCCTGATGCCCGAGATCGCGCTCACCGCGCAGTTCATCGACCGGTTCGAGGCGCGCTTCGGGGTCCGGCCCGGGCTGTGGCATTCGGCGGTGACCGGGCGCCGGCGCGAGCGCCTGCAGGCGGCGATCGCCAGCGGCGAGGCGAAGGTGGTGGCGGGCGCGCGCTCGGCGCTGTTCCTGCCCTACAAGGATCTCGGCCTGATCGTGGTCGATGAGGAGCACGAGGCCGCCTACAAGCAGGAGGACGGCGTCGCCTATCACGCCCGCGACATGGCGGTGGTGCGCGGGCGGATCGAGCATGCGCCGGTGATCCTGACCTCGGCGACGCCGTCACTGGAAACCCGCGTCAATGCCGAGCGCGGGCGCTACACCCATCTCAAGCTGCCCGAGCGCTTCGGCGGGCGGACGCTTCCGACGCTGGGCCTGGTCGATCTGCGCCAGGACAAGCCGCCGCGCGGGCGCTGGATTTCGGACACGCTGGCCAAGGCCATGACCGCCAATCTGGAGGCCGGCGAGCAGTCGCTGCTGTTTTTGAACCGGCGCGGCTATGCGCCGCTGACGCTGTGCCGCGATTGCGGGCACCGCTTCCAGTGCCCGAACTGCTCGGCCTGGCTGGTCGACCATCGCTTCCGCCGTGCGCTGGTCTGCCACCATTGCGGGCATGTCGAGCGCCGGCCGCATGAATGCCCGCAATGCCATGCGCAGGACAGCCTGAGCGCCTGCGGCCCGGGCGTCGAGCGCCTGGCCGAGGAGGTCGCGACATTGTTCCCGCAGGCACGGGGCATCGTGCTGTCGAGCGATTTTCCCGGCGGGACCGAGCGGCTCAAGACCGAGCTGATGGCGGTGGCCTCGGGCGAGTTCGACATCGTCATCGGCACGCAGCTCGTCGCCAAGGGGCATAACTTTCCCGGCATGACGCTGGTCGGCGTGATCGATGCCGATCTCGGCCTGACCTCGGGCGATCCGCGCGCGGCCGAGCGCACCTTCCAGGTGCTGCGGCAGGTGACCGGCCGGGCGGGCCGTGGCGAAAGGCCGGGCCGGGCGCTGCTGCAGACGCATGACCCGGCCCACCCGGTTCTCAAGGCGCTGATCTCGGGCGATCCGGAGCGGTTTTATGCCGCAGAGACGGCGTCGCGCGAGGCGGCAGGGCTGCCGCCCTTCGGGCGGTTGGCGGCACTGATCGTCTCGGCCAACAACCAGCCGGAGGCGGAGGCGCATGCCCGGGCGCTGGCGCGCTGTGCCGAGCCGCCCGACGGTGTCGTCGTGCTCGGCCCCGCCGAGGCGCCGCTCGCCGTGCTGCGCGGGCGCCATCGCATGCGGTTGATCGTCCGGACGGCGCGCGAGGTGAACCTGCAGGATTATCTGCGGGCCTGGCTCAGGCGGGCGGTCAAGCCCAAGGGCTCGGTGCGGGTGGCGGTCGATGTCGATCCGCAGAGTTTCCTCTGAGGCGGCGCGCCTGGCGCGGGTCTCGTCCGGCGGCGGCGGAAAAGACAGACAGAACCGCGCCTTCGATCGGCATCAACGGATTGCGCGCCCCAAAACCACATGCTAGTGCACCGCCACATTTAGGTCGCGAAGCCGTCTTGCCGGGTTCACGTCCGTGATACATCGCAGCGCCGGGACCTTGCACTCCGCCTTCTCCCGAAGGCCGCCGGGGCGGTCCCATGAAACGAGAGATTTGACGCGTGGCTGAAGGCGGATCGCAAGGATCACTGGTTTCGGGCGTGGCCGGTCGCTACGCCACGGCCCTGTTCGAGCTGGCCAGCGAGGCCAAAGCCATCGATGCCGTCAACGCCGATCTCGACAGCTTCTCGGCGATGCTCGCCGAAAGCGAGGGTCTGCGGCGCCTCGTCGGCAGCCCCGCCTTCTCGGCGGAAGAGCAGACCGGTGCGATCAAGGCCGTGCTCGCCAAGGCCGGGATCTCCGGGATCGCCGGCAATTTCATCGGCCTCGTCGCCAGCAAGCGCCGCCTGTTCGCGCTGCCGGGCATGATCGCCGCCTTCAAGGCGCTCGTCGCCGAGGCCAAGGGCATCGTCAGCGCCGAGGTCACGCTGGCCGAGGCGCCGGCGGCCAAGCGGGTCGACGAGATCCGCGCCGCGCTCGCCGCCTTCGCCGGCAAGGATGTCGATGTCGCGATCAAGATCGATCCGTCGCTGATCGGCGGGCTCGTCGTGAAGATGGGCTCGCGGATGGTCGACGCCTCGCTGAAAACCAAGCTCAATTCAATTCGTCTTGCCATGAAAGAGGTCGGCTGATGGAAATCCGCCCCGCTGAAATCTCCGCGATCCTGAAGGCCCAGATTTCGAACTTCGGGTCCGAAGCCTCCGTCACCGAGGTCGGTCAGGTCCTGTCCGTCGGCGACGGCATCGCCCGCGTCTACGGCCTCGACAAGGTCCAGGCCGGCGAGATGGTCGAGTTCGAGAGCGGCGTGCGCGGCATGGCGCTCAACCTCGAGAGCGACAATGTCGGCGTCGTGATCTTCGGCTCCGACCGCGAGATCAAGGAAGGCCAGACGGTCAAGCGCACCGGCGCGATCGTGGACGTGCCGGTCGGCAAGGAACTGCTCGGCCGCGTCGTCGACGCGCTCGGCAACCCGATCGACGGCAAGGGCCCGATCAAGGCGACCCAGCGCTCCCGCGTCGACGTCAAGGCGCCCGGCATCATCCCGCGCAAGTCGGTGCACGAGCCGATGGCGACCGGCCTGAAGGCGATCGACGCCCTGATCCCGATCGGCCGCGGCCAGCGCGAGCTGATCATCGGCGACCGCCAGACCGGCAAGACCGCCGTGGCGCTCGACACGATCCTGAACCAGAAGGCCAACAACGAGACCGGCGACGAGAGCCAGAAGCTCTACTGCGTCTATGTCGCGATCGGCCAGAAGCGCTCGACCGTCGCCCAGTTCGTGAAGGTGCTCGAAGAGCGCGGCGCGCTGGAGTACTCGATCGTGATCGCGGCGACCGCCTCGGACGCGGCCCCGATGCAGTTCCTGGCGCCCTTCGCCGGCTGCGCCATGGGCGAGTATTTCCGCGACAATGGCATGCACGCCGTCATCATCTATGACGACCTCTCCAAGCAGGCCGTCGCCTACCGCCAGATGTCGCTGCTGCTGCGCCGCCCGCCGGGCCGCGAGGCCTATCCGGGCGACGTGTTCTATCTCCACTCCCGCCTGCTCGAGCGCGCGGCGAAGATGGGCGAGGATGCCGGCCTCGGCTCGCTGACGGCGCTGCCGGTCATCGAGACGCAGGCGAACGACGTGTCCGCCTACATCCCGACCAACGTGATCTCGATCACCGACGGCCAGATCTTCCTCGAGACCGACCTGTTCTACCAGGGCATCCGCCCGGCGGTGAACGTCGGCCTCTCGGTGTCGCGCGTCGGTTCGGCCGCGCAGACCAAGGCGACCAAGAAGGTCGCCGGCAAGATCAAGGGCGAGCTCGCGCAGTATCGTGAGATGGCCGCCTTTGCGCAGTTCGGCTCGGACCTCGACGCCGTCACGCAGCGCCTGCTCAACCGCGGCGCCCGCCTGACCGAACTCCTGAAGCAGCCGCAGTTCTCGCCGCTGAAGATGGAAGAGCAGGTCGTGGTGATCTATGCCGGCGTCAACGGCTATCTCGACGCGCTGCCGGTCGCCAAGGTCCGCTCCTTCGAGGACGGGCTGCTGGCGCTGGTGCGCGGCAAGCATGCCGACATGCTGGCCGAGATCGGCAAGTCCAAGGATCTTTCGGACGCGAACGCCGCGAAGCTGAAGGACCTCGTGACCGACTACGCCAAGTCGTTCTCGTAAACGTCATCGCGAGCGCGGTGGAGCCCCGGCTCCGCTGCGCAGTTGCTCTGGATTGCTTCGTCGCCGCACCGCGCGCCATGACGGGTAGAGGGTCAAGACCGGATGCCGTCCCTTAAGGACCTACGAAACCGCATCGCTTCCGTGAAGGCGACGCAGAAGATCACCAAGGCCATGCAGATGGTCGCGGCCGCGAAGCTGCGCCGGGCGCAGGCTGCGGCGGAAGCCGCCCGCCCCTATGCCGAGCGCATGGAGACGGTTCTGGCCAATCTCGCCGCCGGCGTGACCGGCTCGAGCGCGCCGCGCCTGATCGCCGGAACGGGCTCCGACAAGGTGCATCTGCTGCTGGTCTGCACGGCCGAGCGCGGCCTGTGCGGCGCCTTCAACTCCTCGATCGCCCGTCTCGCCCGCGACAAGGCGCTGGCGCTCAAGGCCGAGGGCAAGACGGTCAAGATCATCTGCGTCGGCAAGAAGGGCTACGACCTTCTGAAGCGGCAGTTCGAGAAGGACATCATCGAGCTGATCGACCTGCGCTCCTTCAAACAGGTCGGCTACGCCAATGCCGAGACGATCGCCCAGAACGTGCTGTCGCGCTTCGCGGCCGGCGAGTTCGACGTCGCGACCGTGTTCTTCTCGAAGTTCAAGTCGGTGATCTCGCAGCTCCCGACCGCCCAGCGCATCATTCCCGCCGAAATCCCGGCCGGCACCAAGGCGACCGAGGCGGTCTACGACTACGAGCCGGACGAAGGCGAGATCCTCGAGACGCTGCTGCCGCGCAACCTCACCGTCCAGGTGCTGCGTGCGCTCCTCGAGAACGCGGCCTCCGAGCAGGGCGCGCGCATGTCGGCGATGGACTCCGCCACGCGCAACGCCGGCGAGATGATCAAGAAGCAGACGCAGCTCTATAACCGCTCGCGCCAGGCGATGATCACCAAGGAACTGATCGAGATCATCTCCGGCGCGGAAGCGCTCTAACCGCCTGAATTGAGGCCGGCGCGCCGGCTTTGTCGACACGCTGAACGCGAATCCGAGGTTATCACCATGGCCAAAGCCGCTACGAAGAAGACTGCCGCCGACAAGCCCGCCAACACCGGCACCGGCCGCATCGCGCAGGTCATCGGCGCCGTCGTCGACGTCCAGTTCGACGGCGTGCTGCCGGAGATCCTGAACGCGCTTGAGACGACCAATCTCGGCAACCGCCTCGTCCTTGAGGTCGCCCAGCATCTCGGCGAGAACACGGTCCGCACCATCGCGATGGACTCGACCGAAGGCCTGGTCCGCGGCCAGTCGGTGAGCGACACCGGCGCCCCGATCGCGGTTCCGGTCGGCGACGAGTGCCTCGGCCGTATCATGAACGTCATCGGCGAGCCGATCGACGAGGCCGGCCCGATCATGACGACCGCCACCCGCGGCATCCACCAGCCGGCTCCGTCCTATGCCGAGCAGGCGACGGACGCGCAGATCCTGGTCACCGGCATCAAGGTCGTCGACCTGCTGGCGCCCTACGCCAAGGGCGGCAAGATCGGCCTGTTCGGCGGTGCCGGCGTCGGCAAGACCGTGCTGATCATGGAGCTGATCAACAACGTCGCGAAGGCCCATGGCGGCTATTCGGTGTTCGCCGGCGTCGGTGAGCGCACCCGCGAGGGCAACGACCTCTATCACGAGATGATCGAGTCGGGCGTGAACAAGAAGGGCGGCGGCGAGGGCTCCAAGTGCGCCCTGGTCTACGGCCAGATGAACGAGCCGCCGGGCGCCCGTATGCGCGTCGCCCTGTCGGGCCTGACCGTCGCCGAGGACTTCCGCGACAAGGGCCAGGACGTGCTGTTCTTCGTCGACAACATCTTCCGCTTCACGCAGGCCGGCTCGGAAGTGTCGGCTCTGCTCGGCCGCATCCCCTCGGCGGTGGGCTATCAGCCGACGCTGGCGACCGACATGGGCAACCTGCAGGAGCGCATCACCACCACCAACAAGGGCTCGATCACCTCGGTGCAGGCGATCTACGTCCCCGCCGACGACCTGACCGACCCGGCGCCCGCGACCTCCTTCGCCCATCTCGACGCCACGACCGTGCTGTCGCGCTCGATCGCGGAAAAGGGCATCTACCCGGCGGTCGATCCGCTCGACTCGACCTCGCGCATGCTCTCGGCCGACATCGTCGGCGCCGAGCATTACGGCGTGGCGCGTCAGGTCCAGCAGATCCTCCAGCGCTACAAGGCGCTGCAGGACATCATCGCGATCCTGGGCATGGACGAGCTCTCGGAAGAGGACAAGCTGACGGTGGCGCGCGCCCGCAAGATCGAGCGCTTCCTGTCGCAGCCCTTCTTCGTCGCGGAAATCTTTACCGGCTCGCCGGGCAAGCTTGTCGCGCTCGAGGACACGATCAAGGGCTTCAAGGGTCTGGTCGAGGGCAAATACGACCATCTGCCGGAAGCGGCGTTCTACATGGTCGGCTCGATGGACGAAGCCATCGAGAAGGCCCAGCGCCTGGCGGCGGAAGCGGCCTGAGGATCGTCATTCCCGGGCTTGGCCCGAGAATCTCACGACCAGAGGACGCTGGTTTCCGGGATGGTCGGGTCAAGCCCGACCATGACGAGCCGAGGAGAGATATACGATGGCCACCTTCAAGTTCGAACTCGTCTCGCCGGAGCGCATCCTGTTCTCGGGCGAGGTCGTCAGCGTCATCGTTCCCTCGATCGAGGGCGAGATGACGGTTCTGGCCGGCCATGCGCCACTGGTCGCCACGCTGAAGACGGGCATCGTCTTCGTCCAGACGACCGGCAACAACGGCAAGGACTTCTTTGTCAATGGCGGTCTCGTCGAGATCAATGCCGTCTCGACGACGATCCTGGCGGAGCAGGGCCGCTTCCTCGAGGACGTCACCGCCGCCGTGCTCGACCAGGAAATCCTGAGCGCCGAGACCAAGCTGACCGGCTCGCAGGATGAGGACGAGAAGAAGCGCCTGCAGGACACGTTGGTTCAGCTGCGCGAGTTCAAGCACGTCTTCGAAGGCCGCAAGGCGGCCTGAGCGCCACGACAGCCTGAGACGATCAGAGGGGCCGCGCGAGCGGCCCTTTTTCGTTGTCAGGCGTAGCTGATGAACTCGAGCAGAGAGCCGTCGGGATCGCGAAAGTAGACGCTGGTGCCGGCGCCGCCGCGGCCAAAGCGCAGCACGGGGCCGAGTTCCAGCGCAACCGCGCGGGCGGCCAGATGCGCGACCGCGTCCGCGATCGGCCCATCCCAGCGGAAGCACAGATCGCTGCCGCCGGGCGGAACGGGGAGCCTCGCTTTCGGCTCCGGCTGGAGCCCCGGCCCGTGGCAGTTCAGTTGCGCGGCGCCGATCCGGTAGACGAAGCCCGCCCCGTTCGGGACCACGGTGGCCCCGAGAACGTCCCGATAGAAGGCGTTCGAGCGATCCCAGTCCGAGACGTGGATGACGCAGTGGTCGAAGCTGATCGCGTCCATGGCCATCCCTCGTCGAACTCGTCCCGTGCCGTCGGCGAGCTTTCGCCTACTCCCCCATCGCGATCAAGCTGGCATTGCCCCCGGCTGCGGCCGTGTTGACCGTCACCGTCTGCTCCGTGGCGAAGCGCATCAGGTAATGCGGGCCGCCGGCCTTCGGCCCGGTGCCCGACAGGCCATGCCCGCCGAAGGGCTGCACGCCGACCACGGCGCCGATGATGTTGCGGTTGACATAGATGTTGCCGGTGGAGAGCCGG
Source organism: Allobosea thiooxidans (assembly GCA_943372485.1). Taxonomy (GTDB): domain Bacteria; phylum Pseudomonadota; class Alphaproteobacteria; order Rhizobiales; family Beijerinckiaceae; genus Allobosea; species Allobosea thiooxidans_A. The sequence continues at coordinate 23,773 of CALRYW010000009.1, forward strand.
CTGGTGACCTGCTCGATCGTGGTCTCGATGCGCGAATGGACGCCGAGCGTCAGGCCGTAGCCGGTCGCCTCGATGTCGTGGATGACCGTGTCGAGTTCGCCGGCCTTCCAGCGCACGACATGCAGGATCGGGCCGAAATGCTCTTGGGCGAGGTCGGCGACGCTGCCGAGTGTCACGACATGCGGCGCCACATAAGTGCCGCCGAGGGCGGGCGTCTGCCCGGCCCAGCTGACGCGCCCCAGCTGGCGCATGGCGTCGATATGGCTGTCGAGGCGGTGCTTGGCGGCGGCGTCGATGACCGGGCCGATATGGCTGTCGATCGCGCGGGGATCGCCGAGCTTCAGCTCGCGCGCGGCGCCGGTGATCATCTCGATCATCTTGTCGGCGACATCGTCCTGGACGACGAGCAGGCGCAGCGCCGAGCAGCGCTGGCCGGCCGAGCGGAAGGCCGACATGACGACATCGTCCGCGACCTGTTCGGCCAGCGCCGTGGCATCGACGATCATCGCGTTGAGGCCGCCCGTCTCGGCGATCAGCGGAACGATCGGGCCGTCCTTGGCGGCGAGCGCGCGGTTGATCGCGCGGGCGGTCGTGGTCGAGCCGGTGAAGGCGACGCCGGCGACGTCCATGTGGGCGACGAGGGCCGCACCGACCGCGCCGTCGCCCGGCACGAGATGCAGGGCTGAAGTGGGGATGCCGGCCTCGTGCAGCAGCCGAACGGTCACGGCCGCGATCAGCGGCGTCTGCGGTGCCGGTTTGGCGACGACGCTGTTGCCGGCGACGAGCGCGGCGGCGATCTGGCCAGCGAAGATCGCGAGCGGGAAGTTCCACGGCGCGATGCAGAGGAAGGCGCCGCGCCCGCGCAGGATCAGGCGGTTGTCCTCGCCGGTCGGGCCGGGCAGGGCGGTCGGCGTCGCGAGCTTCGCCTCGGCCTCGGCGGCGTAGTAGCGGCAGAAATCGACCGCCTCGCGGACCTCCGAGACGGCATCGTCGAGGGTCTTGCCGGCCTCGGCCTGGAGCAGGGCGAGCAGCAGGCCGCGCCGGGCTTCCATCAGATCGGCGGCCTTGCGCAGGGCCGCGGCTCTGGTGCGGGCCGGGGTGGCGTTCCAGGCAGGGAAGCCGGCCTTCGCCGCCGCCATGGCGCGGGCGGCAGTCGCCGCGTCGGCCTCCGTGACGCGGCCGATGACGTGGTTGTCGATCGGCGAGCGAACATCGCGGGCCGCGCCGCCGGCGCTCGTGCCGTCGATGATCGACGTGGCCTCCGGGAAGGGCTTGGCGGCGGCCGTCGCGATCTCCGCCAGCAGGGCCTCTAGGCTGTCGGCATGGCCGAGTTCGACCCCGGCCGAGTTCTTGCGGGACGGGCCGAAGAGATCGGCCGGCAGCGGGATGCGCCGGTGCCGCGCCGCGCCGGCCTGGCCGATGATGTCGGCCGGCGGCACGAGCAGCTGCGCCACGGGCACGTCGGGGTCGCCGGAGACGCTGACGAAGGAGGAGTTGGCGCCGTTCTCGAGCAGGCGCCGCACCAGATAGGCGAGCAGGTCCTGATGGCCGCCGACCGGCGCATAGGTCCGGCAGGCGAAGCCATCGGAGCCGGCGAGCAGCTTCTCGTAGAGCGCCTCGCCCATGCCGTGCAGGCGCTGGAACTCGAAGCCCTCGGACGACCCCGCCATCTCCGCGACGGTCGCGACGGTCTGGGCGTTGTGGGTGGCGAACTGGGGAATGATGCGCGGGCGAAGCGCGAGCAACTGGGCGGCGCAGGCCTCGTAGTTCAGGTCGGTCATCGCCTTGCGGGTGAAGACGGGATAGTCGGGCAGGCCGCGCTCCTGGGCGCGCTTCAGCTCGGTGTCCCAATAGGCGCCCTTGACGAGCCGTACCATCATGCGCCGGCCATGGCTCTCGGCGAGCGCGCCGATATGGTCGATCACGGCCGAGGCGCGCTTCTGATAGGCCTGGATGGCGAGGCCGAAGCCGTCCCACTCCGCCAGGGAGGCATCGGCGACGACGGCGTCGATGATGTCGAGCGAGAGTTCGAGCCGGTCGGCCTCCTCGGCATCGATGGTGAAGTTGAGGTCGTAGCGCTTGGCCTGGCGGGCCAGCGCGATCACCTTCGGCGTCAGCTCGGCCAGCACGCGCTCGCGGTTGGTGGCGTCGTAGCGCGGATGCAGGGCCGAGAGCTTGACCGAGATGCCCGGCCGGTTCGGCAGCGGCGCGTTGCCGGCCGAGCGGCCGATGGCGTCGATCGCCGCCGCATAGGAGGCGAAGTAGCGGTCGGCGTCGGCCTGGGTCCGGGCGCCTTCGCCGAGCATGTCGAAGGAGTAGCGGTAGAGCTTGCCGCTCTTCGAGCCGGCGCGCTTCAGCGCCTCCTCGATGGTCTGGCCGAGCACGAAATGGTTGCCCATGACGCGCATGGCCTGGCGGGTGGCGGTGCGCACCGTCGGCATGCCCAGCCGCTTGGCGAGGCCGCCGATGATGCTGGTCGGCGTCTCGCCGGGCTGGATGACGCGGGCGGTGATGCCGAGCGCCCAAGCCGAGGCCGAGACCAGGAAAGCGTCCGATTTCGATTCGTGATGGGCGAAGTCGCCCTGGCCGAGCTTGTCCTCGATCAGCCGGTCGGCGGTGGTGGCATCGGGCACGCGCAGCAGCGCCTCGGCCAGCACCATCAGGGCCAGGCCCTCGCGGGTCGAGAGCGAATACTCCCGCAGCAACTCCTCGATGCCGCCGAGCCCGACCTTGCGGCTGCGGATCGCGTCGATCAGCCCGGTCGCGCGGGCGTCGATGCGGGCCTTTGCCGCCGGCTCGCGGCGCGCGCCGGCCAGCAACCGCGCGGCGATCTCGCCGTCGTCCTGCGCGAAGGGGGCACGAAAGGGCGGGAGAAGGGCGGCCATGAAGGGGCTCCGAACCGATGCAGCGGATGATCTGAAGGATCATCCGGTCGCGACCTCATATCAATTGGCTGTTTTGGCGCAGAGGCCATATCTTGTCTTGTCAGAATAGTCTCTTGCCGAGATTTATCCCGTGCTCGATCGAACCGACCGCCGCATCCTGTCGCTGATCCAGGGAGACGGCCGCATGGCCGGCGTGGAACTGGCCGAAAGGATAGGGCTGTCGCCGACGGCGGTGGGGGAGAGGCTGAAGCGGCTGACGCGCGAGGGCTACATCACCGGCTATCGCGCGACGCTGGACCCGCTCAAGCTCGGGCTCAACCTGCTCGTCTTCGTCGAGGTCTATCTCGACAAGACGACGCCGGACGCCTTCGAGCGCTTCGCGGCGGCGGTGAAGCGGGCGCCCGAGGTGCTGGAGTGCCACATGGTGGCCGGCGGGTTCGACTATCTGGTCAAGACCCGCGTCGCCGACATGAACGCCTATCGCCGCTTCCTCGGAGAGGTGCTGCTGGCGCTGCCGGCGGTACGCGAGACGCGCACCTATGCGGTGATGGAGGAGGTGAAGACCGACGGCGCGCTGCCGCTGTGAGCCGCGCCCCGTCGGGTCGCTATCAGTCCGCGTGCGGCGCCGCGTGAGCCTGGCCGCGCGTCTTCCAGAGCGAGAAGACCACGCCGCCGAGGATCAGCGCCAGCGTCACGCCGAGCGAGATCGCGGGATCGACCTTGCCGAAGATCTGGTTCCAGAAGATCTTGCCGCCGATGAAGACCAGCACCAGAGCGAGCGCCGTCTTCAGGTATTCGAAGCGGTGGACCATCGCCGCCAGCGCGAAATAGAGCGCGCGCAGGCCGAGGATCGCCATGATGTTGGCGGTGAAGACGATGAACGGATCCGTCGTGATCGCGAAGATCGCCGGCACCGAGTCGACCGCGAAGATGAGGTCGGCGATGTTGATCACCACCAGCGCCAGGAAAAGGGGCGTAGCGTAGATCAGCGTGCGGCCGGTCGCATCCGGCTGCCTGACGAAGAAGCGCTCGCCATGCAGGCTGTCAGTGACGCGCATCCGCTTCTTGAAGAAGACGATGAGCTTGTTTTTCGACATGTCCGGCTCGGCCTCGGGCACGACCAGCATCTTGATGCCGGTCGCGATCAGGAAGGCGCCGAAGATGAAGAGAATCCAGTCATACTGCTGCACCAGCGCCGCGCCGATGCCGATCATCAGGCCCCGCAGGATGATCACCGCGATGATGCCCCAGACCAGCGCGCGGTACTGGTAACGCCGCGGGATGGCGAAGAAGGTGAAGATCAGCGAGATGACGAAGACGTTGTCGATCGACAGCGCCTTCTCGATGAAGAAGCCGGTGAAATAGGTCACGCCGGCATGGGTGCCGTCGGTCGTCTTGAGGTTTCCGGTCTCGAAGGCCCACCAGACGACGGCGCCGTAAAGACAGGCGAAGCCGATGTAGAACGCCGACAGCCTGAGGCTCTGGGCGATGCCGATTTCACGGTCGCCGCGATTGAGCAGACCGAGGTCGAAAGCAAGAAGGGCGAAAACGATCGCGAGAAAGCCGCTCCACATCCAGAGCGGCTTGCCGAGCCAGTCGGCAAGCAGAAATTCCATGTCCGGGCGCCTATGGTTTGCGTTGATGTCGAAGATGGTTCCGACATCGCGGCCACGTCATCCAGACATGCTCCGCCAGAGGGGCCCGGTACCACCGATGAGCCAGATGGGAGCGCCGGTCCGCTTCGACAAGAGCAGCGCAACAAGATTCTGCCATGAATTTGCCGCAGCGCGCCTTCGACGCTCCGATTGCCGCTTGACCGGTGACGCCGCTCCTTCAGTGTGGGAGCCGGCCGGCATGAAGATTGCTGAGGCCAGCCGACCACAGAAGTCGAACCCATCAAGGAGATATCGATGCCCGCCCCGACCTGCCCGCCCGTCTTCGGACGCCTGCGCTCCTGCGCCGGGCGCCTCGTTCTCGCCGCCGGGTTCGCCGCCGCGCTGGTCGGGTTCGCTCCGGTCGCACAGGCCCAGACGCCCGTGCGCTTCACGCTCGACTGGCGCTTCGAGGGGCCGGCGGCGCTGTTCCTGATGGGCATCGAGAAGGGCTACTTCAAGGCCGAGGGGCTGGACATCACCATCGACACCGGCAACGGCTCGCGCGAGGCGATCCCGCGCGTCGCCTCGGGCACCTATGATGTCGGCTTCGGCGACGTGAACTCGCTGATCCGCTTCCGTGACGAGAACCCGACCATCGACCTCAAGGCGGTGATGATGGTCTATGACAAGCCGCCCTTCTCGATCGTCGGGCGCAAGAGCCGCGGCATCAGCGCCGATGTGAAGAGCCTCGAGGGCAAGAAGTTCGGCGCGCCGGCCGCCGATGCGGCTTTCGCGCAATGGCCGATCTTCAAGGCGGTCAACAAACTCGACGACAGCAAGATGCGGCTGGAGAATGTCGGCTTCCCGGTTCGCGAGCCGATGCTCGCCTCGGGTGAGGTCGATGCCGTCTTCGGCTTCGCCAACTCCTCCTTCATCAACCTGAAGTCGCGCGGCGTGCCGGTCGACGACATCGTCGTGATGCTGATGTCGGATTACGGCGTCGAGCTCTATGGCAACGTCATCATGGTCTCGCCGAAATTCGCGGCGGAGAAGCCCGACGCCGTGCGCGGCCTGCTGCGGGCTCTCACCAAGAGCGTCAAGGACACCGTCGCCAATCCCGAACTCGGCGCGCAACTCGTGATCAAGCGCAACGACGTCGCCAAGGTCGAGGTCGAGCTCGAGCGGCTGAAGATGACGCTGGCGCAGAATGTGATGACGCCCTGGGTCAAGGCCAACGGCTTCGGTGGCATCGACAAGGCGCGCTGGGCCAAGGCGCTCGACCAGATCGCGCTGACCTTCACCTTCAAGGACAAGGCCAAGGCCGGTGACGCCTTCACCGACGCCTTCCTGCCGGCCTCGGCCGAGCGGGTGTTCTGAAGCTCGCCGTTACGTAGGTGAGCACCATCATTCCGGGCTCGGCGACGCTGTGACCCGGAATCCATCGTAGAGCGAGATTGTTGCAGGATATGGCCCTTCGATGGATTCCGGATCTGCGCCGCTTCGCGGCTTGTCCGGAATGACGGCGTCGTGTTGCCAGAGGGAGCTCAATTGACCGCCTTCGTCGAACTTCACGATGTCACCCATGTCTATGGCGGCGGCGATGGTCCTCCGGCTGTCGCCGGCCTGTCGCTGAAGGTCCGCGAGGGCGAGTTCGCCGCGATCGTCGGTCCCTCGGGCTGCGGTAAGTCGACGATGATGAAGCTCGCGACCGGGCTGCAGCGGCCGAAGGCCGGCAGCGTGATCGTCGATGGGCGGGAGGTCGCCGAGCCGATCAAAATCACCGGGATGGCCTTCCAGAACCCGGTCATGCTGCCCTGGCGCACCACGCTGCAGAATCTGCTGCTGCCGCTCGAAATCGTCGAGCCGCACCGCTCGCGCCTGCGGGCGAACAAGGCCGAATATGTCGCCCGCGCCGAGATGCTGCTGGAGACGGTGGGCCTCAAGGGCATGGGCTCGAAATTCCCCTGGCAGCTGTCGGGAGGCATGCAGCAGCGCGCCTCGCTCTGCCGCTCGCTGATCCACGAGCCGAAGCTGCTGATGCTGGACGAGCCCTTCGGTGCGCTCGACGCCTTCACGCGCGAAGAACTCTGGTGCGTGATCCGCGACCTGCATGCCCAGCGCGGCGTCACCGTCATCCTGGTGACACATGATTTGCGCGAGGCGGTGTTCCTGGCCGACCGGGTGTTCTGCATGTCGGCGCGGCCCGGCCGGATCATCGCCGAGCGCGAGATCGGCTTCGCGCGGCCGCGCGATCTCGACGTGACCTACACGCCCGAATTCGCCGCGATCGTCCATGAATTGCGCGGGCATATCCGCGAGGCGAGGGCCGTGGCATGAGAACCCTGGCGCGCGCTTTCGATGGTTCTGAGCGAGCCGCCAGTTGTTCCCTTCCCCCCGCTTGCGGTGGGGAAGGGTTAGGGATGGGGGGCCGGAAAGCAGAGTTGCGACTGTTCTTCAATGTCGCTCCGAGCGGAACTGCCCCCCACCCTGGCCCTCCCCACCGCAAGCGGGGGGAGGGGGGAGGGCGGCGTCGCACCTCAAAGAATCGGCGGGCAACGCCATGACCCGCTCGACCTGGCTCAAGCTCGCGCCCTATCTCTTTACCTTCGCCTTCTTCGCGATCTGGGAGATCGCCTGTCGCGCCTTCGCGATCTCGTCCTTCATCCTGCCGCCGCCCTCGGCGATCTGGGCGGCGCTGGTCCAGTACCAGAAGCCGCTCTACACCAACGCCTTCCACACGCTCTGGATGACGTCGCTGGGCTTCGGGCTGTCGATCCTGTTCGGGCTGGCGCTGGGGCTGCTGGTCGGCTCCTCGAAGCTGATCTATGCGGGGCTCAACCCCCTTCTGGTCGGCTTCAACTCGATCCCGAAGGTCGCAGTGGTGCCGATCCTGGTGATCTGGTTCGGCGTCGGCTGGTTGCCGCCGGTGCTGACCGCCTTCGTGATCTCGTTCTTCCCGATCGTGGTCAATGTCGCCACGGGGCTCGCCACGATCGAGCCGGAGACGGAGGACGTCCTCAAGGCGCTCGGCGCCAGCCGCATGGACATCATGACCAAGGTCGGCATCCCGCGCTCGCTGCCCTATCTCTTCGGGGCGCTGAAGGTGTCGATCACGCTGGCCTATGTCGGCTCGGTGATCGGCGAACAGAACGCCTCCAATCTGGGGCTGGGCAACCTGATCACGCGCGCCTCGGCCGATTTCAACGTGCCGCTGATCTTCGCCGCCCTGATCGTGCTGGCCGTGCTCGGCGTCTTCCTGGTCGCGATCGTCGACATCGTCGAGAGCCGGATGACCGGTTGGGCCAAGCGTTCGCAGCTCGGCAACGCCTGAGGCGGTGCAGGCGCGCGACCTGCCCGTTCAGACCATGCCGGTCGATTTGAGCTGCTGATAGGCCTTCAGGATTTCCTGGAGCGTGCCCTCGCGCGAGCGGTCGCCGCCATTGGCGTCCGGATGGAAGCGCTTTACCAGCTCCTTGTACTTCGCCTTGATCGCGGTGGCGTCGGCATTCTCGTCGAGCCCGAGCGCTTCCAGCGCCTTGCGGGCGACCACGCCGACGCGCGGTTCCGGCTGCGACGCCGTCTGGGCCCGCCGGGCGCCGAAGATGTTGAAGGCGTCCTGGACATCGGCCTGCTCGGTGCCGCCCGCGACCCGGCCGCGCTGCGCCATCCGTGCCGCCTTCGAGTTGACGCCGAGCTTCCAGGTCGGCCGGTGCCCGATGGCCGCATCCTTGGCGTAAGCCGCCAGCGCGTCGTCATCCATGCCGGCGAAGTAGTTGTAGGTCGCGTTGTAGGCCTTCACATGCTCGAGGCAGAACAGGAAGAACTTGCCTTCGCGGCCGCGTCCCTGGGGCGCGCGGAATTCGCCCGGCCGCTTGCAGCCGGGGTGGTCGCAACGCGGCGCATCGCCTTCCTCGACCGCTTCCGCTTCGGAAGGGCCGATCCTGATGCGGTCGAACAGGCGCGAGTTGAAGTTCATGGTCGAACGGTTATGAGACTCGGAACGCGAACCGGCAAGTGCGACGCAACATGCGGCGACGAACCGGTCAGAAAGAGAGCCGGCTCGGTGCCGGCCCCGACGAAATCCCTCACGACGGTGGCGCGATCATGACCCGAATGGCTGAACGGATCGCCAACAAGCTCGAGCAGGCGCTCGCGCCGCTGCATCTGAACGTGATCGACGAGTCGCACCAGCATCAGGGCCATGGCGGCTGGCGCGAGGGCGGCGAAACCCATTTCAGGGTCGAGATCGTATCAGCAGCCTTTGCCGGCAAGAGCCGGCTCGAGCGGCACCGCCTCGTCAATGCGGCCCTGGCGCAGGAACTGGCCGAAAGCGTCCACGCACTGGCGATCGCGGCGCGGGCGCCGGGCGAGGGGTAAGGGGCTCGCGGCTCAGGGCGTGATCAATTCAACCGTGGGGAAGTAAGTGCGGAAGCGCCTGGCGTCGCGGGTCAGGAGGCGAAGATCGGCCGCCGCCGCATGGGCTCCAATGAAGAAGTCGGGCAGGACGCTACTGCGCAGCCCTCCGGCGGCGCGATAGCGCTTGAAGGCTTTGCCTGCCTCGAACAACGCCTTTCGCGGAATCGCTTCATGCGCGACGCGGAAGTCCGCCAGCATTTCGTCGAGCTTGGCGATCCCGCTGAACCGGATCGAGATCTCGGCATAGATCACATCGTTGATCAGCAGCGTGCCCCCGCTGATCGCGGCGGCGAGTTGGCTGGCGGACCATTCGCCCCAGACGGGATCGTTGGTCACAAGATCGAGGAAAATGTTGGCATCGACCAGTGTGGCCCTCACGCGTCACCGCGTGTCAGAGTCATGATCTCGTCGGTGCTCAAGCCAGGCCCGGCCGACCCGCGCCATTTTTCGAAGGGGTTAGTGGGGGATCCCTCGACCTTCAGCAACACGACCCGTCCATCAGGGTCCATGCGAAAGTCGACCGCGTTTCCAGGTTTGATCCCGAGCCGATCGCGAACGGGTTTCGGGATCGTGACCTGCCCCTTGCTGGTGACGGTCGTCGCCATCGCGGCCTCCGTATTACCGACGGTAGCAAAGGTAATACCGCAGGCCCTGCGTTGCAAGCGCGGCCTCAGGCCTTTGGCCGCTCCGGCGTGAAGGCATAGATCGCCGCAGACGCCAGCAGGAGCGCCGCGAAGGCCCAGTGCAGATGAGCGAAGGTCGTGGCCGCGTCGAGGCCGGCGGCGCGCTGGCTGGCGATGAACCAGCCGGAGCCGGACTGGGTCAAGGCCGCGCCCGCGATGAAGAGGAAATTGACGGCCGTCATGCCGCGTCCGAGCAGATGCGCCGGGAAGAACAGGCGCGCATGGGCCATCAGGATGGCATAGGTGAAGCCGACCGCGCCGATCAGCGCGAAGAGGGCGACGGCGACGAGTGAGGAGCCCGCCCCGAAGGCCGCCAGCAGCGCGAAGCTGCCTGCCGTGCCCAGCGTGCCCCAGCACACCAGGGGCTTCACACGGCCGAGCACCTTCTCCAATCCGCCATAGATGAAGGCGCCGGCGACCATCGTCACCGCCATGGCGGTCGCGGCGTTGCCGGCGGAGACGGCGTCGAAGCCGTGGACGCTCGCCATGTATGGCCCGACCCAGAGTCCGCGCGCGGTCGCCAGGATCGCATAGGCTGTCAGCGTGATCGGGGCGAGCAGCCAGAGTGGCCGCAGCTTCAGGATGCTGGCGAGACCGGCGAGCAGCCCTTCCGCCTTGCCCGAGGCGCTTTCGGCACGGACGGGGTCGCGGATCAGCAGCGCGGCCAGCGCGGTGGCGAGGAGAAAGCAGCCGGCCATCACCAGCATCGAGGGGCGCCAGCCGAAACGGGCGGCGGCGATGGTGAGGGGGGCTGCGCCGACCAGGTTCCCCAGCGAACCCAGGCCGATGAAGACCGAGGTCAGGAAGGCGAAGCGGCCGGGCTCCGCGGTCCGGGCGAAGAGGAAGAGGCTCGCCATGAAGATCGGTGCGCAGCCGATGCCGATCAGCGCCATCGCGAGCGTGCCCGACAGCGCGCCCGTGGCCTGGGCGAAGAGAAAGGCGCCGGCGCTGCCCACTGCCATGGCGGCGGTCACGGTGCGGCGCGGACCGAGCCGGTCGAGCGCCCAGCCGATCGGGAACTGCGCAATCGCGAAGGTGGTGAACCAGGCCGCGCCGAGCAGCCCGAACTCACGCGGGCCGATGGCGAGGTCGTCCATCACCGGCCCGGCGATGACGCTCAGGAACGACCGGTAGAAGATCGACAGGAAATAGGCCGGCAGCAGCGCGAAGAAGACGATCAACGGCGAATCAGCCTGTCGGTCGAAGCGGGCGCGGCGCGGATCACTTGATCCGCTCGAGCACCGAGACGTAGTTGGCCACCGCCGAACCGCCCATGTTGAAGATGCCGCCGAGGCGGGCGTCCTTCAGCTGCATGCCTTCCGGAGCCTCGCCGACGAGCTGCATCGCGCTGAGCACATGCATCGAGACGCCGGTCGCTCCGATCGGGTGGCCCTTGGCCTTGAGGCCGCCGGAGACGTTGACCGGCAGCTTGCCGTCCTTCTGCGTCCAGCCCTCCTTGATGGCGCGGGCGCCATCGCCCTCGCGGGTCAGGCCCATGGCCTCGTATTCGAGCAACTCGGCGATCGTGAAGCAATCATGCGTCTCGACGAAGGAGAGGTCGTCGAGCGTGACGCCGGCTGCGCTGAGCGCCTGCTGCCAGGCGCGCGTGGCGCCCTCGAAGCGCAGGATGTCGCGCTTGGAGACGGGCAGGAAATCCTGGACATGGGCCGTGCCACGGAAGCCGACGGCACGGCGCATGGTCAGTGCCGTCTCCTCATCGGCCAGCACGAGCGCGGCCGCGCCGTCTGACACCAGCGAGCAATCGGTGCGCTTGAGCGGGCCGGCGACATAGGGGTTCTTCTCGCTCTCCTCGCGGCAGAAGGCGAAGCCGAGGTCCTTGCGCATCTGGGCATAGGGGTTGTCGACGCCGTTCTTGTGGTTCTTGGCAGCGATCATCGCCAGCGCGTCCGATTGGTCGCCATGGCGCTGGAAATAGGCGGCGGCGATGCCGCCAAAGACGCCGGCGAAACCGCCTTGAGTGGCGCCTTCCTCGGGCAGGTAGGAGGCTTTGAGCAGGTTCTTGCCGATCTCGGGGCCGGGTGTGGTCGTCATCTGCTCGACGCCGACGACGAGCACGATCTTGGCCGCGCCGGCCTTGATCGCGCGCACGCCCTGCTGCACGGCGGCGGAGCCGGTGGCGCAGGCGTTCTCGACCCGGGTCGCCGGCTTGAAGCGCAGGGCGGGATCGGCCTGAAGGACGAGCGAGGCGGTGAAGTCCTGCGCCGAGAAGCCGGCGTTGAAATGGCCGAGCACGATCTCGTCGACCTGGTCGGCGGTGATGCCGGCATCGACCAGCGCGTCGGTGGTGACCCGCACGATCAGGCTCTCGATCGTCTCCGCATCCTGCTTGCCGAACGGCGTATGGGCCCAACCGACGATCGCGGCGCTCATGACATCTTCTCCCTGCCAACATTCTCGGGCGTTGCCCGACTTTACCGTCTCATGTGCGCTCGCCATCCGCGCCTCGCAAGCGGGCAGGAGCGCATTTCCGGCGTGCGTGGAAAGAGGGACCATGATGCGGAACGGGTGCGGCTAAAGCGCCGTCGTCAGCAGGAGCGCAACGCCGCCGACGATCATCGCCATGCCCGCCATTTCGCGGCGGCTGGTGCCTTCGGCGAAGATCCGCCGCGAGGCGATTTGCGCCAGCGGCACCTCGATCAGAGCGAGCGTGCGGACATTGGCGGCGCTCGTCAGCGAGAAGCCGATGAACCAGCATTGCGAGGCCGCCGCGCCGAGGAAGCCGGCCGCGAGCGATTTGCGCCAGTTGCGCAGGCTGGAGACCAGGGCCGGGCGGTTCGCGGCGAGCATGTAGAGTGTCAGGACCAGCGTCTGGAGGAACAGGCCGAGCGCCAGGATCGTGGTCGCGCGGATGAAGAAGCCGCCCTCTGGCAGGGCCTGGATGGCGCCGCGATAGCCGATCGCCGAGAAGGCGAAGAAGGCGCCGGCACCAACGCCGAGCAGGGCGGGGCGCAGCCCGGCGCGGGTCAGCTTCTCGCCCGGTTTCCAGGACACCACGACGACGCCGGCGGTCGCGATCAGAACCGCCGCGAATTTCAGCGGCGTCAGCGCGTCGTCGAGCAGCAGCGCGCCGAAGATCGCGACCTGGACCGGCTCGGTCTTGGTGTAGGCGGTGGTCACGGCGAAGGAGCGCTCTCGCATCGCCGCCAGCATCAGGGCGGTGGCGGCGATCTGGGTGAGGGCGCCACCCACCGTATAGGCCAGCGCGCCGGTTCCGATCTCGGGCGGCCAGCGCCCCGCGACGGTGCAGACGATGACGAGGAAGACCACCGCGAAGGGCAGGCCGAACAGGAAGCGGACCTGCGTCGCGCCGACGACGCCGATGATCTCGGTCAGCGAGCGCTGGGTGAGGTTGCGCGCGGTCTGCAGCAGCGATGCGGCGATGGTCGCGGGGATCCAGAGAAGGGCGAGGCTCACGCGGCAGATCCGGGCGGTCGAGGAGGCTTCCCGGTTGTGAACCCTCGGCGGCGACTAGGCAAATCGCTCCGCTGGGGGTAGGTATGCGTGCCAGGGCGGGACTTTGTGCCGGCCGTCTCGAAAATGCCGCACGCGTCGCGTTGAACCCTCTTGCCTTCAACCCTCGTCAAGCCAGGTTCAAGACCCGCCCGATGATCGTCTCCCGCCTCACCGCCGCCCTCGTCTTCGGTTCCGTGCTGGTCGGACCGGCCCATGCCGGCACCAGCCTCGTGATCGATGCCGCCAGCGGCGCGGTGCTCTCGGCGGAGAATGCGGGCCAGCCCTGGCATCCGGCCTCGACGACCAAGATGATGACGGCCTATCTCGCGCTCAAGGCGGTGCGCGACGGGCGCCTCGGCCTGGAGACCGCGATCCCGGCCTCCAAGCTGGCCGCGGGCCAGCCGCGGGTGAAGGTCTACATCAAGGCCGGCCAGGAGGTCACGCTCGACAACGCCTTGCGGATCATGATGGTGAAGTCGGCCAACGACATCGCCTATGTGATCGCCGAGGGCGTCGGCGGCGATGTCGGGCGCTTCGTGGCGATGATGAACGCGGAAGCCGCGCGGCTGGGCATGCGCGACAGCCATTTCGTCAATCCCAATGGCTGGCACCATCCCGACCAGCAGACCAGCGCACGCGATCTCGCCGTCCTCGCCATGGCGCTGATGCGCGAGTTCCCCGATTATTCGGATTACTGGAACACGCCCGCCGTCCAGCTCGGCAAGCAGGTGCTGAACAACACCAACGGGCTGGTGGGCCGCTATCCCGGCGTCGGCGGCATCAAGACCGGCTATGTCTGCGCCTCCGGCTTCAACGTGGTCGCCACCGCGACGCGCGGCGGGCGCACGCTGATCGCTGTCGTGCTGGGCGCCCTGTCCGGCACTGAGCGCACGATCAAGGCGGCGCAGCTGCTCGATGAAGGCTTCTCGAAATGGGGCGGGGGCGGATACACCGTCGCGTCGCTGCCCTCTCAGGGCGGGCGCGCCAGCAGCATCTGCGGCGATGTCCAGCGCAAGGGTGGCGGTGTCGCGCTCGCCGACGATGCCGACAGCGCGGGACCGATCGCGGCGCAAGCCACGGGCCTCGGCGGCAATGCCGAAGATGGGGGGCGCTTCGCCACCGCCTCGGCGCCGGCCTATGCCAGCCCTTCGTCGGTCCTGACGCGGCTGCCCTCCGGCAGAGTCTCGCTCGGCCCGCGGGCCGAGGCCATTCCCGTTCCGGTCGCCTTCGGCCGCACGCCGGCCTCGGCCAATGCCCCGATCGCCGCCAATGTCGCCAGCGGCGGCGACAGCCGCGTCGCGCGCGGCACGGCGCCGGTGATCAACCCTTCGGCGCCGGTCGCCGCCGGTTTGTTCAGTGCCCAGGGCAGCGGACTCTTCGCCGATCGCGGCCGCACGCCCTCGGCCAATGGCGCGATTCCGGGCGCGACCACGGCCTTCGCACCGAGCGATCCCGAGGTGGCGCAGCCCTCCGGCACGGGCGGCCCGCTGCGGCTGCAGGGGGCCGTGCAGACCGGCGCGGCCGCGCCCGCCAGCCTGCGCGCCGGGGCCGCTGCCGGCATCAAGCCGCAGCCGCGCCCGCCCGCGAAGCCGCTTCTGGTCAAGCCCCCGGCCAAGGCGACGCCGACGACCGCCGCGGCGAAGCCGGCCCAGGGCAAGCCCGCCCAGGCCGCCGCCAAGCCGCAGCCGGTGAAGCCCCCGGCGAAGCCGAAGGCCAAGACCAAGCCCAACGACGACGCCTGAGCATGACGTCTTGACAGCCGATCCGGCTCAGTCCGCCCGGCGGCAGGGCATGACCATGGCTCTGGCTTCGGCCGCGGCCTATGGCACGAACATCGTCAGCGCACAGATTGCCGGCCAGGCCGGCCTGAGCGGCCCGCTGCTCGTCTTCTACCGCGTCTTCATCATGCTCGCGCTGGTGGGACTGGCGCTGCTGATCTGGCGCTCCTCGCTCGCTGTCCCGCGCTCCGAGCGTCGCGCGCTCCTGCTCTTCGGGGTGATGAGCGCGCTGGTCGGCTCGGCCTATCTTTCCTCCGTCGCCTTCCTGCCGGTGACGGTCGCGGCCGTGGTATTCTTCACCTATCCGGTGCTGATCGTGCTGGCCGAGCCCGTGGTGACGCGCATCCCCTTCCGGCCGGAGCGCCTGCTCGCGGCGCTCGTCGCCTTCGTCGGCGTCGCGCTGGTAGTGGGGCCGGATTTCCATGGGCTCGACCCCCGCGGCCTCGTCCTGGCGCTGCTCGCCAGCCTCGGCGCCGCCACGCAGTTCTTCGCCGGAGCCGCCCTGCCGCGAACGCCGCTGACGGCCCGGCTGTTCTGGTCGCATGTGCTGATCCTGCCGGTGACGGCGCTGATCCTCGTCGTCACCGGCGGCTTCCAGTCGCCGGCCGCCTTCGCGCTGGCGCCGCTGGCCGCGGCGGTGACAATCGGCGGCTATCTGATCGGCTTCCTGCTGCAGGTGGCGGCGATGACGCGGATTTCGCCTGGGGCGGCCGGCCTGGCCTTCTGTGCCGAGCCGGTCTGCGCGGTTTTGATCGCCGCGGTGGTGCTCGGCGAGCGGCTGGGGCCGCTGCAATATCTCGGCTGCGCCCTTGTGGTCGTCACGCTGGTCATTAATGTAACATTAGAACATATGCGGCGCCCGACAGCGCCGGCCTGAAACCCTGCGTCCGAGGCGAGTGCCGTCGTCATGTCCCTTTCGCAAGCCCGTCCCGAGCCGCTGCCGCTGACCCTGCTGACCGGGTTCCTGGGGGCGGGCAAGACGACCTTGCTCAACCGCCTGCTGAAGGATCCCGCGCTCGCGCAGACGGTCGTGATCGTCAATGAGTTCGGTGAGGTCGGTCTCGACCACCTGCTGATTCAGGGCGTCGAGGACGGCATGATCCTGCTCGATTCCGGCTGCCTGTGCTGCACGATCCGCGACGACCTGATCGTGACGATGGAGGACCTGCTGCGGCGGCGCGACAATGGTCGCATCAGCCCGTTCAGCCGGGTCGTGATCGAGACCACGGGCCTCGCCGACCCCGCGCCGATCCTCAACGTGCTGATCAACCACCCCTATCTCGCGATGCGCTTCCGGCTCGACGGAGTGGTGACCCTGGTCGATGCCGTCAACGGCATGGCGACGCTGGACGCGCATGAGGAGGCGCGCAAGCAGGTGGTCGCAGCCGACCGTCTCGTGCTGACCAAGGCGGATCTGGTGGATGGCCTGGCCCAGTTGGCACCATTGCGGCAGCGCCTGGCGCTGCTCAACCCCGGCGTCGCCATGCTCGGCCCGCAGGCGGCCGCCAGTTCGCTCTTTGGCGCCGGCCTCTACGATCTGGCGCTGCGTCCGGCCGAGATCGGCCAGTGGCTGGCGCGCGAAACCCTGCCGGGCGAGCGGCCGCAGCAGGCTCACGACCATGGTGGGCACCATCATGGGCATCATCACGATCATGGGCATGACCACGCCCATCACGGCCATGACCATCACGATCACGAGCACCATCACCACGACGTCAACCGGCACGATGCCAACATCCGCGCCTTCGCACTGACGGCGGACAAGCCGATCCAGCAGGCCACGGTCGATCTGTTCTGGACGCTGCTGCGCTCGGTGCACGGGCCGAAGCTCCTGCGCATGAAGGGGCTGGTACAAGTCGCCGAGCACCCCGGCCAGCCGCTGCTGCTGCATGCCGTCCAGCAGATCCTGCATCCCCCGGTGATCCTCGAGGCCTGGCCCGACGATGACCGCCGCTCGCGCCTCGTGCTGATCGTCAAGGACATCGAGGAGAGCGTGGTGCAGCGGCTCTGGGCCGCCTTCCTTGGCCAAGGCGCTCAAGCCGGAACCGCCGTCAGCGCCTGAGCCGCTGGCCTCGGCCCCGATCTTGAAGCGAACCTCCCGATCGGTCGCGACCGAGACTGAAACTTGCCGATTCGGCACAGCCTCGCTCCAGATCGACCCAGCGCGGCGGAGGCAGGATCGCATGGATCGGGTCATGGCGTTGAGAGGTGCGCCCTCGATGGGCGCGGAGAGCCGGACGGCGTCGGTGGCGCCACACCAGCCGGAGCAGCCTATCATCCTCGAAGCCCGGCCGCTGGCGGCCTGCGGTGAGATTGCCGGCGCCTGGTCGCATCTGGCCGGGCGAGCGCTCGAACCCAACCCGTTCTTCGAGCCGGGCTTTCTGCTCGCGGCCGTGCAGCATCTCGTCGCCTTCCGGGAGGTCATGGTCCTGCTCGCCTGGCAGGGTGCCGAGGACGGGCCGCAGCGGCGCCTGCTCGGCTTCGTCCCGGTCTTTCCCCGGCAGGGCTTCTTCCTGCCGGATTCACTGATCGGCCTCAGCGATCGGCGCGTCGCCCATGGTGCGCCGCTGCTCGACCGGCAGAGTGCGAGCGCCGTCATCGAGGCCCTCCTCGCGCCGCGCCGGCAGCGCCTGCTCGATGGGCGCGGGCTCGTTCTGCGGGCGATCGAACGCGATGGGCCCCTGGCCGCGACCTTGCGCGAACTGGCCGAGACCGGCCGCCTCGGCGTCTCGTCGCTGCCCGCAGCCCCGGCCGCTCCGGCGCCGCCCCGCTCCGCCGCCTCGCTGACGGCGCCGAAGGGCGCGGGTGGGCTGAAGCTCGTCGAACCGCGCTCGCAGGCCGCCCTGCGCGACGCCGTCGAGATCATCCTGGCGATGGAGGCGTCCGGGCCGCGCGGCCGGAGCGGCGCCGCGACGCTGCACGACACGCGCGAGGTCGGGTTCCTGAGGGCCATGACCCGCAGCCTCGCGCGCGGCCGGCAGTGCCGGGTCGGGCT
This sequence comes from Allobosea thiooxidans, assembly GCA_943372485.1. GTDB lineage: Bacteria > Pseudomonadota > Alphaproteobacteria > Rhizobiales > Beijerinckiaceae > Allobosea > Allobosea thiooxidans_A. The sequence goes on from CALRYW010000009.1 coordinate 41,599, forward strand.
GCTGATGCAGGAGGAGACGCCCGTCGCAGGCGCGATCGTGATCGGCCGGGGCGCGCGGAGTTGGCTCTATCTCGGCGTCGAGGATGAGGCGATGGCCAGGCGCGAGCCGCTGCGGGAGCTGCTCGCCGCCCTGCGCAGGGCGATGCCGGCCCGCCGCATCCTTCTGCCGTCAGGCCTGACCGTCGATGAGGATGGCCTCCCCTCGCTCGGCGACGTCGCCCTCTCGGCCTCCAGCGCGGCCGCGCCGCGCGACCTCGCCGGCCGCGCGCGGGACGCGATCAGGCGCTCGCTGACGCGGCTTCCGCTGATGAGGCGGTCCGGGGTCAAGCCTCCGCGCGCAGGAGCCGCCTGACGATCTTGCCGGTGGTGGTCATCGGCAATTCGTCGCGGAAGGCGATCTCGCGCGGATATTCATGGGCCGACAGCCTGCGGCGGACGAAGTCCTGCAGCTCGGCTGCGAGTTCGGGCGTGCCGCGCAAGCCCGCCTTCAGGACGACGAAGGCCTTGACGATCTCGGTGCGCAGCGGGTCCGGCTTGCCGATGACGGCAGCCAGAGCCACCGCATCATGCCGCAGCAGGCAATCCTCGATCTCGCCCGGGCCGATGCGATAACCCGACGAGGTGATGACGTCGTCGTCGCGACCGACGAAGCGGACATAGCCGTCTTCGTCCTGCACCGCCTGATCGCCGGTCTTCATCCAGTCGCCGACGAATTTGGCCTGCGTCGCCGCCTCGTTGCCCCAGTAGCCCAGGAACATCACCGGGTCGGGCCGGCGCACCGCGATCTCGCCCTGCTCGTCGGGCGCGCAGACCGACCCATCGGGCCGGATGACCGCAACCTCATGGCCCGGCACCGCCTTGCCGATAAAGCCCGGACGGCTGACGCCGATGGCGGCGCAGGAGGCCAGCACGAGGTTGCACTCGGTCTGCCCATAGGCCTCGTTGATGGTCAGCCCCAGCGCTTCATGGCCCCAGGCCAGCGTCTCCGCGCCGAGCGCCTCGCCCGCGGCGGCAACCGTGCGCAGCCGCAGCGCGAAACGCTCGCGCGGGCGTTCGACGCTGCGCAGCATCCGCAGCGCTGTCGGCGGCACGAAGGCGTTGCGGATGCGCACATCGGCCATCAGCCGGAAGGCCTCCTCCGGCTCGAAGCGCGTCACCGGCCGGGCCACGACCGCGACACCGAAATGCAGCGCCGGCAGCAGCATGTTGAGCAGGCCGCCGGCCCAGGCCCAGTCGGCGGGTGTCCAGGCGAGGTCGCCGGGCTGCGGCAGGAATTCATGCGGCATCTGCACGCCCGGCAGATGGCCGGCGAGGACGCGGTGGCCATGCAGCGCGCCCTTGGGATTCCCGGTGGTGCCGGAGGTGTAGATCATCAGGGCTGCATCGTCCGGGCCGGTCGCCGCGACCGTGCTTTCGGGCTGGGCAGCTGCGAGCAGGGCGCTCCAGTCGAGCGCATCGCCATCGGCACCGTCCGTCGAGATGGTCAGCGAAAGCTCCGGCAGCGGCTGCGCGATCTGGCGACGCTTGGCCAGCCCCGGCGCGTCGGTGACGAGGACTTTCGCGCCGGAATCCAGCAGCCGGTAGGCCAGGGCATCCACCCCGAACAGGGCCGCCAGAGGCACGGCAATCGCGCCTATTTTGTAGGCAGCCAGCTGCGCGGTCAGGACGCAGCGGCCCTGCGGCAGCAGGATCGCGACACGGTCACCGGCCTGCACGCCGCGCCGGCGCAGCCCGTCCGCCAGCCGGTTGGACGCCTCGCGCAAGGCGCCGAAACTGACCGGCGTGACCCGCCAGTCTCGCGAAACCTCGATGATGGCCGGGCGATTGGCGTCCAGCGCCGCCCATCGGTCGCAGACCTCGGTCGCGATGTTGTAACGGCACGGGATCTGCCAGCGGAAGGCGCGGCGCAGCGCCTGGTGGTCGCGAAGGTCGGGAAGGATCAAGGCCGTGGTCCGGGGGAAGGCGCCAAAATAGGCAGGAAGCGCGGTGTTGTCACCGTCAGCGAGCGCGAGGCTGCCTCGCCATCCGTGCGGGCGCATGGCAGGCTGCGAGGTGAGGAGAGGCCGGGCTGCCCGGCGGAACGAGGCCGATCAATGCAGGATGCCGCCGCTTTCCTGGCCATCATGGCCATTCCGCTGATTGTCGTCATTGCCATGGTCCGCCGCGCCGCGCGTTCGGGGGAGGCCTCGACGAGCGACGATGGCGGCGGCTGGTTCTCGGGCGATAGCGACGGCGGCGGGGATGGTGGCGGCGGAGGTGACTGAGGGGCGCGCCACGGTCAGGGCCGGTCCCTGGCCGCGAGCCCCGCGACATCGGCGATGATGCCGTCGAGCTCGAAGTTCTTCGGGGTGTAGACGGCGGCGACGCCCATGTTGCGCAGCGCGTTCTCGTCCTCGGGCGGGATGATGCCGCCGACCACGACCGGCACGTTCATGCCGGCGACGCGCAGCCGGGCGGTGACGTCGCGCACCAGCGGCAGATGCGAGCCCGAGAGGATCGAGAGCCCGATGATGTCGGCCTGTGTCTCCTGCGCCTGTGCCACGATTTCCTCGGGCGTCTGGCGGATGCCGCCATAGCTCACCGCCATGCCCGCGTCGCGGGCGCGCACCGCGATCTGCTCGGCGCCATTGGAGTGGCCGTCGAGGCCGGGCTTGCCGACGAGGAAGCGCGGCGTGCGGCCGAGCTTCTCGGTGGCGCGGGCGACGGCGGCCTTGACCGTGGCGAGTCCCTCGTTGCTTCCCAGCTTCGTCGTGTCGACGCCGGTGGGGGCCCGGTACTCGCCGAAAATCTCGCGCAGGGCCTGGGCCCATTCGCCGGTGGTGACGCCGGCCTTGGCGCAGGCGATCGAGGCCGGCATGACGTTGCGCTCCTCCTTCGCCGCAGCCGATAGTTCTGCCAGTGCCGCTTTTGCAGCCGTGGCCTCCCGGGACGAGCGCCAGGCCTTGAGCCGGCCGATCGCCTCCAGCTCGACGGAATCGGGCACCGTCACGACGCTGCCCTCGCCGGCCGAAAGCGGGGAGGGCTCGCTGCTGGTGAACTTGTTGACGCCGATGACGATCTGCTCGCCGCGCTCGATCGCCTCGATGCGGCGGGCGCCGTTCTCGACCAGGGCCTGTTTCATGTAGCCGGTTTCGATGGCGGCGAGCGCCCCGCCCATGGCGTCGATCGTCGCCAGTTCGGCCAGCGCCGCCGCCTTGAGGTCGGCGACCTTGGCGTCGATCACGGTCGAGCCGTCGAAGATGTCGCCGAATTCGAGCAGGTCGGTCTCATAGGCCAGCACCTGCTGCATGCGCAGCGACCATTGCTGGTCGAAGGGGCGCGGCAGGCCGAGTGCCTCGTTCCAGGCCGGCAACTGCACGGCACGCGCGCGAGCCTTCTTCGAGAGCGTCACCGCCAGCATCTCGATGAGGATGCGGTAGACGTTGTTTTCGGGCTGTGGCTCGGTCAGCCCCAGCGAATTCACCTGCACGCCATAGCGAAAACGGCGCATGGCCTCATCGGCGACGCCATAGCGGCCGAGGGTGATCTCGTCCCAGAGTTCGACGAATGCCCGCATCTTGCAGAGCTCGGTGACGAAGCGCATCCCGGCATTGACGAAGAAGGAGATGCGGCCGACGAGCTCAGGGAACTCCGCCGCCGAGACCTCGGGCCGGGCCCGGATCGAATCCAGCAGCGCGATCGCGGTCGCCAGCGCGAAGGAGAGCTCCTGCACCGGCGAGGCGCCGGCTTCCTGCAGATGGTAGGAGCAGACATTGGTCGGGTTCCATTTCGGCATCTCGCGGGCCGTGAACACGACGATGTCGGTGGTCAGCCGCATCGAGGGGCGCGGCGGAAAGACATAGGTGCCGCGCGAGAGGTATTCCTTGACGACGTCGTTCTGCGTCGTGCCCTGCAGCGCCTTGCGGTCGGCGCCCTGCTCGTCGGCCACCGCGATGTAGAGCGAGAGCAGCCAGGCCGCCGTCGCGTTGATCGTCATCGAGGTGTTCATCTGCGCCAGCGGAATCTGGTCGAACAGCGCCCGCATGTCGCCGAGATGGGCGATGGGCACGCCGACCTTGCCGACCTCGCCGCGCGCCAGCACATGGTCGGGGTCGTAGCCGGTCTGGGTGGGCAGGTCGAAGGCGACCGAGAGGCCGGTCTGCCCCTTGGCGAGGTTGTTGCGGTAGAGCTTGTTGGATTCCGAGGCGTCGGAATGGCCCGCATAGGTGCGGAAGATCCAAGGCTTGTCGCGCTTCGCCGACGGGCCGGCGGGGTCGATCGCGTTCATGCCGTTCCACCCTCTTTTCAGAGCAATCTCAATGTTGCACTGCGGCGAGAATAACGCCAGAGGGGCGGGGAAGTCGCTTGCGACCTTCGGATGAGCGCGAAAGGCGCCTCAGGCGGACCGCTGCACGCCGAAGGTCGCGGTCAGCGTGAAGCTGCGCTCCTGGCCCGGGGTGAGCACGATCGCGCCCGCGCGCCGGTCGAGCGGCTCGTCGGGGTCGGCCGGCGAGGTCAGGCCGTGCCAGGGCTCGATGCAGATGAAGGGGCCATTGGGCTTGGTCCAGATGCCGAGCTGTGGCAGGTCGACGAAGGCGAGTGCGATGCCGGGGCGGCCATCCGCACCATACCAGGCCCGGCTGCCCGCGCCCCCCGGAATGATCAGCGCATCGTCGGCGAAGAGCTGATGATCGAGGGTGAGCACGCCGTCGATGAAGGCGGAGGGGTGGAGGTCGGGCGCGCGCAGGCCCTCCGCGTCGAGCCGCTGATGGCCGGGGCTGGCGCCATTGGCCAGATGGATGTGGTGAGGCAGCCCGGCGCTATCCGGCAGCGGCCAGGGGAAGGCCGGGTGATAGCCGAAGCAGAAGGGCATCGGCGCGGCGCCGGGATTGGCGACCCGCGCCGTCATGGCGAGCGAGGCCCCCTCGAGCCGGTAGCTCATGTCGAGGATGAAGGCGAAGGGATAGGCCGCGCGCGTCTCGTCGTCGTCGGTCAGCCGCAGCGTGCAGGAGGTCTCGTCCTGCGAGAACATCCGGAACACCGCGGTCCGGGCGACGCCATGGCTCCGGATCGGGTAGCGTGCGCCGTCAATCAGCACCTGACCGCCCGGATGTTTGCCGATCACCGGAAAGAGCAGCGGCGAGCGCCCGGCCCAGATCGCCGGATCGCCGCTCCAGAGCCAGTGGCGGCCCTGCGTGTCCCTGACGGACTGCAGCTCCGCCCCGAGCGGGGCGATCTCGACGGCGAGCGCGTCGTTGCGCAGGCTGATCATCGGCGTATCAATGCCCGGCATCGGGCAGGCGCGGCAGCGGCATGAACTCGACGCCTTCCTCATGCAGCATGCGGGCATCTTCCAGGCTGGCCTCGCCATAGATGGCGCGGCTGTCGCTCTCGCCGTGATGGATCCTCAGGGCCTCTTCCGCAAAGCGCGGCCCGACATGCTCGGCATTCTCCGCCACCTGCCGGTGCAGTTCGGCCAGCATCTGCCGGAGCGCGATCTCCTTCTCGCCCATCAGCGCGACCGGCGCGATCTCGGGAGCGGCCGCCGCGACCGCCGGGCCGGCCGACGGGGCCGGTGCCTCGATCATCGTCTTGCCGCGGTCGGTGCGGGCGACATGGGGCGCCATGATGGCGCGCTCGACCTTGATGCTGTTGCAGACCGGGCAGGAGACGAAGCCGCGCCTGGCCTGTTCCTCGAAGCTGGCCGAGGTCGCAAACCAGCTCTCGAAGTCGTGGGCCTGCTCGCAGATGAGGGCGTATTTGATCATGGCGTGAGGGCAGGCGGCGGGCCTGGCAGGCCGCCGGAACCGGACGTCATGGGAGGAGTGGCGCTCACGCGGTCAGCAGCTTGTCGAGTTCGCCGCGCGCGTCGAGCCCATGGATGTCGTCGGAGCCGCCGACATGCGTCTCGCCGATGAAGATCTGGGGAACCGAGGTGCGTCCGCCGGCCCGGGCGGTCATCGCCTGGCGCAACGCCGGCTTGCCATCGACGTCGATCTCGTCGAAGGCGACCCCTTTCTTCGTCAGCAGCGATTTGGCGGCCTTGCAATAGGGGCACCAGGAGGTGGTGTAGATGGTGACGGGAGGCATCGCGCGGGGTCCATCGGGTTGAGGCTGAACCCAATGTAGGGGTTCGTCATGGTTTCGTCACCGGGCGAAACGGTGGGTCAGGTGCCGTCCGAGACGACGCGCGCGAAGGTCAGAATGTCGACCGTGCGCGCCCCGCCGCGCAGCAGCGCCCGCGCCGCCGCGTTGCCGGTCGCGCCCGTGGTCAGGACGTCGTCCACCAGCAGCACGCGGCGGCCCTCGATCTGTGGTCGCGCCGCCGGCAGGACTTTGAACGCACCCTGGAGATTGTCGGCCCGCTGCGGCCGCGTCAGCCCGACCTGCTGGCGCGTCCGCTTGACCCGCGTCAGAGCCAGCGGCGCGAGCGGCACAGCCGATCCGCGCGACACCACCTGCGCCAGCGCCGCCGCCTGGTTGAAGCGTCGGGTCCAGAGCCGGAATCGGTGCAGCGGCACGGGGACGATCACATCGGTGTCAGGCAGCAATTCGCGGCCGGCCTGGATCATCATCCGTCCCATCGTCAGAGCGAGGTCGGTGCGGTCGCCATATTTCAGCCGGTGGACCAGTTCGCGGGCCGTGCCGTCGAAGCGGCAGACGGCACGGGCGCGCCCGAACACCGGCGGATCGGCGATGGCGGCCGGCGAGACCAGGCCGTCGCCGAGATCGACGGCGAAGGGCGTGCCCAGCCGCTCGCAATAGGGCCGCTCGATGAAGCGCATCTCGCCCCAGCAGGTCGGGCAGAGCGCCTGCGCCTCGCCCGTGGCGGCCTGGCAGGCGATGCAGGAGGGCGGGTAGACGATGTCCAGGGCGGCCCGCAGACTGGCTCCGAGCCAGCCTGAGGCGGGCCGGACGGCGTGCCGCAGCACCCGGCGGGAGATGGTTTGTTTCGCCTCGGAAGCGCCGGGGAGAGGATCGTCGTCGAGGGCTGCGGCCGGGGCGGCAGGATCGTGTCGTTCACGAAAGCCTGATGTCCCGGCCCTGTCATGCTGCATGGCAGCACCTATCTTGAGGGCGCCCGACCGTCGGGGCCGCCGCATCGCCTGCGCCGCCCCGGACGGCCTCCCCTTTTGTCGGCCGCGCCGCGGCCCCTCCGAGGACCACCCCCATGACCCGATCCGATTCGTCCAGCCCCAAGCTGTTCTCGCCGCTGCGCCTCGGCGACATCGATCTCGCCAACCGCGTCGTCATGGCGCCGCTGACGCGCAACCGCGCGACCCATGGCAATGATGCGCCCAACGCGCTCAATGTCGAGTATTATCGCCAGCGCGCCGGCGCGGGCCTGATCATCTCCGAGGCCACGCAGATCTCGCAGCAGGGTCAGGGCTATGTCTGGACGCCCGGCATGTACACCGCCGAGCAGGTCGCCGGCTGGAAGGCCGTGACCGACGCCGTCCATGCCGAGGGCGGCAAGATCATCGCCCAGCTCTGGCATGTCGGCCGCATCAGCCATGTCTCGCTGCAGCCCGGTGGGCAGGCGCCGGTCGCCCCCTCCGCCATCCCCGCCAAGGGCAAGACCTATGTCGAGACCGGCTTCGTCGACGTCTCGGCGCCGCGCGCGTTGAGGCTGGAGGAACTGCCGGGGATCGTCGCCGACTATGCGAAGGCGGCGGAGAACGCCAAGGCCGCCGGCTTCGACGGCATCGAGATCCATGCTGCCAATGGCTATCTGCTCGACCAGTTTCTGCGCGACGGCACGAACACCCGCAGCGACGCCTATGGCGGCTCGATCGAGAATCGCGTGCGGCTGACGCTCGAAGTCGTCGAGGCGGTGGTGAAGGTGTTCGGCAAGGGGCGCGTCGGCATCCGCCTGTCGCCGGTGACCCCCGCCAACGATGCGCGCGACAGCAACCCGCAGCCGCTGTTTGCGCATCTCGTCGCCCGGCTCGACGAGGCCGAACTCGCCTTCATCCATGTCATCGAGGGTGCGACGGGCGGGCCGCGCGACTTCCTGCCCTTCGACTATGACGCGCTGCGCAAGGCCTTCCGCGGCGCCTATATCGCCAATAACGGCTTCGACCGCGCCTCTGCGATCGAGGCGGTCGCGAGCGGGCGCGTCGATGCGGTCGCCTTCGGCCGGCTCTTCATCGCCAATCCCGACCTCGTCGAGCGGTTGCGGCGCGACTCAGCCCTGAACACGCCCGAGCCCTCGCTGTTCTATGGCGGCGACGGCAAGGGCTACACCGACTACCCGGCGCTGCAGGACGCCGCGGCCTGACACGGTTCGTCCGCGGCGATCCGTCGACGGGGAGGGGGCGCATGTCGGCGCCCCCTTCGCAATTTTCAGCATCGCTGTGCAAAAACAGTTGCAGGCCGGCGGCGGTGCGATTACACAGCAGCCCTTGCCGCGCTGCTCCCATCGTCTAGCGGTCAGGACGTCGCCCTCTCACGGCGAAAACTGGGGTTCGATTCCCCATGGGAGCGCCATTTTCCGGTGGCCAAGTACAGGTCCCCCCGTGAAGGGCACAATCCCATCGAATGACTGTCGAGCGACAGTGTTTGGCGCTCGGCATGCGTCGGGCTGACGTCACCGCTCAGGCCCGCCTTCATCGGACATCTGGACAGTCCCCGCTCAGGCTGCCGCGCGTGGGCGCGCCGCATAGAGCACGCCCATGGTGGCTGCGGCGAGGAGCGCGCCCAGCATTGCGGCTAGGTAGTTGCCCGCCAGCAAGGGCCAGAGTCCGACCGCGACCATCATCAAGGCCAGAAGCTCCATGAGCGTCACGGCGATGGGGCTCTTCATGCGCCGCCTGATCATACCGGTCCTCGCCAGTCTTGGCTGGTGCCAGAGGTTGACGCAGATGCCGCAGGCGATGGCGCATGCGACACCGAGCAGACTGACCAGACCGGCCCAGCCATCGAACACCAGCAGGAGCATCAAGGGTGGCGCGGCGAAGATGACGGCAAGCCAGGCTATGGCACCAAAACGGGCGCGCTGTCGCAAGCGTGGGTCGAGCGGTGCGGTCAAGGCCAGGTCGGCGGCGTCGTCTGCCGACATCGCGATCCAGGTCAGGCCCCCGGCGATCTGGCCACACAGAACGATCAGGACCGGCACGAGCGCCGAGGCCTCGTCAGCCCCGCTCGCGACCCGATAGACGGTCACGACGGCGATCGGGATCAGAAAGATGCACTGCATCAGGATCTGCGACAGCAGCCACGGATCACGCAGGATGATGCGCCGTTCCTTGAGCATCAGCACCGCCACGGGTGACGATCCGAAGGATGCGCGACTGCGCCTGGCGCGGGGTGGGGCTGCAGCTGCCGATCCTGCCGCGAGGACCGCATTGCGCACAAAGCTCTCGGCAAGGCCGATGAACATCAGCGCGGCCATCAGCGCAGCGCAGGCCGCCACGGCCAGGAGGGCCACGAGATCGCCCGTCACGGCGCGGGCCGGCAGCATCGCCAGTTGCCAGACGGGAGACTGAGGATTGGCGACATAGTCCGCGACGAGGGCGTCCTTGGGGCCCGGCCCGAAGATCGCGTCCCACTGCACCATCACGAGCACCAGTAGACCGGCCAGTGCCGCCGCTACCTGCGCCGCGACGCGCGTGCTGCGGATGCCGATCAGGCGAACCAGGCCCATGGCCAGTCCGATCGCGATGGCCGTCGCCCCGAGCGCGAGGGCCAGGATCAGGGGCAGGCCGGCCAGCCAATGAGGTCCGCGCTGCAGCGCCAGCAGGATCAGGATCGGCGCGCCATAGAGACCGGTTTTGGCGAGCGTGAAACCAAAGACGTTGAGAGCCCTGACCAGCAGCACCGTCTGCGGAGGCAGGGGCGCGGAGAACATCAGGTCGTAGTCGCCGCGTGCGTAGAGCGCATAGGCAGCGGAATCGAGCGCGGCCGAGATCATCAGGACGAACAGGAAGGCCAGATTGATCGTCAAGGTGACCTGAAGGCGCGGATCGGTCGGGTCCAGTGCGCCGGCCGTCATCAGCAGAAGCTGCGACACGCCGAAAATGATCGTGGAGATGACAGCCAGCACGCCCGCGATGCGCCAGGGACGCATGGCCGTTTTCGGGCCTGCCATGTCGGCAATGCCGCGGACGGCCAGACGGGCTTCGAGCGCCAGCACGGCGCGGGTTGCACCGGACAAAAGGGCCGTCATCTCAGGCTGCCTCTCCGCGCGCGACGACATCCAGGAAAACATCTTCAAGGGTCGAGTCCTGGGAGGCGCCGCCATCGCGCAGCTCGGCCATCGTGCCCTCGCAGACCAGACTGCCATTGCGAATGATGCCGATGCGGTCACTCAGCCGTTCAGCGACTTCGAGAATATGCGTGGTGAGGATCACGGTCACGCCGGTCGCGACACGGTCCTGGAGCAGGTCCTTCACATGGCGCGCCATCGATGCATCGAGGCCTGTCAGCGGCTCGTCGAGGATCAGCAGCTCGGGTTCGTGAATCAGAGCGCCTGCCAGAGCCACCTTCTGGCGCATGCCCTTGGAAAAGCCCTCGCAGCGCTGATCGGCCACGCGGGTCAGGTCGAGGGTCTCGAGCAGGGCGTCGCGGCGCCGCTTTGCGGCCGGTGGCTCGACCTGCCAAAGGCCGGCGACAAAATCGAGATACTCGACCGGCGTGAGCTTGTCATAGACCATTGGTTCATCGGGGAGCCACGCCACCACGCGTTTGGCCGCAACCGGGTCGCGCAGGCGGTTGATCCCGCAAATGCTGATCTCGCCCGCATCCGGAGAGAGCAGCCCCGCGACAATCCTGAGCGAGGTGGTTTTGCCCGCCCCGTTCGGACCCAGCAAGGCGTAGAGCTCGCCGCGCCGTATCCTGAGATCAAGGCCGTTGACAGCTGTGAAGCCGCCGAAGCGCTTCACCAGACCGCGGACGACCAGCGCATCATGGCCACTCATTCGAACGCTCCCATCATTGTGGGCATCATGCGGCATCGCTGGTGTCGTTCGGGTTAAACTGACACGTCCCATCTCGTCGATGATCGGGCGCCAAAGCTGCCGCATCGCCGGGATTTTTTGCGGCACGCCGCTCGACGGCTGCGGCTGCGCGGTTCCGGAGCTCAGGCCGTGCGCAGGGCACGGCCCGTGCCGGGAGGGGCGACGACCTGCCCGTCCTGTGCCACGCAGGTTCCGCGCAGGAAGGTCATTGCGGCGCGGCCGATGGTTTCGCGGCCCTCGAAGGGCGTGACCTTGCCCATGGACTGGAAGGTCGCGCCGCGGACCGTCTCGCGCTGCTCCAGATCGAGCAGGACGAGATCGGCATCGGCGCCCACCAGCAGGGCGCCCTTGCGGGGCCAGAGCCCGAAGGCGCGCGCCGGGGCCTCGCAGGCGAGGCGGACATAATGCTGCAGCGTCAGCCTGCCGGCGGCGACCTCCGTCAGCATCAGGCGCATCGAGGTCTCGACGCCCGGGAAACCCGGCGAGGTCTCCCAGATCGAGGCCCGGTGCTTTTCATCAGCCGGGTGCGGCGCATGGTCGGTCGAGATCATGTCGATCGTGCCGTCGAGCAGGGCGGCCCAGAGGGCGGCAGCGTGGCCGGCCTCGCGGACCGGCGGCTTGACGCGCAGCGCATTGCCGCCGGCCTGCGCCGCATCGTCCATACTCAGCAGCAGGTAATGCGGGCAGGTCTCGGCGGTGATGGCGACGCCGCGCCGCTTGGCCGCGGCGATCACCGGCAAGGCGTGGCGGCAGTTCTCATGGGCGATATGGATCTTGCAGCCCGTCCATTCCGAAAACAGCGCGATGCGCTGCACGGCCTCGACGGTGGCGATGTCGGCATGCTGGGCGAGATGGGCGGCGAGGTCGTCGCGGCCGGCGGCCTTCATCTGCGCCCCGCGCCAGGCCAGGATCGGCGTGTTCTCCGCATGGACGGTGCAGCGCAGCCCAGTCTCGCGGATCAGGGCCAGCGCATCGAGCACGGCGCCGTCATTCGGGCAGGGAACAAGCGGGTTGTCGCTGCCGAGGAAGAGCTTGAAGGCGCTTGCGCCGGCCTGCGCCATCGGCTGCAGATCGGCGAGATTGGCTTCGCCGACATAGCCATAGACGCCGAAATCGACATGGGCCTGCGCGGTCGCGATGGCGATCTTGTCCCTTACGGCGGAGGCATTCGCCGTTGGTGGGCTGGTGTTGGGCATGTCGAAGATCGTGGTGACGCCGCCGACGGCCGCCGCAGCTGTGGCCGTCGCCCAGGTCTCCTTGTGCGAGAAGCCGGGCTCGCGGACATGGGTGTGGACGTCGAGCGCGCCGGGGATGAGCGGGCGCCCGCCGGCCTCGATCGTCCGGCGCGCGGAGGGCATGGCGTCGCCATGACCGATCGCGACGATGCGGCCACCCTCCACAGCGACGGCGCCGTGGCGGCTGGCCTCGGGGGTGACGAGCAGCGCATCGCGGATGACGAGGTCGACGGTCGCGCTCATGGGTCGGCCTTGCTCATGGGACGGCTTTGGCGATCGCGTCGGCCGCCGCGAAGAGATCGGCGTTGCGGGCCCGCAGGCTCGCCTCCATCGCCTCGATCTCGCCGAGGACGGCCGGTGCGTCGAAGGTCGTGATCCTGCCGTCATCGAGGACGATGCGCCCGTCGACGATCGCGGTCGTCACGGCTGCCCCGGTTTCGGCGAAGACGAGCTGCGAGGCGGCGTCGTTGAGCGGGCGCCACCAGGGCGCATCGAGCCGGTAGAGCACGATGTCGGCGAGTTGCCCGGGGGCAATCGTGCCCAGCCTCCCGGCGAGTCGCAGCGCGCGGGCGCCGTCCACCGTCGCCATGCGCAATGCGTCGCGGGCGCTGACCCATTGGCGCCGGTCGGGCAGGTCAGAGCGGTGCAGCAGCGCGGCGGCGCGCATCGCCTCCTGCATGACGAGGTTGTCGTTGGCGCCGGAGCCGTCGGTGCCGAGCGCAATCGGCACGCCCGCCGCCAGCATCTCCGGTGTCCGCATCCGCCCCGTGCCGATGCGGGCATTGCTCTCGGGATTGTGGACGGCGATGGCCTGGCGCTGCGCCATCAGGGCGATGTCGGCCTCGTCGAGCCAGATCGCATGGGCGCAGGACCAGCGGTCGGAGAGGATGCCGAGGCGCTCGAGATGGGCGAGCGTGCTCTCGCCATAGCGCTCCCGCGCGATCCGCGCCTGGGCTTTCGTCTCCAGCAGATGGGTGTGGATGGGCAGGTCGTGGCGCTGCGCCAGCTCGACGCAGAAGACCAGCGCCTCGTCGCTGCAGCGGTCCGGGTTGGAGGGGGCGGGGCAGAGCCCGATGCGCCCGGCGCGGCCGTGCCAGCGTGAGACCAGGTCGGGCATCTGCTCGCGCAGCTCGGCGAGCGGATGCGGCGCCAGCAACCCGGAGCCGCTGACGAGTGCTGCGACCGAGGCCGGCATTTCGATGCCGGCGGGGATGATGTCGGAGAAGACCCCGTCGAAGAAGCGCATGGCCAGCGTCGTGCGCAGGCCGGTTTCCTCCCAGGCGGCGAGCACGGCGTCCATATCCGCCGTGCTGAAGCGCTGTCCGGGGAAATGGTCGATCAGCGCGGTCGTGCCGGTCGTCAGCATCTGGGCGGCACAGAGCAGCACGGCGAGGCGGATCTCGTCGGGCGTGCGGCGCGAGGTGTGGGCCTGGGTCAGCCACATGAAGGCGGGGTGGCTGAGCCCGTCGGCGAAGCCCGCCATGGTGCCCGACTGCGAATGCATGTGGGCGTTGATCAGGCCCGGCGCCGCGAGGAGCCCGCTTCCATTGATCTCGCGGTCGACACTGCCCGGTGGTTGCGGCGGCACTTCGCCAACGGCGACGATGTTGTTGCCGCGGATCAGGATATCGCCCAGCGGCGTGTCCTGCGCGGCGGCGCCGGCCAGGATGCGCACATCGCGGATCAGGAGCGTCGTGTCCGTCATGGCGCCCCCTGCAGGTCGACCGGCGTGCCCAGCCCGCGGGCCAGCGCCTTCGTCACCAGGGCGTCTGCCAGCAACACGTCCTGCAGCGGCAGGCCCATCGACTTGAAGACCGTCACGTCGGCGCCGGGGCTGAACGGCAGCGCGCGCTCCGGCAGCGCGCCGATCTCGCCGCGGATGCGGGCGGGGTCGAGCGCGCCCGAGGCATGCGCCCGGACAAGATCGCCGGCCTTGGCGAAGGCATCCGCGCGGGCATCGAGATAGATGTCGGCCCGGCGGATCAAATCGTCGTCAGCTTCGCGCGCAGCGGGCCGATTGGCGCCGCCGAGCACGATGCAGGCACCGGGGCGGACGGCCTTGCCGGGGAAGACAGGCTCTTCCGAGGTCGTGACGGTGACGACGATCTCGCTTGCGGCGACGGCTTCGGCCGGCGTTGCGGCGGTGATCAGCTCGAGATCGGCCAAATCGGGCTCGCCGGCCAGGGTCGCGGCGAGGGCCGCCAGGCGCTGCGGCGAACGGCCGACCAGATGCAGGCGTGTCAGCGAGGGCCGCGCGATCTTGAGATAGAGCGCCGCGAGCGGGGCGCTGCGGCCGGCGCCGAAGAGGGTCGCGGTGGCGGCGGCGGGTGCGGCGAGCCGGTCGATGCCGGCGGCGAAACCCGCCGCGGTGCGGTGCTCGTTGAAGAGAGCGGCCGAGATCAGGGCCCGCGGCTCTGCAAGGTTCCAGTCCCACAGGGTGAGCAGGCTCGCCCAGCGGCGTGGGGCATCGGGACCGTCGGGATAGGCATGGACATTGCTCTTGATCGTCAGCGTCCCCGGCCCGGTGCTGCCGGTCAGCAGCAGGCAGCCGCGCTTGGGATCATCCCCCCGCAGGTCGCCGCGCAGCGCCTCGCCGTGGCCTGCCGCGGTGAGCCGGAAGGCCTCGCTGGCCAGCCTGATCGCCTCGCGGGGATCGAGGAGGGCGCGGATATCGGCCTCGCTCAGCGCGATCATGGCGGGCTTGTCCGTTCGCAGGCCGGCAGGGGGCAGGGAGGCCGGGCGCTCTGGTCACGCCCGGCCAGGAACGTCGCTCAGCGTGCGACCGCTCAGCTCTTGGGCGCCGGCATCTTGCGCGCGGCCTGCGGTGGCAGGAACGAGCGGTTGAAGACCTCCTCGACCTTCGGCGTGCTCTTGAGATCGAAGGCCTCGCGGATCTGGGCGATCGCCTTGGTCATGCGCTCATCGGAGACGTCGCCCGCGCCGAGCTTCTCGGTTTCGGGGGTCAGCATATGCGCTTTGTAGGTGAACTCGATGCGCTTGGCCTCGATCTCGGCGTTCACCGTCGGCTCGACGCGGTTCATCACCTTGCCGCCCTCGGCCGGGTTGACGGCGAGTTCGAGCATCGCCTTGTTGATCGCCCGAACCAGGCCGGCGACGGCCTTGGGGTTCTCCTTGACCAGCTTCTGCGAGACCATCACGCCGTTCGAATAGGATTCGATGCCGTGGTCGGAATACATGATGAACTTGTAGTCCTTGTCGGGGTTCAGCTTCATCCCGATCAGGTTCATGTATGAGGTCACGGTGAAGACGAAGCCGCCATCGACCTGGCCCTGGACCATCATCATCTCCTGGACGGAGGGTGTGATGTTGACGACCTCGACCTTGCTGGCGTCGATGCCGTTGAGCTTGGCGAAGATCGGGAACAGGCGGTGCGTCGCAGAGCCCGCCGGCGAGGTCAGCTTGCGGCCTTCGAGGTCCTTCAGTGTCTTGATCGGCCCATCCGCCTTGTGGATGATCGCGAAGGGCGCCTTGTTGTAGATCATGTAGACCATCACCGGCTGTTCGCCTGGCTTGTTCACGGCCTGCTGGATGATCGCGTTCATGTCGCCGAAGCCCGCATCATAGGCGCCGCCCATGATGCGGGTCACGGTCGCGGCCGAGCCGTCGCCCTGGTCGATCGTGACGTCGAGCCCCTCGGCGGCGAAATAGCCCTTCTCCTTGGCGTAGAAGTACCAGGAGTGGACGCCCTGATATTTCCAGTCGAGCGTGAAGCGGATCTTGGTCGGCGCCTGCGCGAGGGCCGGCGAGGCAAGACCGACCAGCGCGCCGATGGCGGCTGCGAGCGAGGCTTTGAGAAACTGGCGGCGCATGGCGACTCCTTCGGGGGTTGACGCAGGCTGCCCGGGCGGCGATGCGGCCGCGGTCGATCACGACCGGCATGGCGCGCGCCGCCAGGTGACGTCACGCTAGGCGGAAGCGACCGTTGCCGTCTTGTGCTGAGTTCTTGCCGCGACGGTGCAAAAAATGCACCGGTCGATCAGGGGCCCGCGGCGGGACGTCTGAGATGGTGCAGGCGCATCGGCTGGCGCAGCCGGTAGCCGCCCTTCACATATTCGGCCAGCGTAAAGAAGCGCTTCATCACCCGCTCCCGCTCTTCAAAGGCCTTGTCGCGCCGCGACGGGTCGAGGGCGACGATGTGGTCGATGAAGTCTGCGACGGTGGTGTAGGCCTCGATGCGGTCGTATTCGCTCGTCGCGACCAGAAGCAGCCGTCCTTCCTTGATCGTGGCCGCGATGGCGTCCTGCGCCTCGGCCCGTATCTGCGTCTTGTCTTCGATCGGGCGCATCGAATTGAAGAACGTGCCTTCCGGCAGCGGTTCGACCACGATGATGTCGCTGCCCGGCTCGACGATCCGCGCGGCCTCCGCCAGCGCGGTCGCCATGCCGGCTACGGGGATATGGTGCAGGCTCTCGACGAAGAGCGCGGCATTGACGGCCCCGTCGGTGAAGGGCAGGCGTTCCGCATGGGCCTGGCGCAGGATCGCGGTCGGGGCCGTGCGGCGCGCCTCGGCGAGGGCTTCGGCATCCGGATCGATGCCTGCAACGCGGGCTCCCGCCTCGGCGAGCCCCGCGAGCAGAGCGCCGCGTCCGCAGCCGATCTCGACGATCCGGCGCTGCTCCAGCGGCGCGAGGATCGCCTTGATCACCCTGAGCGTGTCGTCGACGGGGCGTTTGGTCATCACCTCAGTCTAACCCTTGGTCAGTGCTCCTGCGCAACCCCTCTGCCGCTGTCCCGATTCAGCCCACCAAAGCGGCGAGTTTGCCGAGATCGACATTTGCGCCGCAGACGAGGATACCGAGCCGCTCGCCCGGTGTCGGCCGGTAGGCCCCGCAGAGCAGCGCACCGAACGCGGCCGCGCCGCCGGGCTCGACCGCCAGCCGCAGATCGCGCCAGAGCGTCGCCTGTGCCTCGGTGATGGCGCTGTCGGGCACGAGCACGACATGGTCCACCGCATCCTTGCAGACGGCGTGGACGAGCGGGCCGACATTGCGGGCGCCGAGCGAATCGGCGGCGATCGAGGCGACATCGACCTGCACCGGCCCGCCCGCCTCGAGAGCGGCCTGGAGCGCGCGCGAACCGGCCGGCTCGACGCCGACGACCTTGACCTTCGAGCCTGCAAACCAGGCGGCGATGCCGGAGATCAGCCCGCCGCCGCCGACGGCGACGAGGACGGTGTCGAGATCGGGCTCCTGCTCCTGCCATTCGCGGCCGAGCGTCCCCTGTCCGGCGATGGTCTCCTTGGCCGCGAAAGGGTGGATCTTGAGGGCGCCGGTCTCGGCCACGAAGCGGTCGCAGGCGGCTTGCGCGTCATCATACTGCGCGCCGCCGATCACGACCTCGGCGCCGAAGCGGCGGATCGCCTCGATCTTCGGGGGAGGAGAGATCTCGGGGACGAAGATCGTCGCCTTCACGCCGCGGGCACGGGCCGCAAAGGCGACCGCCGCGCCATGGTTGCCGCCGGAGGCCGCAGCCACGCCGGCAGCGGGCAGGTCCAGCGAGAGCAGATTGTTGAAGGCGCCGCGCGTCTTGAACGAGCCGGCATGCTGCAGGCATTCGAGCTTCAGCGAGAGGTCGGCTTCCGAGCCGAAGGCCCCGGTGCCCAGCCGCATCACGGGGGTGATGCGGGCATGGCCGGCGATGCGCTGCGCGGCCGCCTCGATCATCGGGCGCGGGACGGGGTTCTCGGTCATGGTGGTATCCTGTGGCGGCGGGCGATCGGGCCAATAGGTCCAGATCGCGACGGGTATGCCGTGGCTATCGCGTCCCGGCGGCTCGGGGAAGGGGCGTCCGCGCCCGGCGGCGATGTGCCTGGCGACGACCAGGGCGGCGAGCGCATCGAGGGCGTCGTCGGCGCCCGCGCCTCTCGGCGGGCGGGCATGGACGGTCTCCCGCGGCAGTCCCTGGGCGATCAGGAGGGCGCGCCGCTCGGCCATGCCGGCCTCGTTGATGCGACCCTTGATCTTCTTGGGATGGGCGAGGGGGCCGCCGTACATGGTGGCGAAGGCGAGTTCGGGGTGGACCTCGCGGAGGCGCTCGCGCAGGCCCGTCTCGGCCCGCAGAAGCGCGTCGATCTCGCGGATTCGCGGAAACAGGTGGAAGCCCTGTTTCGACACCTTGCGCGGCGGCTGGGAGGTGGCCAGCGCCTGCCGGCAGGCCTCGCCGTAATCGCCGGATTCGACGGCCGCCCGCGACGGGATCGAGAAGACAGAGGATTGACGCTGGCCGAGCCACGGGCGCACCAGCTGCTCGGGGCCACGACCGGAGCCCTCGATCCGGTCGGGCAGGCCGATCGGCATGTCGACCGCGATCACGGCGTGCGGCGTCGCCAGGAGGTCGCCGAAACGGGACACGACCCGCAGCGTCGGCGCCGTCCCGGCGGCGAGGTCGAGGCAGGCCGCCACCCAGCCGGCCTTGCAGCCGTCGACACCCGCGATCCAGCCCATCGTCCCACCTCCCTCATTCGACCTTCGCAGAACTGCCGTTGTCAGCGCGCAGCGTCTAGTGTGCGCTGCAACGACGTGTCCGGAGGTCGCCCGCGGGGCGCCAGGAGAGAACGATGCCGACGATCCGCCCCCGCCGCAGCGTGCTCTACATGCCCGGCTCGAACGCCCGCGCCCTGGAGAAGGCCCGCGAGATCGCCGCCGACGCCCTGATCCTGGACCTCGAGGACGCGGTCGCGCCCGAGGCGAAGGCGGCCGCCCGGGACCAGGTCTGCGCGGCGGTCAAGGCCGGCGGCTATGGCCGGCGCGAGCTCGTGATCCGCACCAACGGTGTCGACACGCCCTGGTTCGGCGAGGATCTCGCGGCGGCCGTCGCAGCCGATCCGGATGCGATCCTGATCCCGAAGGTCTCGACGCCGGAGACGCTGCAGCAGATCGACGCGACGCTGGACGGGCTGAAGGCCCAGCCGGGCCTTCGGGTCTGGGCGATGATCGAGACGCCGCTCGCCATCCTCCAAGCCGAGACCATCGCGCGGGCGTCACGCGATCCCGGCAGCCGCCTCGCCTGCTTCGTGCTGGGAACCAACGACCTCGCCAAGGAGACGCGGGCCCGCTTCGTGCCCGGCCGGGCGCCGATGTTGCCCTGGCTGACCAGCGCGATCCTCGCCGCCCGGGCGCATGGGCTCGACATCCTCGATGGCGTCTACAACGACCTCAAGAACGAGGACGGGTTCCGGGCCGAATGCGAGCAGGGGCGCGATCTCGGCTTCGACGGCAAGACGCTGATCCATCCGGCGCAGGTCGGCACCGCCAATGCGGTCTTCGCCCCCGATGAAGCCGAACTCGCTCAGGCGCAGGCGATCATCGCCGCCTTCGCGCAGCCGGAAAACCAGGGCAAGGGCGCGATCCAGATCGGCGGGCGCATGGTCGAGCTGCTGCATGCCGAGATGGCGAAGCGGGTGGTCGCGCTGAGCGAGGCGATCGAAGGTTAGTCCCTTCGTCGCGCCTGGAGCAAGCGCTCAGGCCTTCGCCGCCTTGGCGCGCTCCATCGCCTCGACGATGAGCTGCTTGGCTTTGGTGGCGTCGCCCCAGCCGGTCAGCTTGACCCATTTGCCGGGCTCGAGATCCTTGTAGTGCTCGAAGAAGTGCTGGATCTGGTCGAGCGTGATCTTCGGTAGGTCAGTGTAGTTGTGGACGTTCTCGTAGCGCTTGGTCAGCTTGGGGACCGGCACGGCGATGATCTTCTCGTCGCCGCCGCCCTCGTCCTCCATCATCATCACGCCGATCGGGCGCACCGCGATGTAGGAGCCTGGAATCAGCGGACGGGTGTTGGCGACGAGCACGTCGCAAGGGTCGCCATCCTCCGACAGCGTGTGCGGAATGAAGCCGTAATTCCCGGGATAACGCATCGGGGTGTAGAGGAAGCGGTCGACGAAGAGCGTGCCGGCCTCCTTGTCCATCTCGTACTTGATCGGCTCGCCGCCGATGGCCACCTCGATGACCACATTGACTTCGTCGGGAGGGTTCTTGCCGATGGAGATGGCGTCGAGGCGCATGGAGTGGAAACCTGTCAGGATGGGAAACGCGGGTCTTATGAGGGTTCGCGCGGCAAACGCCAAGCCCGACCTTGGCCCTAGCGACCGCCGCGGCGATTTGCGCGAGGGGCCCTCCGCTGCTATCGGGCGCGACATGACACGCCATTCGAGCCGCCGCTCGCCGCGCAGGGCGCGCCCATGCTGAGCCGTCTGCGCCCGGATGAGGAGCGCTATGCCAGGCGCATGGCGCGGATTGCCCGCTGGGACCGCCCGATCGAGAGCCGGGGCCAGCGCCTGCGCGCCTGGGCCAACATGCTGCTGGTCGACCATGGCATCTTCCGCCTCGCCTATCTCAACGCCCATCGTGTGACGCCGATGCTGTGGCGGGCGGCGCAGCCCGCGCCAGGGCAGATCGCCTGGTTTGCGAGCCAGGGCGTGAAGACCATCGTCAATCTGCGCGGCGGACGCGAGCACGGCTCCTGGCCGCTGCAGCGCGAAGCCTGCGAGCGCCACGGCATCGCGCTGGTCGATTTCGTGCTGCGCTCGCGCGGCGCGCCGGATCGCGAGACCATTCTCGGCGCGGGCGAGTTCTTCGCCTCGCTGCAGGAACCGGCGCTCGTCCACTGCAAGTCGGGCGCGGACCGGGCCGGCTTCTTCTCGGCGCTCTATCTCCTGATCCATGAAGGGCGTCCGCTCGACGAGGCGACGCGGCAGCTGTCGCTGCGCTACGGCCATTTCCGCTTCGCCAAGACCGGCATCCTCGACGCCTTCTTCGACGCCTATCGCGTCGAGGGCGAGGCGAAGGGCCTCGCCTTCCTGGATTGGGTCCGGGAGGTCTACGACCCGGAGCGGCTGGAGAGCGGCTTCAAGCCCGGGCTGCTGTCGTCCCTGCTGGCGGATCGGCTGATCCGACGCGAGTAGCCGATCGCCCCGCCGCCGGACGCGCGCCGGACGCGCTGTCCGGGATGGTCTCCCGCTCCTCGCCGCCGAGCCAGACGAGCAGGACGTGGGCGAGGGCGCGGGCGACCGAAATCATGCCGACCGCACAGAGCAATTCGCGCGAGAGGTTTCCGAACCAGAGGATCGCCGCGACGATCGCGACCAGCGCGATCGCGTGGGACGCCAGTTGCCAGGCCGTGGTCCGCGAACCCGCGGCGATGTCGTGCAGCGGGTTGAACAGCGCGATGCCGGCATAGAACAGCGTCATCACGGCGATCACCTCGCCCACGCCGGCCCATTTGCTGCCATCGAAGAGGCTGTCGAACTGGTGCGCGCCGATGGCGATGGGCAGGAAGACGCCGATGGCCGCCGCAGTGAGGCCGAGCATGGCCCAGCGGATCCAGGACCGGCGCCCCGGCCCCGTCTGGGTGCGCAGCCCGTTCATCACCAGCGGGCCGGAGACGGTGCCGAACATCTGCGTCGGCATGTCGAGCAGGCGCATCGCCAGCGCCACATGGGCGGCGAGCAGCGGATTCTCGGCAAAGGGCAGGGCCAGGAGAGGCGCCGTGGTGAAGCCGAAGGAGAGCAGGGCCGAGGGCAGGAGGATGCGCGGCGCGTCGCTCCAGCGCGTGAGCCCCGAGGCCAGCCCGCGCAGCGACCAGAGGCGGGGATGCGCCAGGGTCAAGATGCTCGCGCTGCGGCGGCCCAGGATGTAGAGCGCCGCTGCGCCATGTCCCAGCGCGTCGGCGAGGAACAGCGCCAGCGCCTTGGGGCCGAACAGCCCGATCAGCACCAGCATCAGCAGCGGCTGGACGATGGCCTGGACCAGATTGCTGTTGCCGATCGCCCGGAAGTCCCCCTCCGCCGTCGCCTCGGCCCAGAGCAGGCGCAGCACGACGCGGGCCGCCAGCGACAGGAAGAAGATCAGCCCGATGGCGGGCGGCAGCCAGCCCAGCTGGACGATCAGGAACAGGACGATCGCCGCCAGCCCCAGGAAGACGGCGCCGCTCGCCGAAGCGAGCCTGAAGGCGAGGGCGAGTTCGTAGCGCGCATTGCTGCGGAAGAAGACCGCCTCGAGCCGCATCAGCGCCGGAATCGAGACGAAGGAGGCGGCCGCGCCGAAGACCGCGAAGGCGGCAAAGATCGATGGCGGGCAGAAATAGGCGGCAACGAGCAGTCCCCAGACGGAGATCAGCCGCGCCTGGACGAAGCGCAGCCCGAGCAGCAGCGCCGCGCCCAGGCTTTGCCGAATGGCGGGGACGCGCCGGGCGACGAGGCGCCGCCCATGGGCTAGCGACAGCCCCGAGCGACGGCTCGGGAAGCTGGCCCGTTCGAGGACGACGTGAGCGACCATGTCCATCCCCAAGGCTGGACCATCAGGCAGGCCGTCATCCCGCATGTCCTGGTCGCGGTCCGGCGAACCGGCTTCGATGTCGACAGTCACGCAGGATCGGCCCTGGAGACGAAAGGCTGCGCCGACTTGGTTAACGCTCGGTGAAAATTCGCCATCTCAAACCAAAAGGGCGCCTGTGCTCGGGAGTCGGGCACAGGCCCCACAAATCGGGCCATCGGATGGCGGTCAGAGGAATTTCGTCTTCAGCGCCTCGAAGCGGTCGAGCTGGTCGGGCAGCAAGGCGCGCTGGGCGTCCCGCCGGACAAAGACCTTGAACATCACCTCGCCGTCGCCGTTGAAGAACTGCACCGAGCAGACGCGGCGGCTGGTGAGCTGGCGGTCGACGATGTAGATCGCGGCGCAGCTGGACGCCTTGATGTGCCCGCCGATCGGACTGTCGCCATGGATGTTGTAATAACCATGGCCGAAGGAGCCGACCGGCAGCGCGCCCTCGCATTCGAGCACGATGTCGGGCGTGTGGACGAGGAACATCACCGTTCCCCAACTCGCGAGCTCCTGCCACAGCGCCTCGAAGCGCTCGGGCGCGATCAGGACTCGGCCCTCGGCGGGCGTCAGCTCGAGCACGGCCCGCGTCGACAGGCCGGTTTCCCTGGCCACCGACTCGACCATGGAATCGGGCTTCTCCGCGAGCATCCGCCGCGCCCGGGCGAGGGGCTCCTCGCCCGAAGATCCGGTTTCGATCGTCAGACTGTCCGACATGAGAGCGCCTTCACTCGGCCGCCTGGAGCGGGCGATGGGGGTTGGTCTCGCTGAGAACGGTCTCGAAGCCCTCGAACTCCGGATGGCCCAGGAAGAGCGGCTGCTCGCGCTTCTCGCCGGCGTTGCGGTGGGAGTCCCGGAACTGCTCCGACTTGGTCCAGGCGGTGAAGTCCGCCTTCGAGGCCCAGGTGGTGTGCGAGGAGTAGAGCGTGTGGTCGTCGCGCTCCGGGCCCTTGAGCAGGTGGAAGGCCATGAAGCCCTGCATCTCGTCGAGGCGGGTCTTGCGGGTCGCCCAGACGGTTTCAAACGCGGCCTCCTGGCCCTTGGCGACCTTGAAGCGGTTCATGGCGATGAACATCGGGATGGTCCTGTTCTCGGGTTCCGGTACTGCCGGGCCGTTGCATCGGCGCAGCGAAAGGCCTCTGTGGCGCGACATTGTGCACGATGTTGCGCCTCTCGTCGCGCCCTTGACCGCTTCTAGTAAACCTGAATATCAACGTCAACAACGCCGAGTTTAAGTTCAGTTTTGAATAATTAAAAACTGGCAATTACTTGGTCAATTCGATGGCTGTTGGCAACAGCGCCTGTTTTCGGCTTTTGCGGAGGATGGGGCGTGCTGCCGGTTGGAGACCTCCTCATGCGCATGCGCGACATCCCTTCGCGAGGGCCGCGCCGGATGCCCCGCCGGCGCGAACTCGCCGCGGCCCTCGGCCTCACCGCCCTGGCGGCCCTCGGCCCATTGCTGCCGGGCGGCTTCGTCGGGACGGCCTACGGGCAGGCGCAGCCGCGCATCGTCTCGGTCGGCGGCGTTGTCACCGAGGTGATCTACGCGCTCGGCCTGCAGGACCGCGTCGTCGGCGTCGACTCGACCAGCCTGTTCCCGCCCGAGGCGCTGCGCGATAAGGCCAATGTCGGCTATGTGCGCGCCCTCTCGGCGGAAGGCGTGCTGTCGCTGAAGCCGTCGATGGTGATGCTCGTCGACGGCGCCGGCCCGCCCGGCGCCGTTTCCCTGCTGAACGAATCGGGCGTCGGCCTCGTGCGCATCGCCGACGAGACGAGCGAGGCCGGCGTCAGCGCCAAGATCGAGGCGATCGGCCGGGCGCTGGGCGCGGCCGAGCCGGCCGCGCGGCTGGCGGCCCAGACGAAGGCGCGCTTTGCGGAACTCGCCAGCCTGCGCGGCGCCATCGCCAAGCCGCGGCGCGTGCTCTTCGTGCTGTCGCTGCAGAACGGGCGCGTCATGGTCGGCGGCCGCAACAGCTCTGCCGACGCGATCATCCGCCATGCCGGCGCGGTCAATGTCGCGGATGGCATCGAGGGCTACAAGACGATGACCGACGAGGCGATCATGGCCGGCGCGCCGGACGTCATCCTGATGATGAGCCACAACGTCAACCATGCGACGACGCCCGCTGAGCTCTTCGCGATGCCGGCCTTCGCCGAGACACCCGCCGCACGACAGAAGTGCCTCGTCACCATGGACGGGCTCTATCTCCTGGGCTTCGGCCCGCGCACGCCGATGGCCGCGCGCGACCTGATGGCGGCGATCTATCCGGACGCCGCGGTTCCGCCGCTGAAGACCGCCAGCGCCCCATGACGCTCGCCGCGCGCACGACGGCGAGCCTGCCCGCCGGGCTCGCGACGCTGATCTCGGGCCGTCGGCGGCTGGCTCTGCTCGCCGGGGGGGCGCTGACTCTGGGCTGCCTCCTGCTGGCGCTCGTCGCGATCGGCCAGGGCGCCATCGCCATCCCGCCCGCGCGTGTCGCCGAGATCCTCTGGGCCAGGTTTACCGGCGACGCCGCGCTGCTGGAGGGCCGCGACGTGCTGGTGGTCATGAACATCCGCGTCCCGCGCGTGCTGCTCGGCCTGCTGGTGGGGGCGGGTCTGGCGGTGTCGGGGGCGTTGATGCAGGGGCTGTTCCGCAATCCGCTGGCCGATCCCGGCCTTGTCGGAGTCTCCGCCGGGGCGGGGCTGGCCGCGGCGGCGACAATCGTGCTCGGCGACCGTTTCCTGACGGGGACGCTGATGAAGCTGCCCTTCGCGGTGCTGCCCTTCGGGGCCTTCTGCGGCGGGCTGATCTCGACGCTGGCGCTCTATCTCATCGCGACGCGGCAGGGGCGCACCTCGGTGGCGACCATGCTGCTCGCGGGCGTCGCGCTCGGCGCGCTCGCGGGAGCGATGACCGGCCTGCTCGCCTTCATCTCGGATGATCGCCAGCTGCGCGACCTGACCTTCTGGTCGATGGGCAGCCTCGGCGGGGCGAGCTGGACCAAGCTCTCCGCCATCGCGCCGATCATCATTCCGCTGCTGATCGCCATGCCGCTGCTGGCGCGGGGGCTGAACGGGCTCATGCTGGGCGAGGCGGAGGCCTATCATCTCGGCATCCCGGTCCAGCGCATCAAGGCGCTGGCGATCCTGCTGGTCGCGCTGGCGGTCGGGGCGAGCGTCGCCGCCGCCGGGCTGATCGGCTTCGTCGGGATCGTCGTGCCGCATCTGATCCGCCTCGCCATTGGGCCGGACCATCGCCTGCTGCTGCCGCTTTCGGCGCTGGGCGGCGCGATCCTGCTCGTCGGCGCCGACATCGTCGCGCGCCTCGTCGTCGCTCCCGCCGAATTGCCGATCGGCATCGTCACGGCCGCGATTGGGGCACCATTCTTCCTGTGGCTGCTGCTGCGCCGCTCGGGGCCGCTCGATGTCTGAGACCCCCGCCCGAGCGACCTTCATCGAGGCCCGCGGCCTGAGCTTCCGGGCGGGCGGGCGCGACCTCGTGCGCGAGGCCTCGCTGGAGCTGGCGCCCGGGACGACGACGATCCTGATCGGCCCCAACGGCGCCGGAAAGTCGACCCTGCTCAAGCTGATGACCGGCGAGGCGAAGCCCTCGGGCGGCGAGATCCGCGTCGACGGGGAGGCGCTCGCGGCCATTCCGGCCTGGCGGCTGGCCTGCCAGCGGGCGGTGATGGCACAGCATGCGCGGCTGGTGTTCCCCTTCTCCGTCTACGAGGTCGCGAGCCTCGGCGTCGACGGCATCGGCCGGGCGATGACGCGCCTGCGGCGCGATGCGCTGGTCGGCGAGAGCCTCGCGGCCGCAGGCGTGCTGGAGCTAGCCGGGCGGGCCTATCAGACGCTCTCCGGCGGCGAGCAGCAGCGCGTGCAGTTCGCCCGGGTGCTCTGCCAGATCGAGGCCGGGCGCAGCGTGGCGGACCGTCAGGCGCTGTTCCTCGACGAGCCGATCGCCAGCCTCGACCTCTGCCATCAGCTCGCCTTGCTCGACATGGCCCGCGCCATGGCCGGACGCGGCGTCGCGGTGCTGATCGTGCTGCACGATCTCAACCTCGCGGTGACTTATGCCGATCACCTCGTGGTGATGGACCAGGGCCAGATCATCGCGCAGGGCGCCCCGGCGAAGACGCTCGACGATGCCCTGCTGCGCCAGGTCTTCAAGGTCGACCTCTCGCTCAGCCGGGCGCCGGCTCCGGGCCTGCCCTTCCTGCTGCCGCAGCAGCACCGGTTGACGCCGGCCGCCTGAGGCGGGGCCGATTCAGCGGCGATTCATCCTGAATCCAGCCTTCACCATATCGTTCAACCGCCGATTCAGGGGTGACGCCCCAGCTTCCGCCCGGACTGTTCCGGAGGGAGAGAGGCCATGGCCCCAAGGCGCGCTGCGATGGAGATGGTTCTGGCTGCGGGGCTCGCCCTGCCGCTCTGGGCGGCCGCTGCCAGCGAGGGCGCGGCGCGCGAGGTGGTGCAGGCGCCCGACCCGCGCTATCGCCCGGGCACCATCGTGATCCGCACCAGCGAGCGCCGGCTCTATCTGGTGACCGCCCCGGGCGAGGCGATCCGCTACACCGTCGCCGTCGGCAAGGCCGGCAAGCAGTGGCGGGGCGTGAAGTATGTCGAGGAAATGCAGGTCGATCCGGCCTGGTCGCCGCCAGCCTCGGTGCGGCGCGACAATCCGCGCCTGCCCGACGTCATTCCCGGCGGCTCGCCGCGCAATCCGATGGGCGCCCGCGTGATCGGGCTGGGGCCGGGTGGCGAGTACGCGATCCACGGCACCAACATGCCGGGCACGGTCGGAACGGCGGCTTCCTATGGCTGCTTCCGCATGCACAATCACGACGTCGCCGATCTCTACGACCGCGTCCGCATGGGCACGCCGGTCGTCGTGCTGCCCTGACGGGCGAAGGCTAGAGCGGCACGCCCGAGGGCAGGGGCTCGCCCGCGAAGAACGCGTCCAGATTGCGCATCAGCAGCGCCTGCTGGGCCGCCTGGGCGCTGTCGGCCATCGCGGCGATGTGCGGCGTGAGCACCGCATTGTCGAGGGCCTTGAGCCGGTCCGGCACGTTGGGCTCCGCCTCGAAGACGTCGAGCCCGGCCCCCGCGATCACGCCCTGCTCCAGCGCGTCACAGAGCGCTTCCTCGTCGACGGCGATGCCGCGCGAGATGTTGACGAGATAGCCCTGCGGCCCGAGCGCCTGCAGAACCGCCGCATTGACCGCATGGCGGTTCTCCGCGCTGGCGCGCACCGCGACCATCAGCACATCGGACCATTCCGCCAGCCCGATGAGGCTGTCCTCGTAGCGATAGGGCAGGTCGGCGCGCCTGGAGCGGTTGTGGTAGGCGATCTCCATGCCGAGCGCGGCGGCGATCGTGGCGATGCGGCCGCCGATGGCGCCGAGCCCGTAGATGCCGAGCCGCCGGCCGCGCAGCCCGGGAACGATCGGCATGCGCTCGATCGCGTTGCCCTGCCAGCGTCCGGCGCGGATGAAGCGGTCGCCCTTGCCGATCTGGCGGACGCTGGCCAGCATCAGGCCGATCGCGAATTCCGCCACCGCATCGGCATTGGCGTCGGCTGCGTTGCTGAGCAGGATGCCGCGCGCCCTGGCATGGGCCTGGTCGACACCTTCGATGCCGGTGCCGTAGCAGGCGATCAGGCCGAGACCGGGCAGGGCGTCGATCAGGGCCGCGTCCGTGCGCCAGCCCCCCACGGTCAGCAGCACGCGCGCCGCTTCCGTTCCGGGCGGCAGGGCCTCCGGCACCGGCCGCTCCATCGGCCCCAGCACATGGTAGTCCTGTTCCAGCCTCGCGATCAGGGCCGCCGGCATCTTCGGGGCCATCAGGATGGTCGGCTTCATCGTCGCGTCGTCTCCGGTCGATGCTGCATCGCAGCATTCTCCGGGCGCGGGCTCAACCGCCGCGATCGCGCGGGCGGCATCCGTTTTCCGCATCACGGTGGGCCCTGCCGTTGCGTCAAAAATTCGTTGCGGCGGGCCTGCACCTATCGCAAGCCGACTCAAAGCGCGTTAACGTTTGGTCGCGCGACAGCAACAACCGGGCGCGGCGCCGCTCGGAGCAAGAGGGGCTAACGATGGATCACCTGGCCGACGTCAAGAAATTCGCCAAGAAGCCGCTCAATGAGGCGGCCTTCGCCGGCATGGCGAAGTCCTATGCGCTCGTGATGAGCAAGCCTGACACGCGCTACGTCGCCTGTTCCGACGCCGCCGAACTGGAGCGCGTCCGCGAGAATTTCCTGAAGAAGAAGCTCGGCCTGAAATCCGCCGATCTCGATGCCTCGATCAAGGCGATCTGCGAGCATATGAAGGCCGACAAGACCAAGTCGCGGCTGACCTTCTACTATCTGCTTGCCGAGCATTACGGGAAGCTCGACGCCTTCGTGAAGGCATAGGCTGGACGTCAGTCTCGGGCGATGCGAAGCGCGGACCCGAGAATCGCTTGCCGGAGATGCTCGGGTCGAGCCCGAGCCTGACGCCCGCGAGGTCTCTAGCGATAGAGATCCGCCCGCGTCAGCGGCAGGCCCGAGGCGCCCTTGCGGCGCTTCGAGGCCAGCGTCTGGTTGACGAGAGCGCCGCCGCGCTCGAAGGCGAGCGAGCAGCCGGCCAGATACAACAGCCACATCCGCGTCCGCTCCGGGCCGATCTCGGCCTCGGCCAGCGCCCGGTTGGCCTCGAGCCGTTCCCACCAGAGCCGCGTGGTGCGCTGATAGTGCTCGCGCCAGCCCTCGACGTCGTGGACCTCGAAGCCATGGCGCTCGAGATTGGTGATCGACATGCCGAGATGGTCGAGCTCGCCGCCGGGGAAGATGTAGCGCACCAGCGCGCGGTACTCGGCCGGCATCTTGTTGAAGGCCTTGTCGGTCTTCTTGGCGCGGCGCGAGACGGTGTGGTGCAGATAGAGCCCGCGCGGGCGCAGCAGCCGATTCACGGCACGGAAATAGTCGGGGTGGTTGCGGATGCCGACCTGCTCGAACATCCCGATCGACGAGATCTTGTCGAACTGGCCCTCCATCTCGGTGTAGTCGCGCAGATGCAGGGTGACGCGGCCGGTCAGCCCGAGCCGCTCGACCTTCTCCTGGGCGAGCTTGAACTGTTCCTCCGCCAGCGTCACGCCATGGGCCTCGACGCCGTAATGCTGCGCGGCATGGCAGACCAGCGCGCCCCAGCCGCAGCCGATGTCCAGCAGGCGGTCGCCCGGCTTCAGGCGCAGCTTGCGGCAGATCATGTCGAGCTTGTCTCGCTGGGCGCGGGCGATGTCGCCATGGTCCTCGGTGAAGTAGGCGCAGGTGTAGACCATCTCCTCGTCGAGAAAGAGCCGGTAGAAGGCATTCGAGACGTCGTAGTGATAGGCGACGTTCGCCTTGTTGGTGGCGGGCGCGCCGTCGCGGGCGATCTCGTCGCCCCTGCGATGGTCGACCGCGCTGGGCGCCGCGCCGGGCGCCAGGATGAAGCGGCGGAAAACGTCGAAGATCGCCGCCTTCGGGATGGTGCGGGCGAGACGGCCGATCTTGCCCTCGGGCCGCGCCGTCGCGAGATCGAAGATCGAGCCATTGAGCAGGGCGATGCGGTCACTGATATGCAGGTTCAGCAGCGTATCGAGCTTCGGCTTGCGCATCAGGGCGGCGACGGCGCCGGAATCGCGGATCGCAATCGCGAGCCCGTCCTCGGGCCAGCCCGCCGGAACCTGGCTGCCGTCCCAGAGCCGGAAACCGAGTTTCAGCCCCAGCTTCTCATGGGCCTGCGTGAGAAGATGCCGCAGCGCGGCCAGACGCTTCTGCTCGATATCCATCCCGCACCCGCCGCCCCTGACATCGCCCTGTTTGGCGGCGGCGAGCCCGATTGGCAACCCGCCGACGCGCGGAGCCGATGCGATCTCTCCCCCTCGTCTCGCCAGGGGCGGTGCGGCACGATCTCAACTTTGATCTGGATCAATCTTGCGAGGGGTCGGGCGGCATGCTGATATATGACGGATCGGGGTGGCGGGCTGCTGGTAGACGACTGCCATTTCGATGAAGCTGGCGACGATCCCTGTTTTGACGGGATGTCGCAGGTTGGTTGGCGCGATCCTTGCGTGGACTGGCCTCGGAGCCGGAGCATGTTTGTGCACGGCAATATATGAGTTGCTTCACCTGTCGGCCCGTTTCGGCCGGGGTGCGACGTCAGGCCGGCCGAGGAGACGGCCGAAGATGGGGTTCGGCGCAGGAATGCGCCCGCCTGTGACGAAGACGGAGTTCTCGTGCCGGCAAAGGTCATCAAGGCCGGTCGACGCGGCAGGCCGAGCGGCCTGTGGATCACCGAAAAACACTGCAACAGAGGGAAAGGCCAAAGACCATGACCGGATTCAAGACCGTCGCCGCCGCGCTCGCCACCGTCGCCGGCATCGTGCTCGGTGCGCAGGGCGCGCTGGCGCAGAACAAGCTCGAGCTCAACATGGCGACGCCCTGGGCGGGCGGCCACTGGCTCGACATCGGCGCGAAGAAGTACGCCGAGAACGTCGAGCGCATGACCGAGGGCCGGATCAAGATCAACGTGTTTCCGGCCGGCGCGCTCGGGCCGGCGCTGAAGGTCACGGAAACCGTCCAGAAGGGCGTCGCCGATATGGGCCATAGCTGGCCGGGCTACGACTGGGCGGTCGATCGCACGGGCGCGATCTTCTCCGGCTGGTCGGCGGGGCCGAACCCCGAAGAGATGATGATGTGGCTCTACAATGGCGGGGGCGCCGATCTGTGGAAGCAGTGGCGCAAGGAGAAGTTCGACGTCGTCGCCTTCCCCTGCGGCGTGCTGGAGACCGAGTTCTTCATGCACTCCCACAAGCCGATCCGCACCGTCGAGGACATGAAGGGGCTGAAGCTGCGGACCTCCTCCTCCTGGGCCGAGATCGCGCCGATGCTGGGCGCCTCGACGGTCGTGCTGCCGGGCTCCGAGGTCTTCAGCGCGCTGGAGCGCAAGGTGGTGGACGCCATCGAGTGGGGCGGCCCGGGCAGCAACCTGTCGGAGGGTTTCCACAAGGTCGCCAAATACATCATCATGCCCGGCCTGCATGCGCCGTCGGGCGCGCATGACTGCATCTTCAACAACGCGACCTGGGCCAAGATCGGCGACAAGGACAAGCAGCTGCTCGAACTCGCCGGCCGCCTGACCGTACTCGACACCTATCTCGGCTACGCCAAGAGCGACCTCGACGCCTACAAGCAGATCAAGGCGAGCAACATCGAGGTGATCCAGGTCGACCCGAAGCTGACCGCCGCCGTGGTCAAGGCCTCGAGCGAATGGGCCGACAAGCAGGCGGCCTCGAACGCCTGGTTCAAGAAGGCCTATGACAACCAGAAGGCCTTCATGGCGAGCGTCAAGCCGCTCAGCGAATTCCGCTTCGCCATCGGCTCGCGCTGATCCCTCGCCCGCGGCGGCGGCCTTGATGGTCGCTGCCGCGGGCCTCCCGGTGCGAGGTCGTCCATGCCCATCGTCCGTTTCATCAACATCCTGTCGCTCTGGTCGGGGCGCGTGGGGGCGCTCGTCGTTCTCCCGCTCGTGCTGGCGATGGTGTTCGAGGTGGTCAGCCGCTACGCCTTCGCCGCGCCGACACAATGGGCCTTCGAGCTCAGCTACATGATGATGGGCACGATCTTCCTGCTCGGCCTGTCCTATGCCGTGCTGATGGACCAGCATGTGAACGTCGACTTCCTGCACCAGGTGTTGCCGCGCCGCGCCGTGGCGGGGATCGACGCCGTCGGCTATCTGATCATGGCCGGCATGCTGGCCTGGCTGACCAACGCGCTCGTTGGAAACGTCGCCAGCGTCTACCGCACGGGCGAGGGCACGGGGCTTTCGGCCTGGAACCCGCCGATCTGGCCCTATCGCGTCATCTATGTGATCGGCTTCGCGCTCTTCGGCCTGCAGTGCTTCGCCAAGGCGATCGAAAACCTGCTGGTCGTCTTCGGCCGCGCCACGGAGAGTCCGGCCCGATGACGTCCCAGACCGTCCTGTGGATGTTCCCGGCCCTGCTGGGACTGATCTTCCTCGGCTTTCCCGTCGCCTTCTCGATGATGATCGCGGCGCTCGGCTTCGGGTTGATGCGCTTCGGCGGCACGCTCGTGCATCAGTTCGCACAGCGCATCGACGACATCGCGACGAACTATGTGCTGGGTGCGATCCCGCTCTTCATCTTCATGGGCTCGATCCTGGAGCGGGCGGGCATCGCCGAGCGCCTCTTCGACGCGCTCTATATGTGGACGCGGCGGCTGCCCGGCGGGCTGGCCATCGCGGCCCTGCTGATGTGCACGATCTTTGCCGCGGCCAGCGGCGTCGTCGGCGCGACCGAGACGCTGGTCGGCATGCTCGCGATTCCGGCGATGATGAAGCGCCACTACGACAACAAGCTGATCTCGGGCACGATCTGCGCGGGTGGCTCGCTCGGCACGATCATCCCGCCCTCGGTGCCGGTGATCGTGCTGGCGCCGATCGCGACGCTGCCGATCGGCGATCTTCTCGCCGGCATCCTCTTCCCTGGCCTGCTGATGTCGGGACTGTTCATCCTCTACATCCTCATCGCCTGCGCGGTGAAGCCCTCGCTCGCGCCGCCAGACCCGGAGCCCGATCCGCGCGGCTTGGCTGAGAAGATCCGATTCACGCTGAGCGCGCTGGTGCCGCCGGCTTTCCTGATCTTCACCGTGCTCGGCACGCTGTTCACGGGGCTGGCGACGCCGACGGAAGCGGCCGCCTGCGGCTCCTTCGGCGTTCTGCTGCTGGCGCTGCTGTATCGGCGGCTGACCTGGTCGCTGCTGTTCCAGGCGGCAAAGCAGACGGTTTCCCTGACCGCGATGATCCTCGCGATCGTGCTCGCGGGCGGCATGTTCGCCGGCGTCTTCTTCGCCTCGGGCGGCATGACCGCGACCAAGGGCGTGCTCGACGCCTTCGGGCTCTCCGCCTGGTCGATCATGGCGGTGATCCTGTTCGTCACCTTCATCCTCGGCTTCATCGTCGATTCGATTTCGCTCATTCTGATCATCGTCCCGATCGCGATTCCGCTGATCAAGGGCTTCGGCATCGACCCGCTGTGGTTTGCCGTGGTGATGTTGGTGGTGCTGCAGACCAGCTATCTGACGCCGCCGATGTCGCCGTCGATCTTCTATCTGAGGGCGATCGCGCCGCCGAGCATCCGGCTGCAGGACATGTATTGGGGCGTGATCCCCTTCATTGTCTGCCAGCTCGCCGTGCTCGCCCTGCTGCTGTTTTTCCCGGCGCTGGCGACCTGGATGCCGAAGGTCATGTATGGCTGACGGCGGCGGAGCCGTCCGTGTCCACGGGTTGGTGTCCAGCCTGCCAGGGGCGAAGCGAGAGCGAGACGAACGATGATCTATGAAGAGCGCGACTATCGCATCAAGGCCGGGAAGCTGGCCGAGTTCGTAAAGCTCTATGGCGAATATGGGTTGCCGCTGCAGAAGGAGCATCTGGGCACCTTCATCGCCTATTTCACCACGGAGATCGGCGAGCTCAACCATGTCGTGGCGCTGTGGAGCTACAATAGCCTCGACGAGCGCGCCGCCAAGCGCAAGACGATGCTGGCCGATCCGCGCTGGCAGGATTATCTCAAGCGCGTCGACGGGCTGATCGACATCCAGGATACGCGCATCCTGACGCCCGTCGCCTATTCGCCGTTGCAATGAGCGCCGCTCTTCCGACCGGCCCGTCCGGCGCCTTTTCCGTCACGACCCCGGACGGGG
Source organism: Allobosea thiooxidans (assembly GCA_943372485.1). GTDB lineage: Bacteria > Pseudomonadota > Alphaproteobacteria > Rhizobiales > Beijerinckiaceae > Allobosea > Allobosea thiooxidans_A. The sequence goes on from CALRYW010000009.1 coordinate 75,827, forward strand.
CGGAGCTGCACGCCTTTTCCGAGGGCGAGGGACCGGTGCTGCTGCTCGTCAGCGGGCTCGGCGGCACGGCGGGCTTCTGGAAAAGCAACACGGCGACGCTCGCGCGCTCCTCCCGCGTCATCCGCTTCGACCAGCGCGGGATTGGCGCCAGCAGCCGCGGCCATGCGCCCTGTACGATCGACCAGCTCGCGCGCGACTGCCTGCGCGTGCTCGACGCGGCCGGCGTCGAGCGGGCCGTGCTGCTTGGCCATTCCACCGGCGGCTGCATCGGCCAGGCGCTCGCGCGGATTGCGCCGGAGCGGCTCGACGGGTTGATCCTCAGCGCCACCTGGCTGAAGCCGAGCCATTACATGGGCGCGCTGTTCGGGGCGCGGCGGGCCATTCTCGCCGAGAACCCGCAGGCCTATGCCGCCACCGCCGTGCTGATCTCCTATCCGCCTTCCTGGCTGGAGGCGCATTGGAGCGTCTATGAGGCGGCCATCGCGGCCGCGCCGGTCTCGGCGGAGGCGCGCCAGGTCGTGCGCGAGCGCATCGACACGCTGTTGTCGTTCGACGGCTCGGCCGACATCGCGGCGCTGACCCTGCCGACCCTGGTTCTGGGCGCGCGCGACGACATGATCGTGCCGGCCTTCCTGCAGGAGGATCTGGCTGCGGCCCTGCCCGGCGCCCGCAAGATCCTGCTCGATTCGGGCGGGCATTTCTTTCCGATCTCGCGGCCCGACGCCTTTACCGCCCAGGTCGTGGAGTGGATCGGAGAGCTGGGATGAGCGCGCGCCGCGTCGTCCTGATCGGCTATGGCGCGATCGCCGCCGACATCGCTGCGGCGCTGCTCGCGGCGCGGGAGCCCGGCTATGCGCTGGCCGTGCTGCTGCGCCCGGGTTCGTCGTCGGCCGGGCGGGTTCCGGAGGGCGTCGCGGTTGTATCGGGGCTCGACGCGGTCGCGGCCATTGCTCCCGATCTGGTGATCGAGGCTGCCGGGCACGGTGCGGTGCGCGCGAGCGTTCCGGGCTGCCTGGCGCTCGGCCTGCCGGTGCTGATCTCGTCGATCGGCGCGCTGCATGATGAGGCCCTCTTCGCCGATCTCGTCTTGACGGCGCGCCGGGGTGGCGGACGGCTGCTGCTGGCCTCGGGCGCGCTCGGCGGGCTCGATTACGTACGGGCCGTGCGACACGCGCAGCAGCTTGACCTGCGCTATGAATCACGCAAGCCACCGGCTGCCTGGGCCGCCGAGCTGCGCGCGCTCGGCCATGATCCGGCTGCACTGGCCGGACCGGTGACGCTGTTTTCGGGCACGGCGCGCGAGGCGGCTGCGCGCTACCCGCAGAACCTCAACGTCGCGGCGGCGCTCGCGCTGGCGGGGCCGGGTTTCGAGGCGACCGGCGTCGACGTCGTCTGCGATCCCGCCGCGACCGGGAATTCGCATGTCGTCAGGGTGAGCAGCGAATTCGGGACGCTGTCGCTCGAGATTGCCAACCGGCCCTCTCCCAGCAACCCGAAATCGTCCTGGATCGTCGCACAGGCGATTCTGGCGGCGGTCGATCAGCATTTTTCTCCCGTGGTGATGATGTGAGCGCGGAGCGCCGGGATCGTCACGGGATCCTCGAAGGGAGG
>CALRYW010000010.1:0-75825 GCA_943372485.1 Allobosea thiooxidans
ATGCGGGCGCCGTCCGTGCCGCCGCGCATGTCGGAGCCGCGATAGGTGCGGGCGCTGTCCCAGGCGGTGGCGATCATGTCGGCGGCGGCGAGGCCGCAGGCGGCGATCTTCGCCTTCACGGCCGCGACGTCGTAGTCGCGCCGGCCGGCGGGAACGGGATCCTGCCAGATCAAATCCTCGGCCGGGACGTCCGGGCCGACATAGCGGATCTTCGGCCCCATGTCGCGATGGGTCAGCTTGAACCAGGCCCGCGCGAAGGTCTCCGAGAAATAGGCATGGTCGCGGTGGAAGCGCTCGCAGATGGCGCGATAGGCCGGGTCCATCTTCATCGCCATGTCGGCATCGGTCATGATCGGCATGACGCGGATCGACGGATCCTCGACATCAACAGGCATGTCCTCCTCGCGGATGTTGATCGGCATCCACTGCCAGGCACCGGCGGGCGACTTCTTGAGCTCCCACTCATAGCCGAAGAGCAGGTCGAAATAGCCATTGTCCCATTTCGTCGGATGCGTGGTCCAGGCGCCCTCGATGCCCGAGGTCACCGTGTTGCGGCCGACCGAGCGGCTCTCGTGGTTCATCCAGCCCAGGCCCTGCTCGGCAATGTCGGCACCCTCCGGCACGGGGCCGAGCTTGGCGGCGTCGCCATTGCCGTGGGTCTTGCCGACGGTGTGGCCGCCGGCCGTCAGCGCCGCGGTCTCCTCGTCGTCCATCGCCATGCGAGCGAAGGTCTCGCGCACATGCGCCGCCGTCCGCAGCGGATCGGGCACGCCGTTCACACCCTCGGGGTTCACATAGATCAGCCCCATCTGGACCGCGGCGAGCGGGTTCTCCATGGTGGAGGCGTCCATGATGTCTTTATAGCGGCCGTCGGAGGGTGCCAGCCACTCCTTCTCGGCGCCCCAGTAGACGTCCTTCTCCGGATGCCAGATGTCCTCGCGGCCGAAGCCGAAGCCGAAGGTCTTCAGGCCCATCGACTCATAGGCGATGTTGCCGGCGAGGATCAGCAGGTCGGCCCAGCTGACCTGGTTGCCGTATTTCTTCTTGATCGGCCACAACAGGCGGCGCGCCTTGTCGAGATTGGCGTTGTCCGGCCAGGAATTCAGCGGCGCGAAGCGCTGGTTGCCGGTGCCGCCGCCGCCACGCCCGTCGGCCAGGCGATAGGAGCCGGCCGCGTGCCAGGCCATGCGGATGAACAGGCCGCCGTAATGGCCCCAATCCGCCGGCCACCATTCCTGGCTGTCGGTCATCAGGGCATGCAGGTCGCGCTTCAGTGCGGCGACATCGAGCGTCTTCAGCGCCTCGCGGTAGCTGAAGCCCTTCAGCGGGTTGGTCTTGCTGTCGTGCTGGTGGAGGATGTCGAGGTTGAGCGCATTCGGCCACCAGTTCATCACCGCGGCCTCAGCCTTGGTGTTCGCGCCGTGCATTACCGGGCATTGGCCCTGCGGCGCCGTGTTCAATCCGTCCATCACTGTCTCCCCACGCGATTCCGTGATCCGCGAGCCGTCGCGGACAGGTCACCTGGGGTGGGACTTAGCACGCGAGCGTGATAAAATTAATTTTGAATTTATAATTGGAGTGATGAGAAAAACCAATGACCGCCCTGTCCATCAGGCACCTGCGCTACTTCGATGCTCTCGCCCGCCAGGGCCATTTCGGCCGTGCCGCAGAGCATTGCGCGATCTCGCAGCCGGCCCTCTCCTTGCAGATCAAGGATCTCGAGGACAGCCTCGGCGTCACGCTGGTCGAGCGCAGCGCCAAGCAGATCCGGCTGACGGCGCTGGGCGAGGAATTCGCCCTGCGCGGCCGCGACATCCTGCGCGCGATCGACGAACTCGCCGATCTCGCCCGCGCTTCGCGCGGGCCCCTGGCCGGGCGCCTGCGCATCGGCGTCATCCCCACGGTCGCGCCCTATCTCCTGCCCCGTTTCATCAAAGCGCTCGTCGGGCGCTACCCGGATGTCGAGCTGAGCCCGCGCGAGGCCCTGACCCGCATCCTGATTGAAGATCTCGTCGGCGGCCGGCTCGACGCGGCGATCGTCGCGCTGCCGGCTTCCGAACCCTCGCTGGCCGAGACGCCGCTCTTCGAGGAGGAGTTCGTTCTCGTCCGCTCGCGCGACGAGGCGGCGCGCCCGGTGCCGAGCACGATGATGCTGCGCGAGATGCGGCTGCTGCTGCTGGAGGAGGGGCATTGCTTCCGCGAGCAGGCGCTGGAGGTCTGCGATCTCTCGCCCCTGGCGCCGCGGGCCCTGATGGAGGGCAGTTCGCTCTCGACGCTCGTGCAGATGGTCGGCGCCGGCATCGGCGTCACCCTGATTCCGGAAATGGCGGTGGCCGTCGAAATTCGCAGCGCCGCCGTCTCCGTCGCCCGGCTCGAGGCGCCGCGGCCCTCCCGCACCATCGGCATGGTCTGGCGCAAGACCAACCCGCTGGCGGCCCAGCTCGCCGAAATCGCCGCCATGGTCCGCGAGGCGGGGCTGGCCGCCATGCAGGACGCGGCGCAGGCGCTCAAGGCGAGGTCCGGGACGGGGGGCGATGCGCCGCGTCCCGATCCGGCGCCGCTTTAGCCCAGCCAGCCCTTGATCGAGGCACTGACCGCCTCGGCCGAGATGCCGTAGCGGTCATGCAGCGTCGGCAGGGCACCGGCGGCCATGAAGGCGTCGGGCAGGGCGATGTGGCGGAAGGTCGGATGGACGCCGGCCATCATCAGGTGGCGCGCGACGGCCTCGCCGAGTCCGCCGATCTCGGTGTGGTTCTCGGCGACGACGATCAGCCGCCCCGAGCGGCGCGCCTCGGCCTCGATGGTGGCGACGTCGAGCGGCTTGATCGTCGGGCAGTGCAGCACCGCGACGCCGATCTTGTCGGCCTCCAGCAGCTTCGCGGCTTCCAGCGCCCGCATCGTCAGGATGCCCGAGGCGATGACGAGGACCTCGCGCCCCTCGCGCAGGAGCTTCGCCTTGCCGAGCTCGAAGCGGTAGTCATAGGCATCGAGCACGAGCGGAACCTGGCCGCGCAGCAGCCGCATATAGGCCGGCCCCTTATGGGCCGCGATCGCGGCGGTCGCCTGCTCGGTGTCGAGCGCGTCGCAGGGGTCGACCACGACCATGTTCGGCATCGCCCGGAACAGGGCGAGATCCTCCGCCGCCTGGTGGCTCGGCCCGTAGCCCGAGGTCAGGCCGGGCAACGCGCAGACGATCTTCACGTCGCGGTCTTCCTCGGCGATCGTCTGGTGAATGAAGTCATAGGCCCGCCGCGAGGCGAAGACGGCATAGGTCGTGGCAAACGGCGTGAAGCCCTCGCTCGCCAGCCCGGAGGCCGCGCCGAACAGGATCTGCTCCGCCATGCCCATCTGGTAGAAGCGGTCGGGATAGGCTTTCGCGAAGATGTGCAGGTCGGTGTACTTGCTCAGATCCGCCGTCATGCCGACGATGTCTGGGCGCTTTTCGGCCAGCGCGACGAGCGCATGGCCGAAGGGGGCGGGCTTCGTCGCCTGACCCTCGGCGGCGATCGAGGCGATCATGGCCGAGGTCGTCAGGCGCGGCTTGCCCGGCGTCGGTGGTGAGAAGACCGGCTTCATGCGTTCCTCCCGGCGTCCAGCGCCGCGAGGGCGAGCTGCCACTCATGGGCTTCGATGCGGATGAAGTGGCTCTTGTCGCGCGTCTCGAGGAAGGGCACGCCCTTGCCCATCAGCGTGTCGGCCACGATCATGCGCGGCTGCGGCAAGGCATGCTGGCGCGCCCGGTCGAAGGCCTCGCGCACCGCCTCGATGTCGTTGCCGTCGACGCGCTGGGCATACCAGCCGAAGGCTTCGAGCTTCGGCACGAGCGGCTCAAAGCCCATCATCTGGGTGGAAGGTCCGTCGGCCTGCATGTTGTTGATGTCGACGATGGCGATCAGGTTGTCGAGCTTGTGGTGGGCGGCGGCCATGATCGCCTCCCAGACCGAGCCCTCGTCGAGCTCGCCGTCCGAGAACAGGGTGTAGACGAAGCTGGGCGAGCCCTTCCGCTTCAGGCCGAGGCACTTGCCGACCGCGATCGACAGGCCGATGCCGAGCGAGCCGCCGGACATCTCCATGCCCGGCGTGTACTGGGCCATGCCCGACATCGGCAGGCGGCTGTCGTCGGTGCCGTAGCTCTCCAGCTCCTCCTCGGGAATCACGCCGGCCTCGATCAGTGCCGCATAGAGCGCGATGGCGTAATGGCCGTTCGAGAGCAGGAAGCGGTCCCGCCCCTCCCAGTCCGGATCCTCCGGCCGGTAGGTCATGGCGTGGAAATAGGCGACCGAGAGGACGTCGGCGATGTCGAGCGCCTGGGCGATGTAGCCCTGGCCCTGCACCTCGCCCATCAGCACCGCGTTGCGGCGGATGCGATAGGCGCGGTCGGCCAGCGATGTATTCGGGCGGTCAGCCATGGATCAGCATGCCTCCGTTCACGTCGATCACGGCCCCGGTCACATAGGCCGACAGATCGGAGGCCAGGAAGAGGTAGCAGCCGGCGACGTCCGAGGCATCGCCCAGGCGACCGAGCGGAATGCCCTTGATGATGTCGGCCCGCATCGCGTCGGTCAGCTTGCCCTCGGTGATGTCGGTCTGGATCAGGCCGGGCGTGATGCAGTTGACGCGGATGCCGTCGGGGCCGAACTCCCGCGCCATCGCCTTGGCCAGGCCGAGGACGCCGGCCTTGGCGGCGGAGTAATGCGGCCCGCCGAAGATGCCGCCACCGCGCTGCGCCGAGACCGACGACATGCAGGCGATCGAGCCGCGGCGACGGGCCTGCATGCTCGGCAGGAAGGCCTGGCTGAGGAACAGCACGCCCTTGGTGTTGATGTCGAGGATGCGGTTCCAGCTGCGCTCGTCGATCTCGAGCGTCTTCACCGGCTGGGTCACGCCGGCATTGTTGATGAGGATGTCGAGATGGCCGAAGGCGGCGAGGACGGTCGCGGCGGCCGCCTCGCAGGAGGCCTTGTCGGCGACATCGCAGGCGACCCCGAGGTGATCGGGGCCGAGCGCGGCCGCCGCGCTATGCGCCGCCGCGGCATCGATGTCGAGAATGGCGACGCGCGCGCCGTGGCGGGCGAAGAGCTTCGCGGTCGCGAGCCCGATGCCGCGCAGGCTGGCCGCCCCCGAAATGGCGGCCGTCTTGCCCTCGAGGAGCATGCCGTTTCCTCCGTTGATCCGCGCCCCTGGCGGAGCGTCTTCTTGGCGACAGAGAAGCAGCAGGCAGCCAGCGTGGACAAACGGTCGTTTTTCAACCTAACATGAATTGAATTCATCGGAATTTGACATCGGGCCTCGGGTTGGCGTCGATCGATGGCCTGGAGCGTGATTTTGCTGCAACCCTGCATTCCCGCTTGAAACAGGATCAATCGTCCGTGCTCAACCAGATTTCCCTGTCGGCCCTTCGCGCCTTCGAGGCCGTGGCGCGGCGCGGCTCGCAGAAGGCGGCCGCCGAAGAGCTGCGGCTCTCACCCAGCGCCGTCTCGCACGCGGTCAAGAACCTCGAACGGGCCATGGGCGTCCAGCTGATCGAACGCGACGGCCGCAATGTCCGGCTCAGCGTCAATGGCGATCTCCTGATGCGCCATGTCTCGGCCGCCTTCGCGCATCTCGGCCGTGGCGTCGAGGCGGTGTCCGCCCGCTCGGGCCAGCGCGTCCTGCGCCTGCATGCGGCGCCGTCGATCGCGTCCGCCATTCTGGCGCCGCGGCTGTCGGACTTTCTCGGCCGGCATCCCGGCATCGAGGTCAGGCTCTCGGCCGGGACCGACTACACCCGCTTCACCGCAGATGATTTCGATGCCGACGTGGTCTACGGCCCGGTCCATGCCGCCGGCGTGATTGCGGTGCCGCTGGGAAGCGAGACGGTGACACCGCTCTGTTCGCCCGAACTCGCCGCGGCCATCGAGACCCCGGCGGACCTGCTGCGCTGCAATCTGATCCTGAGCGACAACAAGCAGGTGCGCTGGCCGCACTGGTTCGAGGCCAACGGGCTGGCGCCCACGCTGCAGCACACGCTGCGGTTCGACCGCAGCTTCCTCGCGCTCGGCGTGGCGGCCGACGGCCTCGGCGTGGCGCTGGAATCGACCCTTCTCGCCCGCCGCGACCTCGCCAGTGGCCGGCTCGTGGCGCCGCTGCGCGGCCGCACGGTCGATGTCGTCGATGTCGGCCATCACCTCGTCTACCCCCGCGAGACCCGGCAGGGCGGGCTGATCGGCCTCTTCTCGGCCTGGCTCGTCGACGAGATCGGCCTCGCCGGGAGCCCGGGCCACGCGTGAGGCCGCAGCGGGCGCGCGCTCCCGCCGTCAGCCGCCCGGCGCTTGCATCGCCGCCTCGATCCAGCCGGCCAGCCGCTTTACGTCGGAGCGGTGGCGCAGATGCGGCGCGATCCAGAGATTGAGTTCGTGCGGCCCGTCGACAAAGCCGAAGGGCGCGACGAGATGGCCGCGCGCGATCTCGCCCGCGACCAGGATTTCGGGCGCGATCGCCACGCCCAGCCCGCAGGCCGCCGCCTGGTTCTGCAGGTAGAAATGGTCGAAATTGTCCTGTGGTTGCAGCGGCTCGCCGCGATAGCCGAAGGCGTCCATCCATTCCCGCCAGGCGTTGACCCGCGTCGCGGTGCCCAGCAACCGCACCCTCGCGAGATCGCCGGGCCGGGCCAGCCCGAGCCGCTGCGCGTAGTCGGGATGGCAGACGGGACCGACGCGCTCGCGCAGCAGCGGCCGGATGATCACCTCCTGGGGCGCCTTGACCATGGTCGAGCGGATCGCGAGGCTGATCTCGTCGCGCAGGAAATCGACCTCGCCATAGTTGAGGTTGAGCCGGATCTCGACGTCCGGGTTGGCGCGCTTGAACGCGCCGAGCCGGGGAATCAGCCAGTGCATGCTGATCGTGGCCGAGCAGGAGAGGGTGAGCGGCAGCGGTGCCAGCGCCGCCACGCCCTGCTGCATGCGCGTGAAGGCGTCCCCCAGCGTCGCGGCGAGCTGCCCGCCCTGTACGGTCGGCTCGACCGATTTCGGCAGGCGCTTCAGCAGCTTCACGCCGAACTCGGTCTCGAGACTGCGGACATGGCGGCTGATCGCGCCATGGGTGACGCCCAGTTCGGCGGCGGCGGCGGACATGCTGTTGAGCCGCGCCGTCGCTTCGAAGGCGCGCAGCGCGTTGAGGGGGAGGCGGGGCGATGCCATCGTCGAGGGGCCTTCTGCTGTGAGAAAATCTTACAGCAGCCGGCGCCGATTTGGGATGTCGTTTTCGCTCACCCCTGCCTAGCCTGTGCGCAACGATCAAGAACGAGCCGGGTCGGAGACGCGAGGAGTCGGGGGCCGCGAGGCGCGCCGGCCGAGACCGTCAGTCCGCCCGCAACGAGGACACGCCCGCACGCCCAGGCCCCGCCCCCCGGCGGCGCGGGCCGCGGTTGGAGGCATGCATGGCTGGACGGCTTCAGGACAAGATCGCCATCGTCTTCGGCGCCGGCTCGGTCGGGCCCGGCTGGGGCAACGGCAAGGCGACGGCCGTCGTCTTCGCCCGTGAGGGCGCCCAGGTCGCCTGCGTCGACGTCAACCGCGCCGCGGCCGAAGAGACGGCCGGCCTCATCGCCGCCGAGGGCGGCCGCGCCAGCGCCCATGCCTGCGACGCCACGCGCTCCGACGAGGTCGCGGCGCTGGTCGCCGGGATCGTCGCGGCCCATGGCCGGATCGACGTTCTGCACAACAATGTCGGTTATGCCGGGATGGGCGGGCCGATCGAGCTCGACGAGGCCGACTGGCACCGCACGCTCGACCTCAACGTCACCACCTGCTTCCTCGCCGCCAAGCATGTGCTGCCGCATATGCTCGCCCGGAAGACGGGCGCGATCGTCAACGTCTCCTCCGTCGCCGCGATCCGCTACACCGGCTATCCCTACAGCGCCTATTACGCAGCCAAGGCGGCAGTGAACAACTTCACCATGGGGCTGGCGCTGCAATATGCCCGCGATGGCATCCGCGTGAACGCGATCATGCCGGGCATGATGAACACGCCGCTGATCCACCAGCAGATCGCCGGGCAATATGCCAGCACCGAGGAGATGATCGCGGCGCGCGACGCCGCCAGCCCGACGGGCAAGATGGGCACGGCCTGGGACATCGCCCATGCGGCGCTGTTCCTCGCCTCCGACGAAGCGGCCTACATCAACGGCGTGGCGCTGCCGGTCGATGGCGGCCTGACCTGCCGCGTGGCCTGAAGGGGTCGATCGATGCTGACCGATCGCTTCGAGGCCGACTATCTGCTGGAGACACCGCTCGACCCCGCGCGCGCCGCCGAGACCATGGCAGGCGAGCAGTCGAGCGGCACCTTCGTCGCCATTCCCGGCGAGACGCCGGAGCTGAAGGAGCGCGCCTCCGCACGGGTGGTCGCGCTCGACATCCTGGAGCGTGATGTGCCGGGCCGCTCGCTCCCCTCCAATGTTCCGAGCCCTCCGGACGAGCGCATCACCCGGGCGCGGGTGACGCTGTCGTGGCCGCTGGCGACGATCGGCACCTCGCTGCCCAACCTGCTCGCCACCGTCGCCGGCAATCTCTTCGAGCTGAAATGCGCCAGCGGCCTGCGGATCCTCGACATCCGCCTGCCGGCAGCCTTCGGCGACGCCTATCCCGGGCCGCGCTTCGGCGTCGCCGGCACGCGGCGCCTCGCCGGTGTGGAGGGGCGCCCGCTGATCGGCACGATCATCAAGCCGAGCGTCGGGCTCGATCCGGCCGCGACCGCCGCGCTGGTCGACGAGCTCTGTGGCGCCGGCATCGACTTCATCAAGGATGACGAGCTGCAGTCCGACGGGCCGGCCTGCCCCTTCGACCAGCGCGTCGCCGCGGTAATGGCAGTGATCGAGCGCCATGCCGACCGCACCGGCCGCAAGCCGATGTTTGCCTTCAACCTGACCGGCGATCTCGACCAGATGCGCCGCCGTCACGACACCCTGCTCGCCCATGGCGCGACCTGCCTGATGGCGAGCCTGAACTCGGTCGGCCTTGTCGGGATGATCGAGCTCGGGCGCTTCGCCCAACTGCCGATCCACGCCCATCGCAATGGCTGGGGCTATCTCTCGCGCCACCCGATGCTGGGTTGGTCCTATGTCGCCTGGCAGAAGCTCTGGCGCCTGGCCGGAGCCGACCACATGCATGTCAACGGCCTCTCCAACAAGTTCTCGGAAACCGACGACAGCGTCATCGCCTCGGCGCGCGAATGCCTGACGCCGATGTTCGCCGACAAGCCCTGCACGGTGATGCCGGTCTTCTCGTCGGGCCAGACGGTGCGGCAGGCGCACGGCACCCATGCCGCGCTCGGCAGCACCGACCTGATCATGACCGCCGGCGGCGGTGTGATGGCCCATCCCGACGGTGTCGCCGCAGGTGTCCGCTCGCTGCGCGAGGCCTGGGCCGCCGCCATCGCCGGCATTCCGCTCGCCGAGCACGCCCGCACCCATCCGGAACTCGGCCGGGCGCTGGAGATTGCGGCGTGAGCGCGCCGCGCCCCCTCCCGGCGGGGCCGCTCGTCGCCTTCTATGGCGATGATTTCACCGGCTCCTCGGCTGCGATGGAGGCGCTCGCCTTCGCCGGGCTGGAGACGGTGCTGTTCCTCGCCCCGCCGACGCCGGAGCGCCTAGCGGCCTTCCGGCATTGCCGCGGCATCGGCATCGCCGGCGTCGCGCGCTCGCGCAGCCCGGCCTGGATGGACGAGCATCTCCCGCCGATCTTCGCCGGGCTGAAGGCGCTCGGTGCCCCCGTCTTCCATTACAAGGTCTGCTCGACCTTTGATTCCGCACCCCATATCGGCTCGATCGGCCGGGCGGCGGAGATCGGTGCGCGGCTCTTCGAAGGCTGGATTCCGCTCGTCGTCGGCGAACCCGGCATGGGCCGCTTCCAGAGCTTCGGCCATCTCTTCGCGCTGTCCCATGGCCGCGGCTACCGGCTCGACCGGCATCCCGTCATGGCCCGCCACCCGGTGACGCCGATGGACGAGGCCGATCTCGGCCGCCATCTCGCCTGCCAGACCGACCTGCCCATCGGCCTCGTCGATTTCGTCGCGATGAAGCGCGGCGCGGGGGATGCCGCCCTCGACGCTGCGCTCGCGGAGGGCGCAGCCATCGTCTCGATCGACGTCATGGATGCGCAGACCCTGGAGGAGGCGGGGCGCCTGCTCTGGCAGTGCGGCGGACGGCCCTGTTTCGCCATCGGCTCGCAGGGCGTCGAGGCGGCGCTCGTCGCGCATTGGCGCGCCGCGGGCCTGCTTGCTGCAGCGCCGGCCCTGGCCTCGCCGAGGGCGGTCGCGCAGATCGCGGTCGTGTCCGGTTCGGTTTCCCCCGTCACGGCCCGGCAGATCGCCACGGCGCAGGAGCGGGGCTTCGCGCCGATCCGCCTCGCGGCCGAGCGCGCGGTCGAGTCCCGCGCCTGGGACAGCGAGATCGAGGCTGCGACCCGTCGCGCGCTGGCGGCGCTGGGAGAGGGCCAAAGCCCGCTCGTCTTCTCAGCCCAGGGGCCGGACGATCCCGCCGTGGCGCGGCTGCGCGAGGCGGTGGCCGTTGCAGGCCTGACCACCGAAGCGGTGAACGACCGGATCGGGGAGGGGCTGGGCGAAGTCCTGGATGATGTCCTGCGCGAGGCGCGCCTGACCCGCGCGGTGATCTCGGGCGGCGACACCTCGAGCCATGCCGCCGCCAAGCTCGGCATCGACGCGCTGACCGCGATCGCGCCGATGGCGCCTGGCGCCCCCCTCTGCCGCGCCCATGCGCCGGATCCGAAGCGGAACGGGCTCGAACTGGTGCTGAAGGGCGGCCAGGTCGGCGGGGACGATGTCTTCGAGGCGGTCCGCCGAGGCGGCGCCGCATGAGCGGGCCGGAGGGAAGCGGACGCAAGGTCGCCGGCCCAATGGGCGAGATGTTCCGCCTGATGCGAGAGGCGTCGGAGGGGTGGGACGGCGGCGCACCGGTGCACCCGTTCCCGGATCTGTCACGGCTTTGAAGCGGGACGGCGGGCCTGCCGGCCGCAAGACTGGATCGGCCGACGATCGATCATGGCGTGCGACTTTAGTCTATTGCCGCACCAAACCAGCGACATCGTTCGCCTTTCTTGGAAATTCGGCCGCAAGCCCCCCGAATTCGAGGATTACCTTAGGTCATCATTAACGCTCGGGGCCGATGGTTCGCGTCACTGACGACTCGCGAGGCTCCCCTCCCATGAAAATGCTGGCTACCCGGATCGCGTCCCTGACCGTGGGCGCGAAGATCGCCGTGATCATGGCGTTGATGATGCTGCCTGTCGGGCATCTGACGCTGCTGTTCGGGCAGCAGGTCAAAAAGGACGTCGCCTTCTCGTCGCTCGAAGTCACCGGCGCCCGCCTGCTGGGTGACGTTTGGACAGCGTTTTCGGCCGGCACGGCGCCGAACGCCCCGGCCGATCGCCTGTCGGGCGCGGCTCAGACCGTCAAGGCAAGGCAGGCCGAGGCCGACGCCTTGAAGGCCGGCGAGGCCGTGAGCGCATTCTCCCGGGCCCTGTCGGAGGAGAAAGACAAGGTCATGATCGGGGACGCCGGTCAGTTGGCGATCCAGAAGATCGCCGACGGCTCGAACCTCACGCTCGATCCGGATGTCGATTCCTACTATGTCATGGACGTCGTCGCCTTTCGCCTGCCGGAGCTGATGGTCGCCCGGGCCGGGCTCGCCGCTGCGATGCAGCCGGTTCTCGCCGCGCAGGGCAAACTCGCTCCGCGCCAGCACGATCTCCTCGTCCAGGCCGCGACCCGCTTCGACATCGCGCTGGCCGCCGTCCAGTCTTCGCTCGCTGCCGCCATCGCCGGAAACGCCGATGGCAGCCTCGGCGCCGCCCTGACGGGAGTCCGCGGCAGCTTCGACAGCGCGAGCGCGCTTGTGGCGAAACAGGCAGCCGGCCTGCGCGAGGACTATGTTCTGGAGCGGGCGCCATCGCTGCGCGGGCCCGATGCCGAAGCCGCGGCCATCGCCTTCGTCGCCGCGGCGGACGCTCTCTGGACCTCCGGACAGGCGCAGCTGATCCGGCTCATCGACGCCCGCATCGACGGTTTGAAGAACAGGGCCTGGCGCGATCTCGCCATCGCTGCGGTGGCGGCGCTGATCGCCCTCGCCGTCGCGCTGGCCTTCGTCAGGACGATCCGCAATCCTCTCGCCGATCTGGTCGCGACGCTGCGCCGCCACGAGGCCAACGATTACGACGCCCCCGTGCCCCATGCCGGGCTGCGCAACGAGATCGGCGCGATCGCCCGTGCGATCGACCAGGGCCGTGTCGAGGCCGGGCGCAGCGCCCTGACGGTCTCGGCGATGAACCAGTCGCCGACCATGCTGATGATCACCGATCCCGGCGAGAAGATCACCTTCATCAGCGCCTCGCTGCTGCGGATGCTGAAGCAGCTCGAACCGACCTTCCAGGCAGCGTCGTCGGGCTTCCGCGTCGAGGCGATGATGGGCCAGCACATCGATTGCTACCGCAGCAATCCCAATCTGAAGCGCCAGCTCATTCTCGACAACGGCCAGGTCCGCAAGGTGCGCTACGATGTCGGATCCGAGGCGATCCTGGTCGACATGGCCTATATCCATGACGAAGGCGGCCGGATCATGGGCCACACCCTAATCTGGCGCAACGTCACGGCCGAGCTGCAGAGCGAGGCCGAGGTGGCGGCGGTCGTCGATGCCGCCCGCAAGGGCGACTTCTCGGCGCGGTTGTCGCTGGACGACAAGGATGGTTTCGTCCGCGACATCGCCATGGGCCTGAACCAGGTCTCGGCGGTGGTCGAGCAGTCGACGACCGACTTCGCCCAGGCGATGCAGGCCATTGCCGCCGCCGATCTGACGCGCCCGGTCTCGGGCGACTATCACGGCGTCTTTGCGACCCTGAAAACGGCGATCAACGAGACCGTCGACCGGCTCTCCTCGACCGTCCGCACGATCCAGCTGACCTCGGCCGATGTCGGGCTGGCCGCGCGCGAGATCAACATGGGCGCCGACGACCTGTCGAAGCGCACCGAGGATCAGGCCTCGAGCCTGGAGGAAACCGCGGCGACGACCGAGCAGCTCGCAGCCTCGGTCAAGGCGACCGCCCAGGCCTCGCGCCAGGCGGCGAGTGTCGCCACGGAGGCCATGCAGGCGGCGCAGGCCGGCGGCGCCATCGCCGGCAAGGCGGTCGACGCGATGTCGCGCATCGAAAGCGCCTCGACCAAGATCTCCGACATCATCCGGGTGATCGACGACATCGCCTTCCAGACCAATCTGCTGGCGCTGAACGCGGCGGTGGAAGCGGCCCGTGCGGGCGATGCCGGCAAGGGCTTCGCCGTCGTGGCCTCGGAGGTGCGCACGCTCGCCCAGCGGTCGAGCGAGGCGGCCAAGGACATCTCGGCGCTGATCTCGTCCTCGAACAGCGAGGTCGGCGAGGGCGTCAAGCTCGTGCGTCAGGCCGGCGAACAGCTCAGCCAGATCCTCGCGGCCTCCGAGAAGGTCGCGGCCACCATCGCCGAGATCTCTGCCGCGTCCGGCGAACAGGCCAGCGGCATCGACGAGATGAGCCAGGCGGTGGCGCATCTCGACGAGATGACCCAGCAGAACGCGGCGCTCTCCGAGCAGAGCGCAGCTTCCGCGGGCTCGCTCTCGGACAAGATCGCCCAGCTCAACGACCTCGTCGCCGCCTTCAGGACCGGGCCGGACGACGGCCGGGCCGGCAGCGCTCCCGCGCCGCGGCCCGTCGCGACCGAGCCGGCGCGCCTGCGCCAGCTCGCGGAAGTCGCCTTCACTCACAAGGCTCCGGCGCCCCGCAAGGCGGCTCCCGCCCCGCGCCCGGCGCCAGCACCCGCCCGGAAGGTCGCCAACAGCCGCGCCGGTGATGCGGGCTGGGAAGAGTTCTGAGCCGGTCCCACCCGCGCAATGCCACCCAAGGCCCTGCCCGACCGGCAGGGCCTTTTTTTGTCGGGCAGCCCGTCGCCAGGTCGAGCGAAATGCGCCGCCGAATCGGCGATGATGCCGCCGCCCCGGTCCGCCGGTGCGCTCGGACAGGGCGCGAGACGAGGAGTGCGACATGCAGGATTTCGAAGCGGATGCGATCGAGAGCTGGCTCGTCGGGACACTGCTCCCCGGCTGGCTCGGGCGGGTCTGGTCAGCCGGGCGGCCGGGCTATGTCGAGATGGTATCGCCCGACGGCGTCGCCGTCGAGCGCGACGAGCGCAGCACGCTGGTGACGGCACGGCTGGCTTATGTCTTCAGCCATGCCCACCTCCTCGGCGTGCCCGGGGCGCTCGATGCGGCGCGTCATGGCATGGATTTCCTCTGGCGCTGCTGCCGCCGTCCGGACGGGCATGTCAGCCATCGCTGCACCGCCCGGGGCGAACCGGTCGATCCGAAGTCGGATTTCTACGACCTCGCCTTCGTCATTTTCGCCTGCGGCTGGTTCGCGCGGGCGAGCGGCGAGCGCATCTGGCTGGAGCGTGCCGAGACGGTGATGGGCTTCATCGAGACGACGCTGGCCCATCCCGAGGGCGGCTTCGCCGAGGACACGCTGGGCAGTCTGCCGCGGCGGCAGAACCCGCATATGCACCTTCTGGAGGCCTGCCATGCCATGGCCGAAAGCGGGGGTGGCGACTGCTGGCTCGCCCGTGCCGAGAGCCTGGTCCGGCTGATGCAGGAGCGCCTGCTCGACTCGGGCACCGGTTCGCTCGGCGAGTTCTTCACGCAGGACTGGCAGCCCGCCGCTGGACGGGCGGGGCAGATCCGCGAGCCCGGACACCACTACGAATGGACCTGGCTGCTGCATCACCACGACCGTCTCACGGGCGGGCTTCGCGCGCAGGCGGCGGCGCGCGCGCTCTACGGCTTCGCCGACCGGCACCAGGGTGCCGGTCCGGCGCATCCCGTCGTCAACGAGATCGCGCCCGATGGCGGCCTGCTCGACGGCGCCTGCCTGCTCTGGCCGCAGACCGAGTATCTCAAGGCCCTCGCGGCGCGCATCGAGTTCGAGCATGACGCCGATGCGGCGGCACGGCTCGACCCGCATCTGGCCGTGGTCTTCGCGCGCTTCGTCGATCGCGGCAGCGGCCTGTGGATCAACCGCATCGACGCGACCGGAGCGCCCGACCGGGCGGCGGTTCCGGTTCGCGTCCTCTATCATCTGCTGCTGGCGCTGGTGGAGGTCATGCGCGTCAAGCGGCTCGTCGCGGCCCGAGGCTGAACGAAGGCCTCCGGCGCCAAGGGGGCGGCCTTGTGCTGCGGGCTGATTTTGCGCCATATCGACGAACGAAAACACAGACCTTGTGCCGGCTCAGTTTGGCATCAGGGGCGCCAGTCCGGATGACGCATGGTTTCTGTCGAGCTGAAAGCCGTTTCGAAGACCTGGGGCGGCGCGGCGGCGGTCGACGAGGTCAGCTTCACCGTCGAAGGCGGCAAGCTCGTCGCGCTGCTCGGACCTTCCGGATGCGGCAAGTCGACGACATTGCGCCTGATCGCCGGGCTCGAGGACACCAGCCGCGGCGCGATCCTGATCGGCGGCCGCGACGTCACCCGGGCCGAGCCCTCCCAGCGCGGGATCGCGATGGTCTTCCAGAACTATGCGCTGTTCCCGCATCTGACGGTGGCGCAGAACATCGCCTTCGGTCTTGAGGTGCGCAAGGTTCCCCGGGCGGAGCGCGACACCCGGCTGGCGCGCGCGGCCGACATCCTCGGTCTCGAGGGCCTGCTCGACCGCAAGCCCTCGCAATTGTCCGGCGGGCAGCAGCAGCGTGTGGCGCTGGGCCGGGCGGTCGTCGCGGAGGCTCCCGTCTGCCTGATGGACGAGCCGCTCTCGAACCTCGATGCGCAGCTGCGCGTCGAGATGCGCCGCGAGATCCGGGAACTCCAGCAGCGTCTGGGAATCACCATGGTCTATGTCACGCATGATCAGGTCGAGGCGATGACGATGGCCGACCAGGTCGTGCTGATGCGCAATGGCCGCATCGAGCAGGATGCCCCGCCCGACGAGATCTACGAGAACCCGGCGAGCATCTTTGTGGCGCGCTTCGTCGGCACCCCGCCGATGAACGTCTTGCCGCTCCAGGCGGCCCTGGCGGCGGGCGGCGCCGGTCAATTGACGCCGCCGCAGGGGCATGACCCGGCGACGCTGGCGCTCGGCATCCGGCCCGAGTTGACCGAGTTGGGCGAGAGCGGCATCGCCGCCGAGGTCGTGGCGGTCGAGTATCTCGGCGCCGATACGCTGGTCGAAACCCGGATCGGGGGGCACGGCTTCATCGTCCGGCGGGCGGGCAAGGTGAGCACCAGGCCTGGCGAAACCGTCTACATCACCTTGTCACAATCGGCCTTGCACTGGTTCGACCAGGCGTCCGAGCGCAAAGTGGCTTCGGGTTAAGATCCGTTCACAAGGGTCGGGCGCACGCCACCTCACCAGGGAGAAGACAAGATGGACAGGCGTGACGTATTGAGTGGCGCTGCGGCGCTCGCGGGAGCCTTGGCCCTGCCGGGCCTTGCCCGGGCGCAGGCCGCGACCGAGGTTTCCTTCTTTTATCCGGTCGCCGTCGGCGGGCCGATCACCAAGCTGATCGACAGCTATGCCGCCGATTTCGAGAAAGAGAACCCGGCGATCAAGCTGAAGCCGATCTATGCCGGCACCTATCAGGAAACGATCGTCAAGGCGCTGACCGCCCACAAGAGCGGCACGCCGCCGGTGACCTCGGTCCTGCTCTCCACTGATATGTTCACGCTGATCGACGAGGACGCGATCGTCCCCTTCGACAGCTTCGTGAAGACAGAGGACGACAAGAAGTGGCTCGCCTCCTTCTTCCCGGCCTTCATGGAAAACAGCCAGACCGGCGGCAAGACCTGGGGCATCCCCTTCCAGCGATCGACCGTGGTGCTCTACTGGAACAAAGAGCTGTTCAAGGAAGCCGGGCTCGATCCCGAGAAGCCGCCGACCAGCTGGGCCGAGCAGCTCGACTTCGCCCAGAAGCTGACCAAGAGGGACGCCTCTGGCAACGTCACCCAATGGGGCATCCAGATCCCGTCCTCGGGCTTCCCCTACTGGCTGTTCCAGGGGCTCTCGACGCAGGCCGGCGCGATCCTCGCCAATGCCGCCGGCAACACGACCAACTACGCCGACCCCGCCGTCGTCGAGGCGCTGCAGTACTGGGTCGACCTCGCGCAGAAGCACAAGGTCCATCCCCCCGGCATCGTCGAATGGGGCACCACGCCGAAGGACTTCTTCGAGAAGAAGGTCGCGATGATGTGGACCACCACGGGCAACCTCACCAATGTCCGCAGCAACGCCAAATTCCCCTTCGGCGTCGCCATGCTGCCGGCCGGCAAGCGCCGCGGCAGCCCCACCGGCGGTGGCAATTTCTACCTCTCCAAAAAGGCCACGCCGGCCCAGCAGGAGGCCGCCTTCAAGTTCATCCGCTGGATCACGACGCCCGAGCGCGCCGCCCAGTGGGGCATCGACACCGGCTATGTCGCGGTCTCGCCGGCGGCCTATGAGACGGCGGCGATGAAGACCTATGCGGCGGGCTTCCCGCAGGCGCTGGTGGCGCGCGACCAGCTGCCCCATGCGGTGGCCGAACTCTCGACCCATGAGAACCAGCGCGTGACCAAGGCGCTCAATGACGGGCTGCAGGCCGCGCTGACCGGGACGAAGACGCCCCAGAAGGCGCTGGAGGATGCCCAGGCCGAGGCCGAGCGCATCCTGAAGCCCTATCGCTGAGAAACGGGCTCCGCCTCGCGATGAACGCCCGCGCGACCGCCACGGTCCATGGCTGGCTGCTTCTGCTGCCGGCCATGGCCTGCCTGGCCCTCTTCACGCACTGGCCGGCGGTCGCGAGTTTCATCGAAAGCTTCTACTCGACACCGAAGGCGCGCCGCCCGGCGCGCTTCATCGGCCTCGACAATTACGAGCAACTCCTCGCCGACCCGATCTTCTGGAAGGCGATGTCGAACAATCTCTGGTTCGCGCTCGGCACCATCCCGACCTCGATCGCGCTCGCGCTGCTGATGGCGGTCTGGGTCAACGACAAGATCGTCGGGCGGACCTGGGTGCGGATGGCGTTCTTCACGCCGACGATCCTGCCGATGATCGCGGTGGCCAATATCTGGCTGTTCTTCTTCACGCCGCAATACGGGCTGCTCGAGCAGATCGTCGGCGCCTTCGGCGGGCGCAGCACCAACTGGCTCGGCTCGCAGGACACGGCGCTCGCGGCGATCACGGTCGTCGCGATCTGGAAGGAAGCCGGCTTCTTCATGATCTTTTATCTGGCCGCCCTGCAGGCGCTGCCGCCCAGCCTCGGCGAGGCGGCGGCGATCGAGGGCGCCTCGCGCTGGACCTATTTCCGGCGCATCCAGTTTCCGCTGCTGATGCCGACGACGCTGTTCGTATTGATCAATGCCGTGATCAACGCCTTCCGCATGGTCGACCACATCTTTGTCATGACGCGCGGCGGGCCCGACAACGCGACGACGCTGCTGCTGTTCTACATCTACCAGGTCGGCTTCAGCTTCTGGGATACGGCCTATGCGGCGACGCTGACCTGCGTGCTGCTGGCGCTGCTGGCGCTGGTCGCCTTCGTTCAGTACGGCCTGCTCGAGCGCAGGACGCATTACCGATGAGCGCGCCCGCCCGCCAGCCGGTCGTCACCGCGGCGCGCTCGGACCCCTACGCCCCCAAGGGGCTGGCTCTGACGCTGGAATCGACCGGGGCGATCCTGCTCGCGCTGCTCTGGGTGCTGCCCCTGGCCTATGCCGTCTGGGCGGCGATCCATCCGGCCGAGTACACCACCCGCTTCGTTTTGACCGCGCCGCTGACGCTCGACAACTTCACCCGGGCCTGGGCGGCGGCGCCCTTCGCGCGCTATTTCCTCAACACCTTCATCCTGGTGACGATGATCCTCGCCTTCCAGCTCGTGCTGGGAACGCTCGCCGCCTATGCGCTGGCGCGGCAGGATTTCTGGGGCCGCGACATCGCCTTCGCGCTTGTCCTGGCGCAGCTGATGATCATGCCCGATGCGCTGATCGTCGAGAACTACCGCACGCTCGCGAGGCTCGATCTGATCGACACCATCCCCGCCATCGCGCTGCCCTACATCGCCTCGGCCTTCGGTATCTTCCTGCTGCGGCAGACCTTCAAGACCGTCCCGAAGGAACTCGACGACGCCGCCCGCGTCGAGGGCGCGAGCCCGCTGCAGGTGCTGATGAAGGTCTATGTCCCGCTGGCGAAGCCGACCTACATCGCCTACGGTCTGGTCTCCGTCAGTTATCACTGGAATAACTTCCTCTGGCCGCTGCTGGTAACGAACTCGGTCGAGTCGCGGCCGCTCACGGTGGGCCTGCAGGTGTTCTCGTCGAGCGACCAGGGCATCGACTGGGCGGTGATCTGCGCGGCGACGCTGATGACCTCGGCCCCGCTGCTCGTCGGCTTCCTGCTCTTCCAGCGCCAGTTCGTGCAGAGCTTCATGCGCGCCGGCATCAAGTGACCAAGGCGCCACTGCGATGAAGTTGATCACCTGGAACATCCAGTGGGCGCGCGGCACCGACGATCGCGTCGATCCCCGCCGCATCATCGACCATGCGCGGGCGATGGCCGATTTCGACGTGCTCTGCCTGCAGGAGGTCGCGGCGAATTTTCCCGATCTCGATGGCAATGACGAGACCGACCAGTTCGCGCTGTTCGCGGAGATGCTGCCGGGCTTCACCGCGATCGAGGGTATCGGCGTCGATGTCGACGACGGCCGCGGCGGACGCAAGCGCTTCGGCAACCTGATCCTGACCCGCTACAGGGTCGTGCAGGCCCTGCGCCATCTCCTGCCCTGGGAGGCGGTGGCGACGCGCAACATGCCGCGCGTGCTGGTCGAGGCGGTCGTCGAGACGCCGCTGGGGCCGGTGCGGCTGAAGACGACGCATCTCGAATACTCGTCGCCGGTGCTGCGGGCGGCCCAGGTCGAAGGCATCCGGGAGGCGCACCGCATGGCCGCGTCGCGCGCCCGCACGCCGCGCGCTCCGGGGCCGCACACCTATGCGCCGACGTCCAACACGGCGAGCGCGATTCTGACCGGCGATTTCAACATGCGGCCGGACGATCCCGCCTTGGCGCGGCTGATGGAGCCCTTCGACGACGGCACGCCGCCGCTGCGCGATCTCTGGCCCGCCGTGATGGGGGATGCGCCACCGCCGCCGACGGCGTTCATCGTCGACCAGACCTATGGACCGCCGGGCTGCCTCGACTATGTGCTGGCGACCCCTGATCTCGCAGCCCGCGCCCGCCGCATCGTCTGCGATGTCGACACGCGCGCCTCCGACCACCAGCCGATCCTGGTCGAGCTCGATGTCGGCTGAGCGCCGGCCCGCGAGCGCGCGATGATGTTTTCAAGGAGCGATCTCGAACGCCTGAACGGCATCCTCGCCGAGGCGGCGCGGCGCGAGATCATGCCGCGCTTCCGCAAGCTGGCGGCTGGCGAGGTGCGCGAAAAGGCGGCGCCGGGCGATCTCGTGACGGAGGCCGACGAGGCGGCCGAGCGCTTCATTTTCGCCGAGCTCGAGCGGGCCTTCCCCGGCGCGCTGCTCGTCGGCGAGGAGGCCGCGACCCGCGACCCGACCGTGCTGGGGCGTCTCGCGGAGGCGGAGCTCGCCTTCGTGATTGATCCGGTCGACGGCACGCTGAATTACGCCTCCGACCTGCCGCTCTTCGCCGTCATGGCCGCCGCCATCGTCAGGGGCGAGAGCGCGGGAGCGGTGATCCACGACCCTGTCCTGAACGACAGCGCGCTTGCTTTGCGGGGCGAGGGGGCGTGGCTGGAGGGCTTAGCCGGCGAGACCCGCGATCTGCGCGTCGGCAGGCCGATGGCCGTGGCGGCGATGAACGGCATGGCGAGCTGGCAGTATTTCCCCGAGCCGCTGCGCTCGGCCCTCCCGGCCTGCTTCCCCGCCTTCGCCAGCGTGGCATCGCTGCGCTGCTGTGGCCAGGAATACCGCCTCGCTGCCGCGGGACGCTGCGATTTCCTGCTCTATGGCGGCCTGAACCCCTGGGACCACGCGCCCGGCGTGCTGCTGTTCAGCGAGGCCGGCGGCTATGCCCGCATGCTCGACGGCGGCCTTTATCGTCCGGGCCACCCGTCGACGGGGCTGCTCTGCGCGCCCGACGCCGAAAGCTGGCGTCGGATCCGCGACCGTCTCACGGGCCAGTCAACCGAGCCGGCAGGATGACGGGCCGTCCGTCCGCACGGATGGCGAGGCTCACGCAGGTCTGGAAGCCTTCACCCAGTGGCGCGCGGAATCGACGGCCGGCGTCTCCGGGTCAGTACACGTCGGCCTGGTAGCGGCCGGCTTTCTTCAGCCCGGCGAGATAGGCCTGGGCCGCCTCCGCGGAGCGCCCGCCATGGGCAGTCACGATGTCGACCAGCGCCAGCTCGACATCCTTGGCCATGCGTTTGGCGTCGCCGCAGACATAGAAATGGGCGCCCTGTTCCAGCCAGGCGAAGAGCTCGGCGCCTCGCTCGCGCATGCGGTCCTGCACATAGATCTTCTCGTCGCCGTCGCGCGACCAGGCGAGGGTGAGGTTGGTCAGCAGGCCCTCCTGCTTCATCGCGGTCAGTTCGTCCTCGTAGAAGAAATCGCTGGTGCGGCGCTGGTGACCGAAGAAGAGCCAGTTGCGGCCCGGCGCCTTCGTCGCCCGCCGGTCATGCAGGAAGGCGCGGAAGGGCGCGATGCCGGTGCCGGGCCCGCACATGATGATCGGCGTGTCCGCCTTCTCCGGCAGGCCGAAGCCATGGGCGCGCTGGACATAGACCGGCACGGCCTCGCCCGGCTCGACGCGTTCGGCCAGGAAGGTCGAGGCGACGCCCCAGCGCGGGCGGGTGCCGATGCGGTAGCGCACGGCGTCGACCGTCAGCGAGACGCGGCCCGGCGTGGCGTGGTGGGAGGAGGAAATCGAATAGAGCCGCGGCTGCAGCGGATCGAGCGCCTCGACGAAGGCTTCCGGCGAGAGCCTGGCCTGGGCGAATTTGTGCAGCGTGCCCAGCACGTCGAGCCGGTCGAGATCGCCATCGGGGTCCTCGCCGGCCGCCAGCCGCTTGGCCTTGGTGCGGGTCTCGCCGCCGGTGACCCAGGAGATGAGCTGGAACAACGCATCGGGCGCGGGGCCGAGCGCACGCTGCGCGATCAGCGCCTCCCGCAACGGAACGCCGCCGACATCGGCATCGGGCCGCGCACCCAGAAGAGCGATGACGGCGTCGGCCAACCGCGGATCGTTCCGGGCGACGACGCCAAAGGCATCTCCGACGACGTAGTCGAGCCCGCAGCCGGAAAGATCGAACTCGACATGCCAGGTCTCCTTCTGCGAGCCCTCGCCATTGAGCTTGCGGCGGGAGAGGAACGTGGCGAGTGCCGGGTTCTCGCGGCAGCGGCCGAGGGGGCCGGGCGACGCGGGCGCGGCCGTCGCCGCCGCGGCGGCGGGAGCGGCCGCTCCGCCCTCATCCATCAGCGTCTTGAGCTGGCGCAGCGTCTCCTTGCCGCCCGGTGCGCAGAGATTGAGCCGTGCCTCGGCCCCCGAGGCGATCGCGGCCGAATAGGTCTCGCAGACATAGCCGCACTGGCCGCAATCCTGTTGCGCCATCGCCGCGAACAGCCGGCGGGGAAGCGGTTTGCCCTCTGCGAGCTGCATGCGCTCGGTGATCGCGAGCGAGGGGTCGTGCCAGGGAGCCCCATCATCGGACTCGGCCATGACAGCGGCGTTCTCGGTCGGGGAGAGCGCGGTCACGCCGGCATTATCGAGCGAGAGCAGCCCGGCGAAGAAGCCGTTGAGCCAGGAGCGCTGCGCCTCGCTGAAGGGCGCGGTCTCCGGCAGGACCTGGACGATGGGGGATGGGGTCTGGATGGTCATGGACGGACCCTCCCCGTCATGCTCGCCCCTGTGGCGAGCATCCACGTCTCGAACACCGCCCTTGCTCCATGAAGTCGTGGATGGTCGGCACAAGGCCGACCATGACGGTGGTGCATGTGTTGGCTCATGCCGCATCTCCCGTCTGCGCGACGAGGGCCTGCAGCGCGGCGATCTCGTGGCGGCGGGCGAAGGCGACGAAGCTCTCGTCAGGCGCGGCGCGATGCGTCTGCCAGGTGCGCAGGATCGCCTCGACCAGAGCCGGCGCTTCCTCCGCCGTCACATTCGAGCGGAACTCGCGGCCGATGCCACCCTCGATGCCGAAGCCGCCGCCGACGAAGACATGATAGCCGGGCACGGTGTCGCCGTCCTCGCCGACCGGGACCTTGGCGCCGATCAAGCCGAGATCGCCGATGTAGTGTTGGGCGCAGGAGTTGTGGCAGCCGGTGAGGTGGATGTTCACCGGCCGGTCGAGCGTGAGCCGCGGCTCGCAATGCGCCGCGATCGCGAGCGCGTCCTCCTTGGTGTAGGCGCCGGCGAACTTGCAGCCGGTGGCGCCGGTGCAGGCGATCAGCCCGGCGCGCAGGATCGAGGTCTCCGCCGAGAGCCCGGCCGCCTGGAGATGGGCCAGCACGTCGTCGACCTTGGCGTCCGGTACGCCGGAGATCAGCAGGTTCTGCCAGACGGTCAGGCGGATGTCGCCATCGCCGCATTGGCGCGCGAGGGCGGCGATGACCCGCATCTGGGCGACGGTGAGCTTGCCGACGGGGAGCGCCACGCCGACCCAGTTGAGGCCGGGCTGGAGCTGGCGGTGCACGCCGACATGGGCGAGCCGGTCATAGACGGGCCGCGGCGCCACGAAGCCCGTCTCGACCCGGATCAGGCGGCGGCCCAGCTTTTCCTCGACGGCGGCCAGGAAGCGCTCGAAGCCCCAGGCGTCGAGGACATATTTCAGCCGCGAGCGATTCCGGTCCGTGCGGTCGCCATGGGCGATGAAGACGCGCAGGATCGCGTCCGAGACGGGAATCGCATCCTCGGGCGCGACGATGACGCCGGTGTCGCGGGCCAGATCCTTGTGGCCGGTGATGCCGCCGAGCGCCAGCCGATACCAGATCCCGGGTGCCACGGGCTGCCCTTCGAAGCTCGCGCCCTCCAGCACCTCGATCGCCTGGAAGCCGATGTCGTTGGTGTCCTCCAGCGTCGCGATCGAGCCGGCGCCGTCGAAGGCGACGTTGAATTTGCGCGGCAGGCCGTAGAGCGAGCGGTCGTTGAGGATGTGGTGGTGCCAGGCGCGCGCATGAGGGCGCGTGTCGAGCAGTTCGAGCGGGTCGATGCCGGCTGTGGCCGAGCCGGTGACGTTGCGGATGTTGTCGGCGCCGGAGCCCTTGGCGGTCAGGCCGAGATCGACGAGCCCTTCGAGGAAGGCCGGGCCGTTCTCGGCCGTGATCTCGCGAACCTGGAGATTGGCGCGGGTGGTGACATGGCTGTAGCCGCCACCCAGGCGCTCGGCGAGATCCGCGACGCCCTCGAACTGCCAGGATGTCAGGATGCCGTTGGGGATGCGCAGGCGGCACATATAGCTGTTCTGTGCGGGCGCCACATAGAACAGCCCGTGATAGCGCCAGCGGAAATTGTCGTCCGGCTTGGGATAGAGGCCGGCCCCCGCCTGCTGCTTGAAGCGGGCATAGGCGTCGAAGGGATGTTCGGCCGCCTTCCATTTCTCCGGGTCGACGAGTTTGCCGCCGGCCGCGACCTGGCGCGCCTGCGCCTCCAGATGCTCGCGATCGGGGCCTGACGGCGCGGCCGACGGCATCGCCTTGCCACCGAGCGGGCCGAGGCCGCGCGCCGTGCGGGCGGACTGCATGCCGCTCATGAAGCCTTCGAGATAGCGCTTCTGCTCGGGGGTGAAGTCGTCGCTCATGTCGTTCGTTTCCCTCAGCCCTCATCCTGAGGAGCGGGCGACAGCCCGCGTCTCGAAGGATGCTCCAGCGCCCTCTGGACCATCCTTCGAGACGCCGCGGAGTTTATCCTTGGGCCGGCCAGAGGTCGGACCCGAGGGCGGCTCCTCAGGATGAGGGCTGGAGGCGGTGGTGCGTTCACGCCGCCTCGACGAAGCGGTGGCGCTCGTAGAGGAATTTCAGCACCGCCTCGCGGGCGGCGATGTAGGTGCGGTCGGAGACCAGATCGAGCCGCTTGCGCGGGCGGGCAAGCCGGACGTCGAGCACCTCGCCGATGCGGGCGGAGGGGCCGTTGGTCATCATCACGATGCGGTCCGAGAGCAACACCGCCTCGTCGACGTCATGGGTGATCATGATCATCGTGTTCCCGAGCGTGGCGTGGATCTGCATGATCGAATCCTGCAGATGGGCGCGGGTCAGGGCGTCGAGCGCGCCGAACGGCTCATCGAGCAGCAGGATCTTGGGCTCCATCGAAAGGCCGCGGGCGATGCCGACACGCTGCTTCATGCCGCCGGAGATCTCGGCCGGGCGCTTGTCCCTGGCGTGCCCCATCTGGACGAGGTCGAGATTGTGCATGATCCAGTCATGCCGCTCGGCCTTCGACTTGCGGCCGCCGAAGACCTTGTTCACGGCGAGCGCGACATTGTCGTAGACGGTGAGCCAGGGCAGCAGCGAGTGGTTCTGGAACACCACGGCGCGTTCCGGGCCGGGATCGCGGACCTCCTTGCCCTCGAGCAGGACCGCACCGCTCGTGATCGGCGTCAGCCCGGCGATGATGTTGAGCAGGGTCGACTTGCCGCAGCCGGAATGGCCGATCACCGAGATGTACTCGCCCTTCTCGATCTCGAGGTTGATGTCCTTGAGGACGGGGGTCGAGGTCGCGCCGCGCTGGAAGGTTTTGTCGACATGGTCGATCTTGAGATAGCTCATGCTCGCCTCCTCAATTGGTCAGGGTGCCGCGGGTGACGATGCTGCCGGTGAGTGCGACCAACCGGTCGAGGACGAAGCCGACGACGCCGATGTAGATCAGCGCCACGATGATGTCGGAGAGGCGCGAGGAGTTCCACGCGTCCCAGATGAAAAAGCCGATGCCGACGCCGCCGGTCAGCATCTCGGCAGCGACGATGGCGAGCCAGGACAGGCCGACGCCGATGCGAAGCCCGGTGAAGATGTAAGGCGCCGCCGAGGGCACCATGATCTTGAAGAAGAACTCGACCTGGTTCAGCCGCAGCACCTGCGCGACATTGCGGTAGTCCTGCGGGATGTTGCGGATGCCCACCGCGGTGTTGATGATCACCGGCCAGATTGCCGTGATGAAGATCACAAAGATCGC
Organism: Allobosea thiooxidans; assembly: GCA_943372485.1. Classification (GTDB taxonomy): domain Bacteria; phylum Pseudomonadota; class Alphaproteobacteria; order Rhizobiales; family Beijerinckiaceae; genus Allobosea; species Allobosea thiooxidans_A. The sequence goes on from CALRYW010000010.1 coordinate 26,169, forward strand.
CGAGGGCTGGCTGTCGCGGAACGCCGCCAGCGACAGCGGCAGCCAGGCCAGCGGCGGCACGGTCCGCAGCACCTGGAAGATCGGGTCGAGCCCGCGCATCGCCCAGACCGACTGGCCGACGAGCGCACCCAGCAGCACGCCGACGATCGCCGCGAGGCTGAAGCCGATGGCGACGCGCTGCAGCGAGACCAGGATTCGCCAGCCCAGCCCGATATCCTGCGAGCCGGCCCAGTAGAACGGCTCGACGATCAGATCCTTCGCCTCCTCCCAGATCTTCGTCGGTGGGGGCAGGGAGGATTGCGGGCCCGACGCGGCGATCTGCCAGAACAGCGCGATCAGCGCGACCGTCACCAAGGGTGGCAGCACATTGACGAGGATCGCCCTGAGCCCGGGCAGCAGCCTGGACCAGATCGGCTTGCGCGCCGGCGCCGGCAGCGGCACCACGCCGGGCTTGGCACCGGGCAGGGCGACCACCGTCGCGCCCGTCTCGACTTCCTTCAGGACGGCCCGACCCATCAGATTCTCCTCTGGTTGTCGCATCGCGAGAACGTCATGCCGCGACCGTGGCGCGCGCCTGCGCGCCGATGCGGCGAATTTCGGGGAGGCAGGAGCCGCAATTGGTTCCCGCCTTGAGCTGCTGACCGATCTCTTCGGGACTGGTCGCGCCGCCCGCGAAGGCGGCCCGGATCGCCATCAGCCCGACGCCGAAACAGGCGCAGATGGTTGGGCCGGGGTCGGCCGCGCCGTCGAGGCTGCGGCCGGCGAGCAGAGCCAGCCGGTTGTCCGGCAGCGCCGCGGGATCGGCAAAGGCCCGCTTGACCGTGTCCCAGAGTGGCAGTCGGCCGAAGGGGCCCAGGAAGAGCGCCGCGACCAGTTGGCCCTCGCGCAGGACGGCACAGCGATAGGCGCCGCCATCGAGATCGACCATCTCGGTCAGGCCGGTCTCGCCGAAGGCATCGCGGATCGCCGCCATCAGTGCGGCGGGTCCCGCGTCGGTTGCAAACAGCTGGCCCTGCCCGCCCGCGACGGCGAGTTTCGCCCACCAGCTTCCCTCCGGGAGGGCAAAGCCGGCGCGCGCGAGTACGAAGCCCTGCGATGCATAGGCGACGGGCGCGATCGAAGACGGCGTCGCCTTCATCTCGGGCTGGCCGGAGAAGGGGTCGCAGTCCGCCTGGACGGCGGCGCCGATGCGGGCCTGGGAGGCCGTCTCGGCGGACCAGTGGATCGGCGCGAAAAGCGAACCCGGCTGGACGCCAACGTCGAGCGCGACCTTGAGCACGACGGTGCCGAAGGCGTTGTCGATGCGGGCGAAGTCACCGTCCGACAGGCCAAAGCGCGCCGCATCCGCCGGATTCACCTGGACCGTGGGCTCGGCGATATGGGCGCCGAGGCGCGGGCTGAGGCCGCTGCGCGTCATCGTGTGCCAGTGATCGCGGACGCGGCCGGTGTTCAGCAGCATCGGGAAGGCGTCACTCGTGGCGTTCGCCAGCGCCGGGACGGCGAGCGGCCCCATCCGGGCGCGGCCATCGGCGGTGAAGAACCCGCCTTGCGCGAACAGGCGCGACGTGCCGCGCGGCCGGCCGGCCGGCACGGGCCATAGCACGGGCTCGAGCGCGTCGTAGTCGCGCTTCGAAAGGCCGGCATGGGCGCCGATGTCGAAATCGCGGGAGCCGTCGTTCTCGAAGGCCGAGAGCGCGGCATGCTCGGCATAAATGTCCTCAGGGCCGGCATAGGCGAAGGCGTCGCCGAAGCCGAGGCGCCGGGCGACCTCGCAGAGGATCCACCAGTCCGGCCTGACCTCGCCGGGCAGCGGCAGAAAGGCGCGCTGGCGCGAGATGCGGCGCTCCGAGTTGGTGACGGTGCCGTCCTTCTCGCCCCAGGCCGCCGCCGGCAGGATGAGATGCGGCTTGGCCGAGAGCGTGTCGTTCGAGAGCACGTTCTCCGAGACGATGAAGAGGTCGAGATGGCTGAGCGCCGCCCGCACCCGGTCGGCCCGCGGCAGCGAGACGGCCGGGTTCGTCGCCATCACCCACAGCGCACGGATGCGCCGGGCCTCGACCGCCTCCATCATCGCGACGGCCTTCAGGCCCTCGGCCCGCGCCATGTTCGGCGCGTTCCAGAAGCGCTGGACGCGGGCGATCTCGGCCGGGGCATAGCCCATATGGGCCGCGAGCATGTTGGCGAGCCCGCCGACCTCGCGCCCGCCCATCGCATTGGGCTGGCCGGTCAGCGAAAAGGGCCCGCAGCCCGGCCGGCCGATGCGGCCCGTCGCCAGATGGCAGTGCAGGATCGCCGCGACCTTGTCGGTGCCCTGGGCCGACTGGTTGACGCCCTGGCTCCAGGCGGTGACGACGGCCGGCGTCGCGCCCCAGAGCTCGTAGAAGCCGTCCACGACGGCCGGTGTCAGCCCTGTCCGGTCGGCGACGCTGGCGATGCTCGGCGCGATCTGGCGCGCATTCTCCAGCGCCGCCTCATAGCCCGAGACATGGTCGGCGAGATAGCGGGCGTCCGTCAGCCCGTTCGCCGCCAGATGCACCAGCAGGCCGGCAAACAGCACCGCGTCCGAGCCCGGCTTGATCGCAAGCACCATGTCGGCGCCGTCCGCGGTCGCGGTGACGCGCGGGTCGATCACCACGATGCGGGCCTCGCGCTCCGCCCGGTTCTGCTGCATGCGCTGGAACAGCACCGGATGGCACCAGGCGGTGTTGGAGCCGACGAGCACGATCAGGTCGGCGCTGTCGAGATCCTCGTACCGGCCCGGAACCGTGTCCGAGCCGAACACGCGCCTGTGGCCTGCGACCGTCGAGGACATGCAGAGCCGCGAGTTCGTGTCGACATGCGGCGAGCCGATGAAGCCCTTCATCAGCTTGTTGGCGACGTAGTAGTCCTCGGTCAGGAGCTGACCCGAGAGATAGAAGGCGACCGCCTCGGGGCCGTCGCGCGCGATGATCGCCCGCAGGCCGTCGGCCACGGCATCGAGGGCATGGTCCCAGCCGACGCGGTCATAGCCGCCGGCCGCGTTGCGGCGCAGCGGATGCAGCACACGCGAGCCCAGGCCCAGCGTCTCGCCCAGCGCCGCGCCCTTGGAGCACAGCCGGCCGAGATTGGCGGGATGGGACGGGTCGCCCGCGATCGTCGCGCCGCCCCGGCCGTCGGGCGTCGCGAGCACGCCGCAACCGACGCCGCAATAGGGGCAGGCGGTGCGGACCGCGCGCTCGGCCGGGCCGGCTTCGGGACGGGGCGCCTCGCCGCTCATCTCAGGCCGCCCTCGCGGTGCAATAGTGCTCGCCGAAGGGCAGATCGGCGCGGATGGCGGAGATGTCCTGTCCCGAGCGGATCAGGTCGAGATAGAACAGCGCGCCTTGCGTATCGCCAACGAGGACACAGCCGACGAGGCGACCCTCGCGCAGGACGAATTTGCGGTAGAGGCCGGCATTGCGGTCGCGCAGCACCACCATCTCGGTGCCCTCCGCCGCCTCGAACGCGCCCGCCGAGAACACGCCGACGCCGCTGACCTTCAGATTGGTCGCCAGAAGCGAGCCCCCATAGGCGGCAGGCTTGCCCGCGAGCTGCATGGCGAGCACGCGCGCTTGCTCATGGGCGGGCTCGACCAGCCCGTAGACGCTGCCGCGATGCTCGGCGCATTCGCCGATCGCGAAGATGCTGTCATCGTCGGTCGCCAGCCCGTCATCAACGAGAACGCCGCGGTTGACGGCGAGGCCGGCGGCCCTGGCGAGATCGGCATTCGGCCGCACGCCGATGGCGACGACGACCAGTTCGGCGGGGACGACCGCGCCGTTCTGCAAAACGACGCCCTCGACCTTGTCGGTGCCGACGAAGCCCGTGCTGGCGGCACCGAGCCTGATCGCGATGCCGCGCGCCGTGATCGCCTCTGCCAGCAGGGCCGCGCCCTCGGCATCGAGCTGGCGCTCCATCAGCCGGTCGACCAGATGCAACAGCGTCACCTGTCCACCGGCTCTGGACAGGCCACAGGCGGCTTCGAGGCCGAGCAGGCCGCCGCCGATGACCACGATCCGCGCGCCACGCGCGGCGTAGGCCCGCATCCTCCCGACATCGGCCGTGTCGCGGAAGGTCACGACGCCCGGCAGATCGCTGCCCGGAAGCGGCGGCTTCACCGGGGTCGAGCCCGTCGCCAGGACGAGCTTGCCGTAAGGCAGCGTCAGCCCGTCTTCCAGCGTCACGGACCTGGCCGCCCGGTCGATGGATGCGACCGCGCGGCCATAGAGCGTCGAGACGCCACGCGCCTGCCACCAGGCGGCCGGCTTCAGCTCAATGTCGCGCTCCGCGATCTCCCCGGCCAGCAGGGGCGAGAGCAGCACCCGGTTATAGGCGAGGCGGCCCTCGGCCCCGATCACCGCGATGGCATGGCGGCCGAGCGCGCGCTGGCTGAGCTCGTCGACCAGCCGCGTCGCCGCCATGCCCTTCCCGACGATGATCAGGGGCTCTGCCATCGATCAGGCGATCCGCTTGATCTTCAGGGATTTGAGGTAGTCCATCGGCGCTGCCGGATCGAACTTCACGCCATCGAAGAAGGTCTCGACGCCGCGGGAATCGCCCGTCGGGGCGCTGGCGACGCCGAGCGTCTTCGCCGCCTCGCGCCAGAGATCGGCGCGGTTGGTTTTGTCGACGAGGGCCTTGATGTCGATCGTCGGCTCGAACTTGCCCCAGCGGATATTCTCGGTGACGAACCAGGTGTCGAGGCTCTTCCAGGGGTAGGAGGTCGAGCCACCTTCGCCCCAGAACTTCATCTGGAGATTGGTGCCCTTCACCGCACGGCCATTGCCGTAATTGATGTCGCCGAGCAGGCGCTTGTTGATGTCGTTGACGGGCACGTTGAACCACTGGCGCTTGCCGACGATTTCCGAGAGCTCCTGTCGGTTCTCGCGCTTGTCGGCCCATTGCTGGGCTTCCATCACCGCCATCAGGATGGCCTGCGTCGCCTTCGGATTGGCATCGACGAAATCGGCCCGCATGCCGAGGATCTTCTCGGGATGGCGTGCCCAGAGTTCTCCGGTGGTCAGCGCGGTATAGCCGATGTTCTGGTTGACGAGTTGCTCGTTCCAGGGCTCGCCGACACAGAAGCAGTCCATCGTGCCGACCTTCATGTTCGCCACCATCTGCGGCGGCGGCACGACGATGACCTTGATGTCGGTGTCGGGGTCGATACCGCCGGCCGCGAGCCAGTAGCGGATCCAGAGATCGTGGGTGCCGCCCGGGAAGGTCATGGCGGCGGTGAGCTCCTTGCCGGCCGCTTTCTTGCGCTCGAAGGCCTGCTTCAGCGGCGAGGCGTCCTTCTGGACGTTGAGGTCCTTGTATTCATTGGACACCGAGATGCCCTGGCCGTCCTCGTTGAGGTTCAAGAGCGTGTACATCGGCAACGGCTGGCTGTTCTGCATCACCTTGCCGGTCGAATAGAGATGCGCCTTCGGGCGCAGGATGTGGCCGCCGTCGATGCCGTTGTTCTTGAAGCCGAGCGCCATGTTGTCGCGCGTCGCGCCCCAACTCGCCTGCTTGGCGATGTCCATATCGGGCAGGCCGTACTTCGCGTAGAGGCCCTTCTCCTTGGCGATGATGAGAGGCGAAGCGTCGGTCAGGGCGATGTAGCCCAGCCGCGTGCCCTTGACCTCGGGGCCTGCGCCCTGCGCGAAGGCGCCGGATGGCAGCGCGAGGCGCGCCGCGCTCAGCAGCGCGGCCGCGCCCGACAGCTTCAGCAGCCGGCGGCGGCCGGCATTGACGGATGCGGGCTTCTTGCTGGTCTCGACTGTGTTCGTCATCGATCGCCTCTCGGTTTGCGAAGGAAGGCCTGCCGGCCGCCGAACACGAAAAACGCCGCGCGAATGCACCCGTGGGCACGTTCGACAGCGGCGTTGCTGTGCAATTCCGGTTCGGAGGATGGCGCGGGCAGCTTTGGCCGCGTTGCCCAATGCCAATCAAGGATCGTGCCACGAGGCGGTCCAGGACCGGTTGTCTGGAATTACAACAGCTTGGCTCTGGCCCGCGCCGGCCGGTCTGCGACGGTGTCGGGGCTGATGAGCTGCGCAAATCGGCCGCTTCTGCATAATTTCGCGCCAACGCGATGCGTCATCCCGCTTCGTCCGGAAAGCAGGCGGGTCGGAACACGGCTTTCGCCTGCTCGAGCATTCCGGGTGTTGGCCTGATCTGGCCCGCGTTCTCCATCCCCGCCAGAATCCAGGCCGCATGCTCCGCCACAGGCCGCAAGGCACCGCGATCGAAGCGGATGAAGCGTTCGACCTGACGCGACGGGCGCCCCGCGCCCTGCAGCAGGTTGAATCGCAGCACCGGCTCGAGAATCTCGACTGGCAAGGCGAGCCGGTCGGGCGCCGAGAGATGCTCTGCAAAGCGCGGGATATTGGCGGGGTCGCAAGCCCAGTCGCTGGCGCGCAGGATCGCCGCGGTGAGCTTCTGGACGGCGGCGGGGCGCCGCTCCAGGTCGTCGGCCTGCCAGGCCAGGACCTTGTCGGGGCAGTCGCGCCGCAGATCGGTGCTGGTATGGACCATCGCGCCGACGCCCGCGGCCACCGCTGCGGCATTCCAGGGCGCGCCGGCGCAGAAGCCGTCGACGCGGCCGCTGCGCAGGGCCTCGACCGTCTGCGGCGGCGGCACGACCTCGAAGCGGATGTCCGTGCCCAGCGAAAGCCCGGCCTTCGCCAACCATTCGCAGAGCAGATAGGTGTGGCTGGAGAAGCCGAAGACCGCCGCCAGCGTCAGGGGCGGCAGGCCCGAGGCCTTGCGGCGCGCGACCAGCGCCGCGAGCGCGCGGGCGGAGACGGTGGTCTCGGCCATGTCGCCTTCGGCCAGGCGCGCGAGTTCCTCGTAGCGGCGCAACGTCACCGTGATCGCCGCGCCGTCGAGGTTGAGCGCGAGCGGCACTGCCATCGGCGCCCGCACGCCACCGACGCCGAGCGTCGCGGCGACGGCGGCGGGCCCGAGCATATGGGCCGCGTCGAACAGGCGGATGTTCAGCTTGTCGCGCAGATTCGACCAGGACACCTCCCGGACCAGTTCGAGGTTCAGCCCCTCGGCCTCCGCGAAGCCCTCGTCCTTCGCCAGCACGACCAGCGCGCAGTCGACCAGCGGCATAAAGCCGACCCGCAGATGCAGCGTCATTTCAGGACCTCCGCGGCGGTGATGATCGAGCGCGCGATGTCGACCAGCTTGCGCTTCTCGTTCATCGCGCTGCGCCGCAGCAGGGCATAGGCCTCGTCCTCCGACAGGTTCTTCATGCGCATGACGATGCCTTTGGCGCGGTCGACCAGCTTGCGTTCCTCGAGCTGGGAGCGGGCCTCGTCGAGTTCCTCTCGCAGCTTTCTGAAGGCGTTGAAGCGGCTGATGCAGGTCTGCAGGATCGGCTGCATCCGCTCCTTCTTGAGGCCGTCGACAATGTAGGCGGAGACACCGGCCTCGACCGCGGCCTCGATCGAGGCGGAATCCGACTGGTCGACGAACATGGTGATCGGTCGTCGGATATGGCGGCTGACCAGGAACATGTCGGCCAGGGCGTCGCGGCTGGGATCTTCGAGATCGATGACGACGACGTCGGGGTCGTGCTGCTCGATGGCGGCGACGAGCCCGGTCGTCGCGGAGACGCGCACGAGGTCGCGATAGCCAGCCTCGCGGAGCCCTTCCTCGATGATCGTGGCCCGCACCTTGTTGGCGTCCACGATCAGGATCCGTAGATTGGGCACCATGCCGCTGCGCACTGGGTTGGGCTTTGGCGCGGGCCATTCACGAAATGTGCCAAGCCGCGCCTGCCGGGCTGGGGGCGAGCGGGGTGGCAGCGGCTCGACCTCGTCTGACCGATCGCCCGTGGGGCGGACATCCCGTCGGCATGGGGCCATGGCATGCGACCATCGGCGCGGCCGAGCCACCCAGGGGTCGATGGCGTGGCGATCGTCGTGTAGAAGCGCGCGGTAAAGTCGAGCCATCGGCCCCGGACGCGTCGCCGCTATCGAGGACGTGCCCTCCGAAGCGCCGGGTTTCAGCGAGATGAGGAGGCGTTCCATGGCCTTCTCGACAGGGACATTCCGGCGAGAGGCCTCGAGCATGCCGTTCAGAGCACGACTACTCGCTGCCTTCGCCGCCATGGCCCTTCTCGCTCTGGCCCAGGGTGGCCTCAATGCCTGGATCGCCAGCACAGCGGAGCTGCAGGTGCTTCGCGGGCGGATCGCGGGCGACCTGCAGTCCGGGTTCCTCGACCTTTCGGCGACGAAGCAGCGGCTGCGGGCCTGGTCGTTGCGGGTGCTGATCGGCGCGGAACATGAAGATGGCGATGGCGAGATCCTGCGGCTGCGGATGGCCGAGACCATCGTCCGGCTCCAGCAGCTGAGCCGCGAGGCGGCACGACTGGACGCCTCGGCCGCCCGAGCGTCGCAGGACGACAAGCACCGCGACGAGGCACTCGAACTCCTGGCCGCCGCCGTCGTCGCGCTCCAGCCCGCCATTGCCACGATCAGCGCCCAGGGCAGCTCGGGCAACATCCTCGCCGCCTGGGCCGCCATCGAGGCGATCTTCGACGAGGGGGCCGGTCGCGACCTGCGCCAGGTGCTCAACGAGAGCATCCGCACCGAGACCGAGCTGCTCGCCAGCCGGCGGGCGGACGCGGACCGGGCGCTGGCCGGGCTCAATCTGCTGTCGCTGGCGACGACGGCGCTGCTCGGCCTCGCCGCGCTCGGCCTCGCCGTCTATTTCGCCCGCGCCCTGCGCCGGCCGCTCCACGACCTCCTGCGCGGGGCCGAGGCCTTCGCGAGGGCCGAACTCGGCCACCGCATCCCCGTGCGCGGCTGCGACGAGTTCGCGGGAGCCGCGAACAGCATCAACCGGATGGCGCAGGAGCTGAGTCTGCGCCGCGATCAGGAAGCCTTGATCCGTGGCGAGCTGGAAGGGCTGGTGGCCGAGCGGACGGCGGCGCTCGAAGAGGCCCTCGGCGGGCTGCGCCAATCCGAGCGCAGGCGCAGACAGCTCCTGGGCGAGATCAGCCACGAGTTGCGCACGCCCATGGCCGCGATCCGCGGCGAAGCGGAAGTGACGCTGCGGGGGGCTCGCAGCCATGAGGAGTACCGCGCCGCCCTGACCCGTGTCGGCCAGGCGTCGCAGCAGCTGGCGGCGCTGATCGACGACCTGATCATGATGGCCCGCAGCGACGGCGAGACGCTTCCGCTCGAGCGGCAGCCCGTCGATGCGCGGCTGCCGCTCGAGGAGGCGCTCGTGACGCTCACCTCGGCGGCGCAGCAGCGGCAGATCCGGCTGGAGACCGATGTCGACGCGCCGGCGACGCTGTTCTGCGATCCCGTCCGGCTGCAGCAGATCATCACGCTGCTTCTCGACAACGCGGTCCGCTACTCCCATGCGGGAGGCACCGTACGGGTCAAGGCCCAGGCAGACGACAGCGGCGCTGGGGCGGGGCACTGGCGCCTCGACATCGTCGATGAAGGCATCGGGATTGCGCCCGACGATCTCGACAGGGTTTTCGAGCGAACCTACCGTGCCGGCAATGCACGCGGCCATCGGCCTAACGGCATGGGCCTCGGGCTCGCCATCGCGCGGCATCTCGCCGAACGCCAGGAGGGCACGATCGTTCTGGACAGCCGCCTCGGTGAAGGGACCATGGTGACGCTCCGGTTCCCGCTGGCCGGCGAGGGGCAGGCTTTTCCCGTGGAGCAACCGGCGTGAACATCCTGATCGTCGAAGACGACCCGCGCGTGTCGGATTTCCTGGAGCGGGGGCTGCGGGGCGAAGGCTATCGCGTCCATGTCGCCCGCGACGGCCCCTCGGGGATCGAGCAGGCGCGCGAACTCGCGGCGAGCTGGCGCCAGCTCGAGCAGAGCGGCGTGATCCTGCTCGATCTGATGCTGCCCTTCATCAACGGCATTGAGGTCTGCCAGACCTTGCGAGCCGGGGGCATCGCGACGCCGATCCTGATGCTGACCGCGCTCGGCGCCGTCAACGACCGGATTTCCGGCCTGCGCATGGGCGCCGACGACTACATGGTCAAGCCCTTCGCCTTCGACGAGCTGCTGGCCCGGATCGAGGCGCTGATGCGCCGTTCGCGCGACATCAGGCCCGTGGCCGACCGCAACCTCGTGGTTGGATGTCTGGAACTCGACCGGGCGACGATGCGCGTGTTCCGCGACGGCGAGGAGATCTCCCTCACGGCGCGGGAACTGGCCCTGCTCGAGCTGTTCATGTCCGCGCCTGGCCGCGTGCTCAGCCGCGAACGCATCCTCGCCAATGTCTGGGGGGTCGACGAGGACCCCCTGACCAATGTCGTCGACGTCTATGTCCGCCGGCTCCGCAGCAAGCTCGATCGCGCCGCGGAGACCTCGCTGATCAGCACGCTTCGGGGGCTGGGCTATCGGCTCGAGAGCTGACGGCCCGCCCCGTCGGCGTCCGGGGTTCAGTTGCCGGTAAAGGGCAGCGAGGAATGATGCTGGACGATCCGCACCACGCCCCGGTCGTCCTTGCGGAAGGTCCAGGATTTGTCGACCGTCGTCACCTTCCCGTCCTTGTCGGTGAACAGGACATTGCCGAGCGTGGTCGCCGTCTGGCCGTGAAGCTGGATCGCGACGTTGCGGACCTCGACCTTGCGCCAGCCCTTCAGGGCGAAGCCGGTATCCTCCGGGAATTTGGGATTGCCGCCGACGAAATAGGACAGAGCGCCCTCGCGCGTCGTGCGGAACGTGTGGGGCTGCTTGGTCAGGGTCGGCTTGAACAGCACCGGGCCGAACTGGTAGCCATAGGCGCCGTCGAGAGCCGCCTCGGCCTTGGCCTTCGCGGCCGCAATGCCGCCCGTCTCATGGTCGCGGCTGATCGCGACGACCGCATCGCCCCAGGCCTTCTGGGCCCCCAGCACCTCCTGCTCGCTGATCACACCGTTCTGCAGATCGAAGGCGCCGGCCTGGCCGGACAGCAGGGACAGGGCAAGTGCACCAAAAAGGATCGAACGCTTCGTCGAATGCAAGGACATCATCATCTCCCACGGGCCGGATTGGCCGCTGGAGCAGAGATGGCAGCCCAATCTGAGCGGCGCCTGTTGGCAGCATGAACGCGAGATGACAGCCGCGTGAATGGTGATGGCGGCGCGGAGGTGTCGTCCCACCGCCCCGGCAAGGGCGAGGCCGGACACCGGACGGGACATAGCCGATTGGTCTTGACCCGCGCGCGTCAGCTCCGCCGACTGGGCCCAGTTGATCGCCGACTGCAGCGTCACTGCCGCTGATTGTCGAAGGCGTCGATGGTTGGATCGAGCGTCTTCGGTTCAGGGAGCCACCGCGATCGAGCGGTCGCGTGCAAAGAACATGGCGAGCGCCTCCTCGATGACGTGACCGGCTTCCGCCTCGGAGAGGGGCGACGCGGCCAGGACTGTCAGACGGCACGCAATGTTGCCCCCGATTTGGAGTGCGCCCCTGCGGGTAGACAGGATCAGGCTGCGGTTTTGACCAAGAGCCGGGCGTGTTGATCCTCAAACTGCTGCGGACTGAGATAGCCGAGTGCGGAGTGCAGTCGGGTGGCGTTACGGACCTGATCGATGAAGCGCGGAAGGTCGGCAGCGACATCCTCGAAGGTCTCATAGGCCATCGGATAGACAGCCTCGACTTTGAGCGTTTTCATGAAGCTCTCGGCCTTGGCGTTGTCATATGGATTGCCGCGGCGCCCCATCGATCCGACGAGACCATGTTGGGCCAGTGCTTGCCGATAGCGCCCCGCAGCATATTGCGAGCCGCGATCGCCGTGGTGCACGCAGCGAGGTGGCGGCTCTCGCTTTTCAATGACGGATCGCAGGAGGGCGTCTAGAAAACGAGGGGCTATTCAATCACGTCTTTCTGCGTGAGAGCCAATGCCGGTGAGCGCAGGGCTTGCCAATGGCTTTCGACCTCAGCCGCGACCTTTGCGTGCAGTATCCAGGCCCCGGCGGGGTCTTTGGTGCGAAGCTCTTCCCGCTTGCCAAAGACGGCCCGAAGGTCCTTGGGAACCGCCTTCCGAAACCATGAGACGTCAGCCTTAGGATGATTGAACGGTCGCGCCATCGATAGGACGATATGGATCGCCCGCTCCTACCACTCAGCTATCCGCAAGTCGCTGATTTTCGCTAAGTTTTCGAGGTTGGTAGTCCTCAAAAAAGAGTGGTGCCCAGGAGAGGACTCGAACCTACCGGCCAGTCCCGAATTCCTTGAAAAACAAGGGAAATTCCGCCGACGATTACCGCTCTGAGTGGGGGTGCAGAGTGGGATCCGCCTTATGCATAGGATAGCGAACGTGATGCATCTTGCAAGCGGGTGCGGGGCACACATTACTTCGGCGCGTTCTTGCTGAGCCACTCTCGCATCTCGCCGATCTCGCGCTCCTGGTCCTTGATGATCTGGGCGGCGAGCGTCTTCGTCGTCTCGTCCTTGGCATGAGCCAGCGCGACCTTGGCCATGTCGATTGCGCCCTGATGATGCGGGATCATCTTGGTGCGGAAGTCGACATCCGCATTGCCGGTATAGGGCACGGCCATGTCGCGCATCATCGTCATGTCGGCGCTCTTGAAGCCCTTCGTCGAGGCACTGTCGCCAGGCGCCGGCATCACCGTCTTCATCATGGCCTGCATGGATTCCATGCTCATCGTGCCCATACCCATCTGGCCCATGGGCGCGGCCGCGCCGGGAGCGGGAGCGGCGCCGTGCCCCTGATGGGAGGATTGCGCGACAGCGGGTGCGGCAAGAGCGACAAGGATCAGTGCGGTCGAGATTGAACGTGTCATGGGGTCGTTTCCTTCTTCGGGGTCAGTTGTTGGTGAAACGGGCCTGCAGGGCGTGGCCGTCCGCGAGCGTGGCGGAAATCACGATCCGCGCGCCGGCACCCAGCGGCTGGGCGAGCGTTCCGACCAGCTTGTTGGGCTCGACGGGGCTCAGCGCCACCGTCGCGGTCTTGCCGGCGTCCTGGACGATGGCGCGCGCCGCCTTCGTGCCCGCCGAGGCCAGGGGCTTGTCGACGGCGTCCGTCAGGTAGAGGACGAGCTCGGTGCCTTTCGCGACCATCTCGACATGGCGCCCGGCGACGTCGACGAGCGGGCCGCCATTGGGGCCCTTCGACAGTTCATGGGCCGAGGCGCCCGAGACGAGGCCGAGAAAGGCAAGCGCGGTGATCCGGTTGAGCATGGCTGGTCTCCTTGGACGGTTCAGAAGGCTTCCTGGGGCGATGAGCTGCCCTCGCTCGCCATGCGGCTGGCGACGATGCGGTCCAGCGGCTTGCGGCCGAAGGTCAGGAACAGGACGGGCGTCAGCACAGTGTCGATGATCGTCGCCGAGATCAGCCCGCCGAAGATCGTGACCGCGACCGGGTGCAGGATCTCGCGCCCTGGCTGGTCGGCGCCGTAGAGCAGCGGGATCAGCGCGAGTCCGGCCGAGAGCGCCGTCATCAGCACGGGTGTCAGCCGCTCCAGGCTGCCGCGGATGACGAGGTCGCGGCCGAAGCGCTCGCCCTCGTAGAGGGTCAGGTTGATGTAGTGCGAGACCTTGAGGATGCCGTTGCGGGCCGAGATGCCGGCGAGCGTGATGAAGCCGACCATCGAGGCGACCGAGAGCGGCTGCCCGGCGAGGTGCAGCGCCACGACGCTGCCGATCAGCGCAAGCGGGATGTTGCCCATGATGATCAGCGCCAGCACCGCCGACTGGTAGCGCGTGAACAGCACCACGAAGATCAGCGCCAGCGACACCAGGCTGAGCAGCCCGATCCGCAGCGTCGCCTCCTCCTGCGCCTGGAAGGTGCCCTCCAGGCGCGTGACGTAGCCCTGTGGCAGCGGCGTCTGCGCGACGACCCCGCGGATCTCGGCGATGATCGCCGCCATGTCGCGCCGGCCGTCGCCATTGCCGTAGACCGCGATGCGGCGCTGACCGTTCTCGCGCTGGATCTGGTTGGGGCCGTCGGTCTCGGAGACCGAGGCGATCAGGCGCAAGGGGATGTGGCCACCGGGCGTCGCGATCAGAAGATCCTCGAGCCCGGTCGTCGAGCGGTCCTGGTCCGAGAGCCGCAGCACGACATCGTAGCGGCGGTTGCCGTCGACGATCTGCGAGACGGTGCGGCCGTTGGAGAGCGTCTCCAGCGCCTGGGTGACGCTGGCCGGCGTCAGGCCGTAGAGCGCCGCCTTGTCATGGTCGACGTCGATGCGCAGCTGCGGAATCCGGACCTGCCGCTCGATCTGGAGATCGACGAGCCCGGGCACGGAGGCGAGCCGCTCGCGCAGCGTCTCGGCGAGGCTGCGGATGGTGTCGAGATCCTCGCCATAGACCTTGAGCGCGATCTGGGCGCGCACGCCCGAGAGCATGTGGTCGAGCCGGTGGCTGATCGGCTGGCCGATATTGACCGAGACCGGCAGCACGCTCAGCGCCGCGCGGATATCGGCATGGACCGCCTCCTTGGGCCGGTCCGAGCGATGGAGATCGATGTCGACCTCGGAGGAATGGACGCCCTCGGCGTGTTCGTCGAGTTCGGCGCGGCCGGTGCGGCGGCCGATCGACTTCACCTCCGGCACTTTGAGGACGAGCTGTTCGGCGAGCAGTCCGAGGCGGTGGCTCTCGGCCAGCGAGATGCCCGGATTGTATTGCAGCGAGACCACCAGCGTGCCCTCGTTGAAGGGCGGCAGGAAGGTGCGCGGCAAGAGCGTCGCGCCATAGACGGCCAGCGCCACGCCGATGCCGACGAGCGTGACGAGCAGCGCGCGGGTCTCGAAGGCGAAGCGCAGCAGCGCCGCATTGCCCCGCTTGAGATGGCGCACGACGAAGGAGTCGCGCTCATGGCCGCTGGGAGCGCGCGACAACAGGTAATAGGCCATCACCGGGGTCAGCGTGATCGAGACGATCAGCGAGGCCAGGATCGAGACGATGTAGGCGATGCCGAGCGGCGCGAAGAGCCGCCCCTCGATGCCCGACAGCGCAAAGAGCGGGATGAAGACGAGGATGATGATCGCGGTGGCATAGACGATGCCCGAGCGGACCTCCTGTGAGGCGGCCGCGATGACCGCCAGAACGGGCCTGGGCGCGGCGCTCTCCCGGTTCTGCTTCAGCCGCCGCAGGATGTTCTCCACATCCACGACGGCATCGTCGACCAGTTCGCCGATCGCGATGGCGAGGCCGCCCAGCGTCATCGTGTTGATGGTCAGGCCGAAGGCCTGGAAGACCAGCACCGTCGTCAGGATCGAGACCGGGATCGCCGTCAGCGAGATCAGGGTCGCGCGGACATTCATCAGGAAGAGCAGCAGGATGACGGCGACGACGCCCGCCGCCTCCAGCAGCACGCGCTCGACATTGGCGATCGAGGTCTCGATGAAGCTCGCCTGCCGGAACTGGACATTCGTCGCCGAGATGCCGGCGGGAAGCGTCTTCTGGATCTCGGCCAGCGCCGTCTCGACCTGGCGGGTCAGCGCGACGGTGTCCGCTTCCGGCTGCTTCTGGATGCCGATGATCACCGCCGGCCGGCCCTGGTAGCCGGCGTCGCCACGCTTGACCCGGGCCGCGAAGTCGACGCCCGCGACCTGGTGCAGAAGGATCGGCTGGCCGTTGCGCTGCAATACGACGGTGTTGCGCAGATCCTCCAGCCGCTGGGTCAGCCCGACATTGCGGATCAGGTATTCGCGCCCCTGCTGATCGATGAATCCGCCGCCGGTGTTGGTGCCGAAGCGGGTGACCGCCGACTCGATCTGCTCGGGCGTGACGTCGAGCGCCTGCATGGCCGCGATGTCGGGCGTGATCCGATACTGGCGGACCTCGCCCCCCATCGGGATGACCTGCGAGACGCCGGCGATGTTCAGGATCTGCGGCCGGATGATGAAGTCGGCGATCTCGCGGACCTCCATCGGGGAGGCCCGCTCGGCCGTCACCGCGACCAGCATGATCTCGCCCATGATCGAGGAGACCGGGCCCATCTGCGGGTTGACGCCGCGCGGCAGTTGTTCGCGCACCAGCGACAGCCGCTCGGCGACGAGCTGGCGCGACCGGTAGATGTCGGTGCCCCAGTCGAACTCGATAGAGGTGATCGAGAGCCCGACGCCCGAGACGGAGCGCACGCGCAGCACGCCGGGCATGCCGTTCATGGCCGTTTCCAGCGGATAGGTGACGAGCTGCTCGACCTCCTGCGGTGCGAGCCCCTCGGCTTCCGTCATCAGCGTGACGGTCGGGCGGTTGAGATCGGGGAAGACGTCGACGGGGACGCGCGGCAACACGTAGCTGCCATAAGCCACGAGCACGAGCGCGGCGGCGATGACGAAGAGCCGGTTGCGCAGGCTGGCCGAGACGAGGAGGTTGAACATCGCGCGCTGGCCTCAGCGGATCTGGTTGAGATGCTCGGCGCCGCGCACGACGATCCGTTCGCCCGGTGCGACGCCGGCCCGGATCACCAGCCTCGTCGCGTCGAACGGTTCGGTGCGGACGGGTCGGGGCTCGAAGCGCTCGGGATCGGTATGGCGCCAGACCAGGGCCTCGCCATTGCCGCCGCGCACGACGGCGTCGCGCGGCAGGATGATGCCGCTGACGCTGGCGCCGTTGCGAGCCGTCACCCGGACGGGCTGGCCGATCGCGACCGTGGCGGGCGGGTCGTCGACGGAAAAGTGCACAAGTGTCGCCTGCTGCTGCAGCGCCCGTCCGGTGCCCCGGAAGGACAGGCTGAGCGGCTTGCCGCCGGGCAGCAGGGCCGAGGCGCCGTCGAGCTGCGAGAGATCGACATCGCCGTAGGACAGGGCCTCGACCCACATCCCCGCGGGATCGACGATCTGGAACAGGACGTCCTGCGAGCCGACGACCTGACCCGCGACGACCCGCACCGCGGAGACCACGCCGTCGAGCGGCGCGCGCAGCAGTTCGGGCTCGATCCGGATCCGTCCGACGATCTCGCGCCGCCGCATCAGGCCGGCGAGTTCGATCTCGAAATCGATGACCTGGCTTTGCGGCGCGATGGCGCGCTCGGCCAAGCCGCGCGAGCGTTTCAGCTTCGCCTCGACCATGGCGATCTGCTGCTCGATCTCGCCGACGCGCTCGGCGATGGTGGTGCGGTCGGCCTGCGGCACGGCCTGCTCGACGGAGGCGAGGATATCGCCGCGCCGGACGATCTGGCCCAGCCGCGGCAGGCCGCTATCGGGCGCGACGATCCGGCCGCCGGTGATGCTCTGGACCTGGCCCGAGCGGTTGGGATCGGCGATCACGCGGCCGACCAGGGTCAGGGTCTTGCGGGCTTCCTCGGTCTTTGTGACCTGAGTGCGGACCTCCAGCAGCCGCTGCGTCGGCTTCGGCGCGAAGACCGACCCATCCGCGAGACGGCGGGGGGTATCGCCGGCGGGCGGTGCCGCCTTTGCGGCCTCGCCGTGATCATGGCCTTCATGGGCGCTGGTGAGGCCCGTCCCGGCGATCAGCCCCAGAAGGACGAGGCCGGTCAGGGACAGGGCCGGGCGCGAGCGGCGGATGGTGGCGCCGAGCAGGAGCCCCAGTGCGAGCGCCCCGCCCGTGGCGAGGTACAGGACCGGCACCGGCTGGCCGGCGATGACGACGCTCGCAGCGTGAAGGGAGGCAGGGGCCGCCCCCTCCGGAATGCCGGCGGCCGGGGCGGAGGCTGCCGGCCGTTCGAGCGTTCCGATCAGGAGGTCGTCTCCGCCGGGATGGGTGATGGCGAAGACGAGTTCCAGCGGGCCTGCGCCCACGAGCCGGTCCGAGGCCACGACGTTGGTCCCCTCCGGCGTCGGTGTCGCCTCAACATCCGCCCCGGTGCCGATCGTGACGACGAGGCCGGCATCGGTGACGGGGGCGTTGCCGGCATAGCGGTCGAGGAACAACGTCAGCCGGTTGCCGCGCAGGATGCCGACGAGCTCATAGGCGTCGGAATGCAGCGCGATCCGCGGCGAGGCCGCCGTGGGGACGGGAGCGGGCGGGGCGCCATGGTCGTGGCCCTCATGGGCCGCGAGCGGGGTAACGGACAGGAGGGAAGCCAGCGCCAAAGGCGCGACGAGGCAGCGCGCAAGGCTGCGGACGAACGAAAACATGAAACGAACCCATCACGATCGGCATGAACATCCGGCGGCGCGGCTGGTCAGCCGGCCGACGCTCAAGCGATGTCGATGGTTCGTGGAGGTCTGGCTTCGAGACTCGGCGCTCGCACGGGAGATGTTCGCTCCGGCGGCAAGCCGAGCCGGATGCGGTGAGAAACCCGCAGTGGCAGCGGGGCAATGGCGTGTTCGATGACCGCGGCAGTGCACATGGTACCGCAGCAGCTGCGACCAGCGCCGCCAGTCGTCGGGCAATCGCCCATCGGCTCGGACACCCCGGGCGTCGACGGCTTGCAGAAGTCGGCAACCTCAGCCGCGGGTGAGGCAGACGCGATGGTCAGGCGCGCGTCCTGTGATGCCACCTTCGCGGCCGGTGCGACGGCGTTGGGCTTGGTGTGGCCGGAATGCGCCTGCACCGGCATGGCCCAGCCAAGCGATAACAGGACGACCAACACGGTCGCCTTGAGTGCCTGGGCCAGAATGCCGACTGCAGTCACGTCGCTCCACCGATTCGTTCTGTTGCGTTGATCAAATGGGGCTTCCCATTGGGGAAGGTCAACGGCGTTCAGCAGTGCTCGCGCCTCTTGGTTACCGATGGTCGAACGGACTGATCAAAATCACTGAGCGCCAAGAACGGACCTCGACTGCTTGTTCGAAAACGGAGTTTCCACACAACATCGGGGAACCGGGCGATCCTTCAGCAAGCGTTGGTGAGGGCCCTTATTTGCTTTCCAGAATGCGAACCATCGCGCCATAGCCGCGCTGGCGCGCCATCTCGATCGGCGTGACGCCGTTGCGGTCTCCAATATCCCGCCTGGCTCCGGCCGCAACAAGATGGCTCACGGTGCGTTCATGCCGTTGGCCGCCATAGCCAAGGATGATGGCCTCGATCAGCGCGGTCCAGGCAAGGTTGTTGATATGGTCCAGCGGAGCTCCGGCCTCGATCAGCATTTTGACGATCTCGTCATGGCCAAGATGGGCGGCGGCAATCAGCGCAGTGCCGTCATAGGGGCTGGTGATCGCCCTGGGATCCGCGCCGATCTCTAGAGCCACGCGCATCGTGTCGGCATCGTCCGCCACGGCGGCGATCGTGACCGTGTCGTAGCGCTGCGCATCAAGGGCGCGCGGATCGGCCCCGAGCCTGACCAGCGCGCGCATCGCCTCGCGCTGCCGGGCATGGGTCGCGATATGAAGGGCGGTCCGGCGCTGCCCGTCGCGTGTGTCGACTGCTGTACCAGCTGCGACCAGCCTTTCGATGGCAGCGACATCGCCCATCCAGGCAGCGGCCTGCAGGCCGTCATAGGCTGCGATCTCGGCGGAGGACGGCGGCGCCTGCGCCGACGTCGGCACAGCGGCAAGGACCAGCACAAGCCCCAGCGCCAGCATGGCGGCAAAACAGCGCGTTAACAGATCGTGCGGGTCGGTGACGCGACGCGTTCCGGCTTTGGAGACTGCAGGCTTGCTGTGGGCGGCTGAGGTCCCGGCGCTGCTGCCCGTCAGCCCCGACATGGCACAGGAGCTGTCGATGCCGCTGGTCCCGCGAAAGGCGCGCACACTCTGATACTGTCCCGGTTTCATATCCAGCGGCCTCCCAACATCGTCTCCGGACAAGTACCGAGGGTGACGGCCTCGTGCCATTCGCGCATCTCGGCGATCTCCCCCTCCTGCTCCTTGATGATCGGCGCGTCGAGCCGCCTTCGCAATGCCGTGAGGCGTGCCGTGTAAGGCTGGTCTCGCGACTTGTCCTTGGCCATCATCGTCTATCGCGAGGATGACAGAGAGGCGATGTGTGCGTTTGACCAGGCGAGGGGGCGGACGCCTGGCCCTCGGAATGATCGGCAGCATTCTTGGTGCAGGGCGGGTTCAGTCCCGCTAGGCAGGCCGTCCAGCCGGCCGGACGTTCTATTATTCCGGACCGCTCAGTGACCATTTCGACGGCGCGCGCTTCTTCAATCCGGATCGACGGGCCGAGCCCCGAGGCTTGGGGGACGTGCTGAGATGGCGCCTGACCGGTGCCAGACAAAGCTGGCCCTACCCCTATCCGAGCCTTTTCGCGAATGCGCGCCCATCCGGACTTCCACAGGCTGGCGTGCGTGCGATCCTCGTCGGGCATGCGACCTTCCTCCTCCAGATCGCTGGTCTTTCGATCCTCACCGATCCGGTCTGGTCGGAGCGCGCGAGCCCCTTTCCGGACGTCGGCCCGCGCCGCTACAATCCGCCCGGCATAGCATTTGACGATCTTTCCCCGATCAATGCAGTCCTGATCTCGCACAACCATTACGACCACCTCGACCTGCCGACGATCGAGCGTCTCTGGCGTCGAGACCGGCCCCAAATCGTCGCTCCGCTTGGCAACGATGCGATCATCGAAGCGCGCGATCCTGCGATCGCGGTCAAGACGCTTGACTGGGGACAGCGCGCTGTACTGGCCCCCGGCGCGACGGTCACTGCCGTCCCAGCCCAGCACTGGTCGGCGCGAACGCTCAACGATCGCAACCATGCTCTATGGGCGGGCTTCGTGATTGAGGCGCGCGGCCGGACCGTCTACTTCGCCGGCGACACCGGCTTTGGCGACGGACGGATGTTCAGCGGCATCGCCGCACGGCATCGGCGTATCGATCTCGCGCTTCTGCCGATCGGGGCCTATGAGCCGCGCTGGTTCATGGCGGACCAGCACATGAACCCTGACGATGCAGTCCGCGCCTTCCAGCTGCTGCGCGCCAAACAGGCTCTCGGTTTCCACTGGGGGACGTTCCAGCTGACAGACGAGGCGGTCGACGAGCCGGCTCTCGATCTTGGCCGGGCGCTTGCAACCCGGGACATCCCGTCGAAGCGTTTCCTGGCGGCCAGGCCGGGTCAAATCTGGTCTGGTTGAGAGCGAACCCCACCGAGACAGCCTGATCGCAGCCCAGCAACGCACCGGCGGTTTCAACGGGATGCGCCAGCTCCCGACATTGGGCTGCCGACCAAATCCAGATGCTCAAAGGCGGGGTTTTCAGCCAGTGCGAGGTGCGTCGGCATCGTCTGATAGACCACACTGCCAACGGTTCAAGACTTGCAACATCGGGCGAGCTAGATGCCCGCCAGTTAACAAGTCATGGATGTGATTTGCACATGTATATTTGTTATACCCCCTGGTGGCGCGGGAGCCCCACGATCGCAGCGCGTAGGAGCGATCCGGCCGGGGCACTCAGCTGTCGAGCGCTATCTGAAAGCACATCCTGACGGCAGCCAGCAGCGCGGTGGCGGATGCCAAGAGCGCTGCGCGCGCATTCAGGATCTGCGTGCGGTTGAGGGTCGTGACGATACGGTTCATGTCGCCCGCTTCAAGCTCCTCAAGGCGGCTGATCCGGCGCAGACGCTGCCGGCTGGCGAGCCACCAGACGAAGGATGAGGCGAGCGCGCCGAGGCCGATCAGGCTGTCAAGAAGGGCGAGCATGGATTGACGGACCGATTTCAGACTTTCTCCGCCATATGAAAGGCACCCGCTTTCACCGGCTCAAGGCCAAGCTGCCGGCAGATCCTCACCAGCGCCGACTGCTCCTCGACGATGTAGTGGCCATCCGCCTCACCGATCAGCCGGCAGGTCTCGACCAAAGCCTGCGCGAAGCGCGCCTTGCCCTGGCGCCGTGAGATGGCCGTCAGGGCCGCCCGCTCGCCGGTTGACGGGTCGATCTCGAAGCGTGCCGTGGCGTGCTCGAACTCGGCCAGCAACTCGCTGCGCGAGCGTTCGTCGACGAGCCCGAAACGCGATAGAGACGCTGCCATGCTGTCATGCTCGGCCGGGCGCACGACGCCGTCGGCATAGGCGATCAGGGCGCAGGCGGCCGCGATCGTCTCGATCTGCAGGCTGGCCTCCTCGTCGTGCCAGAGATCGAGATCGCGCTTCAGATCGGCCTGCGTGCGGTGGGAACGGGTCGGCATGGCTCAGGTCCTCCAGTTGCGGGAATGGGACAGGGACGGGCGGCGCCGTCCCATGACGCGGTTGGCGAGGCCGACGAGGCCCAGGATGAGGATGGCGCCGAGTGCCCAGATGGTGATGACGATGATCTCGCTCGCATTGCCGAGGCTGCGGAACGCCCAGGACACCGTTTCAACGATCTCGGGCACGCCCGAGACCTGGTCGGCATTGGCCGCGGCCCAGTTGCTGGTCCAGTCGAGCAGGGCGTGACCGCCCCAGGCGAGGAAACTCCAAAGCCCCAGAACCGCGAGGCCGCCCAGCCAGATGACGTTGCGCATCGCTCAGCCCCTCCCGGAGAAGGCGCTGTGCTGCGTCCCGTCGACCGCGCGCAGATGGCGCCGCAGTTCGTCGATGTTCTTGAGGTTGGCGCGGTAGAAGGCGTCGCCGAACCAGCCGACCACCGGGATGGCGCTGATCGCCAGGTCGATGCCGACACGTCCCGCCATGCGGCAGACCGTCAGCGTCGGCAGGCCATGGCGCCTCGCCTCATAGACGAGATAGGCCGAGACGCCCTTGGCGATGACGGTGCCGACGCCGGGGATGACGTTCAGCAGCGCGTCGGCGCCGACGCGGACCTGCGTGCCGGGCACGCGGATGGCTGAATCGAGCAGCCTTGCGATGGCGTCGAGCCGTTCGAGCGTCTCGGTGCGCGAGCGCAGGTGAGGAAGGTCATAGGCGATCGACATGGCGTCGGTGCTCCCAAGATCGGAGCGCGTAAGCGCTCGTCAGGTGGAAGAGTCCGACATCGCAGCGTTGCTGCCAGAGGGGCCCGGACCCGGGTTCCCCCTGGAGATTGGGAGCCGGACCGCATGCGTCAAGAGCGGGTCTAGGTCAATATTTTTGCATGACACCTCTTGACCGGCGACAATCCGGTTCCCACCTCGGGCGCACCCGCTGATCCGGGCCCCTCTGGCGAGCGCTGCCGGCGCGTTTGCGATGTCGGATCGTTTTCCGATGTCGCGCCCGGCTGACGGTCGATCATGGATTTCGCTTTCTTCGCCGCCGACTGGCTCGGCAAGCCCGCCTGGATGTGGCTGGCCTTCATCGGCATCGTCGCGGCCCTGCTCGCCTTCGATCTCGGCGTGCTCCACAAGGAGCATCGGCCGATCGAGGTCCGCGAAAGCCTCGTCCTCTCGGGCACCTATATCGGGCTGGGCCTCGCCTTCGGCGCCTGGGTCTGGTGGTATCTCGGCGCCGAGCCGGGCATGAATTACCTGACCGGCTTCGTCGTCGAGAAGACGCTGGCGCTCGACAACGTCTTCGTCATCGCGCTGATCTTCGCGTTCTTCGCAGTGCCGCCCAAATACCAGCATCGCGTTCTGTTCTGGGGCATCCTCGGCGTCATCGTGCTGCGCGCGATCATGATCGGGCTCGGCGCGACGCTGGTCTCCCAGTTCGGCTGGGTGCTCTACATCTTCGCGGTCTTCCTGATCGTCACCGGCGTGAAGATGCTGGTGATAGGCGACAAGCCGCCCGCGCTCGAGAACAACGCCCTGATCCGGCTGATGCGGCGGCGCTTCAACGTCACCGACGAGCACCATGGTGAGCGCTTCTTCGTGAAGCAGCCAGATCCGGCGACCGGCAAGCCGGCCTGGTTCGTCACGCCGCTCTTCATGGCGCTGATCGCGATCGAGATCGCCGACCTGATCTTCGCGGTCGACTCGGTGCCGGCGATCTTTGCGATCACGACCGACCCGTTCATCGTCTACACCTCGAACATCTTCGCCATCCTCGGCCTGCGCGCCCTCTACTTCGCACTCGCCGCTGTCATCGAGCGCTTTCGCTATCTCAAGCCGGCGCTGGCGATCGTTCTGGTGTTCATCGGCTCGAAGATCTTCATCGCCGACCTGCTCGGCCTGGAGAAGTTCCCGCCGGCCGTCTCGCTCAGCATCACGCTCTCCATCATCGCCGCCGGCATCGTCTGGAGCCTGTTCAAGACGCGCGGTCAACCTGTAAGCGCGCGGCAGGAAGGTTGAGGTCCGAGGCAAGAGATGTCGGAGTTTACGACCATGCCTCAGTTTCGATCACCTGCCCTGCGCCGATGGCTGGCGCGGCGAAGGGCGGTCCTGGTAGCGATGCCGAAACCGGGTCCTGTAGAGCAGCTTAATCCACCAGCAGGTCGTGCGTCGCAGACCCTCACCGACCTCGTCGAGGCGATCCGCACGACCGAAACAATAAGTCTGGGCGAGATGATAGACCGACTCGGGTCGGCGAGCCTGGGACTCGTCCTGGGGTCACGTTTTGCTGGAAGGATTATCGCGCTCGCTCGGCCGGCAAGGTCTGGCGCAAGACCATGACGCTGATGGCCCACGAGTTCATCCGCCGCTTCCTGCTCCCACGTCCTGCCCGACGGCTTCCACCGTATCCGCCAATACGGACTGCTCGCCTCCAGCCGGCGCGCCGCCCCCATCGCCCGCACCAGGCAGATCATCGCCTCGGCGAAGCCGGCCACGACGACGGCAGTTCGTGAAGCAGAGATCTCGACCGAACCATCCGATCGCGTCGATGAGCGGAGGCCACCTTGCCCCTGCTGCGGTGGCCGCATGATCCTGGTCGAGCGCTCGCGCCGGGCACAGCGCCGCGCACCATCGTCGCCGTCAGGATCGACACATCATGACAATGGCGCCGCGGCGAGACCTTGAGGAGCCGGTCTCAGCCAGAGAGCGGACGATCCCGTTCGCCCCAACGGCGGAAATGAACCTTGCGGCGATACCGGCTCCCTCCCAGGTGCAGCAAAACCGGGGCTTCCGGGCATCTTGGTCGAAGCATCGAGCCGCCGTCCCGCGCCTCGCACGATCCCGCGGATCGCACCGCGCTGCGAAATCCCCATAGCCCACGGCCCCAGGCCGCGGCTTC
This sequence comes from Allobosea thiooxidans, assembly GCA_943372485.1. Taxonomy (GTDB): domain Bacteria; phylum Pseudomonadota; class Alphaproteobacteria; order Rhizobiales; family Beijerinckiaceae; genus Allobosea; species Allobosea thiooxidans_A. The sequence goes on from CALRYW010000010.1 coordinate 51,032, forward strand.
CTCCTCTGGAGGCTTTCGAACGCCGGCCCTTAGCCCGGTCCGAACCCGCTAGCAAGGGCCGGCATCCGAAACGCCTCACAGTTGCCGACATTGGTGTTTCGCTATGAAGCCGAAATTCCTGGTACCGAATGCTCCGCCGCGGAGCGTGGAGCGCTTCCATAAGGCCGAGGACATCTAGCGCCAAGAAGTGATGGGTGCCGGCCCCGCGGCGCAAATCGGAGCGGCTTTGATCGAAATCAACGGCGATTGCGCCCCGGCACGATACCCAAAGCAGGGGCAGTCGCCTTTGCTTGACGTCGGCGGCGCCTTGATCGGCTTCAAGCGTCGGGCCCGAACCTCCTGCCTTACGACCATCGCCGGTGTCATCCCGTGTCTACCGAAGGGCAAACGTCATGAAACCCGCGCGCCTCTCCGCTCTGGCTCTCGCACTCGGCTGCGTCGCTGCCACCACCGGCGGGCTCGCCCAGACCGCTCCCCACAAGATGACGACGCCGGTCCCTCCGGGCATCGCCATGCCGGACGCGGTCCAGACCCGGCTGGGTCCGCTCAAGTTCTTCGACGGCTTCCCGGATGCTCAAACCGTCGACAGAGTCTACGACAACCTCGACTTCCAGCGAGCGGTTCAGGCCTATCTGCTGGGTCTGGCTCCAGTGAACATGGCGGGACTGCGGGAGGGACTGCTGAGCGTCGGCCCCGCCAACGTCACGATCCCGACCTTCGAAGACAATATGAACGCCCGTTCGCTGTTCCTGACGGCGAATGCGACGACCCCCTACACATGGGTCTGGATCAATCTCCACGACGGACCGCTGGTCGTCGAGGTGCCGCCGATGACGCTCGGCATGATCGATGACTTCTGGTTCAAATACGTCACAGATATCGGCATCGTCGGGCCGGACAAGGGCAAGGGCGGCAAGTACCTCCTGCTGCCGCCAGGGTTCAAGGGCGAGGTCCCGTCCGGCTACATGGTGGTGCGAGTCCCGACCTTCGAGTCGATCCTGGTCTGGCGCAACATGCCGGTGAAGGGCGACATCAGGCCGGCGATCGAGAGCCTGCACAAGAACACGCGCATCTATCCGCTCGCGCGCGCCGCCAGCCCGCCGCCCAACGCCTTCGTCAACGTGTCGAACCGGGCCTTCTCGACGGTCGCTCCGGCAGACGACAGGTTCTGGGACCTCCTCAACGCGGTCGTCCAGAGCGAGCCTGTCGAGTCGCTCGATCCCGTGACACTCGGCTTCTTCGCCGCGATCGGAATCGAGAAGGGCAAGCCCTTCAAGCCCGACGAGCGGATGAAGCGCATTCTGACGGAGGCTGCAGCCGTGGGCGACGCGACCGCGCGCACGCTCACCTACAAGAGCCGGATCCCCGAGGCGTTCTATTACCCCAACAGCACCTGGCGCCAATGGCTGGGAGGCTACCGCTTCCAGAGCCAACCCGGGGTGGCCCATCTGGATGCCGCCGCCTTCTTCTATTTCTATGCGACCGGCGTGACGCCGGCCATGGAAGCCAAGATGGTCGGCCAAGGGTCGCAATATGCCGTCGGCCTGCTCGATTCGAAGGGTAATCCGCTCGATGGCGGCAAAACCTATCGGCTGCGCGTGCTGCCGAATGCGCCCGTCAAGGATTTCTGGTCGGCGATCGTCTACGACAACCAGACGCGCTCCATGCTGCAGACGGACCAGGACTTTCCGCAGGTCAGCAGCCTCGATAAAGGCCTGGCGAGCAACGCGGATGGTTCGGTCGACGTCTATTTCGGGCCCAAGGCGCCCGCCGGTCTGGAGCGCAACTGGGTTCAGACCCTTCCTGGCAAGGGCTGGAACATGCTGTTCCGGCTCTATGGCCCGCTCGAACCCTGGTTCGACAAGACCTGGAAGCTGAGCGAGATCGAGCGCCTCGACTGAAGCGAAACCCGCCTCGGTCGAGGCCGGGATCCCCAGCGCCTCATGGGCGCGCCAGCCTCGCGGCGAGGCGCGCCAGCTCGGCATCATCAGGGCGCAGGCGTGACAGGCGACCGGCCAAATCCGCGGCGCCGGCGAGATCGCGCCGGGCCTGCGCGTCGGCGAGCAGCGCGCCGAGCAGGGCCGCATGGAAGGGGTTCGCCTGAAGCGCGCTGCGCAGGACCTGGCGTCCCTGTTCCGGCTGGCCGAGCGATTGCAGTGCCACGCCATGGACATAGGCCAGCTGCGCATCGCGCGGCCCGAGCCGCCAGGCCAAAGCGAGGCTCTCCAGCGCCTCGGGATAGCGACGCTGCCGCACCAGCGCGAGGCCGAGCGCGTGATGCGGATAGGGCTCCTTCGGCGCGACCGCGATCGCCTGCCGCAGCACCGCCTCGCCCTCCGGATCGCGCCCGCGCTGGCGCAGCAGGTCGGCCAGATTGACCGCGACATCGACGGCGGCGGGATCGAGCGCCAGACCGGCGCGCAGCTCGGCCTCCGCCGCGTCCGGCCTGGCCCTGCGGATCAGATAGAGCGCCAGGGCAGCCCGCGCCTCCGGCCGGTCGGCATTCAGCGCCTGCGCCGCCTCGAACTCCGCGAAGGCGCGCGTCAGCTGGCCACGCACCGGCTCCGGCACGGCTTCGGGCGAGATGTCGGCCAGGGCCTGCGCGGCCTCGATCCGCACCCCACGAACGGGATCGGCCAGACGCTCCTGCGCCCAGCGCAGGCGGATTTCGGCTGGCTGCGGCGAGAGGTTGCGCAAGGCGGCCATCCGCACGATCGGGTCGGGGTCGTCGAGGCCGAGACGGAAGACGCCTTCGCTGGCGATGGCGGGCAGGCTCCCGAGTTCGCTTTGCGCGGTCGCCCTGACGGTCGCTGGGATCTGCGGGTTGCTCGCCAGTGCGATCAGCGGCGCGCGTGCCGCGGGGTCTCCCCGACGCGCGTCGTGAAACGTCCTGGCATGGTCCTGGAAGCCTTTCCGGGCCGGCCCGTGCCAGGCCGCCACGGCCTCCGCGGCCCATTGCGCCGGCTTGTCCGTGTGGCAGCTGTTGCAGCTGTTGGGGACCCCGAGGCTCACCGTCAGGTCGGGACGCGGAATACGGAAGGAATGGTCATGGCGCTTGTCGACGACCATGTAGGTGCGTGCCGGCATGTGGCAGGTGATGCAGTCGGGCGCCCCCTGGCCGGGCTGGTGCCCGGCATGGGTTACCGCGGCAAAGCGTTGCTGGTCGTGGCATTGGCTGCAGACCAGCGGCCCCTCCGCCTTCAGCCGGCCGGAGTGAACTTCGTGGCAGTCGCTGCAGATCACCCCCTTCGCGTACATCTTGCTCTGCCGGAAGGTCTGATCCGTGAAGACCTCGTCGATCATCTGCCCGTCCGCCTCGAACAGGCCGCTCGTCAGGAGCGCCGGCAGATGCGTGTCGGCGATCGAGCGCCCCGGCTTCCAGTCTTCCGAAATCGTGCCGCGCCGCTGGTGGCAGCGGGCGCAGGTCTCGATCTCGTCGCCCGGCGGGCGCGCGACGCTCGCGGCCGGGCTGCCCGTCGCCGGATCGGGCGTCCAGTCGACCTCCCCTCTTCGGGCTGCGGCAGCCTCGAACCCCTTCAGGACGGGGTCGCCGGTTCTGCCGGCCGCTGCCCAGGCGAGGTGGCCGGCAGCGGGCCCATGGCAGCTCTCGCAGCCGATGCTGACCTCGGAATAGGTCGTGCGAAAGCTGTTGGAGGCTGCGTCATAGCCCTTCTTCACCGCAGTCGAATGGCACTCCGCGCACATGAAGTTCCAGTTCTGCATCCGGCCTGTCCAGTGCAGCGCGTCGCCCGGCGGGATCGTCTGGTCGCCATAGACATGGAACCAGCGCTGGCCGCCCTGCGCTGCGGGACGCGTATCCCAGGCCCAGGGCAGCGCTTGCAGTCGGCCATCGGGGAAGGTGACGAGGTATTGCTGCAGCGGCCGCCAGCCGAAGCTGTGGCTGATCGCGAAGCTTTCGGGCTTGCCGTCCTTCCCCTGAGTCTCAACCAGGAAACGCTCGCCCTCGCGCCGAAACCGGGCTGTCTCGCCGTGATGCGCAATGGCGACATCGGAGAAATCGCCGAGAACGCTCTGAGGCGTCGCCACGGCCATCGCCTTGGCGTGGTCCGATCCCTGCCAGTCGGCAAGCGTCGTCGCATGGCAGGCAGCGCAGGCCTGGGAGCCGACATAACCTGGCGGCGCATGGTGCGTCAGTTGCCCGATGCCGGATTCCGCGCCCATGGCCGGCGGCCTGGCCTGGGCCTGGGCCTGCGCCTGGTCACGACGCGCGCTCTCGCCCTGGAGCAGCCCCATCGCGAGGACCAGCGCCGCGGCCAGGACGCTGCCGGCGACGCCATGCGCGAGCGGGCTCGGTATCCACCGCCTCAACCGTGCCAGGTCCGCCAAGAACGCCAAAGCCGCCGCGCGCTAGAACCGCACGCTCAAGCCCAGCACGGGGCCGTGCTGCAGCATGTCGAACTCGTAGCGGGACAGTCCCGAACCCTGGACGTAATCGACGTAGAGGGCCTTGTAGCCGATCACGGCCGAATAGGTGACTCCGTTCGTCGTCTTGAAGTCATAGCCATACGTCGCCAGCGCCTGCCAGGTGAACCTGCTGCCGCCCGCGCCGATATCGCCGCGAAAGGCGAGATGATGGTTGGGCGCCAGCGAAACGCGCGCCCGGATGCCGGCGAAGCCGTCGATCCAGTCGACGGATCCAGACCGGGCGATGGCACGGCCCCTGCCGATGGACAGATCGCCCAGATTGACCGTCGTGGCGATGTCCAGCCCGAGATCGAGCTTCTGGTACCAGTAGCGTGCACCGGCGAGCACATCGATGGCGACCGGACCCACGCTCCCGATCTCATAGGCCGCGCCCGCCTCGATGATCGCCATCTGGAATTGCATGTCGACCGCGGCCCCGACCGCCGCGCCGACACCGGGAGTGGGGCCTCTGGTCCTCAGCCCTGAGCGCTCGATCGTGATCTTCTCGCCGATAACGTCTCCAAACAGCGCCAGGCGACCATTGCGCGCTTCCATGCTGAGCATCAGGGCGACCAGCGAGCCGCCTTCGCCGACCGTGCTTTCGATGATGTCGATGAAGCTCGCATTCACATCGACGCCGCGGCCACGGACCACCTGCGAGCCGTTGAGCGAGGTCAGCCAGCCATAGGGGGTGACGCGAAAGGTCCAGGCGGGAACGAAGCTCGGCGGCATCGGCTGGGCGCGCGGGGGCGTCAGATCTGCCGCCACGACGGGGCCGGCGAGCAGCATGGCCCCTGCCCAGACGGCCGCTGTCTTCCACATCGACATTCCTGCCTCCCAGCATGGCCTCGACAGGCGGCTCCCCCTGAGGGAGCCGCCTGTCGTCTACTTCGGATCATGGACGGCGACCGTCAGCTTGGGGATGCGCCCGGTGAAGCGGGATCTGGCTTCGGCACCGATCGCTTCGACGACGGGGGTTCCCAGATCGATGCCGACATCGGCGGTCTCGTCAGCCGAGAAGATGCCGGGCTGGGTGGCGGCGATACGCCCCTCGGCGACTTTCTCGCCATTGACGAAGAGGGTGCCGAGCCCCCCTTTCGCCGGGCCGCCACCATCATAGTCGAACTGGAAGCGCAACTCGGCCTTACCGGGCGCCAGCTTGTTCGACGCGGCGATGGTCGTGCGCTGCAGCCCGAGGAAGTTGTAGTCGTAGGCGGGCACGCCATCCTTCACGTAGAGCGACCAGCCGCCGAAACGGCCGCCTTGGGCGACCAGCGTCCCGTTGGCGCCACCTTCGGGAACGACAACCTCCGCCGTGATCGTCTTCGACCTGTTCTTCACATTGACGAACACGCCTTCCAGCATGCCGACCATGCCCTCCGACAGGGTCAGCGACCGGCGCGAGCCCATCAGGTCCGGTCGTCCGACGGCCACGGGATCGAGCCGTTCAAAAACCCGGTCATCCATGGGCAGCGCGCCGTATCTGCCGGCCTCTTTCAAGAACAGGGCCTGCATCTCGGCCAACTTCTTTTGGTTGGCCTTGGCCAGGTCTTGCGCAAGGCTGAAATCGGCGCGAACATTGAACAATTCCCAACCGGAATCGTCCTGCAGGGTCCGGCGAGGCTTCGCTTCCCAAGGCGCCCTGTGGATCGTTCGCGCAAGCCAGCCATCATGATAGATGGCGCGATTGCCGGCGATTTCGAAGTACTGCGTCTTGTGCCGTTCAGGTGCCTTTGCGTCCTCGAAGGAATAGACCAGGCTGGTCCCCGCCATGGGGATCTGCCTGACGCCATTCACCGATTTCGGCTCGGGTAGGCCGACGGCCTGGAGCACGGTCGGGGCCACGTCGATGACATGGCTGAACTGGGTCCGGATCTCGTTGCGCGCCTTGATGCCCTTGGGCCAGGACACGACGACGCCATTGCGCGTGCCACCGAAATCAGAGGGCACCTGCTTCATCCAGCCGAACGGCGCATTGAACGCGACCGACCAGCCGGACGCCATGTGGGGGTATGTCTCGGGACCACCCCATTTGTCGATGAGCTTCAGTAGATCCTCGAACTTCTCGGTAAAGCCGTTGAAATAGCTCATCTCGTTGAAGACGCCGTTGGGGCCACCTTCGCCGCTGGTGCCGTTATCGCCGGCGACGTAGAAGACGAGCGTGTTTTCGGCTTGGCCGACCTCCTCGAAGGCCTTCAGCATGCGGCCGACTTCGGTGTCCGTGTATTCCACGAACGCGGCAAAGACCTCTGCCTGACGCGTGAACAGCCGTTTCTCGTCGGCCGAGAGCGCGGTCCAGTCCTTGATCGCAGGTGGCTTCGGGGCGAGTTTCGTACCCTGCGGAACCACACCGAGCGCGATCTGCCGGGCAAGGGATTCCTCGCGGATCTTGTCCCAGCCCTGATCGAACTTGCCCTTCCAGCGGTCGATCCAGGCCTTCGGCACATGGTGCGGCGCATGGGTGGCACCCGGTGCGAAATAGATGAAGGATGGCCGATCCGGCGTCAGCGCTTTCTGGTGCTTGATCCAGGCCCGCGCCTTGTCCGTCATGTCGGTCATGAAATGGTAGTTGGGATCATTGGGCAGTTCGACGACGGCGGTGCCATCGTAGAGGAACGGCGCCCATTGATTGGTCTCACCGCCCAGAAAACCGTAGAATTTGTCGAAGCCCTGGCGCGTCGGCCAGCGGTCGAACGGGCCGGCGACGCTGGCCTCCCAGGTCGCGGTTTCATGCCATTTGCCGAAGGCGGCGGTCGCATAGCCGTTCAGCCGCAACATCTCGGCCAGCGGCGCGGTCGCGCTGGGGATCTGGCCGGTGCTTCCGGGAATGGCCGTGGCCAGCTCCGTGATGAAGCCCATGTTCACGGTGTGGTGGTTGCGGCCGGATTTGAGCGCGGCCCGTGTCGGCGAACACAGCGCCGTCGTGTGGAAATTGTTGAAGCGCAGGCCGTTCTCGGCGAGCTGGTCGAGCGTGGGCGTCCCGATCGGCCCGCCGAAGGTGCTGGGAGCCCCGAAGCCGAGGTCGTCGATCAGCACGATCACGACATTGGGGGCGCCGGCCGGGGCCTTCACCTCGAACCGGGGCGGAGGCGTCACCTTTCGTGCGTCGATCTCCGTGTATACTGGGCGCTTGGGCTCCGGGATCGGCAGGGACGCGCGATCGGGCGTCGTGGTGCGAGGCTGCGAGACGGCGGGCGCGCTTTGGAGCGCTGCTCCGACCACGACGATGGCCAGCGTTCTGATGGTCGGCATGGCAGGCCCCCCTTCATGTACGAGTGAAGCTACGACATGCCGCAACGACATGCTAGAATGCCTTTGGATCAGTTTCTTCTGTCGATCGCTGTGCGCCAGCGGAGATCAGCGTCTTCCGGCGCGGTTGACCGGGCCGCCCCGGTTCATCGGTGTGCCCGGCCGGACACCGACCCCGGCCGCCCCGACACCGGGCGTAACCACCGCCCGTCGCGCCACCGGCGCTCCGGCGCGCGCTACGCAGCCTTTCGGCACGCCAACGGTCTTGCAGTAGACGACGGCGGCGGCCGGCTCAGCGGTGGCGATCGAAAACCCGCCTGCGAAAAGTGCCAGGACCGGCAGCGTCAAGAGCGCCTTCAACATCGTCGCTTCTCCCCTTTGGGCGGCTCGCCAATTTGTCGGTGGCCACCCGACTGTTGTTCGTCGAATGATCGATCGCGTGCGCGTCGATGCGCTCGCCGCCATGGTCATCTGCCGATCACAGTAATCGCACTAGTATTCCCCTGCGTCATTGATGCATGTCAATCGTCACGGAGTGAGCCGCACTTGCGCGGCAAATTGACGGTTGGAGGACTTCGGCATGCGACCTCAACCGTATGCCCAAACACGATGCTCCGGGCGGCTCGGGCCAGATCGCAGGTGATAGCGTACTGACAGTCGCATTAGAGGGTGAAGGCGAACTCAGACGTGGCCGCTTTGTCGGGAGACTGAAAGGCCACCATCCGGCTGTTACCAGAATCTCCTAAGGGGGATGATAGGGGCGGACGAAAACGCCGCCACGCACCAGAATGTCACCTCGGCGCGTTCTTGTTGAGCCATTCGCGCATCTCGGCAATCTCACGCTCCTGGTCCTTGTTGGCGACAAACAAGGATCAATCGGGCTTTGTCTTTTCGCCGCCGCTGACAATCAGCGACGGCGAACTCGACTGGGCGCTCGGGCCTCTCGGCGAGGGAATGGCTTCGCCGGGATGACAGACGTGCCGCTCAGCGCGAAATCGAAGACGACGTAACATGCGACGCGCTGCGGGCTCACTGATGTAAGAACGGTAGGCCATCGGTCGCCGCGCCCGCAGCCAAGCCACTCAAGCTGCGGCTCTCACCTGCGTCGGACGCACAGCCGCGCGATCGCGTGTCCTGAAACCCTCCACCATCTGGTTCAGCCGGTCGATCTGCTCGGAGAGGGACATCGCGGATGCGGCGCTCTCTTCGGACAGGGCCGCATTCTGCTGGGTCATCTCGTCCATCTGCGCCACGACCTGTGCCATGGCGTCGATGCCGTTCGACTGCTCGCCGGTGCCCGAGGCGATCTGCGTGATCTGCCCCGACAGGTCGTTTGCAGAGGCGACGATGTTGCTCAGAACCTCGCCGGTAGAGCGCACCAGCGCCACACCTTGCGTGACCTCAGCGCCCGAGCTGGCGATCAACAGCTTGATGTCGCGCGCCGCCTCGCCCGAGCGCTGCGCCAGCGTGCGGACCTCCGAGGCCACGACGGCGAAGCCCTTGCCGGCATCGCCGGCCCGCGCCGCCTCGACGGCCGCGTTCAGCGCCAGCAGATTGGTCTGAAAGGCGATGCCGTCGATGACAGAGGTGATCTCGGCAATCTTGCCGCTCGACTGCTCGATGCGCGCCATGGCGTCGACCGCATCGGCGACGATCGCGCCGCCCTGCCCGGCGATCGACGTCGTCTGCTGCGCCAGCGCCACGCTGCGACGCGAGGCCGTCGCGCTGTGCTTGACCGACGCCGCGAGCTGCTCGGTCGTTGCTGCCGTCTCCTCCAGCGAGGCTGCCTGCTGTTCGGTGCGCTGCGACAGGTCGTTGGCGCCGGTGGTGATCTCGCGGGCCGACAGGCCGATCTGCGCCGCCGTCGCCTGGATCGTGGCGACGGTCGCGCCCAGCTTGTGAACGGTGCCGTTGATCGCGCGCTGCAGGTCGCCCAGCCGGCCTTCATAGGCCGTCTCGACCTCCTGCGTGAGATCGCCCTCGGCGACCGCGTCCAGCACGGTCGCGAACTCGTCCGTCGCCCGGTCGATCACCTGGTTGATCAGGTTGACGCTCTCGACGAGCGTCTGCAGATCGGGCCCGACCGCGCCGGCCGCGACGCGGCCGCTGAAATCGCCCTTCGCGGCGCGCTCGACGACGGCACCGACCTGGGCGACGACCTGGGCCATTGCCTCGGCCCGCGCGCCGCGTTCGGCCGCGGTCAGCCTCTCATCGGCCTCGAGGGCGCGAACGCGATCGGCGTTCTCCTTGAACACGCCGATCGCCACCGCCATCGCCCCGATCTCGTCCTTGCGGTCCTGATGCGGCACGGCGACATCGAGACGACCCGCGGTCAGGGCTTTCATCACACCGGTCAGCTGCTCGATCGAGCGGACGCTGCGGCGCGAGATCAGCGCCACCAGCGGCACCAGAACCAGCAGCAGGAGCAGCGCCTTGCCGGCGAGGCTCAGCTCGAAGGCAACCAGGGCCGCATACCGCGGACCGCGATCGGACAGAGTCACGACGGTGAGCGGATCGGCGCCCGCGATCGGAAGCGACAGGCCCGACACCTCGAATGCACGCCCGCTCAGTTTCATCGTGGCGGTCGCGTCCGCCGCCAGGGCCCCGTCGGGGATGGCGAAGGACGTCAGGTCAGGCAGCGTCGCGGCATTGACCTTGCCCTTGTAGATCAGCACGGCCTCGGCGCCGGTCAGCCGCTTGATCTCGGCGGCCGTGTCGGCCCTGAAGCGCGAGCCGAGTTTCAGTGTGCCAAGGCGCTGCCCGCCGAGATTGATCGGCTGGACCGATTCGGTCGCCACCTCGCCCGACGAGGCCGAGACCGCAAGGCCGCTGGCCGACTGGCCGCCGATTGCTCTGCGGACCAACGGGTCCTTGCTCTTGTCGTCGCCGGCGCTGTTGGGGTTGTGGCCGCGCATGATGACGACGCCCTTCGCGTCGGTGACTTCCAGCGTGCCGATGACGGGGTCGAGCTGCTTGATCTGGCCGAAGAGGCGCACGAAGGTCTCGCGCAGCCTGGCCTTGTCGCCGCTCTGCACGGCCGCCACGACCTCGGGATGCGTGGCGTAGATCGAGGCGTAGGTTTCGACCCGATGGCCGATCTTGGCCAGCACGTCCTGGGCGCGACCGCGAGCCGCCAGAGCGTCCTTCGACATGTCGAGATCGGCGTCGGCCCTGAGCGCGAAATGCGACAGCACGAGAAGCACGGCGCAGCACGCCACGCACAACGCGACGACCAGGCCTGCCGCCTTGGCGCCCAAAGACTGAAGTTTCGGCACTTTTTCTCCCCCCGGATCGTTGCGCGATCAAATACGATATGAGGGTTAAAAATGCTTACGCTGCGTAATGAGATGCACATTTTCTAGGCACACGCGGGGCGCGTATGAGCGGCTCTTGCGCGGATACGGTCACGCCTGTTCGGTGCCGGCTGCAGAAGGCCTCTCGGCATCGCTCACGACCATCTTTGCGCGCGCGCAGGCGCTCTGGACGAGCCACTACCAGTGAAGGTTCTCGGTGATGACGATACGGCCGCAAACCTACGGTGACGCGTAAGGCAGAGATTCAGCTCTCCTGTTTGACCTTGGTCAAAGACTTGCAAAACGAACTTGAAGATTGTGGCCTTAGGCCCAGCTTCCTGCAGCAGCCTCTGCGGTCGTTCAACGGTTTTGACCTTTGCCCAACTCGCAAGGGTGGTTCAGTTGCGGCTGGATCATACTGCCCCGGATCGATCCTCCAGTCACCGTCCGTCAATGACCCATATCCACTGGAAAGGGAGACCCCATGGACGCGGTAGTCGACCAGGTCTCCCGCAACTCGCTCATGTCCATCGCTGAGGCCTGCGCCGCGGCGATCGCGTGCGCCCCGCCGCTTTTGCCGAGCGAAACCGTAAGGCTGGACGAGTCTGCTGGACGGATTCTCGCCGAGGCCTTCGTGGCGCGCATGGCTTCACCCCCCTTCACGCAATCGGCGATGGACGGCTATGCCCTGGTCGCGGCATCAGGCCTGTCTGAAGGTACGCGTCTCAAGGTCGTGGATCGTGTGCCCGCCGGGCGCAGCGGCCGGTGTTTATCGGCCGGGGAGGCTGCCCGGATTTTCACGGGCGCTCCGATGCCGGAGGGGGCGGACGCCGTCGTGATGCAGGAGCATGTCGAACGAGACGATACATCGGTCGTCTTGACGCGCCGAATGACTGCCGGCGACAACGTCCGGCATCAGGGGGAGGATATCGAGCCGCTCGAACCACTCCTGAAGCCCGGCATCAGGCTTGATCCTCGCCATGTCGCCTTGCTCTCCGCTCAGGGCGCAGAAACCGTTGCTGTCAGGTCCAGGCTGCGCATAGCCGTTTTTTCCACCGGTGATGAGTTGCAGGAAGTGGGCGCCATGCTGAGTGGCGCAGCGGTCTTTGACTCGAACCGCCCCATGCTGCTGTCGCTGATCGGCCAAGCGGAGCACGACGCGATCGACGGCGGCCGGGCAGCGGATTCGCGTTCGGAGATTGCAGAACGGCTGCGGATGCTCTCGGAGCGTGCTGATCTCGTGATCAGCACGGGAGGGGCGTCGGTCGGCGAAGAGGATCATAGCCTTGACGCCTTGAGACATGCCGGCGGAAGCGGCCGGGTGCTGAAGATCGCCCTCAAACCAGCCAAACCGGCGATCGTGGGCAGGATCGGCCAGGCTGCGTATCTGGGGCTCCCCGGGAATCCGGTTGCAAGCCTCGTGTCCTGGCTCATCCTGGGACACGCCATGGTGGGCGCTCTGCAGGGACGGCCTCATCGTCCGCACATTGGCTATCCGTTGCCCATCGCGGCGGGGTTTGCGCGGCGCCCCGGTCGTACGGAGTTTGTCCCTGCGCGGCTCGTGTCGAACAAGGGACAGGAGGTCAGGGCGGAGATCATCGGCAAGGGCGGTGCAGCACAGCTTCGCCCACTCGCCCTCGCGGACGGGCTCGCCGAGATCGCCGCCGAATGCGGAGGCCTTCGTCCTGGCGATCTGATCCGGTTTCACCCGTTCTCCAGTGCTTTTCAGGGCTGAGGATTCCCCAAGCCATGCGGTTTGACCCAATCGCGCCCCTGTCGCGGCCGGTGCTGACCGACCCGTTCGGCCGCGACATCTCCTATCTGCGGATTTCGTTGACGGATCGCTGCGACTTCCGCTGCGTCTACTGCATGTCGGAGGACATGACCTTCCTGCCCAAGCGCGATCTGCTGACGCTGGAAGAGATCGACCGCCTCGCCACCGCCTTCATCGCGCGCGGCACGCGCAAGCTGCGCCTGACCGGCGGCGAGCCGCTGGTGCGGCGCGACGTGATGAGCCTGTTCCGCTCGCTCTCGCGGCACCTGGCCTCGGGCGCGCTCGAGGAGCTGACGTTGACCACGAACGGCTCGCTGCTCGACCGCTACGCGCAGGAAATGGCCGATTACGGCGTGCGGCGGATCAATGTCTCGCTCGACACGCTCGACCCCGACAAGTTCCGCCAGATCACGCGCTGGGGCGATCTCGACAAGGTGCTGGGCGGCATCGAGGCGGCGCGCAAGGCCGGTATGCGGGTCAAGATCAACGCGGTCGCGCTGAAGGGCGTGAACGAGGACGAGATCGAGAGCCTGATGACCTGGTCGCATGGGCTGGGCATGGATTTGACCCTGATCGAGGTGATGCCGCTGGGCGAGATCGAGCCAGGCCGGATCGACCAGTTCCTGCCGCTCTCGGTGGTCAGGGCGCGGCTGATGGACAATTACAACCTCGTCGAGGATCCCTACCGGACGGGCGGGCCGGCGCGCTATGTCCGGGTGAAGGAGACAGGTGGGCTGATCGGCTTCATCACGCCGATGACGCACAACTTCTGCGAGAGCTGCAACCGCGTCCGCCTGACCTGCACCGGCACACTCTATATGTGCCTCGGCCAGGAGGATGCCGCCGATCTGCGCGCACCGATCCGGGCCTCGGCCGACGATGCGGCGCTGCACCGCGCCATGGACGAGGCGATCTCGCGCAAGCCCAAGGGCCATGACTTCGTCATCGACCGGCGTCGCGAAAAGCCGGCCGTCGGGCGGCATATGAGCGTCACCGGCGGCTGAAGACCGACCAGGCCGGTCAGGGCCGATCGTCAGCTGACCGTGCCGTCGATGGTGGGGGATGGATGGGCGAGACCGTTCAAGGCAACCATGTCGCCGATCTCAACGACCCGTCCCGAGACCTTCACGCCGTAGGGGACCAGGGCCGCGATTGAGCGGGACAGAACCTCGGGCGCCATTCCTAGGCGCGAGGCCAGGACCTTCTTGTCGAATGGCAACTCGAAGCGTCCCGTCCCACCGCTCTCGCCATGATGCGTCAGAACCCAGTTCGCGAGGCGCTCCAGGCTCGATCTCAGTTTCTGGTTCTTCAGCTCTCTGACGACGCCGCGATAGGCACCAGCCAGTTCAAGTGCGAGCGCGCGGGAGAATGCGGCGTCTTCGCCGAACGAGCGTCGCACCGCCTCAGCCGGGATCAGCAAGACGCGCGATGGAAGCAGCGCACGGGCCGATTTCAGATAGACGCGATCAAGTATGACGGCGGCCACGATGAAGCTGTGGCCGGGTCCGATCACCGAGATCGTCGTCTCGCGATCGCGGTAGGCCGAGTACATCTCGATTTGGCCATCGATGATGACGTGCAGGAAATCGGCTGGATCGCCTTCCCGAGCCAGTTCCACATGGGCGGGAAACCGCTGCAGAAACGAAGCGCGGAGCATCGATTCGACATGCGTCGAGGCGACGCCGACGAACAGCGGAAGCGTTCGCATTTCCTCGATTTCGTCGTGACGCATGATCCCCCCTCGCACGCACTCTATAGCCGTCAACGCAATGATTTTCTTGATTTTTGTCAAGCGCAATCATGCGAAGTCCCGCCGCAATTCTTGAGGATCGGCGGGCTCTGGAATGATAAATATATGTGACGATCTTGAAAGACTATAGACCGTCTCCATGCTTGATTTGCATCAAAGAGAAAAGACTCTGTGAGAATGACACCTGCCCCGTCTTGATTGAACGCGGGGGTAGACATGAGCGGTGTAGCGGTCTCACCATCGGAGCAGGGCCGGGCGCTCTGGCTTTCGACCATTGCTTTCACAGTCTGCTTCGCTGTCTGGACGATCTTCGCGATCATCGGCATCCAGATCAAAAAGGACCTCGGGCTTTCCGAGACCCAGTTCGGCCTGTTGGTCGGCACTCCGATCCTGACCGGCTCGCTCATTCGCCTGCTTCTGGGCATCTGGTCCGACCAGTATGGCGGCCGGGTCGTCTACACAATCACCATGCTGTCCGCGGCCGTGATGACCGGACTGCTCACCTTCGCCTATGACTACACGACGTTCCTGATCGCAGCGCTTGGCGTCGGCATCGCCGGCGGATCCTTCTCGGTCGGCGTCGCCTATGTGGTGAAGTGGTATCCCAAGGAGAAGCAGGGCACGGCGCTCGGCATCTTCGGCGCCGGCAATGTCGGTGCGGCTGTCACCAAATTCGCAGCCCCCGTCATCATGATCGCCTATGGCTGGAAGACGGTGGCTCTGGTTTGGGCCATCGCGCTCGCGATCACCGCCGTGATCTTCTTCCTGTTCACCAAGGACGATCCCGACCTCGCCCGGCGCCGCGCCTCCGGTCAGAAGCCCGAGCCGCTCTCGGCGATGATGGAGCCCCTGAAGAACATCCAGGTCTGGCGCTTCTCGCTCTACTACTTCTTCGTCTTCGGCGGCTTCGTCGCATTGGCGCTGTGGCTGCCGCGCTACCTGATCGGCGTCTACGGCCTCGACATCGCCACCGCCGGCATGGTCGGCGCGATGTACTCGATCCCGGCCTCGATTTTCCGCGCCTATGGCGGGCATCTCTCGGACAAATACGGCGCCCGCACGGTGATGTACTGGACCTTCCTGGTCGCGGTCGTCTGCACCTTCATCCTCGCCTACCCACCGACGCAGTACGTGGTCGAGGGCATCCGCGGCCCGATCGCGTTCTCCACGCGAATGGGCCTGCTGGGCTTCATGGCGGTCGCCTTCGTCCTCGGCTTCTTCATGAGCCTGGGCAAGGCCGCGGTCTACAAGCACATCCCGGTCTACTATCCCGACCGGGTCGGTGCGGTCGGCGGCGTTGTCGGCCTCGTTGGTGGCCTCGGCGGCTTCGTCCTGCCGATCGCCTTCGGCGCGCTGAACGACCTCACAGGCGTCTGGCAGAGCTGCTTCTGGCTGCTGTTCGTGATCGCCGCAGTCTCGCTGATCTGGATGCATCTGGCTGTCCGCCAGATGGAAAAGGCCGCGGCGGTGGCTGGCGTGCCGGTTCAGAACCTGCCGGAACTGCCTGAGATGCAGCCCATCCACGGCGTGGCCCAGGCGGGTGCGCTCGCCGCCACGGGCGCGATCCAGGACTGGCGTCCCGAGAACAAGGCGTTCTGGGACCAGACGGGCAAGGCCATCGCCCGGCGGAACCTCTGGATCTCGGTGCCGTGCCTGCTCTTGTCCTTCGCGGTCTGGATGGTCTGGTCGGTCGTCGTCGCCAAACTGCCGAGCGTCGGCTTCGCCTTCACCAACGAACAGCTCTTCTGGCTTGCCTCGCTGCCGGGGCTGTCGGGGGCCACGCTGCGCATATTCTACAGCTTCATGCCCGCGATCTTCGGCGGCCGCCTCTGGACGACGCTCGCGACATGGTCGCTGCTGATCCCCGCGCTCGGCATGGGTTTCGCCGTCCAGAATCCTGAGACGCCCTACTGGATCTTCCTCGGCCTGGCGCTGCTCTGCGGTTTCGGCGGAGGCAACTTCGCCTCGTCGATGGCCAACATCTCCTTCTTCTTCCCCAAGGCGGAGAAGGGCAACGCCCTGGCGATCAATGCGGGCCTAGGCAATCTCGGCGTCAGTGTCGTCCAGTTCGTGGTGCCGCTCGCCATCACGGCGAGCGTCTTCGGGGCGCTCGGGGGGGCACCGCAGACGGCGACCGTGGCCGGCGTCACCTCGACGCTCTGGCTGCAGAACGCCGGCTTCGTCTTCGTGCCTTTCATCATCGCCTCGGCCTTCGCGGCCTGGTTCGGCATGAACGACATCGCGACGATGAAGGCCTCCTTCGCCGATCAGGCGGTGATCTTCCGGCGTACCCACAACTGGATCATGTGCTGGCTCTACACCGGCACCTTCGGCTCCTTCATCGGGTTCTCGGCGGCCTTCCCCTTGCTGTCAAAGATCCTCTTTCCCGAGATTAACGCGCTCCAATACGCTTTCCTCGGCCCGCTCGTCGGTGCTCTGGCCCGCGCTGGCGCTGGCAAGCCGTGCGACCGGATCGGCGGCGGACGGATCACCTTCTGGGTGTTCATCGCGATGAGCCTGGGGGTCGGCGGCGTGCTCTACGCCATCGGCATGAAGGGCGACGCGAGCGCTTTCCCCGTCTTCTTCGCGAGCTTCCTGTTCCTCTTCGCGGCGACCGGGGTCGGCAACGCCTCCACCTTCCAGATGATCCCGGCGATCATGCGGCTCGAGGTGGCGCGCCTCGAACCCCAGATGAGCCAGCCCGAGCGCGTCAAGCAGTCGGACAAGGAAGCCGCCGCCATCATCGGCTTCACCTCGGCGATCGCCGCCTACGGCGCCTTCTTCATCCCCAAGAGCTTCGGCACCTCGATCGCGATGACGGGCGGGGCAGGGGCCGCGCTCTACGGCTTCCTCGGCTTCTACCTCAGCTGCATCGCCATCACCTGGTGGTTCTACACCCGCCGCGGCGGCCTCCTCTTCGACACCGAGCATGGCGTGCCGGCTGGATCCGCCAGGCCGCTCCCGACACCGGCTGAATGATCTTCGCCCTCCGATTCCGACTTCCCTCGAGGGGACCGCAATGAGCCATTTTCTCGACCGACTGACCTTCTTCAACAAGGTTTCCGAGCCGTTCTCCAATGGCCACGGCGTCATGACCAGCGAAGACCGGAGCTGGGAGGACGGCTATCGGAAGCGCTGGCAACACGACAAGATCGTGCGCTCCACCCACGGCGCCAACTGCACCGGCTCCTGCTCCTGGAAGATCTACGTCAAGGGCGGCATCGTCACCTGGGAGACGCAGCAGACCGACTATCCGCGGACCCGGCCCGATCTGCCCAACCACGAGCCGCGCGGCTGCTCACGCGGGGCGTCCTATAGCTGGTACCTCTACTCCGGCAACCGGGTGAAGTACCCGCTGATCCGGGCCCGGCTGCTCAAGCTCTGGCGCGAGGCCCGCGCCACGATGACGCCGGTCGCGGCCTGGAAGAGCATCGTCGAGAACCCGGAGAAGCGCGCCGCTTATACCAGCAAGCGCGGCCATGGCGGCTTCGTGCGGGCCGGCTGGGACGAAGCAACCGAGATCATCGCCACCGCCAACGCCTATACGGCCAAGACCTACGGCCCCGACCGGGTGTTCGGCTTCTCGCCGATCCCGGCCATGTCGATGGTCTCCTATGCGGCTGGCTCGCGCTACCTGTCGCTGATGGGCGGCGTCTGCATGTCGTTCTACGACTGGTATTGCGACCTTCCGCCGGCCTCGCCGCAGACCTGGGGCGAGCAGACCGACGTGCCGGAATCCGCCGACTGGTACAATGCCGGCTTCATCATCCTTTGGGGCTCCAACGTCCCCCAGACCCGCACGCCAGACGCGCATTTCTATACGGAAGCCCGCTACAAGGGCATGAAGAGCGCGGTGATCTGCCCCGACTATTCGGAAGCCGCCAAGTTTGGCGACATCTGGCTGAGCGTGAAGCAGGGCACAGACTCAGCGCTGGCGATGGCGATGGGCCACGTCATCCTGAAGGAATACCATATCGACCGACAGGTGCCGTATTTCCGGGACTATGTCCGCCAGTACAGCGACATGCCGATGCTGGTGAAGCTGGTGAAGCAGGGGGACAACCTCGTCCCCGACCGCTTCATCCGGGCCTCGGACTTCGACGCCGGCCTCGGCGAGGCCAACAACCCCGAATGGAAGACCGTGGCCTTCGACGAGACCACCGGCAAGATCGTCGCGCCCGGCGGCACGATCGGCTTCCGCTGGGGCGAGAGCGGCAAATGGAATCTCGAGGAAAAGGACGCCTCTGGTACTCCGACGCAGCTGCGGCTGTCGCTGGCCGAGATCAGAGATGATCTCGCCGAGGTCGCCTTCCCCTATTTCGGCAACATCGAGCACGAGCACTTCGCCTCGACCGACCATGGCAGCGTGCTGAAGCGTCGCGTCCCGGTGAAGCGCCTGGCGCTCGCGGAGGGCGAGACGCTCGTCGCTTCTGTCCACGACCTCTTCCTCGCCAACTACGGCGTCGACTGCGGCTATGGCGGGGACAATGTCGCGTCCTCGCTTGATGACGACACGCCCTACACCCCAGCCTGGGCCGAAAAGATCACCGGGGTCTCGCGCGACAAGATCGTCCGTGTCGCGCGGGAATTCGCCACCAATGCCGAGAAGACCAAGGGCCGCTCGATGATCATCATCGGGGCCGCGATGAACCACTGGTACCACGCCGACATGAACTACCGCGGCGTCATCAACATGCTGGTGATGTGCGGCTGCGTCGGACAGTCGGGCGGTGGCTGGGCTCATTATGTCGGGCAGGAAAAACTGCGCCCGCAGGCCGGCTGGGCGCCGCTCGCCTTTGCTCTCGACTGGGGCCGTCCGCCGCGCCAGCAGAACTCGACCTCGGCCTTCTACGCCCACACCGACCAGTGGCGCTACGAGACCGTGCGCGTCGCCGATCTCGTCTCGCCCACGGCGCCCGCGGGTCCCTGGGACGGCACGCTGATCGACTACAACATCCGCGCCGAGCGGATGGGCTGGCTGCCATCCGCGCCGCAGCTCGAAACCAACCCGCTGCAGGTCGCCAAGGACGCCGCGGCCGCCGGTATGGAGCCCAAGGACTACGTCGCGAAATCGCTGAAGGACGGCTCGCTGAAGCTGTCCTGCGAGGACCCCGACAACCCGGTCAACTGGCCGCGCAACCTGTTCGTCTGGCGCTCCAATCTGCTGGGTTCGTCGGGTAAGGGCCACGAGTACTTCCTCAAGCACCTGCTTGGGACGACCCATGGCGTACTGGGAAAGGACCTGGGCCCCGAGGGGCGGGCGCGCTCGACCGAAGCCGTCTGGCACGAGCAGGCGCCGGAGGGAAAGCTCGACCTCTTGGTCACGCTCGACTTCAGGATGTCGACCACCTGCGTCTACTCCGACATCGTCCTGCCGACCGCCACCTGGTACGAGAAGAACGACCTCAACACCTCAGACATGCACCCCTTCATCCATCCGCTGACCGGCGCGGTGGACCCGGCCTGGGAAGCGCGCTCGGACTGGGAGATCTACAAGGGTCTGGCCAAGGCCTTCTCCAAGGTCGCGCCCGAAGTGCTTGGCGTCGAAAAGGACGTGGTCCTCAACCCGATCAAGCACGACAGCCCCAACGAGATCGCCCAGGCTTTCGACCCCAAGGACTGGAAGAAGGGCGAGTGCGAGCCTATCCCCGGCAAGACCATGCCGGTGGTGACGGTGGTCGAGCGCGACTACCCCAACCTCTATGCCCGCTTCACCGCGCTCGGTCCCCTGATGGACACGATCGGAAACGGCATCAAGGGCATGGCCTGGAAGACCGGCCATGAGGTCGAGCATCTCAAGGCTCTGAACGGCGTGCATCTGGAAGGAGCCAATAAGGGGCTGGCCAAGATCGTCACCGACATCGACGCCGCAGAGATGATCCTGATGCTGGCGCCAGAGACCAATGGCGAGGTCGCGGTCAAGGCCTGGGCCGCGCTGGGCAAGGCGACCGGCCGCGAACACACCCATCTGGCACTGCCCAAGGAAGACGAGAAGATCCGCTTCCGCGACGTCGTCGCCCAGCCGCGCAAGATCATCTCGGCGCCGACCTGGTCGGGGCTGGAGAGCGAGAAGGTCTGCTACAACGCCGGCTACACGAACGTCCACGAGCTGATCCCGTGGCGCACGCTGACCGGCCGCCAGCAGCTCTACCAGGACCATCTCTGGATGCGCGCCTTCGGCGCGGGGCTGTGCGTCTACCGTCCGCCGCTCGACCTGCGCGCAGTCGCCCCAGTGATCGACCAGAAGCCCAATGGCGAGAAGCAGATCGTCCTCAACTTCATCACGCCGCACCAGAAGTGGGGCATCCACTCCACCTATACCGACAACCTGATGATGCTGACGCTGTCGCGCGGCGGGCCGATCGTGTGGCTCAGCGAAACCGACGCGAAACGTGCCGGCATCGTCGACAACGACTGGGTCGAGGCCTTCAACAGCAATGGTGCGCTGGTGGCACGCGCCGTGGTCTCCCAGCGCATGAAGGACGGCACGCTCTTCATGTACCACGCGCAGGAAAAGATCGTGAACGTGCCGGGCTCGGAGATGACCGGCAATCGCGGCGGCATCCACAACTCGGTCACGCGCATCGTCATCAACCCGACGCACATGATCGGCGGCTACGCGCAGCTCGCCTACGACTTCAACTACTACGGCACGATCGGCACCAACCGCGACGAGTTCGTGGTGATCCGCAAGCTCAAGACCGTCGACTGGCTCGAACGGCCTCATGCCGACGCGTTGCGCGCCCCCGTCCCCGCCCAAGCCGCAGAGTGAAAAGGATCACGACGATGAAAATCCGCGCTCAGATCGGCATGGTGCTGAATCTCGACAAATGCATCGGCTGTCACACCTGCTCGGTGACCTGCAAGAACGTTTGGACGAACCGGGAGGGCATGGAATACGCCTGGTTCAACAACGTCGAAACCAAGCCTGGCATCGGCTACCCCAAGGACTGGGAAAACCAGGACAAGTGGAAGGGCGGTTGGCGCCGGAAGGCGAACGGCAAGATCGAACCGAAGATCGGCGGCAAATGGCGGATCCTGGCGAACATCTTCGCCAATCCGAACATGCCCGAGATCGACGACTACTATGAGCCGTTCACCTTCGATTACGAGCATCTCCAGAAGGCGCCCGAGCTGGAGGCCTTCCCCACGGCTCGCCCGCGTTCGCTGATCACCGGCGAGCGCATGGAGAAGATCGAATGGGGGCCGAACTGGGAGGAGATCCTGGGCGGCGAATTCGCCAAGCGCTCCAAGGATGCCAATTTCGAGGGCATCCAGAAGGAGATGTACGGCCAGTTCGAAAACACCTTCATGATGTACCTGCCGAGGCTGTGCGAGCACTGCCTCAACCCGACTTGCGCCGCCGCCTGCCCCTCGGGCGCGATCTATAAGCGCGAGGAGGACGGCATTGTCCTGATCGATCAGGACAAGTGCCGCGGCTGGCGCATGTGCGTCTCCGGCTGCCCCTACAAGAAGATCTATTTCAACTGGTCGTCGGGCAAGTCGGAGAAGTGCATCTTCTGCTACCCCCGCATCGAGGCCGGCCAGCCGACGGTCTGCTCGGAAACCTGCGTCGGTCGCATCCGCTATCTCGGCGTGATGCTCTATGACGCCGATCGCATCGAAGAGGCGGCTTCGACCGCGTCCGAGCAGGACCTCTACGAGGCACAGCTCAAGATCTTCATGGATCCCAACGATCCCGCGGTCATCGCCCAGGCGCGCGCCGACGGCATCTCCGAAGCCTGGTTGGAGGCTGCGCGCCAGTCGCCGATCTGGAAGATGGCGATGGAATGGAAAGTCGCCTTCCCGCTGCACCCGGAATACCGCACCCTGCCGATGGTCTGGTACGTGCCGCCGCTGTCGCCGATCACGGCTGCCGCGGAAGCCGGTAAGATGGGCATCGACGGCGGCATGCCTGACGTCAAATCCCTGCGCATCCCGCTCAAATACCTCGCCAACCTGCTGACCGCCGGCGACGAGGCCCCGATCGCGACCGGGCTGGAGCGGATGCTGGCGATGCGGGCCTACATGCGCGCCAAGACGGTCGACGGCGTCCTCGACGAGGCCATCGCCCGGCGCGTCGGCCTCACCGGCGCCCAAATCGAACAGATGTACCACATCATGGCGATCGCCAATTACGAGGACCGCTTCGTCATCCCGACGACCCATCGCGAGGTGACGCAGGACGCTTACGAGTTGCGCGGCCAGTGCGGTTTCTCCTTCGGCGATGGCTGCCTGCCCAGCGACGACAAGGTCAACCTGTTCGGCGGCATCAAGCTCAAGAACGACAAGCCCAAGATGGGAGCGCTCTGAGATGAAGACGCTGAAGGTCCTCTCCGCCCTCCTGTCCTACCCGACCGAGGAGCTCCTCGCCGCCCGCGACGAGCTGATCGGCGTGCTCGAGCGCGAGGCCGTGCTGCCGCGTGCGGAGCGCCGTGCCTTGGCACTCCTGATCGACGACATCGCCGCCGGCGACCTCATGGACATGCAGGAGCGCTATATCCTGCTGTTCGACCGGACGCGGGCGCTCTCGCTGCATCTCTTCGAGCATGTCCATGGCGAGAGCCGCGACCGCGGTCAGGCCATGGTCGATCTGATCAAGGTCTACGAGGACGGCGGCTACACGCCGACGGTGACGGAACTCCCGGACTTCCTGCCGCTCTTCCTCGAATTCGCCGCGACCCGGACGGCTGCCGAGGCGATCGAACTGATCGGCCAGCCGGGTCATGTCTTTGCAGCGCTGCGCGAGCGCCTGCGCAAGCGCAGCTCGCCTTATGAGGCGGTCTTCTCCGCGCTCGCCCGGCTGAGCCAGGCCCGGCCTGACGCGGCGATGATCGAACGGCTGCTGGCCGAGCCCGATCCGGAGCCCGACGATCTCGAAGCGCTGGATGCGGCCTGGGCCGAGGAGGAGGTTCTGTTTGGCCCCGGCGCCGCCGCCGAGGACTGCGGCAAGGACACGCTGTCGGCCAAGCTGCGCCAGGCGCGCCGGCCCGCGCCCGGGCTCGAGCCTGTTCCGAGAGCCGGCCCCCGTATGACCGTCACCCATTCCGGCATCACGACCCGCACGGGAGCCTGAAGACCATGCGCGACACGATCTTTCACATCCTTTTCGTCTGGTACCCTTACGTCTGCCTGTCGGCCTTCATCTTCGGCTCGATCATCCGGTTCGATCGCGAGCAGTACACCTGGAAGGCGTCGTCCAGTCAGATGCTGCGCAAGAAGCAGCTCGCCTTGGGCTCCAACCTCTTCCACATCGGCATTCTCTTCTTGCTGATGGGTCACACGGTCGGGCTTCTGACGCCCACCGCGCTCTACACGCTGGTGATCACGCCCGAGCAGAAGCAGTTCATCGCGATCGTGGCCGGTGGCGTTGCGGGGGCGATCTGCTTCGTCGGCCTGTCGTTGCTCCTGCACCGGCGGCTGTTCGACGCGCGCATCCGCCAGACCTCGACCTACATGGACCTCGGCGTTTTGGGGATCCTCTGGGTCCAGCTCGTGCTCGGCCTGGTGACGCTGCCCTATTCCTTCAGCCACCACGACGCCTCGGTCATGCTGGTGCTGTCGCATTGGGCGCAGGGCATCCTGACGGTCCAGCCGGTCGATGCGCAGACCCTTCAGGGCCTGAACTGGCCCTATCTGGTCCATCTCGTCCTCGGCATGACGATCTTCCTGATCTTCCCATTCTCGCGGCTGGTCCACATCTGGTCCGCCCCGGTCTGGTATCTCGGTCGCAAGGGCTACCAGGTCGTCCGGACACGCCGCGTGCTGACGGCTGGACCGTCGGCCCGCTCCCCCAACCAGCCGGCGGAGTGAGATCATGACCGACGCCACAGCCTCCGCCTGCGCCGTCAAGCCGGCCGTCTCGCACAAGCCGAAGACCGTCAGCGTCAATGGCGTCGCCATCGCCCGCGCCGCCATCGCGCAGGAGACGCAAAACCATCCGGCCGCAAAGCCGATCGAGGCCTGGCAGGCTGCCGCCCATGCCTTGGTCGTGCGTGAACTGCTGCTGCAGGAGGCGCGCCGGCTCGGATTGTCTCCCGCGCCGGCCCAGGACGGGGAGGGCAGGCGAGAGACCGAGGAAGAGGCGCTGATCCGCCAGCTCGTTGAAGACGAGGTGGTGACGCCACAGGCCGACGAGGCCAGCTGCCGGCGCTATTTCGATGCCAACCGCATCCGCTTCCAGTCGCCTGCGATCATCGAGGCGCGCCACATCCTGCTGCCGGCGGCGCCGGGCGACGCGCCGGCCCGGATGGAGGCGAGCCGCCAGGCCTCGCTGCTGATCCTGCAGATCCAGCAGGATCCC
>CALRYW010000011.1:0-75301 GCA_943372485.1 Allobosea thiooxidans
CGCTCGGCCTGCTCGGCCCGCGGGTGCTGCTGCCGCATTTCACCGATTTCCCGGCCTTCGACGGCGTCTCGACGCGCGAGCGCGATCTGGCGACCCTGCTCGAGGCCGACGCCACGGTCGTCCATTGCCCGGTGGTGATGGCCCGCAACGGCGCGGCGCTCGACCATCTCTCCGATTTGCGCGAACGGGGGCTGCGGATCGGGCTGGGCACCGACACCTGGCCGCCGGACATGATCCTCAACATGCAGGTCGGCCTGATGCTCGGGCGGGTGATGGCGCGCTCGGTCTCGCGGCCGAGCAGCGCCGAGATGTTCGACGCGGCGACCTGGATCGGAGCCGATGCGCTCGGCCGGCCGGATCTCGGACGGCTGATGCCGGGTGCGCGCGCCGACCTGATCGCCATCGATCTCGGCCATGACGGCATCGGCCAGGTCATCGACCCGATCCAGACGCTGATGCAGTCCTCCAGCGGGCGGGACGTCACCGATGTCATCGTCGACGGGCGGCTCGTCATGGAGGGCCGCATCCTGCCCGGCTTCGATGCGGCTGCGGCCCATCGACAGGCGCAGGCGCAGTTCGACGGGCTGATCGCCCGGTATCCCGACCGGACCTTCGGTCATCCGCCCGTCTCGGAGATCTTCACGCCGACCTATCCGCTGCGGCGCGCGCCATGACGGAGGCGACGCGGACGATCCTCGGCAATGCGGCGGTGATCCCGCTCGATGGTCGGCGCCAGATCCTCGAGCCGGGGCATGTCGTGGTCGAGGCGGGCCGGATCGCGGCGGTCGCCGCCGGCGCCTGGCCCGAAGGCGAGACGCTGGCTGCGCGCCGGATCGATCTCGACGGCGCGGCCCTGATCCCCGGGCTGATCGACCTGCATCTCCATGCCGGCCACGGGCTGACCAAGAATCTGGGCGGCGACGTCGACGCCTGGATGGAGACGGTGGGCGATGTCTATGCCCGCCACGCCGATGCCGAATTCTGGGCGGCGGACGCGGCGCTTCAGGCGCTGGAGCGGACACTCGGCGGCACGACGCTGGCCGTGCCCTTCTTCGGCGGCGGCGACAATGTGATGCGCACGGAGGACACCGCCTGTGCGGAGGCCCATCTGCGCGAAATCGAGGCGAGCGGCCTGCGCGAGATCCTCGTTCTCGGCGTCGACCGCCCGCCCTTTCCCAAGCCCCGGCGCGCCTGGACCGACGGCCGGGCCGTCGAGCGCTCGATGTCCCTCTCCGACCAGATCGCGGCGATCGGGACGCTCGCCGGCCGCTGGCGCGGCGCCGGCCAGGGGCTGATCGACATCGCCGTGTCCGCCCCCGTGATCGGCGAAGCCGAGTTCGCGGCTGCCGATGGCCCGCTCCAGGCCGCGCTGCGCGAGACCACGGCCGCCGCCTGGGCGCTCGCGCGGGCCAGCGGCAGCCGGTTCATCCAGGACGGGCATCGCGACGGGTCGGTGGCCTTCATGGCCGAGACGTTCGGGCTGTTCGACCGGCGCTCGGTCCTGGCCCATTGCATCGACCTGACCGAGGCCGACATCGCCACCTTCGTCGAGCGCGGTGCGGGCGCGGCCTATACGCCGAGCTCGCTGATGGCGGTGTTCGGCTACTGCCCTGCCCCGCGCCTGCTGGCGGAGGGGTTGCGCGTCGGACTGGGCACGGACGGGCCGGCGCCGGACCGCTCGCTCGACATGTTCCGGACGATGTTCATGGGCCATCGGCACCAGGCGATCCGCTGGAAGGACCCGTCCGCGATCGACGCCTGGACGATCCTCGAACTGGCGACCCTCGGCGGCGCCAAGGCGCTCGGCCTTGAGCACGAACTGGGTTCGATCGAGCCCGGCAAGCTCGCCGATCTCGTGGCGGTCTCGCGCCGCGGCGCGCATCTGCAGCCGCGCGACCTGCCCGTGCACCGGCTTGTCTTCTTCGCCAACGCCGCGGATGTCTCGCTGGTCATGGTCGCAGGACGCGTGCTGGCCGAGAACGGTCGCCCGACCGCCCTCGAGGCCGGCGCGGTTCTGGACCGGGCCGAGCGCGCCTACCGCCTGATGAAAGAACGGGCAGGGCTCTGACACGGAGGCTCACAAACCCGTTGACGGGACTGCATGCAGTTCACCTATGATGACGCATACAAGGGGGTCGCGACGCGGCTCGAACACAGAGGGGTGTCGTCATGAACCGCATCGCCATGCTTTTGGCCGCCGTCTCGGCCGCCGCCCTGATCTCGACGGCCACAGATGCAAAAACCGTGCGCTGGTCGGCACCGACCGACATCGCGACACTCGATCCCTTCGCCCAGACCGAGAGCTTCACCACGGCGATGCTCCACCACGTCTTCGACCCGCTGGTGCGGCGCGGGCGGACGATGCAGCTCGAGCCGGCGCTGGCGACGAGCTGGAAGGCGGTCAAACCCGACACCTGGCGCTTCGAGCTGCGCAAGGGCGTGAAGTTCCACAATGGCAACGCCTTCACCGCCGACGACGTCGTCGCCTCCGTCACCCGCCTGCTCGACCCCGGCGCGCGGGCCCGCGGCAACCTCTCGCAGGTGATCCGAGCCGAGAAGGTCGACGACTTCACCGTCGATCTCGTCACCAAGGGCGCCTACCCGCTGCTGCTGAACGATCTCGCCGGCATCTACATCATGGACAAGGAGTGGATGGAGCAGACGGGCTCGCTCAAGCCCGGCAACATCGCCACCGGCGTCAGCACGGCCGCCTCCACCACCGCGATCGGCACGGGCCCGTTCAAGCTCGAATCCTTCAAGCCGGACGCCGGCACGAACATGGTCGTGAACCCGGACTGGTGGGACAAGCCGCAGCACAACGTCACGCGCATCGAATTCAAGCCGATCAAATCGGACGCCACCCGGGTGGCGGCGCTGCTCTCGGGCGAACTCGACCTGATCGCGCCCGCCCCGCTGCAGGATCTCGGCCGGATCGGCGCCAACAGCTCCTTCAAGGTGATCGAGGAGCCGTCCCTGCGGCTGATCTTCCTCGGCCTGAGCCAGCGCGACGAACTCAAGTCGATGCCGGGCCAGAAGAACCCGCTGAAGGAGCTCAAGGTCAGGCAGGCGCTCTGGCAGGGCATCGACCTCGACACGATCCAGAAGCGCGTCATGCGCGGCAAGTCGCAGAACACCGGCACGCTCGTGGCGCCACCGGTGCCGGGCTACGACAAGGCCAACGACACGCTGCTCGGCTACAACGCCGACAAGGCCAAGGCGCTGCTCACCGAGGCCGGCTATCCCAACGGCTTCAAGCTCGGGCTGAACTGCCCCAACGACCGCTACATCAACGACGAGGCCATCTGCGTCGCGGTCGCCGCGATGTGGAGCCGCATCGGCGTGCAGACCGAGGTGAAGACGGAATCGCGCGCGACCTATTTCCCGAAGCAGGACCGCGGCGAGTTCGACTCCTTCATGCTGGGCTGGGCGACCCTGCCGCCGATGGACGGGTTCAGTGTTCTCTCGGCCCTGCTGACCGCGCCGAAGGACGGCTTCGGTGGCTCGAATTCGATGGGCTACACCAACCCCGAGATCGAACGGCTGACGCGGGAGGCAGCGGTGGAGCTCGACGAGCCGAAGCGGCGCGCGATGATGGTCCAGGCGCTCAAGGTCGCCAAGGACACGATCGCCTACATCCCGCTGCATCTGCAGCCGGTCGCCTGGGCCTCGCGCCAGGGCCTCGATGTGCCGCAGTTCCCGGATGAGTATGTCCGCCTCTGGTTCGCTCAGGTGAAGTGACGCCAGCGACCGGACGGTCCCCAGACTGATGCTGCGCCTGCTTCTCGCCCGCCTCGGCCAGGCCGCGCTCGTCATGCTCGCGGTCTCGGCGGTGTCCTTCGGGATGTTCCGCTTCGTCGGGGACCCGGTCGCGGCGCTCTCGCGCGAGAATGCGACGATCGCCGAAAAGGCCGAGCTGCGCGAGCAGCTCGGGCTCGACCGGCCGGTCGTCGTGCAGTTCGCGGGCTTCCTGAGCCGGATCGTGCGCGGCGACTTCGGCATCAGCTTCCGCAACCAGCGCCCCGTGGCGACCCTGATCGCGGAGCGGCTGCCGGCGACGCTCGAACTGGTCCTCGTCGCGACGCTGCTCTCGCTGGCGCTCGGCATCCCGCTCGGGGTGCTCTGCGCGCTGAAGCCGGACGGGGTTGCGGCACGGCTGGTCCAGGCGGTGTCGCTGATCGGCATTTCGACGCCGACCTTCGTGACCGGCATCGTCCTGATCCTGACCTTCGCTGTGACGCTCGGCCTCCTGCCCTCCTTCGGCCGGGGCGAGACCGTGCAGATCGGCCCCTGGTCGACGGGGCTGCTGACGCTGAGCGGGCTCAAGGCGCTGATTCTGCCCTCGATCACGCTGGCGCTCTACCAGCTGACGCTGATCATGCGGCTGGTGCGCTCGGAGCTGATCGACGTGCTCTCCAGCGACTATATCCGCTTCGCCCGGGCCCGGGGCCTGTCGGCCAGGCACATCCATTTCACCCTGGCGCTGCGCAATGCGCTGATGCCGGTGATCACCATCACCGGCCTGCAGATCGGCTCGCTGATCGCCTTCGCCATCGTCACCGAGACGGTGTTCCAGTGGCCCGGCATGGGGTTGCTCTTCATCCAGGCGGTCAGCTTCTCGGACGTGCCGGTGATGGCGGCCTATCTGCTCTTCGTCGGGCTGCTCTTCGTGGTGATCAACACCGCCGTCGACCTGCTCTATGCGCTGGTCGATCCGCGCCTGCGCGTGAGGGCCTGACCGTGGCGGCCTCCCTGTCCCGGC
Organism: Allobosea thiooxidans; assembly: GCA_943372485.1. Lineage (GTDB taxonomy): Bacteria > Pseudomonadota > Alphaproteobacteria > Rhizobiales > Beijerinckiaceae > Allobosea > Allobosea thiooxidans_A. The sequence continues at coordinate 4,760 of CALRYW010000011.1, forward strand.
GGCTGCGCCGCGTCCCGCTCTCGGTTTGGCTCGCCGGGCTGATGGCCGTCGTCATCGTCGCGGCGGCCGCCCTGGCACCGCTGATCGCGCCGTTCGATCCAACCGACCTGACCAGCTTCAACCTGATCGACGCGGAGCTGCCGCCGCGCTTCTCGCCCGATGGCGATCCGCGCTTCCTGCTCGGCACCGACAACCAGGGCCGCGACCTGCTCTCGGCCATGCTCTACGGCGCGCGCGTCTCGATCCTGATCGGTGGCGGGGCGGTGATGGTGGCGGCGGTGGTCGGCGTCGGGCTCGGCCTGATCGCCGGCTATTTCGGCGGCTGGGTCGATGCCGCGATCATGCGCTTCGGTGACATCATCCTGAGCTTCCCGACCATCCTGCTCGCCCTGCTGGTGGCGGGTGTGGCGCGGATGCTGTTTCCGGCCGCGAGTTCGGCCGAATGGGCCCCCTTCATCCTGATCGGGGCGATCGCGATTCATGAATGGGTGCAGTATGCACGCACCGTGCGGGCCGCGACCATGGTCGAAAGCGCACGCGACTATGTCCGCGCGGTCAAGGTGATCGGCCTGCCCTCCCGCCAGATCATGCTGCGGCACATCCTGCCCAATGTGATGGGGCCGGTCCTGGTCATCGCAACGATCAACCTCGCCGCCGCCGTGCTGACGGAAGCCACCCTCTCCTTCCTCGGCGTCGGCATGCCGCCGACCTATCCTTCGCTCGGCACGCTGATCCGCATCGGCAACGAGTTCGTCTTCTCCGGCGTCTGGTGGATCGCGCTGTTTCCGGCGCTGCTGCTGGTGCTCCTGGTTCTCGGCGTCAACATCATCGGCGACTGGCTGCGCGACCTGTTCAACCCGAAGCTGCGGGGGCGCGGATGAGCACAGCTGCCCCCATCCTCGCCATCGACCGGCTGCGGGTCGAGTATCCGCTGGCGGATGGTGGCGCGCTGACGGCCGTCGAGGGCGCCACGCTCTCGATCGCGCCGGGCGAGATCCATGCGCTGGTCGGCGAATCCGGCGCGGGCAAGACGACGATCGGCAATGCGGTGCTCGGCCTGCTCGAGAAGCCCGGCCGGATCGCCTCGGGCACGATCGCGCTCGACGGCCAGCCCTTCGACCCGCAGAAGCCGGGCGCGATCCGGCTCGGCCGTGACATCGGCGCGGTGTTTCAGGACCCGATGACGAGCCTCAATCCGCTCTTCACGGTCGAGAGCCAGATCGTCGAGACGCTGCGGGCGCATCTGCCGCTCGACCGGGCCGCGGCGCGGGCGCGCGCGCTGGAACTGCTCAAGGCGGTCGGCATTCCCGAGCCGGAGCGCAGGCTGTCGGCCTATCCGCACCAGCTCTCCGGCGGGCAGCGGCAGCGCGTCGTCATCGCCTGCGCGCTGGCCTGCGAGCCGCGGCTGCTGGTGGCCGACGAGCCGACGACGGCGCTCGACGTCTCGATCCAGGCACAGATCCTCGATCTGCTGCGCGGGCTGGCGGATGAGCGCGGCATCGGCATCCTGCTCGTCACCCACAATATGGGCGTCGTCGCACAGATCGCCGACACGGTGACGATCATGCATCGCGGCCACATCGTCGAGAGCGGGCCGGTGGCCCAGGTGCTGCGCAATCCCCAGGCGGACTATGCCAAGGCCCTGATCGGCGCCGTGCCGCGCATCGACATCCGGCTCGACCGCTTTCCGATGCTCGACGGGGCGAACCAGACCGAGGCGGGGGCCGCAAGGGACCAGTTGCGGACCAAGGCTCTGGCCGTCGGGGACCCGTCGTCGGGTCGCGATGTGCCCCTGCTTAGCGTCGACAACCTGAGCGTCGACTATGGGGTGGGCTTCCTCGCCGGCCGCGGCGCCCGCGCCTTCCGGGCCGTGGACGGGGTGAGCTTCGATGTTCGGCAAGGCGAGGTCTTCGGACTCGTCGGCGAGTCCGGCTGCGGCAAGACCACCATCGCCAATGTGGTGGCGGGCCTGCGGGCGCCGACCGGCGGCACGATCCGGTTCGATGGCCAGGTGATCGCCGGCGCGGAGGCGGCCCCGCGCAAGGGCAAGGCCCGGCGCGCGATCCAGATGATCTTCCAGGACCCCTATTCCTCGCTGAACGCGCGGATGCGGGTCGGCCGCATCCTGGCGGAGCCGATCCTGTTCTACGAGCTGGCGCGAACGCAGGCCGAAGCGCAAGCCGATGTCGGCCTGCTGATCGAGGCGGTCGGCCTGCCGGCCGAGGCCGCGCAACGCTTCCCGCATGCCTTCTCCGGCGGCCAGCGCCAGCGGCTCTCGATCGCGCGGGCGCTGGGGGCGCGGCCGCGGCTGATCGTCTGCGACGAACCGACCTCCTCGCTCGACGTCTCCGTCCAGGCTCAGATCCTCAACCTGCTCAAAGACCTGCGCGACGCGACCGGGCTGACCCTGCTGCTGATCAGCCACGACCTGGCGGTGATCCGCCAGATGTGCGACCGGGTTGCGGTGATGCGCGCGGGGCGGATCGTCGAGATGGCGGCCGCCGAGAAGCTCTTCACGGCACCACAGGCCGACTACACGAGGCAACTGCTCTCGCTCGTGCCGACGCTCGAGCGCATTCGCGGCGAAGTCTGACAGCCGGCTTCACCGATCCAAACAATAGAGCCTGAGGAGACGACCATGACCGACATCCTGATCCAGCACGGCGTGGTCGTGACGATGGACGGCACTCGCCGCGTCATCGAGGACGGCGCCGTCGCGATCACGGGCGACCGCATCGTCGCCGTCGGCACCAGCGCCGAACTCGCGCTCAGCCATGGCGATGCAGCCACCCTCATCGACGCCGCCGGCAAGATCGTGATGCCGGGCCTGATCGACGCGCACACCCATGCCGGCCATGGCCTGATCAAGACCATGGGCGGCGGGCGCAGCGACGAATGGTACGAGGTCTGCCACAAGGTCTACACCGTCGCCTCGACGCCGGAATGGTGGCGCGCCGAGGCGCAGCTCGCCGCGCTGGAGCGGCTGCGCTTCGGCGTGACGACGGCGGTCGCGCTGCTCGGTGGCGGCGACACCATCATGCGCTGCGACGAGCCTGTTTATGGCGAGGCGCATCTCGATGGCGTCGCCGAGGTCGGGACGCGCTCGGTGCTGGCGGTCGGCGCCACGCGCCCGCCCTTCCCGCGAACCTATGCGCGATTCGAGAACGGCGAGGCGAAGGAGCACGCCACCAGTTTCGAGGACATGTTCAGGACCTGCCAGACGCTGGTCGAGACGCAGCATGGCCGGCTCGGGAAGCGGCTCAACATCGCGCTGATCACGCCGACCCTGCGGGCCGAGCACGAGGCCGGGCTCAGCGCCTCGGATCTGGCGGATGCGCGTGCGCAGGGCCGCCGCATGTCAGGCTTCGCCAGGGAGGCAGGGCTCGTCTTCACCCAGGACGGGCACACCAAGGGCAGCGTCGCCTATGCCAAGGATCTCGGCATTCTCGGGCCCCATGCGCTGCTCTCGCATTCGACGGCACTGACCGACGAGGAGATCGCGATCGTCGCCGATACCGGCACGCATATCGTCCATAATCCGTCCGCCGTCGCCTCGATTCTGGCGCGCTGCCCGGTGACGGAGTTGCTCGAGGCCGGCGCCAATGTCTGCCTCGGCTCCGACGCCACGGCGCCCGACCGCTCGGGCGACATGTTCCGGCACATGCAGCAATGCATGCACTACCACCGCACCTTCCACCACGATCCGAGCTGGCTGCCGCCAGGCCGCGTGCTTGAGATGTGCACGGTCGATGCCGCCCGGGCGCTCGGCATGGCCGACGAGATCGGCTCGCTCGAGGTCGGCAAGAAGGCCGATGTCGTGCTGCTCGACTGGCGCCGGCCGCATCTCTATCCCGCCAACATGCCGCTGTTCCGGCTGGTCTATTTCGCCAATGGCAACGACGTCGACACCGTCATCGTCGACGGCCGGATCGCGCTGCGCGGCCGCGTCGCGCAGTTCGTCAACGAGGATGCGGTGCTCGACACCGCGCAGGCCCAGACGGAATGGATGCTCGATTACTGCGGCTTCCGGCCTCTGCTGGAGACGCCGGCGAGCTTCTGGGGCCAGGTGCGCGCCATGGACCAGGTCGAGGCGCGCAGCCTGTCGGGGCTCAAGAAGAACTGAACTGCGGCCTCAGGGCGCCGGCCGCAGCGGCACGCCGTCGCGGGCGACGATGCGGCCGCGCTTGAGGACGCGGCGGTTGGGCGAGCGGTTGACCACCGCCTCGGCCAGCGTCTCGCCGGGCAGGATCAGCAGATCGGCGGCGCAGCCCTCGGCCAGCCCGTAATCGACGACTTCCATCAGCTTCGCACCCTCGACGGTGCAGGTGTCAAGCGCGAGCCGGACCTCGTCGTCGCGGCGCAGATTGTTGCGCAAGCCGACGAGCACGGCGCGCTCCAGCATGTCGCCATTGCCATAGGGGTTCCAGGTGTCGCGGATGCCGTCGGAGCCGGCGGCGATGCGGATTCCGGCGGCGAGCATGCGCTTGACGGCCGGCACCGGGCGGCTGGCCGGTGCCGTGGTGACGATGGCGATGTCGAGCGCCGCGATCGCCTCGATGAGCGGATCCACAAGCGCCGGATCGGGCGTGCCCAGGCAGAAGGCGTGGCTGATCGCGACCTTGCCCTGCATGCCCAGCGCGCGCGTCCGCTCGATGATCAGGTCGAGCGAGAAGGCGCCCATCTCGCCGGGCTCGTGCAGGTGGATGTCGAGCGGCTTCCCATAGCGCTGGCAGAGCCCGAAGATCGCATCGAGATGGCCCTTGGGGTCGCGGTCGATGCCGCAGGGATCGAGGCCGCCGACGACCTCGCAACCGGCCTTCATGGCGGCATCCATGATCTCGAGCGTGCCCGGTCGGCGCAGCAGACCGGACTGCGGAAAGGCGACCAGCTCGATGTCGACGATGTCGCGCCAGGCGTCGCGGGTCGCCATGACGCCCTCGATGCCCCAGAGCCCGTGCTCGGTGTCGACGTCGACATGGCTGCGGATCTGGGTCGCGCCGCAGACCGAAGCCCGCACCGCCTGTCTTGCTGACTGGCGGGCGGGCTCGATGTCGAGCCGCTTCTTGTTCATCCGCTCGTTGTCGATCTTGTCGAGCAGGTTCGGGCCGACCTCGTTCACATACCAGGGCAGGCCGAGCAGGTTCTTGTCGAGATGGGTGTGGGCCTCGACGAGGCCGGGCACGATGATCTCGCCACGCCCCTCCTCCACCGGGACGCCGGGCGACTCGATCCCGGTCGCGATCCGGGCGATGCGGCCGTTTGCGATCAGAATGTCGGTGGGCGCCCCGGCATAGGGGCGGACATCGCGCAGGAGCAGGGAAGCCGTCGTCGCCATCGTGACCTCGTGCAGGATCAGATCCAAACCGGCGCCTGGCCCAGAGGCCGAGCGCGCGACTGCATGCAGTTCTTCCTAGCTATGGCATGCATCCGATCGAGGCAACCACGCGGTCGGCGCCCAGGATGGCGGGGTCGCTCCGGCCGCTCGGGCGAGGACGCCCTGCCCTGACACGGACCTCCTGCGATGCTCATGACAGCGCGAGCGCCGCCTCGGAACGGTTGGCGAGCTTGCGCCCGATCAGCCGGCCGGCGCGTTCGACATGCTCGCGCATCACCGCCTCGGCTCGCGCGCCCTGCCGTGCCAGGATGGCCTCGCCCAAATCGAGGTGATCGTCCTGCGAGCGGCGATAGGCCGCGCGATCCCACCAGACGACGGCGCGTTCGGCGAGGAAGGTCCGGACGCCGGATTCAGTCAGCAGCGGCAGGGTGCGCGTCCGCTGGATCGAATTGGCGAGGTAGCCATTGCCGGAGGCCGCGATGATCTGGCCGTGGAAGGCGATGTTGAGATCGCCCCAACGCTGCTGCTCGGCATCGCCCCAGCTGTCGCCGGCCACCAGCCGCTCCATTTCGTCGAGCGTCTCGCGAAAGCGCTCGCGCGCGGCATCGGTCAGCCCGATCTCGGCCGCCAGACGTGCGGCCAGCCCCTCGAGCGTCGCCCGGACCGTGTAGATGTGGACCGCCTCGTCGAGCGAAAGGCGGCGAACGACATAGCCACAATTGGGCTCGTAATCGAGCAGACCCTCGGCGAAGAGCGCGCCCAGCGCCGCCCGCACCGGCGTGCGCGACACCTGCATGGCCTCCGCCAGCGCCATCTCGTTCAACCGCCCGCCCGGCACATAGGCGCCGCCGAGAACCGCCTCGCGCAGGCGCCGCGTGACCGATTCCGTTCGTGTGACCATCTCGCTCACTGCCCTCCGCCTGATGCAATTCGGGCTGTCCAAACCAGGCCATTTTCTGGATTACCGATTTTTGTACACAATTTACGCAACCACCCAGAACGAAGGATTTTTCATCTAAGATCTTTATCTCATTATGATATTCGACGTCTCTTACCAAGCCCTGCCCATCTGTGGATCGCTTCGCTGGCTCTGAATTGAGCACAGTGTCGCGTCAACCGCGGTTTGTCGGCCACCCCTGCGATCGAAACCACGCCGCGCCCGGAGCGACAGGCTGCTCGATCGAGATATACAAGCATTAAATGATATTAAAACAGCGGCTTATCCGAATTCTTCAGGGCGAGAGACAGATCCCATAGCGGGTCCTCCGACCGCTGGATCGGTTGGCATGTCGCTTGCTGAGAGGCAGAGACCAGGGGCGAACCGGCCTCCTGATCGACGGCTTTATTGCATGCAATACTGGCAAATCGAAGGAGAAGCGCATGTCCGTCATCGACGCCGAGCCGGTCGTGACCACGGATCTGGTGGATCTCAGCGTCCTCGAGCTGGGGCGGCTGATGCGCTCCGGCGGCGTCTCCCCCGTCGTTCTGACCCAGACCTGCCTCGACCGGATCGCCCGCTATGACGGGCGTCTCAACAGCTTCATCACGGTCTGCGCCGAGACGGCGCTGGCGCAGGCGAAGACCGCGGCGCGGGAGCTGGCGGAGGGGATTGATCGCGGACCGTTCCACGGCATTCCCTTCGCCCTGAAGGACAATGTCGACACCGCCGGCGTCCTCTCCTCCTCGCATTCGAAAATCTTCGTCGATCGCTTCCCGAAGGAGAGCGCGACCGTCGCCCGCAAGCTCGAGGCGGCGGGCGGCATCCTGATCGGCAAGACCGCGACCTTCGAGTTCGCCATCGGCGGCCCGTCCTGGGATCTGCCCTGGCCGCCAGCACGCAATCCGTGGAACCGCGACTTTCTGCCGGGGGGCTCGTCGTCAGGATCAGGGGCAGCCGTGGGCGCCCGTTTCGTTCCGGCCGCGATCGGCACCGACACCGGTGGCTCGGTGCGCTGGCCCGCCGCGATGTGTGGTATCACCGGGCTGAAGCCGACCTATGGACGCATCAGCCGGCGCGGCGTCCACCCCAACACCTATTCGCTCGACCATTGCGGGCCGATGACCCGCACGGCCGAGGATTGCGCGATCATGCTTGCCGCCTGCGCCGGCTACGACCCGCGCGACCCGGGTTCGATCGACGAGCCGGTGCCGGACTATCTGGCTGCGCTGACCGGCTCGATCAAGGGACTGCGCATCGGGCTGGTGCGGCACTGGTACGAGGATGACGCGACGGAAGAGGTCGTCGCCGCCGTGGATGCGGCTGTTGCGGTGCTGCGCGATCTCGGGGCCATCGTCGAGCCGGTCACGCTCGATCCGCTGCGCGACTATGTCGACGCGAAGACCACGATCTCGATCGCCGAGCTGTTCAGCGTCCATGAGAAGGACATGCGCAGGCGGCCGCAGGATTTCGGCAAGCTGCTGCGCAGCCGCGTCATGCCGGGCGCCCTGGTGCGGGCCGAGGATTACGTCCAGGCGATGCGCTGGCGAGCAGAACTCGCCGGCCGGATGATGGCGCATTTCGACCGCTTCGACCTCTTCGTCACCGCCGGCTGGCTCGCCCCGGCCGATCCGGCCGATCCCGAAGGCGTCGACTTCTTCAAGAAGCGCCAGCTCGTCACGATGCCGTTCAGCCTCACCGGCATGCCCGCGCTGAACGTGCCCTGCGGCTTCTCGGCCGGCGGGCTGCCGCTGTCGCTCCAGTTCGGCGGGCGCCCCTTCGACGAGGCGACGGTGCTGCGCGCCGGCGACGCCTTTCAGCGCGCCACCGACTGGCATCTCGCCACACCCGACCTCGCCTGACGGGAGAGCCCGATGACCGCCACCAAGACCGTGCCGCCCGCCCCCGCCACCCGCGAGGAGATCGCGGTTCTCGCCAGGAATGCCGGCCTCGATCTGCCGCCCGACCTCTTCGAGGAGCTGGTCGTCGCCTATGGCAATGTCGAACCGATGCTGATGCGGCTGCGCCGGGGCCGCGACCGGGCCGACGAGCCGGCGCATGTCTTCGACCCGCGGAAATTCATGCCTGCGAGCAGCACCTGAAGCCACTGCCATCTGCCGTCGGTCACCGACGCGCGCAAAGAGCGGCCGCCAAGGCCACCGACCACCGGGAGACGACGCGAGGGGACAGTTCGAGGATTTTTTGAGGAAAGGGTTTCATTCATGACCAGACGTTCGTTTCTGCGCCTCCTGTCGGCGGCCTCGCTTGCGGCGTTGACCATGATGAGCGCCCAGCACGACAGGGCCTGGGCGCAAGGCAAGCCGGGAGTGCTGCGCGTCGCGATGACCGCCGGCGACATTCCCCTCACCACGGGCCAGCCGAGCCAGGGCGGCGAAGGCATCCGCTTCATGGGCATCACGCTCTATGACGGGCTGACGCGCTGGGACCTCTCCAAATCCGACAAGGCCGCGCAGATCATACCCGCGCTCGCCGAGAGCTGGGTGGTCAACCCGGCGGATCAGAAGATCTGGACCTTCACCCTGCGCAAGGGCGTCACCTTCCATGACGGCTCGGCGTTCAACGCCGATGCGGTGGTGTGGAACTTCGACAAGCTGATGAAGAAGGAATCGCCGCAGTTCGACCAGAGCCAGGCGAACCAGGCGGCCTCCTATTTCGCGCCGATCGCGAGCTGGCGGAAGATCGACGACTGGACGGTCGAGATCACCACCAAGCGGATCGATGCGGTCCTGCCCTACAATCTCGCCAGCCTGTTCATGTCGAGCCCCAAGCGCTGGGAGGAGCTCGGCAAGGATTGGAGCAAATTCGCCGAGAAGCCGTCCGGGACCGGCCCCTGGATGCTGGAATCCTTCAAGCCGCGCGAGCGCGCCGAACTCGTCCGCAACCCCAACCACTGGGACAAGACCCGCATCACCAAGTCGGAGCGGCTGATCCTGCTGCCGATGCCCGACGCCAACACCCGCGTCGCCGCCCTGCTCTCGGGCCAGGTCGACTGGATCGAGGCACCGCCGCCGGATTCGGTGCCCCGGCTCAAGCAACAGAAGATGCAGATCGTCACCAATCTCTATCCCCATATCTGGCCCTACCAGCTCTCCTTCCTCGACGACTCCCCGTTCAAGGACATCCGCATCCGCAAGGCGGCCAATCTCGCCATCGACCGCGAGGGGATCGCCAAGATGCTCGGCGGGCTGGCCGTGCCGGCCAAGGGCATGGTCGACGACAAGCACCCCTGGTTCGGCAAGCCGAATTTCCAGATCAAATACGACCCCGCCCAGGCCAAGGCGCTGCTGAAGGAGGCCGGCTACGGCCCCGACAAGCCGGTCAAGGTCAAGGTGATCATCTCGCCGTCGGGCTCCGGGCAGATGCAGCCGCTGCCGATGAACGAGTTCATCAAGGAGAACTTCAAGGATGTCGGCATCGACATGGAGTTCGAGGTGATGGACTGGGAGGCGCTGCGCACCCGCCGCCGGCTGGGAGCCGATGCCCCCGAGAACAAGGGCCGGCACGGCATCAACAACTCCTGGGCCTATTGGGACCCCGATATCGGCCTGATCGCGGCGGCCGGCTCCTTCGCCCGTGTCCCCGTCGGCTTCAACTGGGGCGACTACAAGGACGCCAAGGCCGACGAACTCGCTCTCAAGGCCAAGGCGACCTTCGACGCGGCCGAGCAGAACAAGATCCTCGCGGAACTGCACACCCGCCTCGTCGACGAGGCGATGTGGATCTGGGTCGTCCACGACCTCAACCCGCGCGCGATGCGGCCCAACGTCAAGGGTTTCGTCCAGGCCCAGAGCTGGTTCCAGGACCTGACCCCGGTCTCGGTGGAATAGCGCCGCGCCTCTCGGGACGGCGGCCCCGCCGTCCCGATCCCGGCCGCAACGGAGGTCTGCCATGCTCATCTATGTGCTGCGGCGCATTCTCTACACGGTCCCGATCGCGATCGGCGTCTCGCTGGTCTGCTTCGCGCTGATCCATCTGGCGCCGGGCGATCCGCTGAGCTCGATCATTCCCGAGGGTGCTTCGCCGGAGACGGTCGCGCAGATCCGCACCGCCTATGGCTTCGACCGGCCGCTGCCGGTGCAGTATCTGAAATGGCTCGGCCATGTCGTGACCGGGGATTTCGGCACTTCGATCATGACGCGGCGGCCGGTGCTCTCCGAGGTGCTGCCGGCGATCGCCAACACGCTGACGCTGGCGGCGGCGGCGGTGACCTTCGGATTCCTGCTCGGCTGCGCCTTCGGCGTCGTCTCCGGCTATGTCGCGGGGACGCCGACCGACCGCGCCGTCACGGCGGTGTCGATCACCGGCGTGTCGATCCCGCATTACTGGCTCGGCATGGTCCTGATCGTGGTCTTCGCGGTCAACCTCAACCTGCTGCCCGCCACCGGCATGGGCGAAGGCGGTTCGGGCTCCTTCGGCTTCGGCTGGGACAGCCTGCAATATCTCATCCTGCCGGCGCTGACGCTCTCGGTCATTCCCGCCGGCATCATCGCCCGCTCGGTGCGCGGCACCGTCGCCGAGGTGCGCAAGCAGGACTACATGCAGACGCTCTATGCCAAGGGCCTGCCCGGGCGGCGCGTCTTCGTCCATGTCGTCAAGAATGCGCTTCCGGCCGTGCTGGCGGTGATGGGGCTGCAGCTCGCGCAGCTGCTCGGCGGCTCGATCCTGGTCGAGACGGTGTTCTCCTGGCCCGGCACCGGCTTCCTTCTGAACAACGCCATCTTCACCCGCGACCTGCCGATGCTGCAGGGCACGATCCTCGTGCTGGCGATGTTCTTCGTCCTGATCAACCTGCTCGTCGACATCCTGCAGACCGCGGTCGACCCGCGCATCAAGCGCGCCTGAGGGGACAAGCCATGTCGCAGCCCGCCATCGCCGTCGCCGGTTCCGCCCCGCTCAAGGGCAAGCGCCCGGCCACCCGCAGCTTCTGGCGCAATGTGCTGCGCCGCCTGCTGAAGGACCGCTTCACGATGATCTGCTTTGGCGTGCTGATGCTGATCATCCTGGCGGCGATCTTTGCGCCGCTGATCGCCCCGCACGACCCCTACCGCACCAGCATGGCGCGGCGGCTGATCGCGCCCGGCGATGCGCGCCACTGGCTCGGCACCGACGAACTCGGCCGCGACCTGCTCTCGCGGCTGATCTATGGCGGCCGGCTCTCGCTCTTCACCGGCTTCACGCCCGTCCTGCTGGCGACGCTGATCGGCGGGGCGCTGGGGGTGATCGCCGGCTATGTCGGCGGCGCCGTCAACATGCTGATCATGCGGGTGATCGACGTCTTCTACGCCTTCCCGTCCGTGCTGCTGGCGGTCGCGATCTCCGGCGTGCTGGGCGCGGGCATCGGCAACACGATCCTGTCGCTGACGCTGGTCTTCATTCCGCCGATCGCCCGCGTCGCCGAAAGCGTCGCGACCCAGATGCGGGCGCAGGATTTCGTCGAGGCCGCGCGGGCGACCGGCGCCGCCAATTGGCGCATCGTCACCGCCCATGTCGTGCCCAACGTCACCGGGCCGATCCTGAGCTACGCCTCCAGCCTGATCAGCGTCTCGATCGTGCTCGCCTCGGGGCTGTCCTTCCTCGGCCTCGGCATCACCCCGCCCGAGCCGGAATGGGGGCTGATGCTGAACACGCTGCGCCAGGCGATCTACGTCGCCCCGCTCAACGCGATCATCCCCGGCGCGATGATCTTCATCACCTCGATGTGTTTCAACCTGATGAGCGATGGCCTGCGCAGCGCCATGGACGTCAAGCAATGAGGTCCCCGCGATGAGCGCCGTTCCCACCTCCCCGCGTGGGGCCGCAATGACCGCGGTTCCCAGCGATCCCGACCCGCGCGACCGCGGCGGGCCCGCCCAGCCGCTCCTCATCGTCGAGGGGTTGAAGAAGCACTTTCCGATCCGGGGCGGGCTGCTCGGCCGGGCCCAGGCCTGGGTGCAGGCGGTCGATGGCGTCGATCTCGTCGTCGACAAGGGCGAGACGCTCGGCATCGTCGGCGAATCCGGCTGCGGCAAGTCGACGACGGCCCGGCTGCTGATGCATCTGATGGTGCCCGATGCCGGCGAGATCATCTTCGACGGCGAGGCGGTCGGGACGCTGCGCGGCCTGTCCGTCCGCGACCTGCGCCGGCAGATGCAGATGGTTTTCCAGGACTCCTATTCGTCGCTGAACCCGCGCATGACGATCGAGGATTCGATCGCCTTCGGCCTCATCGCGCAGGGCACCGCCGTCAAGGACGCGAAGACCCGCGCCGCCAGCATGCTGCGCATGGTCGGGCTGACGCCGGACATGTTCGCCCAGCGCTATCCGCACGAGCTCTCCGGCGGCCAGCGTCAGCGCGTCAACATCGCCCGCGCTCTGACCATGGGGCCACGGCTGCTGATCCTCGACGAGGCCGTCTCGGCGCTCGACAAATCGGTCGAGGCGCAGGTGCTCAACCTGCTGCAGGAGCTCAAGCGCAATCTCGAGCTGACCTACATCTTCATCTCGCACGACCTCAACGTGATCCAGTACATGAGCGACCGCGTGCTGGTGATGTATCTCGGCAAGGCGGTCGAGGTCGGGCCGGTCGACGAGATCTATCGCGCGCCCAAGCATCCCTACACCCGCGCGCTGCTGTCCTCGCGCCCGTCCATGGATCCGCGCCGGCGGATGAGCCAGCCGCCCTTGTCGGGCGACCCGCCCAACCCGATCAACCCGCCCAGCGGCTGCCGCTTCCGGACCCGGTGCCCGATCGCCGAGGCGGTCTGTTCCGAGACGGTGCCGCTGCTGGGCAGCCTCAAGGGCGGCGAGGCGCATCCGGTCGCCTGCCACGCGCACCGCCCGGGCTCCGGCCACAGCGCGGCGCCAAGCGAGGGAGCGGTGCATTGACCCAGACCTCCCCCCTTTCCTCGACCGCGCCAGCTGCAGCCGCCAACCGCACCCCCCTGGTCGAGGTCGAGGATCTCACCGTCCGGTTCACCGGGCGCGATCTCGACATCGCCGTCGTCAATGGCGTCTCCTTCACGCTCGATCGCGGCTCGTCGATGTGCGTGCTCGGTGAATCCGGCTCGGGCAAGAGCGTGACGCTGCGGGCGCTGATGCGGCTGTTCCCGCCGACGGCCCGGATCGGCGGGCGCATCACCGTCGACGGCACGGACGTGCTCGCGCTCGGCGAGCACCAGTTGCGGCGCATCCGTGGCGGGCTGATTTCGATGATCTTCCAGGAGCCGATGACGGCGCTGGATCCGGTCTTCACCATCGGCCAGCAGATCGCCGAGACGCTGGTCTATCACGAGGGCATCTCGTTCCGCGACGCCGAGAAGCGGGCGCTCGAACTGCTCGAACTCGTCCAGGTGCCCTCGGCGAAGCGCCGGCTCGCCGCCTATCCGCATGAATTGTCGGGCGGGCTGCGCCAGCGCGGCATGATCGCGCTTGCGCTCGCCTGCAAGCCCAAGCTGCTGCTCGCCGACGAACCGACGACGGCGCTCGACGCCACCGTGCAGATCCAGATCCTGCTGCTGCTGCGCGAGCTCCAGCGCGAGCTCGGTATGGCGACGATCTTCGTCACCCATGACCTCGGCGTCGCCTGCGAGGTCGCCGACAGCATCGCGGTGATGTATGCGGGCAAATTCGTCGAGACCGGCACGGTCGAGCAGGTGATGGACGCACCGCGCCATCCCTACACCCAGGGCCTGATGAACTCGACGATCCATGCCGACATGCGCGGCGCGACGCTCGACCCGATCCCCGGCTCGCCGCCCGATCTCACTGACCTCCCCGCCGGCTGCCCCTTCGCGCCGCGCTGCTCGGCCGCCCGCGAGCCCTGCCTCTCCTTTCAGCCGGAACTGATCGCCCTCGAGGGCGGCCAGAGGGCGCGCTGCCTGCAATACGGCCCCGGCCCGGGCTTCGCCCAGGCCCCGCTGCTGCAGGCGCCCCTCCTGAAGGCGAGCTGAGCGACGCGACGATGATCACAGCCGGCCATCTCGGGCGCATCGCGCTCGGCCTCGCGATCGGCGCCCTCGGCGGCGCCGTCTTCAGCGCGCTCGGCACGCCCCTGCCCTGGATGATCGGGCCGATCGTGTTCAGCGGGCTGGCAACCTTCTGCGGCCTGCCGGTCGCGGGCACGCCGGTCGGCCGCATCGCCGGCATGCTGGTGCTGGGCACGGCGCTCGGGCTCTATTTCACGCCGGAGGCGGCGGGCATGGTGCTATCGCACCTGCCGGTGATCATCGCCGCCAGCGCGACCACGCTCATCGTCGGTGCGGCCGCCTCCTTCCTGCTCGCCCGCACGGCGCGCATCGATCACGCCACCGCCTTCTTCTGCAGCGTGCCCGGCGGCGTCGCCGAGATGAGCCTGATCGGCGAGCGTTTCGGCGGGCAACCGCTGCCGATCGCGGTGACTCAGCTGCTGCGCGTCGTCAGCGTGACGATCGTGATCCCGAGCGCGCTGACGCTGCTGGGCGCCGGCGGCAGCAGCCCCAATGTCCATGGCGTGCTGCCGGCCACGGCCCCCGGCCTGCTGGCGACGCTGGCCTTTTCGCTGGGCCTGTCGGCGCTGCTGGCGCGCTGCCGCTTCCGCAACGCCTGGCTTCTCGGGCCGATGGCGGCGGGCTGCCTGCTCGGCCTGTTCGAGGCGAACCTGTCCTCGATCCCGCCCTGGCTCTCGGCCGCCGGGCAGGTGCTGGTCGGGGCGCAGATCGGCTCGCAGTTCCAGCGCGCGCTGCTCGCCAGCATGCGCCGCTTCATCCCGGCCGCGCTGCTCAATCTCGCGGTGCTGATGGCCGGATGCGCCAGCGTCGGCCTGCTGGTGGCGCATCTCACCGGAATCTCGCCGGCCAACATGATCCTGGCGACCTCGCCCGGCGGCGTCACGGAGATGTGCATCACCGCCAAGGTGCTGCACCTGGACGTACCGATCATCGTCGCCTTCCACCTCGTCCGGATCTTCCTGGTGATCCTGTCCTCGCCTCATGTCTTCCGGTTGCTGCGGGCGACCGGTGTCTTTCCCGCAATGCCGGCCGAGGACGCCAGGCGCGTCCCGGCCGAATGAGAGGTGCCGCCATGAACAAGCCGAGCCCCGCCGCCAGCTTCGCGACCGACAGCACCCCGCTGTACTATCTCACCGTCACCGAGGCCTCGCGCCTGATCGGCAGCGGGCAGCTTTCGCCGGTGACGCTGGTCGAGGCCTTCCTCGCCCGCATCGCCGCGCTGGATGCGACCCTGCACTGCTACATCACCGTCACGGCCGAGCGCGCGCTCGCCGCCGCGCGCATTGCCGAGGCCGAGATCGCGGCCGGGCGCTGGAAGGGCGCGCTGCACGGCATCCCCTTCGCGGTGAAGGACAATTACTACGTCGCCGGCCTGCCGACGACCGGCGGCTCGCGGCTGATGCTGGACCATGTCTCGACCACGACGTCGACGGCGGTGGCCCGGCTGGAGGCGGCCGGCGCGATCCTGCTCGGCAAGCTCAACACCTGGGAATACGGCACGGGCAATGGCGGGGTCTATCACGACCTGCCCTTCCCGGTGGCGCGCAATCCCTGGGATCTGGAGCGCTTTACGGGCGGTTCCTCGACCGGCGCGGGAGCCTCGGTTCCCGCGGGGCTGGCGATGTTTTCGCTCGGCTCCGACACCGGCGGCTCGATCCGCCTGCCGGCGGCCGCCTGCGGGCTGCAGGGCCTCAAGGCCACCTTCGGCCGGGTCAGCCGGGCGCATTGCCTGCCCAATTGCTGGACGCTCGACCACACCGGCCCGCTGACCTGGACGATCGAGGACAACGCCATCGTGATGCAGGCGATCGCGGGTTACGACGCGGAGGACCCCTCCAGCGCCGACATTCCCGTCCCCGACTACCGCAAGGCGCTGCATGCCGGCGTGAAGGGGCTGGTCATCGGCTATGTCCGCGATCTCGGACCGGGCGGCGAGGCGCTCGACGCCGCCAATGCGCAGGCGATGGACGAGGCGGCCGCGCTGCTGGAGGCGCAGGGCGCGATCATCCGCGAGGTCAGGCTGCCGGCGCCGCTGGCCGAGTACCGCAGCGTGACCAAGGTCATCAACTGGGCCGAGTCCTACTCGATCCACGAGAAGGACTTCCTCGAACGCAGCGCCCTGATGGGCCAAGCGCTGCGCGAGAAGATGATGGCGGGCTTCACCGTCCGCGCCGCCGACTATCTCGCCGCGACGCGGCTGCGGCGCACGCTGACGGCGGCGACGGATGCGCTGATGGCCTCCTGCGACGCGCTGCTCATCGCCGGCGCCTTCCATGTCGCGCCGCGCTTCGACGAGCCGGAGACGATCACCCCCTTCACCACCGACACCGCGACCTCGGTGTTCAACGTCACCGGCCACCCGGCGCTGTCGCTCTGCACCGGCTACGATTCAGGCGGCGTGCCGCTCAACGCCCAGATCGTCGGCCGCTTCTTCGACGAGGCGACCGTGCTGCAGGTCGCCCAGGCCTATGAATCCGCGACGCCCTGGCGCGCGCGCCGCCCCGCGCTCTGACCCATCGAGGAACGACGATGTCCGACATCCAGACGACCAGCCTCGACGAGATCAGGCTCTATGCCGAGCGGCATGGGCTCAACGGCCTGCCCGAGGCCCAGTTCGCGCGCCTCGCCGAGCTGGCGAAGACCGTGCGCGAGGCCGGGCTCGGAATCCGGCGCATGCCGTCCGAGGAAAATGAACCCGCCCATCTCTTCACCGTGACGCCGCGGCGGGCCGCGCCGTGACGGGGGCCGAACCCTGCTTCCTGACGGCGGCCGAGGCCGCCGCGTCGATCAAGACGGGCCGGCTCACCAGCGAGGCGCTGATCTGCTCCTGCCTGGAGCGGATCGAGGCGCGCGACCCGGTGGTCAAGGCCTGGCTCCATGTCGATCGCGCCCACGCCATCGCCCAGGCGCGCGAGATCGACAAGCGCCCGTCCATGGGGCCGCTGCACGGCCTGCCCTTCGGCGTGAAGGACATCATGGATACGGCGGACCTGCCGACGACCTACAACTCGCCGGCCTGGCAGGGCCACCGCCCGACGCGGGACGCCGCCTGCGTCGGCATCGTGCGCCAGGCGGGTGCGGTCATCCTCGGCAAGACCGACACCGTCGAGTTCGCCTTCAACTCGCGCCGGGCCGCCAGCACCAACCCCTATAACGCGGCCCATACGCCGGGCGGCTCCTCCTCGGGCTCGGGCGCGGCGGTCGGCGACTTCCAGGTGCCCTTCGCCTTCGGCACCCAAACCGCCGGCTCGCATATCCGGCCGGCCTCCTTCAACGGGATCTACGCGATCAAGCCGAGCTGGGGCACGGTCAGCCGCGAAGGCGTTCATTTGATTTCAGCCATCCTCGACACCGTCGGCTGGTATGGCCGCAGCGTCGAGGATCTGGTCCTGGCCGCACAGGCGTTCAGGCTCGAGGGGGCCGGGGCCATCGCCGTCCCCGACGCGAAGGGTCTGCGCATCGCCTCTTGCGAGACGCCCTTCTGGGCCCAGGCCGAGGATGGCGCCAAGACGGCCATGGCCGCGGCGGTCGAGCGGCTGCGCAAGGCCGGCGCGGTTGTGGAAGAGATCCGGCTCCCCGCGCATTTCAGCGATCTCGCCGAAGCCCATACGATGATCATGTATGGCGAGGGCCGCGTCGCGCTGCATGACGAATATCTGCGGCATGGCGACAGCCTGCATCCCGAATTGCGGCTGACGGTCGAGAACGGGCGCGGCGTGACGCCGAAACGGCTCGTCGAGGCGTTCGATCTCTCCGACATCTGCCGGAAAGAGTTCGACGCCATCGCCGCGGGCTATGACGCGGTGCTCGCGCCGGCCTCGACCGGCGAGGCGCCGAAGGGCCTGCAGAACGTCGGCAACTGGATCTTCAACGGCCTCTGGACGCTGCTGCACACGCCTTGCGTCGCCATCCCCGCCATCCTGGGCGGGCTCGGCCTGCCGGTCGGCGTCCAGCTCGTCGGACCGCGCCTCTCCGATGCGCGGCTGCTCGGGATCGCGCAGGCGCTCCAATCCGTCATCGACACGGGTGCCGAAGAGCGCGCCCGCCTCCTCTCCGCCGCCTGATGAAAGCCAGACGCCCATGGAACCCTGTTTTCTGACCGCCGCCGAGGCCGCCGCGCAGATCCGCGACGGCAAGCTGACCAGCGAGGCGCTGGTCCGCTCCTGCCTCGCCCGGATCGAGGCGCGCGACCCGCAGGTCAAGGCCTGGCTCCATCTCGACAAGGCCAAGGCCATCGCGGCCGCCCGCGAGGTCGACAAGCATCCGGTCAAGGGCCCGCTGCACGGGCTGCCCTTCGGCGTGAAGGACATGATCGACACCGCCGACATGCCGACGACCTACAACTCGCCGGTGTTCCAGGGCCACAGGCCGGCGCGGGACGCGGCCTGCGTCGGCGTGGCGCGGCTCTCGGGCGCGGTCATCCTGGGCAAGACCGACACGGTGGAGTTCGCGGCCGGCGGGCGGCGGGCGGCGACGCGCAACCCGAAGAACCTCGCCCATACGCCCGGCGGTTCCTCCTCCGGCTCGGGCGCGGCGGTCGGCGACCGGCAGGTGCCGCTCGCCTTCGGCACCCAGACCGGTGGCTCGCATATCCGGCCCGCCTCGTTCAACGGCATCTACGGGCTGAAACCGACCTGGGGCTCGGTCAGCCGCGAGGGCGCCAAGCAGTATTCCAACATGCTCGACACGATCGGCTGGTATGGTCGCAGCGTCGCGGATCTCTCGCTCGTCGCATCTGCCTTCCGCCTGCACGATGTCGGTGCGCTCGCGACGCCCGATCTCACCACGCTGAAGGTCGCGGCCTGCCGCACGCCCTCTTGGGGCAAGATCGAGCCCGCGGGCGAAAGGGCCTTCGACCTCGCCTGCGACCGGCTCCGGCAGGCTGGCGTCACAGTGACCGAGCTGACGCTGCCCGAGCCCTTCGGCGGGCTGTTCGATGCCCAGCACACGATCATGATGGGCGAGGGCCGCGCCTCCTTCCTCGATGCGGCGCTCGAATTCGGCGACCGGCTGCACCAGGATTTCCGCGACCGCGCCGAGAACAAGCTCGGCATCACGCCGGCCCAGCTGATCGCCGCCTACGACCTCGCGGCGGAATGCCGGCGCGCTTTTGAAGCGCTCTATGCCGATTTCGACGTGGTTCTGACCCCGGCGGCGCCCGGCGAGGCGCCCGAGGGCAGCTACAACACCGGCGACCATGTCTTCAACGCGATGTGGACGCTGCTGCATGTCCCCTGCCTCGGCATTCCCTGCACGACCGGGCCGATCGGCCTGCCCGTCGGCGTGCAGATCGTGGCGCCGCGCTTCGACGATGCGCGGCTGCTCGCGATGGGCGAGGTCCTGGCGCCGGTAATCGATCTCGAAACGCCGCAATACCGCCCCGAAGCCTGATCCCCCCGGAACGCGAGAGGAGAGCCGCCATGAGCGACGTGCTGGACCAGAGCCTGCGATCGATCTTCGCGGAGAATTCCGCCTTCTATGCGCAGCGCGGCTTCGAGCGCCGCGTCGGCTGGGGCCAGGCGCCGGCGCTCGTCGTCATCGACATGGCCAATGGCTGGACGCGGCCGGGCAGCCCCTTCACCTGCGGCGGCATGGACAGCGTCATTCCCGCCAACCGGGCGCTGCTCGACGCCTGCCGGGCCAAGGGGCTGCCGATCATCTTCACCACCACGGCCTATGACGTCACGGCCGGCCCGCACAGCGACATGGGGCTGTGGTCGCGCAAGGTGCCGATCGAGGCGATGAAGACCGGGAGCTGGGAGGCGGAGATCGATGCCGACCTCGCCCCGCGCGAGGGCGAGTTCATCATCCTGAAGAAGCGGGCGAGCGCCTTCCACGGCACCAATCTGTCGAGCCTGCTCAAGGGCATGGGCGTCGATACGGTGATCCTGACCGGCGTCACGGCCTCGGCCTGCGTCCGGCACTCGACCGAGGACGCGATCGCCGAGGGCTTCCGGCCGATCGTGGTGCGCGAGGCGGTGGGCGACCGGATCGCCGGCGCCGTCGCCTGGAACCTGTTCGACATTGACGCGAAGTTCGGCGATGTCGAGCCGCTCGACGCCGTGCTCGCCCATCTGGCGCGCAACGATGTCTGACGGCGTCGTTATCGATCGCCCGCTCTGGCAGCTGACCGTCTGCGAGGCGTCGGAGCGCATCGCGGCGGGCACGCTCTCGCCGGTCGATCTCGTCGAGGCCTGCCTCGCGCGCATCGCCGCGGTGGACGGGGCGATCCACAGCTTCATCCATGTCGCAGCCGAGCAGGCCCGCGCCGCCGCCCGCGAGGCGGAAGCGGAGATCAGGGCCGGCCGGCGGCGCGGGCCGCTGCACGGCATCCCCTATGCGGTGAAGGACAATTACGACGCCGCCGGATTGCCCGCGACCGCGGGCTCTCGCGTGCGGCTCGCGCATGTGCCGACGCAGGATGCGGCGCTCGTCGCCAGACTGCGCCAGGCCGGCGCGATCCTGCTCGGCAAGCTCAACACCTGGGAGTTCGGCACCGGCAATGGCGGCGAGTATTTCGACCTGCCCTTCCCGACCGCCCGCAATCCCTGGGACACCGAGCGCTTCGCCGGCGGCTCCAGCACCGGCGCCGGCACGAGTGTCGCGGCCGGGACCACGCTGTTTGCGCTCGGCTCCGACACCACCGGCTCGGTGCGCCTGCCGGCGGCGGCGACGGGGACGCTCGGCCTGATCGCGACCTCCGACGTGCTCGACCGCTCGGGCATCCTGCCCAATTGCTACACGCTCGACAAACCCGGCATTTTCGCCTGGACGGCGCGCGACGCGGCGCTGATCCTCAGCGAACTCACCGGCAAGGGGCCGATGGCGCCGGGCGGCCCGGACCTCGCCGGCCTGCGGATCGCGGTCGTGTCCGATCCCGGCCCCGGGATGCCGCTGCCGGACGCAGCGCTGGCGGCCGCCTTTGCCGAAGCGGTCGCCCTGCTGGAGGCCGAGGGGGCGATCCTCGAGAGCGTCGCCCTGCCCGTCAGCGCCGCCGACTGCTACACCGTGACCCGGTTGATCGGCCCGCCGGAATCGGCGGCGATCCACGAGAAGGAGCTGCGCGAGCGGCCGGGCGAGCTCGGCTTTGCGCTGCGCGACAAGCTGCTGGCGGGGTCGCTGGCCTCGGCCGTCGACTACATCGCCGCCCAGCGCCGGCGCGGCCAGATCGCGGTGGCGATCGATGCGCTGATTCAGCGCTACGACGCGCTCGTGACCTATGGCCCGCTGCATGTCGCGCCGCGGCTCGGCGTCGAGCCGGAGATGACCGATTTCACCACGCAGACGCTGCTGACCCCCTTCAACCTCTCCGACCACCCGGCCCTGATGCAATGCATCGGCTTCACCCCGGCCGGGCTGCCGCTGTGCTGGCAGATCGTCGGCCGCCGCCATGGCGAGAGCGACATCCTCGCGCTTGCTGCGGCTTACGAGGACCGCACGCCCTGGCGGGCGCACCGCGCGATGATGGAGCCGGCATGATGAACTGGACGCGCGAGAGCATCGCGGCCCTGGCCGCCAGCCGCGGCTTCGACAGGCTCGCGCCCGAGCATCTCGATCGCTGGCTCGCCCTGGCGCAGCGCCAGCCCTCGACCCTGCCGCTGCGCGCGGCGGTGGAGCGCAAGCAGGATGAGCCGGCCTATGGCCCGCAGGCCTTCGCCACCGGGGCGGCAGCTCCGCAGGAGAGTGCGGCGGAGAACTATCGCGGGGTCTTCGACAACCGCCTCGGCTTCGGCCGGCGCCCAGCCGTGATCGCAATCGACTTCGTGTGCTCCTACACGACGCCCGGCGCACCCTTCTATGCCGAGGGTGTGGTCAGGGCGGTCACGCAGACGCAGGTCCTGTTCGCCCAGGCGCGGCGGCTGCGCGTGCCGATCCTGCATACGCGACCGATCTATCATCCTTCCGGGCGCGACGGCGGCCTTTTCGTGCAGAAGGTGCCGGCGCTGCGCGCCATGGTGCGCGGCGAGCCGCTGGCGGAGTTCGACCCCGCGGTCGCGCCGCTCGCCAACGAGATCGTCTTCGAGAAGGCCTATCCGAGCAGCTTCTTCGGCACGGCGCTGGCGCCGACGCTGACGGCGCAGGGCATCGACACGGTCATCCTCGTCGGTTGCTCGACCTCCGGCTGCGTGCGGGCCACCGCGGTCGACGCGCTGCAATATGGCTTCCGCCCGATCGTCGCGCGCGAATGCGTCGGCGACCGCCATCCCGGGCCCCATGACGCCGCGTTGTTCGACATCGACGCGAAATATGGCGACGTCGAGGATCTCGCGACGATCCAGGCGACGCTCGAAAGCCTCGCGGCGGCGCGCGCAGCCTCCCCCGGCTCGTCCGAGGGGCGCTGATGGTCGCGCGACACCACGCCCGCCGCCAATACGGTCGCTGTCGGGAACCTCGGCGCGGCCAACACGCAGTGGGAACTATGATGCGCAAGACACCTGTGGGCGCCGAGGCGGCCCGTAGCATTCGCGCTCCAATCGCCTGGCCATCATACCGGTGATGTCGTGCGGTCGTGGCATCGAGGCCATCAGCTCCTGCGTCGAGGGCTCACCGGGAGCCATCGTCGATGTGCCGGAACAGGACTCCCCGATGAGGGCAAGGGTTTCGCCGAGCGCGATCGCGAGCAACCGATCGCGCATCACAAGACGGCCTGCGATGGCGCCGCAGCGAGCGGCCGTGGCGGGACAGGGCCGTGTCGTCGGCCCGCCACGCGTGCTGGCGACCTGATCGAGCAGGGCCGGCTGGCCGCCCCCGTTCCCCGACATCAGGATCAGAGGGGCGACGCTGACAGCGGCTTACAATCCCGAACGCTGCAGGGCCGCCCTTGTGGACACCCTGCTGCAGGGCCTGTTGCGGGACTTCTGATCGCGGTGACGAGCCGATCAGGGCTTTCGCAACATCGCTCCAGACGGCCAGGCGAGCCTGGAGAGCGTCGCCTCAAGCAAGGCCGGATCGCCCAGAGCCAGCATGCCGTCCGCAACGAGCGCGTCTGAGCCGTCAAGCGCCGTCACGCAGCCACCGGCTCCCGTGACGAGCGGAACATGCGCAGCGATGTCGTAGATCTCGAACCCGCCCCAGCCGATCGCGATGTCGATATGCCCCTCCGCGAGCATCGCCAGCGAGAAGCAATCGCCGCCATAGACCAGCATGCGCACGGCCGCGCCGAGGCGCTCGACGGCGGCATGGGCCACGGGGTCCCGCGCGATCGAAGAGCTCACCCAGACCGTCGCATCGGACAGCGATGGGCAGGCCCTCGTCCTCAGCGGAAAGACCCGGTTCTCCCGCTGGCCGCAGGAGCGCTCGCCGTCGCCCCAATAGCGCTCGCGCAGGAACGGCTGGTCGAGAAGGCCGAGGACGGCTTCGCCGTTCCGGAGCAAGGCAATCAGGGTGCCCCAGACCGGCTGCCCGGAAATGAAAGACTTCGTGCCGTCAATCGGATCGATCACCCAGACATACTCGGCGTCGACGTTCTGGCGACCAAATTCTTCGCCGATGATGCCGTGATCGGGGTGGTGAGCCGCAATCAGCGCGCGGATCGCACACTCTGCCGCCCGATCCGCCTCCGTGACGGGGTCGAAGCCGGAGGACGAGCCCTTGTCGGTGATCGCCGGCATGGCCCGATACCAGGGCAGGATCGCTGCGCCCGAGGCATCGGCGAGACGATGAGCAAAGCTGACGACGTCCGGCTCGGTCATGTCGTCCGCCGGCGCCAGCTCTGCGACCGCAGGACGAGACCACGCAGGACCATCTGGACGGCGGTCGCCACCATCGACATCGCCATGATCAGCACGGCGAATGCCGCCGCCTGGCCGATGCGGCTGCCCTCGACGAGGTTGATGACCGCGATCGCGGCGACGCGCGTCTGGGCCGTGAACAGGAAGATCAGGGCCGACACCGTGGTCATGGCGTTGACGAAGAAGTAGCCGGCGACATCGACCAGCGTCGGCATGAGGACGGGCAAGTAGACCCGCCGCGCCGCGCCTGCCGGGCGCACGCGCAGCGCCTGGGCCGCCATGTCGATCTCGCGGTCCAACCGCTGCAGTTCGTTGACCGCCATCAGATGCGGCACGGTGTAGAAATGCGCGAC
Organism: Allobosea thiooxidans; assembly: GCA_943372485.1. Taxonomy (GTDB): domain Bacteria; phylum Pseudomonadota; class Alphaproteobacteria; order Rhizobiales; family Beijerinckiaceae; genus Allobosea; species Allobosea thiooxidans_A. The sequence goes on from CALRYW010000011.1 coordinate 29,101, forward strand.
CGTGCAGAGCATGATCAGGAGCATCGTGCCCTGCAGCCCGTGCAGCGGGTTGGCCGGATTGTTGAAGAAGAAGACATAACCGAGGCCGAGCACGAGGCCTGGAACAGCGACAGGGACCATCGCGACCGCCTGCAAGCCATTGCGAACGCCGCTCGCGCCCAGCCGGCGCGCGACCAGCCAGCCCGACAGCGCCACCATCGTCGTTCCGATCAGCGCGGTCCCGGCGGCGAGCACGAGCGAATTGCCGAGCGCGCGGAATTCGTCGTCGTCGGTGAAGAGTCGCTCATAATTCTGCAGGCCGAGCGTCAGATTATAGGGCCAGAACCGCACCAGCGAGCCGTAGATCGCCATGCCGAGGATGGCGAGGATGGCGCAGGTCACGACAGCAGCGAAGCCCAACAGCGCCGCGTCGCGCCAGACCAGGCGCTCGGGCTCGATCGGCACCGACTTCCCGGTGATCATCGAGCGCTGGCTACGCCGCGCAAACCAGTCGATGCCGTAGGCGATGAGAGCCGGCACCAGCAGCAGGACGCCCACGACTGCGCCCATCTCGAAATCGAAGCGGCCGATCACGAGCTTGTAGATGTCGGTGGCGAGCACATTGGTGGATCCGCCGACGACACTGGGAATGCCGAAATCGGTGAAGACCAGGATATAGACGATCGAGGCGGCACTGATGGCTGCATAGCGGCAGGACGGGAGCGTCACCGTCACGAAGCGTCGCCAGGGACCGGCCTTCAGCGCACGCGCCGCCTCATAATGGCGCTGGTCTCCGGCGGACAGGCCCGCGCTGAGGATCAGCACCGCATGGGGGAAAGCATAGAAGGCGCTGGCCAGGACGATTCCGATCGGCCCGTAGAGGCTTTCCCCGAGAAGCCAGTGCTTCAGCCAGCCCTGGTTGCCGAACAGGAAAACCATGCCGAACGCCGGCAGCAGAGACGGCGCCAGCAGCGGCAGAAGGGCCATCAGCCGGAAGAAGCCCCGCCCCGGGATGCGCGTGCGCACCAGCGCGTAGGCATAGGGAAAGGCCAGCGCCATGACGATGACGGTGGAGATGGCCGACAGGCTGGCGGAATTCCAGGCGGCGATGGCCAAGCCGGGCTCGGTCGCATAGCGAATGAAGTTGTCGAGGCCGACGAAGCCGCCGTCTCGCGCCAGAAAGGCGCGGATCAGCAGGGCCGAGATCGGGAGGACGGTGATGATCCCGAGCACCAGCAACAGGATCGGCGGCAGCGCCGTGCCCGTCAGGTCCGGCATGATCGCGCGGGAGCGCCTGTCTGCCGCGGTCGCAGCCTCAACCATGATCGTCGAGCAGGAAAAGCTGACTGGGGGCGACACCGAAGGTGACGTGATCGCCCGGCTCCGGCGGCGCGCCAAAACGAGGGAACGGCACCTCGGCCGTGATGGCCGGCGCGTCGGCCTCGTCCGGAAGCAGGGTCAGGCGCAGCCGGTCCCCCAGAAACGCGGTCGCCGTCACGCGGGCGCCAATCCCTGGCGAGGCCAGTTCCCCTTCGCCGGCCAGCATGACGGCAGCCGGCCGAAAGCAGACAAACGCGCCGGGCTTTTCCGAACCCAAAGGCTGAGCGAGCTGAAAGGACAGACCCTGACTCGCGACGCTCGTCCCGGTGACGGACCGCACGGGCAGCGCGTTGATCTCACCGAGAATGCGCGCGACGAACAGATTGGCCGGTCGATGATAGAGTTCGGCGGGCGCACCGACCTGCTCGATCCGCCCGGCATTCATCACCACGACGCGATCGGCGATGGACAGGGCTTCCTGCTGGTCATGCGTGACCATGATGCTGGTGACACCGACGCGCCGCTGCAAGGCCCGCAGTTCGTCGCGCAGACTGGCCCTGACATTGGCATCGAGCGCCGAGAGCGGCTCATCGAGCAGGAGAAGCCCGGGCGACAAGGCGAGCGCGCGCGCCAGGGCGACGCGCTGCTGCTGGCCCCCGGAGATCTGGCTGGGGTATTTCTGCGCGTGCCCCTCGAGGCCCACGAGCTCGAGCAGTTCGCGGATGCGGGTCGCGCGATCGGCGCGCGACATCGGCAGGATTTCGAGCCCGAACCCGACATTGCCCGCGACGGTGCGGTTGGGAAACAGGGCGTAGGACTGAAAGACGATGCCGAAATCGCGCGCCTCCGGCGGGTCTGCGCTGATCTCCTGCCCGTCCTGCCGGATCGACCCGGCATCGGCGGTCTCGAACCCGGCGATCAGGCGGAGCAGCGTGGTCTTGCCACAGCCGGAGGGACCGAGAATGCAGAGCAGTTCGCCGCGCATGACGTCGAGGCTCGCATCCTGCACCACGGTCGCGGTGCCGTAGCGCTTGGTCAGGCCCGACAGCGACAGGAAAGGGCGAGCGCTGGCGCTCGCCCCCGATGTTTCCCCACTCGGAGCGACCGAAAGAGAAACCGACTCAATTGTCATTGGCTTGCTCTTTCGGACCGTCTCAGCTTCGGCCGATCAGGACCTGGGCGGCACCTTGACGCCGTAGCGCTTCTGCCATTCGGCCATGACGGCCTCGCGGCTGGCAGCGAGCTTGGCGAAGTCCATCTTCAGCAGCTTCGACTTCTCATCGGCCGGGTAGTTCTTGGGCAGGGACTGGATGTCGTCATAGGCCGTGATCGGCAGGAATTTGGCCGAAATCTCCGCCGCCTCGCGCGAGGAGATCCAGTCGGACATCGCCTTGGCATCGCTAAGGTTCTTGGCGCCCTTCACGATGGCGGCCGCCTCGATTTCCCAGCCGAGGCCTTCGGAGGGCAGAATGATCTGGATCGGCGCACCTTCGTTGATCGATTTCACGCCGGGGGTCGCATAGGAAATGCCGATGAGGGTCTCGCCGGACGCCGCCTGGCGGCAGGGCGCCGAGCCGGAATGGCCGTATTTCGAGACGTTTTCATGGAGCTTGTCCATGAACTCCCAGCCGCCCTTCTCGCCGAAGACGGTCAGCCAGCCATTGACCGCCAGCAGCGCGGTGCCCGACGACAGCGGCGACGGCATGGTGATCTGCCCCTTGTAGATCGGGTTCGTCAGATCGGCCCAGCTCTTCGGCGCGGGAATGTTCTTCTTGGCGGCCTCGGCCGTGTTGAAGCAGAGCGACGACGCCCAGGCATCGATGCCGACCCAGACCGGCTCGGCGCGGCCATCGCGCATCACCGGCGCAACCTTGTCGTAATGGGCCGGCTTGTAGGGCAGCAGCAGGCCGCGCGCATCGGCCGCCATCAGGGCGGAGACGGCGTTGCCCATGATGATATCGGCCTGCGGCGACGCCGCCTCGGCGATGACGCGGGCGATGATCGGCGCGGTCGAGCCGAGGATCGCATTGACCTTCACCTGCGGATGCTTGGCCTCGAAGCCCTTGATCAGCGCCTTCGCCTGATCCTCGTCGAGGGACGAGTAAACGGTGAGTGTGCGCTGCTGGGCCAAGCCCGCCACGGGCGCGAACGCCACAAAACCCGCGATGCTCGCGGCCAGAACGTGCTTGAACATGTCAGCGCTTCCCCAGACCCGTCATCTCATGATGACCTAACGAGAGCGGATAGGGCGCATCCACGACGTTTGCATGACATCCGAACTCGCGGCCGGCTGGAGCCTTTCGTCCGCAGACTGCGGCCATAGCAGGCTGTCGCCAAAGGGTCGTCAAGCTGACCTATGTGGTCGGCCCCCTGCCGCGCTGCCGGGTGACCGTGACCCGGCGCGAGACGATGCAGTCCTTGACGAGGCCTCCTGCCATTGCCTGACGATCGATATCGCGCTCCGGGAGAAAGCTGGTGATGTCAGCGGGAGGCGATGCACGATGAGCAGGGATCTGGTCGCGCGCGATGCCGCCGCCTTCTTCCATCAGGATGGCTCCAGCCCCTGCATATCGGCGCTGCGGCGCGTCGATGGCGTCTGGCTGGAGGATGAGGAAGGCCGCCGCCTGCTCGACCTGCACGGCAACACGGCCCATCACATCGGCCATGCCCACCCCGAACTGATCGCCGCACTGAAGGACCAGCTCGACACGCTGCCCTTCTCACCGCGTCGCTTCACCAACGAGCCGGCGGTCGCGCTGGCGGAGACCCTCCTGTCGAAGTGGCCGGGGGCGCCGGCCCGGGTCCTGTTCGCCACGGGCGGCTCGGATGCCATCGAGATCGCCCTCAAGCTCGCCCGCGTCGCGACCGGCAAGCACGAGACGATCTCGATCGAGGGCTCCTATCACGGGCATGGCTTTGGCGCATTCGGCCTGTCGCGCGGCGCGCCGGACGCGAGGCTGGGCCCGTTCCTGCCCGGCCGGCACCATGTCACGCCCTATTGGCATCCCGACAACGGCGCCCTGCGGATGGTCGCGGATGTCCGGCGGGCTCTGGAGTCGTCATCCCGGATCGGTGCGCTGATCGCCGAGCCGATCCGATCGAATTGCCATGTGCCGCCGCCCTGGCTCTGGCCGCAGATCCGGCAGCTCTGCGATGCGCATGGCGTGCTGCTGATCTTCGACGAGATTCCCTCGGGCCTCGGCAAGACCGGCCGCTTCTTCGCCTTCGAGCATGTCGGCGCGACGCCCGACGCCGTCGTGCTCGGCAAGGCCCTCGGCGGCGGCATCCTGCCGATCGCCGCGGTGATCGCCGACGCGCGCCTCAACCTGGCGCCCGAGCTGTCGCTCGGCCACTACACCCATGAGAAGAACCCGATGACGACGCGGGCGGCGCTGACGACGATCGGGATCATCGAGCGCCAGCACCTGGTCGCACGCGCCGCATGGCTCGAGGAGGAAATCCGGACGCGGGTCGCCCGCCTGCGGGAGAACGCCCCGCTGATCGACCATGTCCGCGGCAAGGGCGCGCTGCTGGCGATCGGGCTCGATTCCGACCGCGTCGATGCCACGCGATGGCCGATCGCCGCGATCATCGATCGTCTGCGCGATCATGGTCTGTCAACGACAGCCAAGGATCGGTCGAGCTTCGGCTTTTCGCCGCCCATGACCATCACCGATGCTGAACTCGACTGGGCCTTCTGCCGCCTTTGTGAGGCGTTGCAGACGATGTCGGAGGCGTGACCACCGCTCACCGGTGCGCCCCTGCGCGTAGACCCGTCCCGGAGGCGGCGATCGCCGCTGACGGGTTCCAGGCGCTGCGTTCGTTCTGGCGCTGCGTTCGGCTCGGGCGGCTGTGGCGCCCGTCCGGGCTGGCTCAGCCTGAGTTTCCGGCGCGGTGCAGTTGGTTGAGTGCCGCGCCCGACATGCGGTGACGGCCAACGCGAAGTCGACAGGCATCGCCCTGCGTTTGGCGGCAGATCGTTCAGCGCATCTAGGCCGGCAAGCTGCAGGCCTTCGCCATCACGCGCGGCAAGACAGACGCATCGGCCTTCGCACCGATCACAAAACGCGCCGCTCGCGTGATCGACGCTGATCTGGCCAACCGCGCGGTGATCGAGCCCGAAAAGCCGATCTTCCGGACGCGGCGGGGCGCCGCATATACCAAGAATTCTCTGGCCGAGGATTTCCGCGACATCAGGAAGCTGGTCTTCCCCGGCGATTCGAGGACGCTCGCGGACAGCCGCCGCAGCGGCGCGCTGGAGGCAGCTGCAGGTCAGGTCGATCCGAAGGCGCTCAGCGACGTGATGGCCAACGACATCGACAAGTCGCGTTTCCTGCAGAAGACCTACCAGCCTGCGCAGATCGCCACCGCGGCCACGGTTTGGGATGCCGGACTGAGAGGGCGCAAAGCGCGCGCGGCGAACAAAACCGGAGCGCAATTCCGAAAGTGCCGGCCAACGATTCCGAACTGGCCCCCACGGGCCGTCCAGGGGCCGGAACTAACGTTATGATTTGCTTGGGGAATAATGGCGCGGGCGACGGGGCTCGAACCCGCGACCTCCGGCGTGACAGGCCGGCACTCTAACCAACTGAGCTACGCCCGCGCAGGGCCGCCGAGGCACTGTGGCCACCGGCGTGGTGTGGATTATGGCGACAGGCCGGAAGTGTCAAGCGCGGGTGCCCGGCAAAATGAAGATGTCCCGGACGCAGGGCGGAATGGCCCGCTCCGGAGCCGCATGACACGGGCATTGAGCGCTTGATGGCGAGGGCGGCAGGGCTTACATCCGGCGCAGCGGGCGGTTAGCTCAGTCGGTAGAGCATCTCGTTTACACCGAGAGGGTCGGCGGTTCGAGCCCGTCACCGCCCACCAGTCTACGCCCTCAGGCCGCGGCGATCTCGCGCGACAGCGAATCGGCGTGGTGGTCGAGCTGCCGGACCGCCGCCGCCACCCGCGACGTGGCCTCGTCCAGCGCCCGCACGCTGCCCCCCGCTTCGGCCGTCTCGCTGCGAACCCGGTCGAGCGCCGCGACCATGGCGCGGGCCTCTTCGAACACGGTGCGCATGTGGCGCTCGATATCGTTGGAGACGGCCACGTCGTCGCGCAGCCGCTGGGCGAGATCGCGCGCGGTCGCCCCATCGGCCACGAGCCCGCCGGTCATGTCGGTGATCTGCGCCGCGACCTCGCCCGAAGCCTGCTGAATCTTGCAGATCCGGTCGGAGATGTCCTGCGTCGCCGCAGCCGTGCGCTCGGCCAGTGCCTTCACCTCGCCGGCGACAACGGCGAAGCCGCGCCCGGCCGGACCGGCGCGGGCGGCCTCGATCGTGGCGTTGAGGGCCAGCAGATTGACCTGTTCGGCGATGTCGCGGATGACGCCGACGACATCGCCCACGCGGGTCGCTTCGGTGGCGAGGCGGCGCGTCCTGTCCTCGGCGTCGCGCGAGCGCCTGACGGTCTGCTCGGCATGATGTCCGACGAGGTCGAGATGCGCCTCCACGGCATGGACGGCCGTCCCGATGGCCTCGCTCAACGCGATCACGGCCCGCCCCGCCTCATCGAGGCGGATGGCATGGGCCTGTGCCTGCTGCACCAGGTCGGAGCTGACGGCGGACAGGGCCGCGACCTCGCTCACCGCGCCCCGAATCGCTTCCGAGGACGAGGCGGCTTCGGCCCGCAGGCGGTGCAGGTCCTGCCCCAACCCGGCACTGAAGCGATGCAGCCGGCCGGCCCGCTCGAGCCGCTGGCGGGCCTCCTCATCGGCCACCTGCTGCGCGGCGAGCGCGGCGCGCCGTTCCAGCTTCAGCATCTGCAGCGCGCGTGCGAAGACGCCGAGTTCGTCGCGCCGGGCAACATAGGGAATCGTGACATGGCCGCGGTCATGGGCGAGCTGCCCGATCGTCGCGGTCAGGTCGCGGAGAGGACGGACCACGCGCAGCGCCACGAGGATGAAGGTCAGCAGCAGGATCGCGGCCGCCAGCAGCCCGCCCTGCGTCAGCCGCCAGCCGATCTCGCGGGCCTCCTTGGTGACGGTCGCGAGAGACTGCCTGATCTCGATGAGGCCCCGCACATCGCCGACCTTCCACCGGCGGATCGGCGAATCGGGATGGCGGTTGTGACATTCGACGCAGCTCTGCGTCATGCGGTCGGCGACCGCGACACGCAGCACGGCGTCCGACCCACTGCCCTCGATGACACTGAAGGAGGGAGTCTGATCCTGGTTCAGCGCCTTCCAAGCGGCCGTCTGGAACGCATCGAGATCCTCGCGCGGCTGCCGCTGCTGCCAGGGGAAAGGGCTGACCAGTCTGATCTGGTCGCCGGCGGCGGCGAGACGCGCCGTATAGTCGAGGAGAAAGGTCGTGGGGACGGGAATGGCGTGCGGATCGGAGGCGTAGCTGGAACTGGCCGTAACATCGCCCTTGGGCGTCAGGCGTGAGACCACGGCTTCCGAGTAGAATGCCCTCAGGGTGACCAGCCTGTTGGCGCCGGCGACCGCGCGCTCGCGGGCCGCACGAACCTCGATCGCGACGATCGACCCGGGCAGATAAGCGGTAAGCGCCACCATCAGCAGGGCGATGGCAGCGACCCCCGGCAGAATGATCGACCAGATCAGGGATCGCGGCGCGAAAAAACCCGATACGGCATCGCCACGGCCCATGGCCTCGCCCTGCACCATCGCCGAATCAACCATCGCTCGTCACGGACCACCCTGAACCGGGGGCATCATGCGCAGGTGCGGTTAACGCATTACCATAGGAAAGGCCGCCGGTTGCCCGGCGGCCTCGGTGGTTCCGTTCAGATGCTTCAGTGAGCGACCACGCCGGCGGCGTCGTCGTCCGAAACCTTGGGAAGCGCCTTGAGATCCTCCTCCCAGACGATCGGCACGGGCTGCCGCGTCAGGGCGTGCTGGAGAACCTGCTCCATCCGCGAAACCGGAACGATCTCCATTCCCTCCTTCACGGACTTCGGCAGATCGACCAGGTCCTTGGCATTGTCCTCGGGGATCAGCACCTTCTTGATGCCGCCCCGCAGCGCGGCCAGGAGCTTCTCCTTCAGCCCGCCGATCGGCAGCACCCTGCCCCGCAGCGTGACCTCGCCGGTCATGGCGACGTCGCGATTGGTCGGGATGCCGGTCAGGATCGAGACGATCGAGGTCGCCATCGCAATGCCGGCCGAGGGACCGTCCTTCGGGGTCGCCCCCTCGGGCACGTGGACGTGGATGTCGCGACGGTCGAACAGCGGCGGCTCGATGCCGAAATCGACGGCGCGCGAGCGGACATAGGACGCCGCCGCCGAGATCGATTCCTTCATCACCTCCTTGAGGTTGCCGGTGACGGTCATCTTGCCCTTGCCGGGCATCATGACGCCTTCGATCGTCAGCAGCTCGCCGCCGACCTCGGTCCAGGCCAGGCCGGTGACGACGCCGACCTGATCCTCCGTCTCGGCCATGCCGTAGCGATAGCGCGGCGGGCCGAGATACTCCTCCAACAGTTCGCCGGTGACGGTGACCTTCTTCTTCTTGGTCAGCACGATGTCCTTCACCGCCTTGCGGACGGTGTTGGAGAGCTCGCGCTCGAGATTGCGGACGCCGGCCTCCCGCGTGTAGCGGCGCACCAGCGTCTGCAGCGCGTCGTCCTCGATCGACCACTCCTTCGATTCCAGCCCATGCTTCTTGATCGCGTTGGGGATCAGGTGGCAGCGGGCGATCTCGGTCTTCTCATCCTCGGTGTAGCCGGCGATGCGGATCACCTCCATCCGGTCCAGCAGGGCCGGTGGAATGTTCAGCGTGTTCGCCGTCGTCACGAACATGACGTTCGAGAGATCGTAGTCGACCTCGAGATAATGGTCGTTGAAGGTGCCGTTCTGCTCGGGATCGAGCACTTCGAGCAGGGCCGCCGACGGGTCGCCACGAAAGTCCTGGCCCATCTTGTCGATCTCGTCGAGCAGGATGAGCGGATTGGCCGTCTTGGCCTTCTTCATCGACTGGATGATCTTGCCGGGCATCGAGCCGATATAAGTGCGCCGGTGGCCGCGGATCTCGGCCTCGTCACGCACGCCGCCGAGCGACATGCGAACGAATTCACGCCCCGTCGCCTTGGCGATCGACTTGCCGAGCGAGGTCTTGCCGACGCCCGGAGGGCCGACGAGGCACAGGATCGGGCCGGCGAGCCGGTTGGCGCGCTGCTGCACCGCGAGGTACTCGACGATGCGGTCCTTCACCTTGTCGAGCCCGAAGTGATCGTCGTCCAACACCGCCTGGGCGGCCGGAAGGTCCTTCTTGATCTTCGACTTCTTGCCCCAGGGGATGCCGAGCATCCAGTCGAGATAGTTGCGCACGACCGTCGCCTCGGCCGACATCGGCGACATCTGGCGCAGCTTCTTCATCTCCGCGATGGCCTTGTCGCGGGCCTCCTTGGAGAGCTTCGTGCGCGCGATGCGCTCCTCCAGCTCGGCCAACTCGTCGCGGCCTTCCTCGCCGTCGCCGAGCTCCTTCTGGATCGCCTTCATCTGCTCATTGAGGTAGTACTCGCGCTGGGTCTTCTCCATCTGGCGCTTGACGCGCGAGCGGATGCGCTTCTCGACCTGGAGCACGGACATCTCGCTCTCCATCAGCGAGAGCACCTTCTCCAGACGATGCGCGACCTGGGTGATTTCCAGCACGGCCTGGCGGTCGGCGATCTTCACCGCCAGATGCGAGGCCACGGTATCGGCGAGCTTGGAGGGTTCGTCGATCTGTGACACGGCCGCCACGATCTCGGGCGAGATCTTCTTGTTGAGCTTCACATAGCTCTCGAACTCGCTGATGACCGAACGGCCGAGTGCCTCGACCTCGACCTTCTTGCCCTCCTCCTCGGCGAGGCTCACGGCCTCGGCCTGGTAGAAAGCCTCGTCGGCGACATAAGCCGTCGCCTTGGCGCGGCCGACGCCCTCGACCAGCACCTTGACGGTGGAGTCGGGCAGCTTGAGCAACTGCAGCACGCGGGCGAGCGTGCCGATCTCGTAGATGTCCTTGGTCTCCGGATCATCGTCGCCGGCGTTCTTCTGGGTGGCGAGCAGGATCAGCCCGTCGGTCTTGACGACCTCTTCGAGCGCACGGATCGACTTCTCGCGGCCGACGAAGAGCGGCACGATCATATGAGGGAACACGACGATGTCGCGCAGGGGAAGAACCGGATAGGTGCCGGTCTCGCCGGGCACGAAAGGAGCGCGGGGCGCCGAGCCAGTCATGACTTTTCCTTTGTGGTTGCGCCCGACGTCCCCCCGCAATGGGCGTAGGCGCCGGACGTAAGCGGGCGTGGTGACCATTCACCGCGTCCGCCCCCGCGCATCGCACCCTCGACAGGCATGCGACTCTCGCGAGTGGACTCAAAGTGGAGACTTCCGCGCCGGCTTTCAAGCGATCCGGCAACAGTTGGCCCCAGAAGTTTGCACTGCGTCAATGGACTCGCGACCAGACGCAGACCTGTTTTCGCAGGCCTGCGGCAAGGCCCCGCCCGAGCAGTCCGAAGCATACGCCCGAACGGCCGAAGCAGATCTCTGGTTCGATACGCAAAACGCGCGCCAGACAGCGCGCGTTCGACGTCAGCAGAGCTGATGAGGCGGGTTCGTAGCGTCGTTCGCCGCTGGGGCAATACCTGCCCCGGGCGATCGACCGCGACATCAGGCCGAGGCGGACTTCACCTCTTCCTCGCGCTCCGAGTAGATGAACAGCGGCCGGGATTTGGATTCCACCGCCTCCGGGCCGATCACGACCTGTTCGACGCCTTCGAGGCCCGGCAGTTCGTACATCGTCTCGAGCAGGATGCCCTCCATGATGGAGCGCAGGCCGCGCGCGCCGGTCTTGCGCTCGATCGCCTTGCGGGCGATCAGGCTGACCGCCTCGTCGGTGAAGGTCAGCTCGGTGTCCTCCATCTCGAACAGGCGCTGATACTGCTTGACCAGCGCGTTCTTCGGTTCGGTCAGGATGGTCTTCAGCGCGGCCTCGTCGAGATCCTCCAGCGTCGCCAGGACCGGCAGACGGCCGACGAATTCCGGGATGAGGCCGAACTTCAGCAGATCCTCAGGCTCGACCTCGCGGAAGATCGCGCCGGTGCGGCGCTCGTCGGGGCCCTTCACGGTCGCGCCGAAGCCGATCGAGGTGCCCTTGCCGCGCCCGGCGATGATCTTGTCGAGACCGGCGAAGGCGCCACCGCAGATGAAGAGGATGTTGGTGGTGTCGACCTGCAGGAACTCCTGCTGCGGATGCTTGCGCCCGCCCTGCGGCGGCACGGAGGCGACGGTGCCCTCCATGATCTTGAGCAGGGCCTGCTGCACGCCCTCGCCCGAGACGTCGCGGGTGATCGACGGGTTGTCGGACTTGCGGCTGATCTTGTCGATCTCGTCGATGTAGACGATGCCGCGCTGCGCCCGCTCGACATTGTAGTCGGAGGCCTGGAGCAGCTTGAGGATGATGTTCTCGACGTCCTCGCCGACATAGCCGGCTTCGGTCAGCGTCGTCGCGTCGGCCATGGTGAAGGGCACGTCGAGGATTCGCGCCAGCGTCTGCGCCAGCAGCGTCTTGCCCGAGCCCGTCGGTCCAATCAGCAGGATGTTGGACTTCGCGAGCTCGACGTCGTTGTGCTTGGTCGCATGCGAAAGCCGCTTGTAATGGTTGTGGACGGCGACCGAGAGCACCTTCTTGGCATGCTCCTGGCCGATGACGTAGTCGTCCAGGACCTTGCGGATCTCCTTGGGCGTCGGCACCCCGTCCTTGGATTTGACCAGCGCGGATTTCGATTCCTCGCGGATGATGTCCATGCACAGCTCGACGCATTCGTCGCAGATGAACACGGTCGGTCCTGCAATGAGCTTGCGAACCTCGTGCTGGCTCTTGCCGCAGAAGGAGCAGTAGAGCGTGCTCTTGGAATCGCCGCCGCTGACCTTACTCATCGTCCATCTCCATTCTCGGAGCCGGAGACCACATCAGCCCAAAGCGGATGCAACCGTCGTCTCTTCGTCATCATAGGCGTTCAGTTCACGATCATCAGGTTAACGGCTCGTTCCGAAACGCCTGAAATCGCGGCCGATCCACAATCGGATCAGGCTGAAACACCTGCGGGATCATCCCGCGTCCATTCGATTCCCCATGCAAACACGGGGACGACCACCTTGCAATATGGGGCTGTATGGCGGGCGAGCCAACCCACAGGCGGCGCGCCCGCTGGTCGCAGCCGCCTCAGGCGGCCTCCTCCGGGCGCTTGTCGATGACCTTGTCGATCAGACCGAACTCGCGGGCTGCCTCGGCCGTCATGAAGTTGTCGCGCTCCAGCGCCGCCTCGATCTCGGCATAGCTGCGGCCGGTGTGGGTGACGTAGATCTCGTTCAGCCGGCGCTTCAGGCTCTCGACCTCACGGGCGTGGATCAGGATATCCGTCACCTGGCCCTGATAGCCGCCGGAGGGCTGGTGCACCATGATACGCGCGTTCGGAAGGGCGAAGCGCATATCCTTGGCCCCGGCGGTCAGCAGCAGCGAACCCATCGAAGCGGCCTGGCCGACGCAGAGCGTCGTCACCGGGCAGCGGATGAACTGCATCGTGTCGTAGATCGACAGCCCCGAGGTGACCACGCCGCCGGGCGAGTTGATATAGAAGGAGATCTCCTTCTTGGGGTTCTCGGCTTCGAGGAACAGCAGCTGCGCCACGATCAGCGACGCCGAATAATCCTCGACCGGACCGGTCAGGAAGATGATGCGTTCACGCAGCAGGCGCGAGTAGATGTCGAAGGCGCGCTCGCCACGGCTCGATTGCTCGACCACCATCGGGACGAGATTGTTGTAGGTCTCGATCGGATCGCGCAGCATGAAACTGTCCTTGGGTGCAGAGCCGGGGGCGGGAGCCGGAAACCGGCGGTCGTTCGAATCGGATGTCCTGAGAGGCTATCCACATAAGCACGGCAAAGGCGGCTGAAAAGAGAAGCGCCGCCCGGCATGAGCCGAGCGGCGCCACTGTCTCTGGTTAAGGTTTCCGGCGTGTTCAGGCGGACGCGTCTTCGCCCACGGCATCCTCGGCCTTCTTCGCCCTCTTGGCCGCGGCCTTCTTCGGCTCGGCTTCCGCCGATCCCTCGGCGTCCTCGTCGGCGTAGAGCGCCTCGCGGGACACGGCCTGATCCTCGACCTTGATCTGGCCGAGCAGATGGTCGACGACCTTCTCCTCGAAGATCGGGGCGCGGATCTCGGCCAGCGCCTGCGGGTTCTTGCGATAGAACTCCCAGACCTGCTTTTCCTGGCCGGGGAACTGGCGGGCGCGTTCGACCAGCGCCTGGGTGACCTCGTCATCGGAGATCTGGACCTTGGCCTGCTCGCCGATCTCGGCCAGAACGAGACCGAGACGCACACGGCGCTCGGCGATCTTGCGGTAGTCGCCCCGGGCGGCGTCCTCGGTGGTGCCCTCGTCCTCGAAGGACTTCTTGGCGTCCTTCATGTCGGCCTCGACCTGGCTCCAGACGCTGGCGAACTCCTGCTCGACCAGGGTCGGCGGCAGCTCGAAGGTGTATTTCGTATCGAGCGCGTCGAGCAGGCTCTTCTTGAGCTTGCGGCGCGACTGGGTGGCGAAATCGCGGCCGATCTGCTCACGGATTGCCTTTTTGAGCGCGTCGAGCGACTCCAGCCCGAAGGCCTTGGCCAGTTCGTCGTCGATCGTGACCGGCTCGGGGGCCTGGACCTCGGTCACGGTGACCTCGAACTCGGCCGGCTTACCGGCGAGATGCTCGGCGGTGTAGTTCTCGGGAAAGGTGACCTTGACGGTGCGGGTCTCGCCGGCGACCGCGCCCTCGAGCTGCTCCTCGAAGCCGGGGATGAACTGACCGGCGCCGACGTCCAGCGCGATGCCCTCGCCCGTGCCGCCGTCGAAAGGCTTGCCCTCGAGCGTGCCGACGAAGGAGATCATCAGGCGGTCGCCCTTCTCGGCCTTGGCCTTCTCGCCCTTGTTGGAAAAGCTGCGGTTCGAGCCGGCCATCCGCTCCAGGGCGGCGTCGACATCGGCGTCGGGAACCTCGGCGACCGGCTTGGTGAGCGCCACATCCGACAGGTCGGCGAGCTCGATCTTGGGGAGGACCTCGAGGGCGACGGTGAAGGCGAGATCGCCCTTGGCCTCCATCGCGGCCTCGATCTCGTCCTTGTTCTCGGGGAACTTGATCTGCGGCTCGAAGGCGAGCTTCAGGCCGTGATCGGCGACGATCTTCTGGTTGGCCTCGTTGACCGCGTTCTGCACGACATCGGCCATGACCGAGCGGCCATAGAGCCGGCGCAGATGGCCGACCGGGACCTTGCCGGGGCGGAAGCCGTTGATCTTCGCCTTGCCCTGAAGACCCTGGAGGCCGTCATCGAGCCGCGTCTTGAGGTCGGCGGCGTTCAGCACCACCTGAAATTCGCGCTTGAGGCCCTGCGAGAGGGTTTCGGTCACGTTCATCGTTTTCGATCCGCCAACAGCTCGTTACTTCAATGTCCAAAGCGCGACGCCGGGAGACCGCCGCCGCGCTCACGAAAACCATCCGATGGTGCGGGCGGAGGGACTCGAACCCCCACGACTTTCGCCGCTGGTACCTAAAACCAGTGCGTCTACCAGTTCCGCCACGCCCGCCGACCCGATGGCGCCAGCACGCGGGAAAGCGCAGCGCGGCCATCATTGGGCGCCGGTGCTATACGCATTTCAGGCGGCCCATGCAGCAAAAAAATGACGGTTCTGCAAAAGACGCCGGGCCGCCGTCCTCACGCGATCGCAAGGATGCGGCCTCTCGCCTTCGGTCTCGCCGCCGATTATGCCGGTGATCATGACCGACGCGACAGACCGCCCCGCCCCGCCGACCCGCCGCACCGCGCTCGCGGCGCTGGGAGCCCTCGCCGCCCTGCCCGGCCTTGCTTCGCAGAGCGGGGCCCAGATGACGCCCCAAAGCGCCGCCTCAGCGCCCGCACCCGTCACCCGGACCGTCTCGGCCGCGCCAGCGCGGCAGAGGCTGCGCCCGGCGCCGGCCGTGGACACCGAGCTCTGGGCCTTCGACGGCGCGACACCGGGGCCGGCCCTGCGACTCCAGCAGGGCCGCACGCTGCATCTGCGCCTCGCCAACAGGACCACTGCGCCGCTGGCGCTGCATTGGCACGGCCTGCGCGGCGAGGCGGCGATGGATGGCGTCGGCGGGTTCAGCCAGGCGCCGATCGCGCCGGGCGAGACCTTCGAGTACCGGCTGACGCCGCCCGATTCCGGGACGATCCTGTATCGGCCGCTGGTCCTGGGCGGCGCGGCAGAACCCGCCGGCCGTGGCCTGAGCGGGCTTCTGGTGGTCGAGGAGAAGGATCCGCCGCCCGTCGATCTCGACCTGCCCGTGCTGGTCACCGACTGGCTGCTCGGCGACGACAACGCGCTCCAGCCCTTCCCGGCCGAAAGCCCCGCGGCTGCCGCCGCGGGGCGGCTGGGAAGCTGGATCACCGTCAATGGTGCCGCACCGCCGCAGCGCGTGCCGGTCGCGCCTGGCGCGCGGGTGCGTCTGCGGCTCGCCAATGCCTGCAACGCCCGGATCATGCGACTGCGCTTCGACGGCATCAAGGCGGTGGTCATCGCGGTCGACGGCCAGCCGACCGAATCCTTCGAGCCGGTGCGTTCGCAACTGCCCTTCGCGCCGGGGACCCGCTACGACCTCCTGGTCGACATGCCCACAGAGGTGGGTGCGACCGCAATCGTGACGGCGCTGGTCGGCTCGGGGGTGCCGCTGGTCCGGCTCGTCACCGAGGGCGCCGCCCGGCCGGCCTCGACTGCGCCGATGGCGCTCAAGGCCAACCCGACGCTGCCGGCGGCCGTGCGCCTGCAGGATGCGGTGCGGCCGCAGATCGTGATCGAGGGTGGCGCGAAGCTCGGCGCCGACCTGAAGCTCGACATGGCGGGGCTCGATCCGGCGCGCCCCTGGCGCCTCAATGGCGCGGTGGGCGACGCTTCAGGCAAGCCGCTGTTCAGCGTTCGGCGCGGCACGCCGATCGTGCTCGCCATCGATAACCGGACCGCCTTCCTCCAGCCGCTGCACGTCCACGGCCACTGCTTCCGCCTGCTTCACCCGCTCGACGATGGCTGGGAGCCCTATTTCCTCGACACGGTGCAGATTCCCGACGGCAAGCGCCTGCACATCGCCTTCATGGCCGAGAATCCGGGGCGCTGGCTGATCTCTTCGACGGTGCTGGAACGCTTCGACCGCGGCCTGTGGACCTGGTTCGAGGTGACCTGATGGCCGACAGCCGCCGGCGCCGGGGGATGCGGTGGCTGCTGGCGGCGTTCTATCTCGCGGCCGGCCTGCTGCATCTCGCCCGTCCGGAGGGTTTCATGGCCATCGTGCCGGACTGGGTGCCGGCGCCACAGGCGGTGGTGATCGCCACCGGCCTTGCGGAGATCGCCGGCGCCGTCGGTCTGATGATCCCGCGCCTGCGCCCGGCCGCGGGAATCGGGCTCGCGCTCTACGCCGCCTGCGTCTTCCCGGCCAACATCAAGCATGCGCTGGAAGGCATTGCTGTGACAGGCCTTCCCTCCAGCTGGTGGTATCATGCGCCGCGGCTGGCGCTGCAGCCCGTGCTGGTCTGGTGGGCGCTGCAGGCCGGCGGCGTGATCCGCTGGCCGTTCCGGCGCCCCTGACGCTGCCCGCCGGCCTCAGGCCAGAGAGAGCCGCGTCAGCACATCCGCGACGATCGCGTCCTTCGAGGCTTCGACCGAGACGATCAGGGGCCGCTCGTCCTCCCCCGGCTCCTCGAGCGTGGCGAACTGGCTGTCGAGCAGCGCCGTCGGCATGAAGTGATGCTGCCTCTGCGCCATGCGCTCGCCGATCAGCGCGCGCGAGCCCCTGAGATAGACCAACGCGACATCGGCCCGGTCGCCGACGATGACGCGGCGATAGGCGCGTTTCAGCGCCGAGCAGGTGACGATGCCGTGGCCGCCCGACGCGCGCAGATCATCGATCCAGGCGGCGATCGCGGCGAGCCAGGGCTTGCGGTCCTCGTCGGTCAGCGGCGTTCCGCCCGCCATCTTGGCAACGTTCGCCGGCGGGTGGAACGAGTCGGCGTCGCGGAACGGCCAGCCGAGCTGGCCGGCGAGGCGCTCGCCGAGAGAGGTCTTGCCCGAGCTGGCGACGCCCATGACGACGATGACGGCCGGCCTGTCGGCCGTGTTCGAGGCAACCATCCGGCGTCAGCCCTGCTTTTTGGGTTCGACATGGCCGCCGAAGCCGGCGCGCATCGCCGAGAGCACCTTCTCGCCGAAGGTGTGGTCGACGCGCGAGCGGAAGCGCGCGAACAGCGCCGAGGTCAGCACCTCCGCCGGCGTCGCGGTCTCGACCGCGGCATCGACGGTCCAGCGCCCCTCGCCCGAATCCGAGACATTGCCGGAATAGGCGGAGAGGTCCTCGTCGGCGGCCAGGGCTTCGGCCGTCAGGTCGAGCAGCCAGGAGGTCACGACCGAGCCGCGGCGCCAGACCTCGGCAATCTCGGCGGTGTCGAAGGCAAAGCCGTATTCAGGTGGCAGGCCTTCCTTGGCCGATGCATTGCGCAGCAGGTCGAAGCCCTCGGCGAAGGCCTGCATCATGCCGTATTCGATGCCGTTATGGACCATCTTGACGAAGTGGCCGGCGCCGATGGGGCCGCAATGGAGATAGCCCTCCTGGCTCGTCGGATTGCGGCCCTCGCGATGCTTCGTCGGCTCGATCTCGCCCTTGCCGGGCGCGAGCGTCGCGAAGATCGGCTCCAGCCGCTCGAAGGCCGCCTTGTCGCCGCCGATCATCAGGCAGTAGCCGCGGTCGAGGCCGTGCACGCCGCCGGAGGTCCCGACATCCATGTAATGCAGGCCCCTGGCCGCCAGTTCGCGCCCGCGACGGACATCGTCCTTCCAGAAGGCGTTGCCGCCGTCGATCAGCGTGTCGCCGGGCGAGAGCAGGCCGGCAAGTTCGGCCAGCGTCGCCTCGGTGATCGTGCCGGCCGGCAGCATCACCCAGATCGCGCGCGGCGCCTGGAGTGTCGCGACCATGTCGGCAAGGTCGGACGCGACGACCGCGCCATCCGCCGCCAGTGCCGCTCCGGGCTTGGGATCGCGGTCATAGACGACGCAGTCATGCCCGGCGCGCATCAGCCGGCGCACGATGTTGCCACCCATCCGGCCGAGGCCGACCATTCCCAGCTGCATCTCGCGAACTCCCATCGGGCCGGCGAGCGACGCAACCGGCTGTCGGCGGGTTCTTGCATCCTCCGCCCCCCGCCGACAAGCCGGGACACCCAGCCGTCCCCGGCCCTGTCGCCGCGGTCAGAGGACCACCAGCGCCGCCACCTGCCACCGGCGCATCCAGCGTCTGTTCAAGGAGGGCTATGTCACGGATGTGCGGGCGCAGGTCTCGCCGCAAAAGGGCGCGATAGGCACGAGCGCCTTCGTCGGCGTGGTGCTCGACCGCTCGACGCCGGACAGCTTCGGCGCTTTCGAGACGCCGATCCGGGTCATGCCGGTCGTGCTCGACTGCCACATCGTCGCCGGCGATGTCGACGACATCCTGAAGATCCGCGGGCGCGACATGGCGGATTTCAACAAGCTTCACGGGGACGAGCTGATCGTGCTGCCCGGCGTCCGGCAGACGCGGACCTTCTTCGCGATGAAGGAGGTCGTCGACAACACGCCGCTGGCGTTTTGAAGGGGCCATGGCAGGCCCGCCCGTCATTGCGAGCTAAGCGAAACAATCCAGAGCGGCAGTGCTCTACGTCGCCCTGGATTGCTTCGCTTCGCTCGCAATGACGGCGAAAGGTCGTCCCCTCAAACCTGAATCAAGCGCTGGACCTGGTCGGCGTCGAGGTCCTTCATCGCGCCCGAGAGCACGACCTCGCCGCGGTCCATCACGAACATCGTATCGGCGAGGTCGCGGGCGAAGTCGAAATACTGCTCGACCAGCACGATCGCCATGTCGCCCTTGGAGCGCAGATAGTCGATCGCGCGGCCGATATCCTTGATGATCGAGGGCTGGATGCCCTCGGTCGGCTCGTCCAGCACCAGCAGTTTGGGTCGGGTCACCAGCGCCCGCGCAATGGCGAGTTGCTGTTGCTGGCCTCCCGAGAGGTCTCCGCCGCGTCGCCCCAGCATGGACTTGAGCACGGGGAACAGGTCGAAGAGTTCGTCCGGGACATAGCGCTCCCGGCGCGGCAGCGGCGCGAAGCCGGTCTCGAGGTTTTCCTTCACGCTGAGCAGCGGGAAGACCTCGCGGCCCTGCGGCACGAAACCGATGCCGGCGCGGGCGCGGTCCTCCGTGCGCAATGTCGAGATGTCCTCGCCGCCGAACGAGATCTTGCCCGCGCTGATCGCCTGCTGGCCGACAATGGCGCGCATCAGCGTGGTCTTGCCGACGCCGTTGCGGCCCATCACGCAGGTAACCTTGCCGGCCTGCGCCGTGATCGAGACGCGCCGCAGCGCCTGGGCGGCGCCGTAATGCAGGTCGATGGCGTCGACGGTCAACATGAGGGCGATCCCGTCATGACACTGCAGGAAAAAACGCGGGTCATCCCGGGCGGAGCGAAGCGGAGACCCGGGATCCATGCCTGAGCCTTTGCCGGAAGCGCTCCGGAATGGATCCTGGATCGGCGCCGCTTCGCGGCTTGTCCGGGATGACAACGGAGGAAAGCCAAAAGGCGGGTCCCAATCATCATCATCGCCCCAAATACACTTCGACGACGCGCTCGTTGGCGCTGACCTGGTCGAGCGGGCCCTCGGCCAGCACCGAGCCCTCGTGCAGCACCGTGACCTTCACGCCGAGTTCGCGGATGAAGCCCATGTCGTGCTCGACGACGATGACCGAATGGTCCCTGGCGATCTCCTTGAGCAGGACGGCCGTCTCGGCGGTCTCGCCGTCGGTCATGCCGGCGGCGGGCTCGTCGACGAGCAGGAGCTTGGGGTCCTGCGCCAGCAGCATGCCGATCTCGAGCCACTGCTTCTGGCCGTGCGAGAGCGAGCCGGCGAGCCGCTCGCGCGAATCTCCCAGCTTGATGATGCCGAGGATGTCGTCGATGCGCTTCTGCTGCGCGGCCGCCGTCTTCCAAAACAGGGTCCTGGCCACCGTGCGCGGCGCCTTCAGCGCCAGCAGGATGTTGTCCTCGATCGTGTGGAAGTCGAAGACCGTGGGCTTCTGGAACTTGCGGCCGATGCCGAGATTGGCGATCGCCGCCTCGTCGAGCCTCGTCAGGTCGATCGACCCGCCGAACATCACCGTGCCGACATCGGGCTTGGTCTTGCCGGTGATGATGTCCATCATCGTCGTCTTACCGGCGCCGTTGGGGCCGATGATGGCGCGCATCTCGCCGGGCTCGATCGTCAGCGACAGCCCGCGGATCGCCTTGAAGCCGTCAAAGGAGACGCTGACGCCGTCGAGATAGAGCAGTGAGGAGGTGAGCTGGCCGGGGCTGGGAGCGATCATGCGCGTCACTCCGCCGGAGCCGGTTCGGTCGTGGTCGCGGGAGCGGGCCTGCGCCGCTTCTCCCACCAGTCCTGCGCCGTGCCGAGGATGCCCTTGGGCATGAAGATGGTGACGAAGACGAAGAGCGCGCCGAGCGCAAACAGCCAATACGGAGCCATGAACCCGGAGGTGAAGATTGTCTTGGCGTAGTTGACGACGACGCCGCCGAGCGCCGCGCCGACGAGTGTGCCGCGCCCGCCGACCGCGACCCAGATCACGGTCTCGATCGAGTTGGCGGGGGCGAATTCGCTGGGGTTGATGATGCCGACCTGGGGCACGTAGAGCGCGCCCGCGACGCCCGCCATGCAAGCCGATACGGTGAAGACGAAGAGCTTGAAGCGGTCGACCCGGTAGCCGAGGAAGCGCGTGCGCGATTCCGCGTCGCGGATCGCGATGACGACCTTGCCGAGCTTCGAGACGACGATGCCGCGCGCGATCAGGAAGCCCGCGATCAGCATGACGCAGGTCATGGAAAACAGAGCCGCACGAGTCGCTTGCGCCTGGACGTTGAAGCCGAGGATGTCCTTGAAATCGGTCAGGCCATTGTTGCCGCCGAAGCCCATGTCGTTGCGGAAAAAGGCGAGCAGCAGGGCGTAGGTCAGCGCCTGCGTGATGATCGAGAGATAGACGCCGGTGACGCGCGAGCGGAAGGCGAACCAGCCGAAGACGAAGGCGAGCAGCCCCGGCGCGAGCAGCACCATCAGCATGGCGAAGGGGAAGGAGTCGAAGCCGTACCAGTACCAGGGCAGCTCCTTCCAGTTCAGGAACACCATGAAGTCCGGCAGGATCGGGTTGCCATAGGTGCCGCGCGAGCCGATCTGGCGCATCAGATACATGCCCATCGCATAGCCGCCGAGCGCGAAGAAGGCGCCGTGGCCGAGCGAGAGGATGCCGCAATAGCCCCAGACGAGATCGAGCGAGATCGCCAGCAGCGCGTAGCAGAGATATTTGCCCCAGAGCGACATGGTCGAAGTCGGGACGTGGAAGATCGAGCCGGCCGGCACGAGCAGGTTCAACGCCGGGATCAGGATGGCGAGGCCGGCGATGATGGCGAGGAAGACCGTGCCGCGCCGGTCCATGTCCTGCAGGAGGAAGCGCGCGATCATGCTTCCACCGCCCGGCCCTTGAGCGCGAACAGGCCGCGCGGGCGCTTCTGGATGAAGAGGATGATGAAGACGAGCAGCGCGATCTTGCCGAGCACCGCCCCCGCATAGGGCTCGAGCAGCTTGTTGGCGACGCCCAGCGTCATGGCGGCGACCAGCGTGCCCCAGAGATTGCCGACGCCGCCGAAGACCACGACCATGAAGGAATCGATGATGTAGCTCTGGCCGAGATTGGGGCTGACATTGTCGATCTGCGAGAGCGCGACGCCCGCCAGCCCCGCCACGCCGGAGCCGAGCCCGAAGGTCAGCGCGTCGACGCGGCCGGTCCGGATGCCCATGGCCGAGGCCATGCGCCGGTTCTGGGTGACGGCGCGCATCTGCAGGCCGATCGGCGTCAGCTTCAGGATCGCCAGCAGGGCCGCGAAGACGAGGATCGCGAAGACGATGATCCAGAGCCGGTTCCAGGTAATCGCCATTTCGCCGATCTCGAAGGCGCCCGACATGAAGGCGGGCGCGCCGACCTCGCGGTTGGTCGGCCCGAAGGCGGTGCGGACCGCCTGCTGCAGGATCAGGCTGATGCCCCAGGTCGCCAGCAGCGTCTCCAGCGGCCGGCCATAGAGGAAGCGGATGACGCCGCGCTCGATGGCGATGCCCACCAGCCCCGCCACCAGGAAGGCGAGCGGCACGGCGATCAGCAGCGAATAGTCGAACAGGCCCGGCGCACTGGTGCGGATGACCTCCTGGACGATGAAGGTCGTGTAGGCGCCGATCATGACCATCTCGCCATGGGCCATGTTGATCACGCCCATCACCCCGAAGGTGATGGCCAGCCCGATCGCCGCCAGCAGCAGCACCGACCCGAGCGACAGCCCGTACCAGAGGTTCTGCCCGGCCCGCCACAGCGCCAGCCGGCCCTCAATATCCGAGACGGCACGGGCCTGGGCTTCCTTGAGCGAGGCGGAGGCATCGGCCGGCAGCGAGCGCAGGGTCGCCAGCGCATCCTGGTCGCCGCGCTCGCGCAGCACGTCGATGGCGGCGATCCGGTCGAAGGGCGGCGCATCGGATTTTCCGATGAGGATGGCGGCCTGGGCCTGCCGCAGCGCGGCCTTGACGCGGGCATTCGTCTCCTTGGCGATGGCACCTTCGAGCACGGACAGCAGCGAGGCGTCGCGTGACTTGAACACCGCCTCGGCCGCGGCGATGCGCTTGCCGGCGTCGGGATTGAGCAGGCCGAGCCCGCCGAGCGCGCCCTGGATGGTGCGGCGGACGCTGTTGTTGAGCCGCACGGCGGCAAGACCCGCCGGCGCCGCGGGCAGGGTCGCGCCGGTGCGGGCGTCGAGGATGCGGCCGTCCGCCATCCGGACGACGACGGCGCCGCCGCCGGCCAGCAGCCGACCCTCGGCCAGCGCCTCGATGATCACGGCCGCCTGCGGATGCGCCTGGGCGATCAGCCCTTCGATGGCGCGGTTGGTTTCGGAAAAGCTGTCGGCAGCGAGCCGGACGAAGGGGTCGTCGGCGTTCTGGGCGGGGGCCGCACCCGGATGGAGCGCGAGCAACATCGCCAGCGCCAGGTTGCGCAGAAGGCAGGACAGGATCCGCATGGGCTCGCTTCGCATGGTCCGTCGGCGGGCGGGGCGCAGCGCCGGCTCGTCTGTGGCGAACACCCCCGACCCGAGCCGGGGGTGCCGCTGATTGCGAGGGCCGGCCGGGCCTTATGGCGCCCGTGCCGGCCCTCCCCCTCTCAAGGCGTCAGGCGCCGCCGCACTTGCCGGTCTTGGTGTTGAAGTTGCCGCACTTCTTCTCGACCCAGTCGCCGATCAGGTCCTTGGAGCCGTCGAGGTGCTTGGACCAGGCGTCGCCGGGAACGAGATCGGTCTTGGAGACCACGTCGAACTGGCCGTCGGCCTTGATCTCGCCGATCAGGACGGGCTTGGTGATGTGATGGTTGGGAAGCATCGTCGAGATGCCGCCGGTCAGGTTCGGCGCGGTGATGCCGGGCAGCGCGTCGATCACCTTGTCGGGATCGAAGCTCTTGGCCTTCTCGACCGCCTTCACCCACATGGCGAAGCCGATGACATGGGCCTCCATCGGGTCGTTGGTGACGGCCTTGTCATTCTTCTTGAAGGCCTTCCACTGCTTGATGAAGGCCTCGTTCTCCGGCGTCTTGACCGACTGGAAGTAGTTCCAGGCGGCGAGATGGCCGACCAGCGGCTTGGTGTCGATGCCGGCCAGTTCTTCCTCGCCGACCGAGAAGGCGACGACCGGGATGTCGGTGGCCTTGACGCCCTGGTTGCCGAGCTCCTTGTAGAACGGCACGTTGGCGTCGCCGTTGATCGTCGAGACCACGGCGGTCTTCTTGCCGGCGGTGCCGAATTTCTTGATGTCGGAGACGATCGTCTGCCAGTCGGAATGACCGAACGGCGTGTAGTTGATCATGATATCCTCCTTGGCCACGCCCTTGGCGAGCAGATAGGCCTCGAGGATCTTGTTGGTCGTGCGCGGATAGACGTAGTCGGTTCCGGCCAGAACCCAGCGCTGGACCTTCTCCTCCTTGGCGAGATAGTCGACCGCGGGGATCGCCTGCTGGTTCGGCGCGGCGCCGGTGTAGAAGACGTTGCGCTCGCTCTCCTCACCCTCGTACTGGACGGGGTAGAACAGGATCGAGTTCAGCTCCTTGAAGACCGGCAGCACGGATTTGCGGGACACCGAGGTCCAGCAGCCGAACACGGCCGAGACCTTGTCCTTGGTGATCAGCTCGCGCGCCTTCTCGGCGAAGAGCGGCCAGTTCGAGGCAGGGTCGACCACGACCGGCTCGAGCTTCTTGCCGAGCACGCCGCCCTTCTTGTTCTGCTCCTCGATGAGCATGAGCATGACGTCCTTCAACGTCGTCTCGGAAATCGCCATCGTGCCGGAGAGCGAGTGGAGGATGCCGACCTTGATGGTCTCCTGCGCCGCCGCCGGCAGATGGGATGCAAACATGGTGGCGCCCGCAAGAGCGGCGCCCAGAATAACGCGACGTGTGGTGTTCACGGATGATCCCCCGAACCAACCCTGGTTGGCCGCGCCGTCGGACTGAGGCGTCGGCGGGCCTCCCCGGCCCGAAGGCTGGACTGGCAAGGGGCGTGCCAACGGGCACAACCGGACGTTACAGCCCCACAAATCTCTGCCATTCACGCGCTCTGGGCGCCATTTCCTGCGATACAGCCACACCACCACGCAAGGATCGTGCGTCTCCAGGGGATTTGCTCATTTGGTGAGCAACCGGGCCGCCCATCGAACAGGCAGCGGGCCGCAACAGCGACGATATCGCCGCAAAAGCCGGGTTCGCGGCCGCACCATGCAGCGCGTTTTTTGACATTTACGCCGCCGCGGGAATCGCCCTAGCCTCTCTGCGTCGGTAACAACTGAAAGGAGGTGATCCAGTGTCTCATTGTCATCAACCGCTGGTTCAAAGCGGGCAGACAGGGTCTCTCTCTCCGTGGGGGTCGTGTTCCGCCTGAGTTTTGGACCTTCAGGCCCGGTTACCGGGGCTGCGGTTCGGCAATGGAAGGGCTGCCCGAAAGGGCGGCCCTTCTTCCGTTGCAGGGCCGAAATCCGCTGCGGGTTCTGGTGTCGCGTGCCCGCGCATGCCACATCAGGCGGATGACGCTGCCCCTGCCCCATCCGGAAAGCCCCGGCCTTGTCCGCGCCTGAACCCAGTCGCGAGGCGATCCTCGATTTCATCGACGCAGAGCGGGAGGCCGGGCGTGAGGTCGGCCGCCGCGAGATCGCCAAGGCCTTCGGGCTTTCGGGCGGCGGCAAGATCTGGCTGAAGCGCCTGCTCAAGGACCTCGAGGAAGAGGGGGAGACCGGCGGCGACGGCGTCGACCGGCCGGTGCATCCGCGCGGCGCCCTGCCCCCGGTCCTGCTCTGCGAGATCAAGGGCAAGGATCGCGACGGCGACGCCTATGCCGTGCCTCTGGAATGGAACGAGGCGGATCAGGGCACGGCGCCCCGCATCCTGATCGAGCGGCCGCGCGAGTTCCGGGCCAAGCGCCATGCCGCGCCGGCGCCGGCCTTCGGCGATCAGGTGCTGCTGAAGCTGACGCGGCTGAAGGGCGTCGAGGGCTATGCCTATTCCGGCCGCGTGCTGAAGGTGATGGGCAAAGGCAAGGCGCAGGTGCTCGGCATCTTCCGCGCCATGCCCGACGGTTCGGGCCGCCTGATCCCGATCGACAAGAAGGCGCAGGGTCGCGAGGCGCTGATCCCGAAGGGCCAGACCGGCGATGCGCAGGACGGTGATCTCGTCTCCGTGGCGCTGCGCAGCGAGAGCCGCTTCGGCCCACCCGAGGCGCAGGTGAAGGAGCGGCTCGGCTCGCTGAAATCCGAGCGCACAGTCAGCCTGATCGCGATCCACGCCCATGGCATTCCCAACGTCTTCCAACCCGCCACGATCGCGGAAGCCGAGGCGGTGCGGCCGGCGGGGACGGCGGGCCGCGAGGACTGGCGCGACCTGGCCCTGATCACGATCGACCCCGCCGACGCCAAGGACCATGACGACGCCGTCCATGCCGCGCCCGACGGCGACCCCGACAATCCCGGCGGCTATGTCGTCACCGTCGCCATCGCCGATGTCGCGGCCTATGTCCGGCCGGGTTCGGCGCTCGACCGCGAGGCGCTGGAGCGCGGCAACTCGGTTTATTTCCCCGACCGCGTCGTGCCGATGCTGCCGGAGCGGATCTCGAACGACCTCTGCTCGCTGCGCGAGGGCGAGGACCGGCCGGCGCTGGCCGTGCGGCTGGTGCTCAAGGCCGACGGCTCGAAGAAGAGCCATTCCTTCCACCGCATCCTGATGCGTTCGGCCGCCAAGCTCTCCTACCAGCAGGCCCAGGCCACGATCGACGGGCAGGGCGACGAGAAGGGCTCGGCCGTCCGCGAGACGATCCTGATGCCGCTCTGGGCGGCCTATGGCGTGGCGGCCCGCGCCCGGGACGCACGACAGCCGCTGGATCTCGACCTGCCCGAGCGCAAGCTGATCCTGAAAGCCGACGGCTCGGTCGACCGCGTCGTCGTGCCCGAGCGGCTGGCGGCGCACAAGCTGATCGAGGAGTTCATGATCCTCGCCAATGTCGCGGCGGCGGAGACGCTGGAAAAGGCCGGCAGCCTGCTGATCTATCGCTGCCATGACGAGCCTTCGCTCGAGAAGATCCGGGCGCTCGGCGAGGTGCTGGCCTCGATCGGCATCAAGCTGCCGAAGGAGGGCGTGCTGCGCCCGGCGCTGTTCAACCGCATCCTCGGCATGATCAAGGGCTCGGAAAACGAGATCTTCATCAACGAGGTCGTGCTGCGCAGCCAGGCCCAGGCGGAGTATGTCGCCGAGAATTACGGGCATTTCGGGCTCAATTTGCGCCGCTATGCCCATTTCACCTCGCCGATCCGGCGCTATGCCGACCTCGTCGTCCACCGCGCCCTGATCGCCGCCCAGCGCTTCGGCGAGGACGGCCTGCCGAAGGGCACGACGCTGGAGACGCTGCGCGAGGTTTCGACGCGGATTTCGGCCGCCGAGCGGCGCGCCATGGCGGCCGAGCGCGAGACGGTCGACCGGCTGATCGCGCATTTCCTGGCCGACCAGATCGGCGCCTCCTTCGACGGGCGCATCGGCGGCGTCAACAAGGCGGGACTGTTCGTCAAGCTCGACGGCACCGGCGCCGACGGCTTCATTCCCGCCTCGACGCTTGGGGCCGACTATTACCGCTATGACGAGGCGGCGCATGCGCTGATCGGCGAGCGGACAGGCGAGAGTTTCCGCCTGGGCGACCGCGTCCATGTCAAGCTGGTCGAGGCCGCGCCCGTCGCCGGCGCGCTGCGCTTCGAGCTGCTCTCGGCCGGCCGGGCGGCGACGGCGGGCGGCCTGGGCGGACGCGACCCCGCACCGCGCCGCGGCAAGGGCGGCACCTTCAGCGGCCCGCCCGGCGGCCGCAGCGGCCCGGGGCGCTTCGCCAAGGGCAAGGCGGGCAAACCCAAATCCGGAAAGAGGCGGTGATGGCGGTCCAGATCCACACAGCGAGCCCTCAACCGCAGGCGCGCGACTGGCGCAGGGCGATCGGCAACGGCCTGCGCGGGCGCTGCCCGCATTGTGGCCACGGGCGCCTGTTCAGGGGCTTCCTGAAGCCGGTCGAGACTTGCGAGGCCTGTGGCGAGGCGCTGCACCACCAGCGCGCCGACGATCTGCCGCCCTATGTCGTCATCACCATCGTCGGCCATGTCGTGGTCGGCGGCCTGCTGCTGGCCGAGAAATACGCCGACTGGTCGATGGGCCTGCACATGGCGGTGTGGCCGGCGCTGACCGTGATTCTCGCGCTGCTGCTGATGCAGCCGGTGAAGGGCGGTGTCATCGGACTGCAATGGGCGCTGCGCATGCACGGCTTCTGCGGCCGACCAGACAGCCCCGAGCGCCAGCCCCTTCCGCCTGCGGTCCAGCAGCCATGAACGACCACGCCGTCACGCTGACGAACGCCGAGCGGGTGCGGGTCGCCGCCAATCAGCGCCCCCGCGACGCGGCGACCATGATGATCCTCGACCGCAGGGCCGCCAAGCCGCGGATCCTGATGGGCAAGCGCCATCCCGGCCACAAGTTCATGCCGGGCAAATACGTCTTCCCGGGCGGGCGCCTCGATCCGGGCGATCGTCGCATGGCTGCCACCGGGGCTCTGGCCCAGATCTGCGAGGACCGTCTGCTGAAGCGCACCGTGCGCCCCAGCATCGGCAAGGCGCGCGCACTGGCGCTGGCGGCAATCCGCGAGACCTTCGAGGAGACCGGCCTGCTCTTCGGCTCCGCGGATTATGGCACGCCCGAGGCGCCGCCGGCCGGAAGCTGGGCGGACTTCGCCGGCCACGGCGTCTATCCCGATCTCTCCGCCGTCTCCTATGTGGCGCGGGCGATCACGCCGCCGCGGCGACCCAAGCGCTTCGACACCCGATTCTTCACCGTCGACGCCTCGGCCGTCGCCAAGCGCATCGAGAACGTCGTCGGGCCCGATTCGGAACTGGTCGACCTCGTCTGGGTCGATTTCGACGAGGCCAAGGCGCTCGACCTGCCCACCATCACCAAGGTGATCATCCAGGAGGTCGAAGCCCGGATTGCCGGGGGTTTCGCGCCCTATTTACCGGTACCCTTCTACTGGGAGAAGAATGGCGCCTTCGTCCGCGAGGAGCTCTGAGACTTCGACCCGGGCGACGAGCGGCGCACCGCGCCATTGCGCCTTGACTTCGACGGGGCTTTCCGGCATTCCCACGCCCGACGGTTTGCCGGGCTCGCCCGGCCTTTCTCATTTTCCGTGGGCCTCACCAGCCCCGCATGGTTCGAGGATATCCCCATGGCCAAGGCCGTGACCATCAAGATCAAGCTGCTTTCGACCGCCGACACCGGTTACTTCTACGTGACGAAGAAGAACTCGCGCACGATGACCGAGAAGATGTCGATGAAGAAATACGACCCCGTCGCGCGCAAGCACGTCGAGTTCAAGGAAACCAAGATCAAGTGAGGCGCTTGCGCCTGCCGATCCCGGTCGCCATCGAAACCGCCCTCTCCCGGGCGGTTTTTTTGTTGCCGGTATCGCCGCTGCGGCCGCCTCCGCCGGCCCGTTTCAGGAAGGTCATGACGCCATGAGCACCGACAGGCCCCGCCGGCCGATGAGCGCACGCGACAAGGCCGAGGCGCTGTTCACCGTGGCCGTGCCAAGGGTGGCCCCGCCCGCCGAGAAACGCACGACCGTACCCGGCGCGCGCGAACTCGTCTCGCTGCGGATCGACAGCGACGTGCTCGCCCATTTCCAGGACGAGGGTCCCGGCTGGCAGGATCGCATCAACGCGGCGCTGCGGCGCGCCACCGGGCTCTAGATCCTCTCGCCGGCAGGCGGCGGGCGCCTCACGCCGGTCGTGACGGCCCCAACGCAGGCCCGAGAGCGGTTTTCGTGTGGCTGCGGCGCGATTGTCACGCCGTGACGCGCCGAATGATGTCAGGCTGAGGATCGGTCGGGGGCGACGACCACCTGCGGCAGCGGCGCGCGCTTCGCAGGCGTTCGTCCCCTGTCACCGGAAGATCGACCCGTGAACGCCACAGACCCCGATCCCGACACTCGCAGCACGCCTCACGGAGCCGGCCGCCGGCTGCTGAAGCTCCTCGTCGAAATCGATTCCTCGCGCTTCCTCGGCAACCGCGTCGTCGCGAGCCTCGCGCTTATCGCCATCCTCGCGATCTTCGCCGGCCTCGGCTATCTCGTGCCGGCGGTGCTCTCGCAGTATTTCTGAAGCGGGGGAGAAGGTGGCCGGCCGGCGGCGGTTCTGAGGAGGCCAGAATGTCCGCAACCGACCGGCCGAGCCCTCCGGGTTCCCAGGAGATGCGGCGGACCTGAGAGCCGAGGGGCGTCGCGAGGCAGCGGATGACGCTGCGTCGACCGGACCATTGCAGGGGTGCAGACCTCGAATCAATCGCCGGAGCGCGATTCACCAATGTTCTTCGAAGCTTAACCTTACCGCGTAACCAGTCGCGGCCGGGCGGTGCGCCAGGTCAAGCGGCGTTGGCGGCGATCACGCGATTGCGGCCATTGGCCTTGGCCAGATAGAGCGCGTCGTCGGCGCGCTTCAGGATCTCGGCGGGCGAGGCGTCGCCGGCGCGCCGGCTCGAAACGCCGATCGAGACGGTGACGGGAATGCTGTTCGTCGCGCCCTGGATGCCGAAGGGTTCGGAGACGACCCGCTCGCGGATGCGTTCGGCGACGGCATAGGCGGCGTCGAGCGCGGTATCCGGCAGCACCACAACGATCTCCTCGCCGCCCATGCGGGCGACGAGATCGATGCCGCGGGTGCAAGAGCGGACGCGGTCGGCAAATTCGCGCAGGACCTCGTCGCCGACATCGTGGCCGTAGTTGTCGTTGACCCGCTTGAAGTGGTCGATGTCGAGCACGAGCAGGGCCAGCGAGCGGGCGCGCAGGGCGGATTCGTCGAACAGCACCGCCATGCGCGTATCCATGTAGCGGCGGTTGTGCAGCCCGGTGAGCTGGTCCATCACCGCCATCTCCATCGAGGACTGCACGCTGTCGCGCAGCTTCTCGGTGAAGCGCTTGCGGCGCACCTGGGTGCGGACGCGGGCGAGCAGCTCGTTGCGATCGATCGGCCGGATCAGAAAGTCATGCGCGCCGATCTCGAGGCCGCGCAGGATGCGGGTGCGGTCCTCCGCCTCCCCCATCATCAGCACGGAGACGTTGCGGGTCCGCTCGAGCGAGCGCAGCTGGCTGCACAGGCGCAGCCCGTCATAACCCTGCAGATCGAGGCTGACGAGGACGCTGTCGAAATCGCCCTCGACCGCGCGCAGCAGCGCCTGCTGCGGGTCCGGCTCGGTTTCGACGACATGGAAGGCCGACAGGGCGCTCTCCAGTCGCTCGATCACGCGCGCCCGGTCCTCGACCACGAGGATGCGGCCGTTCAGCCCCGTCTCCGAGGCCGCCGCCGCGAGCGGATCGGCGATCCCGAGGCGGCGCGAGGCGAGCGCGCGGTTGCGCAGTTCGTCGGTCATCGACTTCAGCCGCACGAGGCTGCGGACCCGCGCGAAGAGTGCGGTGTCGTCGAGCGGCTTGGTCAGGAAATCGTCGGCCCCGGCATCGAGGCCCTTGAGGCGGTCGCCCGGCTGGTCGAGCGCGGTAACCATCACGACCGGGATATGGGCCGTCGTCGCCTCGCTCTTCAGGCGGCGGCAGACGTCGAAGCCGTTCATGCCGGGCATCATCACGTCGAGCAGGACGATGTCGGCCTCGCCGCGTTCGCAGATGGCGATGGCGTCGGGGCCGTTCAGCGCGGTGACGACGTCGAAATACTCCGCCGCAAGCTTCGCTTCCAGCAGCTTGACGTTGGTGATGATGTCATCGACGACGAGGACGCGCGCGGACATGGGTTCGCTTTCGAACGCTCAGGCCGCGCCGGCATAGGCGCGGACGGTCTCCAGGAACTTCGCAACGGAGATCGGCTTCGAGAGATAGGCCTCGCAGCCGCCCTCCCGGATGCGTTCCTCGTCGCCTTTCATCGCGAAGGCGGTGACCGCGACGACCGGAATCGCCTTCAGGTCGTCATCCTCCTTCAGCCATTTCGTCACCTCGAGTCCCGAGACTTCGGGCAGCTGGATGTCCATCAGGATGAGGTCGGGATGATGCGCCCGGGCGAGCTCGATCGCCTCGATGCCGTCGGCCGTCTTCAGCGTGGCATAGCCATGCGCCTCGAGGAGGTCGTTGAAGAGCTTCATGTTGAGCTCGTTGTCCTCGACGATCAGAACCGTCTTCATGATGCCGCCCTTCATTTGCGCCACGGACATCGGGGACTGATCCAGATTGTCCAAGCTGGCAGCCTCGTTCAATGATGCCTAGCACGTAAGCCGTTGACGAAACGCAAACCCGAAGACCGATTCCGACAGGAGCCTTGCGAGAACCATGGCCAGACCCCCGAGCCTCGACGAAGCGGAGACACTGGCCCTGCGCGCCCTGGGCTTCCTCGCCGCCGAGCCCGAGCGGCTCGAGCCCTTTCTCGCCGTCACCGGCCTCGGCCCGGCGACCTTGCGGGCGGCGGCGGGCGAGCCGGCCTTTCTCGCCGCCGTTCTCGAGCATGTCGGCGGCAGCGATTCGCTGCTGCTCGAATTCGCCGCCAATCTCGGCGTCGCGCCCGAGACGGTCGCCCTGGCGCGGGAGCGGCTGAGCGGCCCGCCCGGCGGCGTGGCGGATTGAGCCCCGCGCGGCCCCTGGCGGCGCGGCGCGTCCTCTGCCGCGACTGCCTGACCGACCACGAGGCGGAGGAGGATTCGCCCCGCCGCTGCCCGGCCTGCGGCTCGCCACGGCTGCTGCGGCATCCCGAGCGGGATGCCCTGAGCCTCGCCCATATCGACTGCGACGCCTTCTACGCCGCGATCGAGAAGCGCGACGATCCCAGCCTGCTCGACAAGCCGGTGATCATCGGCGGCGGCAGGCGCGGCGTGGTCTCGACCGCCTGCTACATCGCCCGGACCTATGGCGTGCGCTCGGCCATGCCGATGTTCAAGGCGCTGAAGGCCTGCCCCCAGGCCGTGGTCGTCAAGCCCGACATGGCGAAATATGTCGCGGTCGGGCGGCAGGTGAGGCGCCTGATGCAGGAGCTGACGCCGTTGGTCGAGCCGATCTCGATCGACGAGGCCTTTCTCGACCTGGCCGGCACCGAGTTGCTGCACCATGCCAGCCCGGCCGTGACGCTGGCGCGCTTTGCCCGGCGGATCGAGGCGGAGATCGGCATCACCGTCTCGGTCGGGCTGTCCTATGCGAAGTTCCTGGCCAAGGTCGCCTCCGACATGGACAAGCCGCGCGGCTTCTCGGTGATCGGGCGGGCGGAAGCCGTCGCCTTCCTCTCCGCCAAGCCGGTCGGTCTGATTCCCGGCATCGGCCAGGCCAGCGCGGCCAAGCTGGCGGAGGCGGGCTTCCGTGTGATCGGGGATCTGCGCGAGGCGCCGGTCGAGACGCTGTTCCGGCTGGCCGGCAAGGACGGCCCGCGGCTGAAGAACCTCGCCAACGGCATCGACCCCCGCCGCGTCACGCCCGACCGGGAAACCAAGAGCGTGTCCAGCGAGACGACGCTGGATGTCGACCTGTCACGCTTCGACGAGCTGGAGCCGGTGCTCTGGCGGCTCTGCGAGAAGACCTCGAAGCGCCTGAAGCATCAGGAACTGGCGGGACGAACGATCACGCTGAAGCTGAAGACGGCGGATTTCCATTCGATCACGCGGGCGACGCGGCTGCCCGAGCCGACCCAGCTCGCCGCGCGGCTGTTCACGGCGGGGCGCGAGTTGCTGCGACGCGAATGCACCGGACCGCGCTACCGGCTGATCGGCATCGGCGCGAGCGACCTGACCGGCCCGGAGGAGGCCGACCATGGTGACCTCGCCGATGTCGCGACACCCCGGCTGAAGGCGATGGAGGGCGCGCTCGACAGCCTGCGCGCCCGCTTCGGCGACGCCGCCATCGGCAAGGGCCTGAGCCTGCGCCTGCCGCGGCGGGCCGGCTCCGGCACCGCTATTTCGCGCAATCCGCCTGAGGCAGAAGATCCAGACGCGTAAGCGTGCCGCGCAGCGCGAAGCTGCCATAATCGAGCCTGACGGCGCCGGTGACGCCATTCTCATAGAGTTCGAACGAGATCGTGTAGGTCGGCGTCGTCTCGCCGGAGCCGACCTTGAAATAGGACATCGTCACCGGCCAGCGCGCCAGCTTCTCGAATTCGGGGCGCTGCAGCGGTTCCTCCGCCGGCTTGCTCTCGAGCTTGCGGCCGATGACCGAAAGCGTCTCATAGACGTCCTTGCCGCCATTGGCGCCGTCATAGAGCCGGACGCTCAGCGTGTTGCGACCCTCGCGCGCCGCCTTGATGACCGCCTTCATCTGGGCGTTGGGGAAGAGGGCCGCGACCGGTTCGCGATGCGTCTCGGGCTTGGGCGCGGTGAGCTTGACCTCATAGCCCTGCCCCGAGCGGGTCGCCGTGCCGTCGACGGTCTCCTTCGGCGTGCCACTGGCCGAGCTCTCGGTCTTGAAGCGGTAGCTGGCGCCGTCGCCGGCCTCGAAGCTCGTCGTCCGCGCATCGATCAGCCGCGGGCCGCCCTCGCCGCTCTGGAGCTGCGTGACCTGCCGGAAGGAGAGCGCATAGCCGTCGCAGGCGTCGCCGGTGAAATCGAAGGCGATGCGGCCGCGGGCCGAGTCGACCGTCTTGGCTGCCTTGCCGGCATCGAGCACCAGATCGTAGACCGCCCGGTGCGGGGCGAGGACGACGCGATCGGCCGGTTGCGCCTGGGCGCCGGCCGGCCCGCTCCAGAGCGCCAGGAGCGCCAGACATCCCGCCAGACCGGTTGCGTTCGTCGTCATCGGGCCCGCCGCCTTCCTTGTTCCTGCAACCGGAATCTAGGTGCATTGCGGCGATGGCGCAAACAAGGCGATGGCGCGGCCTTCAGGCCCTGTCGCGTCTCGCGCCGCGCGAGCGACGCGGCAGCGCGGCGCATGGTCGCCAGCTTGCGGGCGGGTCGGGCATCGGCCATGAAAGAGGCCTGCGCGCGGGACAATGCTCCCGCCGACCGCACCCTGTGGAGCCGTCCCGATGAACGCCGTCGATACCCGTCTCGCCGAACTCGGCATCACCCTGCCGACCCCGGCCGCGCCGATCGCGAACTATGTCCCCTATGTCATCACCGGCAATCTCCTGGTGATCTCGGGGCAGCTCTGCTTCGGGCTCGACGGCAAGCTCTCCGACGCCCACAAGGGGAAGCTCGGGGTCGAGATCTTCAACGAGGCCGGTCTCGAGGCCGCGCGGCTCTGCGCCATCAATGTCCTCGCCCAGGCCAAGGCGGCGCTGAACGGCGATCTCAGCCGGATCACCCGCTGCGTGCGGCTCGGCGGCTTCATCAATGTCGCGCCGCATTTCGCCGCCCTGCCCGCGATCATGAACGGCGCCTCGGACCTGATGGTCGAGGTGCTCGGCGACAAGGGGCGCCATGCCCGCTCGACGATCGGCGTGGCGGAACTGCCCGCCGATGCGGCGGTCGAGGTCGAGGCAATGTTCGAGATCGCCTGATGCGCGGCCCTCTCCTGAACGACGGCGCCCGCCCCGATCTCGGCTGGCTGATCGCCCGCCCGATCGCCCATCGCGGGCTCCACGACGCCGCCGCCGGCGTGATCGAGAACAGCGGCCCGGCGGCGGAGGCCGCCATCGCCGCCGGGTTCGGCATCGAATGCGACATCCAGCTCAGCGCCGATGGCGAAGCGATGGTCTTCCATGATTTCGTGCTGGACCGGCTGACCGAGCGCCAGGGCGCCGTCTCGGCGCAGACGGCGGACGCGCTCGCGGCAATCCCGCTGCGCGGCAGCCCGGCGCTAATCCCGACCCTCTCGGGCTTCCTCGACCTGATCGGCGGGCGCGTGCCGCTGGTGATCGAGATCAAGAGCCGCTTCGACGGCGATCTCAGGCTGACCCGGCGCGCCGCCGAGATCGTCGCCGGCCGCGCCGGCCAGCCGATCGTGTTCAAATCCTTCGATCCCGATATCGTCGCGGCGCTGCACGAGATCGCGCCCGGCGTCCCGCGCGGGATCGTCGCGATGAACGACTATTCCTATCCCGACTATGCGCATCTCGATGCGGGCCAGCGCCGCGCCATGGCCAATCTGCTGCATTTCGAGCGGAGCCGGCCGGATTTCCTGTCCTGGAAGGTCACGGATCTCGACAGCGCGGCGCCCTATCTCTGCCGCACCATCCTGGGCATGCCGCTGATGAGCTGGACGGTGCGGACCCCGGAGGACCGGGAGAAGGCCTCGCGCCTCGCCGACCAGATGGTGTTCGAGGGCTTCAAGCCTTGAGCGAGAGCGGGGCCGACGACCTCCGGGTGCGCGTCGCGACCTCGCTGAAGGCGGTTCCGGCCGCGGCCTGGAACGCCTGCGCCCATCCGCAGGCGCAAGACGCGATGGCGGCGGGGTTCGATCGCGAAAACCCCTTCGTCTGCCATGAATTCCTGCGTGCGCTCGAAGAGAGCGGCTGCGTCGGCGGCCGCTCGGGCTGGTCGCCGGCCTATCTGCTGGTCGAGGATGGCGAAGACAGGCTCCTCGCCGCCGCGCCGAGCTTCCTCAAAAGCCACAGCCAGGGCGAATATGTCTTCGACCACAGCTGGGCCGAGGCCTATCAGCGGGCGGGCGGGCGCTACTACCCAAAGATCCAGGTCGCGGCGCCCTTCACCCCTGCGACCGGGCCACGTCTGCTGGTGGCGCCCGGGCCGCGGGCGGAACAGGCCCGCGCCGGGCTGATCGCCGGGCTGGAGGCGCTGCGCGACCAGACCGAAGCGTCCTCCATCCATGTCACCTTCGCAGGGGAGCCCGATGTCGCGGCGCTGCGGGAGGCCGGCTATCTCGAGCGGCACGATCTGCAGTTCCACTGGTTCAACGAGGGCTTCGGGCGTTACGACGATTTCCTGGCGACGCTGGCCTCGCGCAAGCGCAAAGCGCTGAAGCGCGAGCGCCGCGAGGCGCTCGCCGCCGGGATCACCATCGAGGTGCTCAGCGGCAGCGACCTGACCGAGGCGGTCTGGGACGATTTCCATGCCTTCTACGAGGATACCGGTTCGCGCAAATGGGGCCGCCCCTATCTCAACCGGGCCTTCTTCTCCTGCGTGGGGGCGGCGATGGGGGAGCGCATCGTGCTGGTGATGGCGAAGCGCGACGGGCGCCACATCGCCGGCGCGATCAATTTCCGCGGCGCCAATACGCTTTACGGCCGCAACTGGGGCTGCATCGAGGACCACCCCTTCCTGCATTTCGAGGTCTGCTACCATCGGGCCATCGACTACGCGATCGCGCAGGGCCTCGCCTGTGTCGAGGCCGGCGCCCAGGGCGAGCACAAGCTGGCGCGTGGCTACCGCCCGGTGGTGACGCGTTCGCTGCACCATCTGGCCGAGCCCGGGCTGGAACGGGCGGTGGCGCATTACCTGACGCGTGAGCGGGCGCAGATCGCCGAGGCGCAGGCGGCGCTGGCGGCCGAAAGCCCGTTCCGCAAGTCCGGCGATCCCGATGGCTGATCGGCGGGTTTCCGCAGCATCCGCCGGGTCGGCCTACTGCGCGGACGGCGAACTGGGCTACCGGCGCAGCCTGACCGCCTTCGCGGACGGGCCGCTGACGCTGGACGAGCCCTATCGGCTGGCGCATCTGCCGCTGGTGGCGCCCGACCATCCCCGCGTCATCGCCCGGCAGGAGGGGCGATCCTACGAGATGGGCCGGCATCCGTGCATCTACTCGCTGGTTTTGCCCGTCGACGGAGCGTTGCTGGCTGGTTCCCAAACCTTCCAGCGGCTCGACGCCGAGATGCGCGCCGCCCCCTTCGCAGCGAAGATCGCCTGGGACATCCTGCCGCGACGGTCCGAGCGGCTGCATGCGACGCTGTGCGGCTCGCTCTCGACCGGCGAGGCTCCGTCGATCGACGAGGACACCCGGCAGGCCCTCGCCCGCATCGCGCCCTTCGCGGTCGATCTGCGCGGGCTCTTTTCGGGCAACGTCAATCGCGGGCGGCTCTATCTGCGGGTCTATCCGGAGATGCGGGGCGATCTGAACCCCATCCATGAAGTCCAGGCCGCCTTCGGGCGCCCGCCCGGCGACCTCTATCTGGTGGGGCTCTACAATCTGACTGACGATCTCGATGCCAGCGAGACCGCCGCGCTGGCGGAGATCATCGCGCGCTGGTGGGATGTGTCATTGCTGCGCTTTGCGGTGACGGACCTCTGGCTGCTCGGCGCCTGCGACGATCTGGTGCTGGATTCGCAGATCGCCGACAGGCTGGCCCTGCAGGCCGACGCGCCGATCCCTGCGTAGCTGCCATGGTCTTGACGGCGACCGCCCGGGCGCGACAGGCTGGCGTCCCGCTCGTCCCGCCTGCCCCGGATGCCGCATGACCGCCTACGATCCCAGCAATGTCTTCGCCCGCATCCTGCGGGGAGAGTTGCCCTCCCACACCGTCTATGAGGACGAGGCGACGGTCGCGATCATGGACATCATGCCGCGGGCCGACGGGCATGTGCTGGTGATCCCGAAGGTGGCCTGCCGCAATGTGCTGGACGCGCCGCCCGAGGCGCTCCAGGCCGTCGCGCTGACGACGCAGCGGCTGGCACGGGCCGTGACGACGGCGTTCGACGGCGATGGCGTCACCATCCAGCAGTTCAATGAGTCGGCCGGCGGCCAGGTGGTGTTCCACCTGCATGTCCATGTCATTCCGCGCCATGACGGGGTTGCAATGAAGCCCCACACCGGCGCGATGGAGAAGCCCGAGGTCCTGGCCGCGAACGCCGAGAAGATCAGGAGCGCGCTGACGGCGCTGTGAGCGGGACGGTCATGGCGCCAGCAGCCAATAGGCGCCGCCGATCAGCGTCGCCTCCCCCGCCAGCACCGCCAGCAGCACCCGCCTTCGGTCGAACAGCATGATCGCGAGCGTGACCGAGAGCGCCCCGACCCGCAGGGCAAGCGGCACGGCGGCGAGCGCACCGGGCGGCGCCACGATCAGCTTGGCGACGATGCCGGCCAGCAGGGCCGTCGCCACCGCCCTCACCCATTCGAGCGCCGGCGAGTCGGCGTCGATGCGCCGCGAGAAGGCGACCGCGAGCCAGCGCCAGATCTCGGTCGGCAGCACCGCGAACAGCACCAGCGCGAGATAGGGCCAGAGCGGGCCGTCGAGCCAGGCGATCGGCAGGGTGATCGCGGTCGCCGTCATGGCGCGGCCTTCTTCGGCCGCAGCGCGAAGGCGATCGAGCCCGCGATCAGCCCGGCGACGATCAGGTCGAAGCCGCCGCCGATGAAGCGGTCGCAGATCGGTGCCAGCGCGAGGCCCAGCACGATGGCCGCCACATCGCCGCGATGGCGCAGCCCCGCCGTGAGCGAGGCAAGGAAGAAGATCGGCGTCAGGCAGAGCAGCCCGGCGGCGAAGGGGATCGGCAGGGCCCCGATGAGGTAGTAGCCCAGGAAGGTGCCGACCGAGCTCGTCGCCATGCAGGTGTTGGCGAAGCCGAGGAAATAGGCGACGCGCTGCGGCGGCGGGACGTGTGGCAGCCGGCGCAGCCCTTCCGTCCAGGCCGTCACCGCCACGTAATGCGCGAGCAGGAGCTGCATGGCGACGCCCTGCCCCGGGCGGCGCAGCAAGGGCAGGATCGCCACCGTCATCGGCAGGAAGCGCAGCGAGGCAAAGCCGACCGCGATCGCGATGGCGCTCCAGGCGGCGCCAGCCGCAATCGAGGCGAAGAAGATGACCTGCGAGGGGCCGGCCCAGACCAGCATGGTCGAGAGCACCGCGACCTCGACGGGATAGCCGACATCGCGCGCCAGCGAGCCGA
Source organism: Allobosea thiooxidans (assembly GCA_943372485.1). Classification (GTDB taxonomy): domain Bacteria; phylum Pseudomonadota; class Alphaproteobacteria; order Rhizobiales; family Beijerinckiaceae; genus Allobosea; species Allobosea thiooxidans_A. The sequence goes on from CALRYW010000011.1 coordinate 68,863, forward strand.
CGCCGATCAGCCCGAAGCCGACGACCCAGGCCGGCAGCGACAGCGCGTCGCGCATGCCGGCCAGCGCGACGCGCCACCAGCTCCAGTCTGCGGGTACGGTCATCGGGGGATCAGCACGCGGCCAGTTCGGAGGGCGAGAAACCAACCCGGCGCCGCAAGGCGGGTCGGGCCAACCCTTCTAGCCCGACGGGAGGGGCGCGCCGAGCCGTCGCAATATGCATCGGGCATTGCGCCGGCTGCAGGGACGACCGGCCGCGGCGGTGGTCTCAGCGCCCGCCCTTCATGACGATGCCCAGCAGCTCATTGCCGAAATCGATGATTTCCTTGGGGATACCACCGACCGCCTTCACGCCGAGATAGATCAGGTAGACGAGGGCGGGAACGAGGATCCAGCCGAGGATCTCCTCGAACAGCTTGCGCCGGCGCCGCCGCCGGTCGCGCTTCTCGAACCAGCTCAGCTTCTGCTTGCGCGCCGGAACGGCCTGTTCCGGCGCGGGCTCAGCCGCATGGGCGAGCAGCGTATCGGTCTTTCGCCTGAAGAACACGGTCTCAAGCCTTCGTCAGCGGGACCTTGGGGACGGTGCGGACCGAGCGCGGGGACTTGGGTGCCTCGGGCCCCTTGCCGCCGTCCCCTTTGCCGCCATCGGCCTTCCCGGCCGGACCACTGCGGCGCGGCGCGGCCGCAGTGGGCTTGGCGGCGGCCGCCTTCGCGCGCGGCTTGCGCTCGCGTTTCTCGGCTGCGGCGGCGACGTCCTTCTCCGGCTTGGGCTTGACCGGGCCGTCGGGGAACTCGAGGCCGAGCACCTTGATGCCCGTCTCCGACTGCACGACCACGACCTTGACCGCACCGCCGTTCTTGAGGCGCCCGAACAGCACCTCGTCGGCGAGCGGGGTCTTGATCGTCGACTGGATCAGCCGCGCCATCGGGCGGGCACCCATCGCCTCGTCATAGCCGTTCTCGACCAGCCATTCGCGCGCCTCGTCCGAGAGCTCGATGGTGACGTTGCGATCGGCGAGCTGCGCCTCGAGCTGCAGCACGAATTTGTCGACGACGCGGGCGACGACCGTCTTCGGCAGATGGCCGAAGGAGATCACCGAATCGAGGCGGTTGCGGAATTCCGGCGCGAACAGCTTGTTGATCGCCTCCGTATCGTCGCCCTCGCGCTTCTGGCGGGTGAAGCCATAGGCGTTGCGGGCCATGTCGGCGGCGCCGGCATTGGTCGTCATGATCAGGATGACGTTGCGGAAATCGACCTGCTTGCCGTTGTTGTCGGTCAGCTTGCCGTGGTCCATGACCTGCAGAAGGATGTTGAACAGGTCGGGATGGGCCTTCTCGATCTCGTCGAGCAGCAGCACGCTGTGCGGATGCTGGTCGATCTGGTCGGTCAGGAGCCCGCCCTGGTCGAAGCCGACATAGCCCGGAGGCGCGCCGATCAGCCGCGAGACGGTGTGGCGCTCCATATATTCCGACATGTCGAAGCGGATCAGCTCGACGCCGAGCGAGGTGGCGAGCTGGCGGGCGACTTCGGTCTTGCCGACGCCGGTGGGGCCGGCGAAGAGATAGCAGCCGATCGGCTTCTCGCCGTCGCGCAGGCCGGCGCGGGCGAGCTTGATCGAGGAGGACAGCGCCTCGATCGCCTTCTCCTGCCCGTAGACGGTACGCTTCAGCGTGGTCTCAAGGTTGCGCAGCACCTCGGCATCGTTCTTCGAGACGGTCTTGGCGGGGATGCGGGCCATCGTGGCGATCGCCGCCTCGATCTCCTTCACGCCGATCGTCTTCTTGCGCTTGTTCTCGGCGACCAGCATCTGCGAGGCGCCGGTCTCGTCGATGACGTCGATCGCCTTGTCCGGCAGCTTGCGGTCATGGATGTAGCGTGCCGAGAGCTCCACCGCCGCCTTGATGGCGTCGTTGGTGTAGCGCAGCTTGTGGAACTCCTCGAAATAGGGCTTCAGCCCCTTGAGGATCTCGATCGTATCCGGAATCGAGGGCTCGCTGACGTCGATCTTCTGGAAGCGGCGCACCAGGGCCCGGTCCTTCTCGAAGTACTGGCGGTACTCCTTGTAGGTGGTCGAGCCGATGCAGCGCAGGCTGCCCGAGGCGAGCGCCGGCTTGAGCAGGTTCGAGGCGTCCATGGCGCCGCCCGAGGTCGCACCGGCGCCGATCACCGTGTGGATCTCGTCGATGAACATGATCGCCTTGGGATGGGCCTCGATCTCCTTCATCACCTGTTTGAGGCGTTCTTCGAAATCGCCGCGATAGCGGGTGCCGGCGAGCAGGGTGCCCATGTCGAGCGAGAAGACGGTGGCGTCTTCCAGCACCTCGGGCACCTGGCCGCGGGTGATCTTCAGCGCCAGCCCCTCGGCAATGGCGGTCTTGCCGACACCGGGATCGCCGACCAGCAGCGGGTTGTTCTTCTGCCGGCGGCAGAGGATCTGGATCGTGCGCTGAACCTCGGCCTCGCGGCCGATCAGCGGGTCGATCCGCCCGTCGCGCGCCTTGCGGTTGAGGTTGACGCAATAGGCGTCGAGCGCGCTTTCCTTCTTTTTCTTGTCCTTGTCGGCGTCGTTGACCGGATCGGCAGCGCGCGAATCGCGCTGCTGCTCGGGCTCCTCCTCGACGCCGCGGACGGGCCGCGCCTCGCTCGCGCCCGGGCGCTTGGCGATGCCGTGGCTGATGTAGTTGACCGCGTCATAACGGGTCATGTCCTGCTCCTGCAGGAAATAGGCGGCGTGGCTCTCGCGCTCGGCGAACATCGCCACCAGCACGTTGGCGCCCGTCACCTCTTCCCGGCCCGACGACTGGACATGGATGACCGCGCGCTGGATGACGCGCTGGAAGCCGGCGGTCGGCTTCGAATCATCGCGCCCATCGGTGACGAGATTGGCGAGTTCGGCGTCGATATAGTCGACGAGATTGCGCCTGAGCGTGTCGAGATCGACGCTGCAGGCGCGCATCACCGCGGCCGCGTCCTGGTCGTCGACCAGCGCCAGCAGCAGATGTTCGAGGGTGGCGTATTCGTGATGGCGTTCGTTGGCGAGCGCCAGAGCCCGGTGAAGCGCCTGTTCGAGACTGCGCGAGAAACTCGGCACGGATTGCGCTCCTATTCCGATTTCGAGGGGATGAGCGAACTCAAGAGGCTACTTCTTCTCCATCACGCATTGCAGCGGATGCATGTGCTTGCGCGCCAGATCCATCACCAGCGTCACCTTGGTCTCGGCGACCTCGTAGGTGAAGACCCCGCATTCGCCGACGCCGTTCTGATGCACATGCATCATGATCTGCGTCGCCGCCGCGCGGTCCTTCTGGAAAAAGCGCTCGAGCACATGAACGACGAACTCCATGGGGGTGTAGTCGTCGTTCAGAAGCAGGACACGGTAGAGATTGGGCTTGCGGGTGCGCGTCCGGGTCAGGACGGCCGTGCCGGCGCCCTCGCGCCCGCCATCGGCCGGCGGCCCCGCCCGGCGCGGCCGGTCGGCCATGGACGGCCCGGTCCCGACGGAGGCGGCGCATGAGCCAGCGCCGGCCGCCCTGCTGGTGCCCCCCGCCCGCCTCGTGCTCGCAACCGTCGTACTCAAGATCGATCCCTGTCGTAACCCGCTCGACATAATGCTTCGCAAATGAATTTACAGACCTCGCGGCTGCTTCGCCAGTGCGATCGCGCGGCTGATGCATAACTTCGGCGTCGCAGGACCGCGGCTTGACCCGCGCCCCCCGCCGGCCATAAGCCCGGCGCCTCATCAGAGGGGAGATGCCGCCCATGACCGCCAATGCCATCGTCACCGTCGGTGCCGATCTCGCCGCCCCGGTCCGCTTCGGCAACCAGTTGCCGCTGGCGCTCATCGCCGGGCCTTGCCAGATGGAAAGCCGCGACCACGCCCTGGAGATGGCCTTCGCGCTGAAGGAGATCGCCGGGGAGCTCGGGATCGGTCTCGTCTTCAAGACCTCCTTCGACAAGGCCAACCGCACCAGCGTCAAGGCGGCGCGCGGCATGGGCCTTGCGGCGGCGCTGCCGGTCTTCGCCGAGATCCGCGAGCAGACGGGCCTGCCGGTGCTGACCGACGTGCACGAGGTCGAGCAGTGCGCCGCGGTCGCCGAATGCGTCGATGTGCTGCAGATCCCGGCCTTCCTGTGCCGTCAGACGGATCTGCTGGTCGCCGCCGCCCGGACGGGCCGCGTCGTCAACATCAAGAAGGGCCAGTTCCTCGCACCCTGGGACATGGTCAACGTCGCCGCCAAGATCACCGAGAGCGGCAACCCCAATGTGATGCTGACCGAGCGCGGCGCGTCCTTCGGCTACAACACGCTGATCTCGGACATGCGGGCCCTGCCGATCATGGCGCAGACGATCGGAGCGCCGGTGATCTTCGACGCGACGCATTCCGTGCAGCAGCCCGGCGGCAAGGGGTCTTCCTCGGGCGGGCAGCGCGAATTCGTCCCGGTTCTGGCACGCGCTGCGGTCGCCGTCGGCGTCGCCGGCGTCTTCATCGAGACGCATGAGGACCCCGACAGCGCCCCCAGCGACGGCCCCAACATGGTGCCGCTGTCGGCCTTCCCTGCGCTGATCGCAGAGCTGCAAGGCTTCGATCGACTTGCCAAGGCGCGGGCCCAGCCTACGCTGGCTTATGTCTGAAAAACCGCTTCCGGGACCGGCAGCCGCGCCGGCCCCCACCTCGCTGCCGTCCCTCATCCTCGTCCTCGGCGCCTGCGGCTTCGCCTCGACCTTCACGATGCGGATCATCGATCCGCTGATTCCGACGCTCGCCGGCGAGTTCGAGCGCAGCGTGCCGCAGATCGTCATGATGGTGACGGGCTTTTCGCTGGCCTATGCGCTCGGCCAGCCCTTCCTCGGGCCGGTCGCGGACGCCATCGGCAAGATCCGGACGATCCTGACCTGCCTCATTGCGCTGGCCCTGTTCTCGACAGTGGCCGCGCTGTCGCAGTCCTACGAGATCATGACGGCGGTGCGCGCGGTCACCGGCATCGCCGCGGGCGGGATCATCCCCATCGCCATGGCCGCGATCGGCGACCGCGCCCCGATGCAGGAACGCCAGATCGCGCTCGGGCGCTTCCTCGTCCTGATGATCATCGGGCAGATGTCGGGCTCGGCCTGTTCCGGGCTGATCGCTACCCATGCCGGCTGGCGGGCGGCCTTCCTCTCGGCGGCCATCGTCGCCGCGCTGGCGGCGGTGCTGGTCGCGCTGGTCCTCAAGCCGCGACGTAACGTAACGCGCGCGAGGCTCAGCGTCGCGGGTGCGCTCGCCAACTACCGCATCGTGTTCGCCAATCCGCGAACCAGGCTGCTCTATGGGCTGGTCGTGATCGAGGGCCTCCTGCTCTTCGGCATCCCGGCCTATGTCGCCGCGATCCTGTTCGCGCGATCGGGTGTCGGTCCGGCCGAGGCCGGTCTCGTCATCGCCGGGATGGGCTTCGGCTGCCTGGTCTACGGGCTGATGACGCGCATCTTGGTCGAGCGGCTCGGGCCCACATTGATGACGCGCCTCGGCGGGGTGGTCTGCGCGATCGGTCTCGCCCTCTTCGCCTTCGACTGGGTCTGGTGGAGCGCGATCCCGCTCTTCGCGCTGCAGGGCTTCGGCTTCTTCCTGCTGCACGGCACGTTCCAGGCACAGGCGACGGAGCTCGCTCCTGCCGCCCGTGGATCCGCCATGGCCTTGTTCGCCTGCTGCTTCTTCCTCGGCCAGGCCACCGGGCCGCTGGCGATGGGCGCGGCGATGAGCGTCCTGGGAACCCCGGTCGCCATCCTCGCCTTCGCGATCGCGATCGCCCTGTTCGGCTATCTCACGCCGCGCATCCTGCCGGTCCCGCGCAGCCGGACCTGACATCCGATAAAATGCAAAACATCGCGGAGTTTCAACGATTGACGGAACGGAATCGCAACCTCTCGCCGGCATAACCTCCGGCATCGTGAACGGCTTCAGGCTTCCGGCGCTCGCTCGGACAATCCTGAGGCCATCGCCAGAGTTGAGAGGCTGCGATGCGCCAGTCCTATCGGGATACTGTCTTCGGGTTTGCCCGCCGTTTCCGCCGCGATGAATCCGGCGCAACCGTCACGATGTTCGCCTTCGCCGGCGTCGCGCTGATCTGCATGGCCGGAGCGGTTCTCGACTATGGCCGCCTGAGCAAGGTCCACTCCGGCCTGCAGGCGGCGACCGATTCCGCCGCGCTCGCAGCCGCAAGGTTGCCGAGCAAGGATGCCGCCACCATGCGTGCGGCAGCCGACAAGTTCTTCGTCGCCAACACGGTTGGCATGGATGGGCAGAACATCCAGATCACCAAGTTCGACTTCCAGGAATCGTCGGGCACCGTGACGATCGAGAGCAGCGGCGTGCTCGACACCTCGCTGATGTCGATCATCGGCATCAAGACGATGGGCTTCAGCTCGCGCTCGGCCGCGCTGAAGGAGGTGACCGGCACGGTCGA
>CALRYW010000012.1:0-73320 GCA_943372485.1 Allobosea thiooxidans
GCCGGGCGCATCTGCGCCATCGGCAAGGCCGGCAACCCCGACATCCAGAGCGGCTTCGGCAATTTCGCTCCCGAAGAGACGATCATCGTCGGCCCCGGCACCGAGGTCATCGCGGGCGAGGGCAAGATCGTCACCGCCGGCGGCTTCGACAGCCATATCCACTATATCTGCCCGCAGCAGATCGAGGATGCGCTGATGAGTGGGCTCACCACCATGCTCGGCGGCGGCACCGGTCCGGCCCATGGTACGCTGGCGACGACCTGCACGCCCGGCCCCTGGCATCTCGGCCAGATGATCAAGGCCGCCGACGCCTTCCCGATGAACCTCGCCTTTGCCGGCAAGGGCAATGCCGCGCTGCCCGGCGCCCTGATCGAGATGGTCGAGGCCGGCGCCTGCGCCATGAAGCTGCATGAGGACTGGGGCACGACGCCGGCTGCGATCGACAACTGCCTCTCGGTCGCCGATGATTACGACGTCCAGGTGATGATCCACACCGACACGCTCAACGAGAGCGGCTTCGTCGAGGACACGATCGCCGCCTTCAAGGGCCGCACCATCCACGCCTTCCACACGGAAGGCGCCGGCGGCGGCCATGCGCCCGACATCATGAAGGTCGCAGGGCTCCCCAACGTCCTGCCCTCCTCGACCAATCCGACGCGGCCCTTCACCGTCAACACGCTCGACGAGCATTTGGACATGCTGATGGTCTGCCATCACCTGTCGCCCTCGATTCCGGAGGATCTCGCCTTCGCCGAGAGCCGCATCCGCAAGGAGACGATCGCCGCCGAGGACATCCTGCACGATCTCGGCGCGCTCTCGATGATGTCGTCGGACAGCCAGGCCATGGGCCGCGTCGGCGAGGTCATCACCCGCACCTGGCAGACCGCGCACAAGATGAAGGTCCAGCGCGGCACGCTGGCGCAGGATGTCGGCACCGGCGCCGACAACTTCCGCGCCAAGCGCTATGTCGCGAAATACACGATCAACCCGGCGATCGCGCATGGCATATCCCGCCATATCGGCTCGATCGCGATCGGCAAGCTCGCCGATCTCGTGGTCTGGTCGCCGGCCTTCTTCGCGACCAAGCCGGACCTGATCATCAAGGGCGGCATGATCGCCGCCGCCCCGATGGGCGACCCCAACGCCTCGATCCCGACGCCGCAGCCGGTGCACTACCGCCCGATGTTCGGCGCCTTCGGCAAGGCGGTGACCTCGACCTCGCTGGTCTTCGTTTCGCAGGCGGCGATGGCCAGCGGCCTGCGCAACCGGCTCGGCACCGAGAAGGAGATGGTCGCGGTCGAGAACACGCGCGGCGGCATCTCGAAGAAGAGCATGATCCACAACGACGCCACGCCCGACATTCAGATCGACCCTGAAACCTATGCGGTCGTCGCCGACGGCGAATTGCTGGTCTGCGAACCCGCGACGGAACTGCCGCTGGCGCAGCGCTACTTCCTGTTCTGATCGAGGAGCGAGGCTGAACCCGGCTGGTCTGGCCTCATGGATTCGGAACCGTGCTATCGGAATGTCTTGCGGCGCATCTCGCCTGAGATCAGCGATGTCCGTTCTTCGACCACCCGAGAGGATCGCGCGGTGACAACGCTTCGAGTCTGGCTGACGGTCTTCGGGCTGGCCTCCTGCACGCTGCTGCTCCAAGGCTGTGGCGCCCTGCAGGGCTGTCCCGACCGGACGACCATCTGCAAACTGATCTGAGAGCGGCGGTGTCCGGTCGGATGCTGAGGGCTTGCGTCACGGCGCCTCCGGTGATCGAAGTGATCGCGCCGCGGTCGATCGACCGCCTCTGATTGTCGCTGTTAGCTACGGACTGACCCATCATGCTTCGCGCCACCTCCGTCGTTCGCAAGGCCGCCGTCAGGCAAGATCGTGTCGTCGATACGCTGACGCTCGACCATGACGACCGCAACCGCCGCCGCCTCGCGCTCAAGGCCGATGGCGGGCTCGACGTGCTGCTCGATCTCGAGAAGGCGACCGCGCTGGCCGATGGCGACGCCGTCAAGCTCGAGGATGGCCGTCTGGTGCTGGTCAAGGCCGCGCCGCAGAGCCTGCTCGAAATCAAGGCCGAGAACCCGCTGCGGCTGATGCGCGTCGCCTGGCATATCGGCAACCGGCACACGCCGGCCGAGATCACGGCCGAGGCGATCTATATCGAGAACGACCATGTGCTGGCCGAGATGGTGCGCGGCCAGGGCTGCGCGATGCAGGCCGTGATGCGCCCCTTCCAGCCCGAGCGCGGCGCCTATGACCACGACCACGCCACTTGCGACCATCCGAGTCATGCTCATGGCCACGCGCATGGCCATGACCACCACGACCATGACCACCACGACCATGCACATCATGGGCACGACCATCACGACCATCATCATGATCATGCGGGCCATGACCACGGCCACAAGGCCGAGGCGCATGCCCACGCCCACGCGCATGCGCACGCCCATGGCGACGACTGCGGCTGCGGCCACGATCACGCCCACCATGACCACGGCCACAAGCATGGCGCCGAACACGGCCCCAAGGGCCACAGCCACGATCACTGAGCGGCGCGCATGGCGGCCCATCTGCCCCTGATGGTCTGGCTGTCGCCGTCCTTCCCGGTCGGCGCCTTCGCCTATTCGCATGGCCTCGAATGGGCCTTCGAGAGCGGCGACCTGCATGACGCCGCGACGCTGCGGGACTGGCTCGAAGCGCTGGTCGTCCATGGCTCGCTGCGCAACGACCTGATCCTCTTCGCCTGTGCCGCCCGTGCCATCGAGGCCAGCAACGAGGCAGCGCTCGCTGAGATCGCCGAACTCGCTTTGGCGCTGGCCAATTCGGCCGAGCGCCGGCTCGAGACCGTGACGCAGGGCAACGCCTTCGTCGCGGCGCTGCGGGCCGCCTGGCCCTGCGATGCGATCGAGGGCCTCAAGCGGGTCTGGCCGGGTGACGTTGCCTATCCGGTCGCCGTCGCGGCGGCCAGCGCGGGGCACGCCCTGCCGCTGGCAGCGTCGCTGGAGGCCTATGGCCTGGCCTTTGTCGCCAATCTCGTCTCGGCCTCGGTCCGGCTCGGCATTGTCGGCCAGACCGACGGGCAGAGGCTGACCGCCGGCTTGGTTCCCGCCGTGCAGACGGCGGCCGCGGAAGCCTTGCCTGCGATGCTGGACGATCTCGGCGGCTGCGCCTACCGCTCCGACCTCGCCTCGCTGCGCCACGAGACGCAGTATTCACGGCTGTTCCGCTCGTGAGCGCCTGTTCGAGATATCCCTCGGCCCTCATCCGGATGAGCGCTCGGAGAGCGCGTCTCGAAGGATGCTCCAGAAGCCACCCGAACGAACTGGACCATCCTCGAGACGCCGCTGACGCGGCTCCTCAGGATGAGGGCTGACGTTTCCAGACGGGCTCCGAAGACGGTGCGCGATTTGCTTTCCTGCTCTGTGCTTTGCCTCGCCGCTCCGGCCGGCTACGTTGCGACGACATAAGGGATTCACGCCGATGTCACGTTCTCCCCATGGCCCGCTGCGCGTCGGCATCGGCGGCCCCGTCGGTTCCGGCAAGACGGCGCTGATGGAGGTGCTCTGCAAGCGCCTGCGCGACACCTACGACATCTGCGCCATCACCAACGACATCTACACCAAGGAGGATGCGCGGCTGCTGACGGTGGCCGGCGCGCTGCCGCAGGAGCGCATTATGGGCGTCGAGACCGGTGGCTGCCCGCACACCGCGATCCGCGAGGACTGCTCGATCAACCTCGCCGCCGTCGAGGAGATGCGCGGCAAATTCCCCAACCTCGACATGATCCTGATCGAATCCGGTGGCGATAATCTCGCCGCCACCTTCTCGCCCGAACTGGCGGATCTGACGATCTATGTCATCGACGTCGCGGCCGGCGAGAAGATCCCGCGCAAGGGCGGCCCCGGCATCACCCGCTCCGATCTGCTGGTCATCAACAAGACCGATCTCGCCCCCCATGTCGGCGCGGATCTTGCAGTCATGGAACGCGACACGAAGACGATGCGCGGCAAGCGGCCTTACGCCTTCACCAACACCAAGGCGGGCGAGGGCGTCGATGTCGTCATCGACTTCATCGAGACGGCGGGTGGCCTGCGGGCCGCTCCGGCCGCGTGACGGACATGCAGGGGAGACGGCGATGCGCGCGATGGCGAAACGGACGGGGCTGGTGGTGATCGCGTCGGCGCTGGCCGGGCCGGCCCTGGCGCATACGGGCGTCGGCGCCGTGCATGGCTTCGGGGCCGGCCTCATGCATCCGCTCTTCGGCCTCGACCATGTCCTCGCCATGGTCGCGGTCGGTCTCTGGGCCGGGCTCACCGGCGGGCGGGCGCGGCTGGCCTATCCGCTCGCCTTCGTCGGCATGATGGTTCTCTCCGGCCTCTGGGGCATGTCGGGAGCCGCCTTGCCGGGGGTGGAAATCGGCATCGCCGTCTCCGTCGTCGTGCTCGGCCTCGCGATCGCGCTGCGGGCGACGCCGCCGCTGGCGGCGGGCGCAGCCGCCTGTGCGATCTTCGCGATCTTCCACGGCCATGCCCATGGCGCCGAGCTGCCGCAAGGCGCGAGCGGTCTCGGCTATGGGCTCGGCTTCGTGCTGGCGACCGCTGCCCTGCATGGCGCCGGCCTAGCTCTCGCCGGTCTTCTGGCGACGCGTGCGCCGCTGCTGGCACGCGTCGCCGGCGGCGGTCTGGCGCTGGCGGGTGTCGCCATTCTCGCCAGCTAACCCTCTGAGCACCCGCCTGTCCTTGGTGGGGCGGTGGGATCAGGCAGATGCGAGCCTGCGGCGTCAGATGATGCGGCGCCGCAGCCAGCCGCCGATCTGCTCGACCGCGACCACCAGCGCGAAGACGGCCAGGATGATCGTCAGTGCGGTGTCGTAGTCGAACAGGTCGAAGGCGACCTTGAGTTCGACGCCGATGCCGCCGGCGCCGACCAGCCCGAGCACGACCGAAGCCCGCGTCGCCTTCTCCACGCAAAACAGCGAGGTCGCGATGAAGGATGGCATCGCATTGGGCACCACCGCCGAGAAGATCAGCCCGGTCTTGCTCGCGCCGATCGTCGAGAGCGCCTCGCGCGGGCCCTTGTCGGTTTCCTCCATCGCCTCGGCGAAGAAGCGCCCGGCATAGCCGATCGTGTCGATCATCAGCGCCAGCACGCCGGCCGCGGGACCGAGCCCGACGGCGATGACGAAGAACAGCGCCCAGATCAGATCCGGCACCGTCCGGAAAAAGGCGATCAGCCCGCGCGCCAGAACCCGCACGATCGGATGCGGGGAGAGCCCGTCGGCGGCGAGGATCGCCAGCGGAAAGCTCAGGATCAGGCCGAGCACGCAGCCCGATACCGCCATCTGGAAGGTCGTCGCCAGCGACCAGAAGATCTGCTCGCTCCGGCTGAGGTCGGGCGGGAACATCCGCGTCAGGATGTTGCCCATATAGGGGATGCCGCGGATCAGCTTCTCGGCCGACAGCTCCGAGCCGCTGAACGACCAGATCACCAGCGCCAGCGCCAGGAAACCGCCGGTGAAGGCGACGGCGCTCGGGCGCTCGAAGCGGTCGACGGCGAAGGTCGGCCGGGTGGTCTGAGGCAGGCTCATGCGAACACTGGTGCCGGCGCGCGCGCCGGCTCCTCGTGAGGCTCGGCACCGTCGCCCGGCTCCTCGAAGAAGGCGGCGAGTTCGGCCTCGGTGCACTGCCCGGCCCGGCGGTCGAGCGCGATCGTGCCGCCGCCCAGCCCGACGATGCGGTCGGAAAAGCGCAGCGCATGCGCCATGTGGTGCGAGACGAAGACCAGGGTCAGCCCCTTGTCGCGCGTCAGCCGGAACAACAGCTCCATGATCTCGCGGCCCGCGCGTGGGTCGAGGCTGGCATCGGGCTCGTCGGCGAGCACCAGCTCGGGCCGCTGCATCAGCATGCGTGCGATGGCGACGCGCTGGGATTGCCCGCCCGAGAGCGAATCGGCCCGCTGCAGCGCCTTGTCCGCCAGCCCGACGGCCTCCAGACAGGCCATGGCCTCATCGCGCACGGCGGCCGGTGCAAGCGACTGCGCCCATGTGCGCGGGCCGGAACGACGCGCCTGGACACCATGCACGACATTGGAGAGCGCGCTCAGCCGCGCGACGAGATTATGCTTTTGGAAGACCACGCCGACCCGCGCCCGGAAGCGCTTCAGTGCCGAGCCGCTGAGATCGCCGACCGTCTCGCCGAGCACGCTCAGCCGGCCCTGATCGGCTTCCGCCAGCCGTACGATCATCCGCAGCAGCGTCGATTTCCCGGTCCCGTTCGCCCCGATCAGGGCGAGCGATTCGCCCGCGGGCACGCAAAGGTCGAGGTGCTCGATGATGGTGCGCGGCCCGAAGCTCTTGCGCAGGCTGTCAATGGCGATGACGGGGGCGCCGGCCCCCGTCACGGATGGCCCGGTGTCGGGCGAGGGCGTCGTCACTCGATGAACTTGGTGAATTCGGTGATGCCGATCGTGGCGTAGATCGAGCGGACATAGTCGTAGTCGCTGTCCTTGACCTCGGGCAGGAAGACGCCGCCGGTGAATTTCCGGTTGTCGTCCGTGCCGGTGACGACCGCCTTCATCAGCTCCGTGCCGTGGTCGAGGAAGGCCTTGCGCACCTTGGCGACGATCTCGGGCTTCACCTTGGGGCTGGCGATCATCACATCGTTGGGCAGGTCGCGGCCGCGCGCCACCACGGTGAAGCCGGTCTTGCTATCGCTCTCGCGGATGCGCTGGAGATGGGTCAGGTTGAGGCCGATGGCGGCGATGTCGCCTCGCTTCATGGCCTCGACCGCGACGTTGCGCTTCACGAAAATCGGCTTGTAGTCGACATTGTATTTCAGGCCGAAATCGGCGAGCGCCTGCGCCGGCCCGAGATGCTGCGAGGTCGAGCCGATCTCGCCGAAGGAGATCGTCTTGCCCTTGAGATCGGCGACGCTCTTGATCGGTCCGTTCGCCAGGACCGCGACCTGGCTGAAATAGTCCGGGCGCTGCCAGCCGACCACAGGCACCGCCTGGGTGCGGGCCTTGAACACGACATATTCGGCGGGCCCGGTCAGGACGAAGTCGACCTGGCCGGCGGCCATCGCCTCGACCGCGGCGGTGCGGCCGGAGACCGCGAAGAACTGCACCTTGACGTCGGCGAGCTTCTCGAAGGCGGCCTTGAACGGGCCGAATTCGCGCTGGAGCGATTCCGCCCCGTCAATGTCGGTGACGGCGAAGCGGATCGCGTCCTGCGCCTGAGCGGCAGGCGTGGCGAAGGCGGCCGCTGCGGCGAGCAGCGCGACGGCGATGGGCTTCAGCATGGGGCGGTCTCCCGATTGACGATGGGTCAGCGGCTATTGAAGCCTTGCGACGCAGGGGTGACGGCTGCCTGACGGTTCGGTGACGGACTCTGTCATGCGGCCGTCATCCCCGGATTCCATGCGCGGTCGGCCGCACCGTTTGAGCGCGGCAGGGAGACGGATGTGGCGATTGCGATTACGGGCGGCGCTATCCTGGGCGAGGGCCTCGAGCATCGCGACCTCGCTGTGGCTGACGGCCTGATCGCCGCCTTCGACATCGCGCCCTGCGCGGGCGCTCTCCGGCTCGATGCGACCGGGCTTCTGGTGCTGCCGGGGCTCGTCGACTGCCATGGCGATGCCTTTGAGCGCCACATCATGCCCCGGCCGCGCGTCGCCTTCGACATCGACCTCGCTTTGAGGGATGCCGACCGATCCCTGCTCGCCAATGGCATCACCACCGCCTTCCACGGCGTGACCTGGTCCTGGGAACCGGGCCTGCGCGGCGCGCAGAACGCCCGCGCCCTGGCCGAGGCGATCGATAGGCTGCAGCCGGAACTGGGCGCCGATACGCGCTTTCATCTGCGCCACGAGACCTTCAACCTCGAGGCCGAGCCGCAGATCCTGGACTGGCTGGCCCAGGGTCGCATCGGCGTGCTCGCCTTCAACGATCACACCGAGGGCACCCTCAAGTCGCGCCACCGCCCCGACAAGATCGGCAAGATGGTCGAGCGCACGGGCCTCTCGACCGAGGCCTTCATGGCGCTGGTCGAGACCGTCTATGCCCGCAAGAGCGAGGTCGAGGGCTCGATCGCGCGGCTGGCCGCGGCGGCGCGCGCGGCCGGCGTGACGATGTTCTCCCATGACGACATGACGCCCGCCATGCGCGCCTGGTACCGGTCGCTCGGCGTGACCGTCGCCGAGTTTCCGATCGACGAGGCCACCGCACGCGCGGCCGGCGCCCATGGCGAGGCGATCGTCTTCGGCGCCCCCAATGTCGTGCGCGGCGGCTCGCATACCGGTTGCCCAAGCGCCGAGGACATGGTGCGGGCCGGGCTCTGCACCATCCTGGCCTCGGATTACTACTATCCGGCGCTGGCGCTCGCGCCGTTCCTGCTGGCGCGCCGCGGCGCGGCCTCCTTCGCCGAGGCCTGGGCGCTGGTCTCGCGCGCTCCGGCGCAGGCGCTCGGCCTCGACGACCGCGGCGTCATCGCGCCGGGCAAGCGCGCCGATCTCATTCTCGTCGAGGAGGGCCCCCATCCCCGCATCGTCGCGACCATCGCCGCCGGCCGGCTCGTCCATCTCGCTGACCAGCGCCTGCTGGTGTGAGGCTTGCGGGGCCTCGTGGCCCATGCGCCCGGGGCTGGTCGTAGCCCGATGCTGCGGGGGGCGGCCACAGGTGCATCGCGCCGCATTTTCGGCTAGTCAGCCGCGATGACCGCCCTTTCACCCGAGCTGCTGCGCTTTTCCGTCGCGCCGATGATGGACTGGACCGACCGGCATTGCCGCGTCATCCACCGCCTGATGTCGCGCCGGGCGCGGCTCTATACGGAGATGGTGACCGCCCAGGCCGTGATCCGGGGCGACCGCGCGCGGCTGATCGGCTTCGACGCGGTCGAGCATCCGGTCGCGCTGCAACTCGGCGGCAACGATCCCGCTCTGCTGGCGCAGGCCGCCCGGATCGGTGCCGATTTCGGCTATGACGAGATCAATCTCAATTGCGGCTGCCCCTCCGACCGCGTCCAGGGCGGCGCCTTCGGCGCCTGCCTGATGCGCGAGCCCGCGCTCGTCGGCGACTGCGTCGCGGCGATGAAGGCGGCGGTTGCGATTCCCGTCACGGTGAAATGCCGCATCGGCGTCGACGACCAGGACCCGGAAGCGGCGCTTGATGCGCTGACGCAGGCCGTGACGGCGGCGGGTGTCGATGCGCTGATCGTCCATGCCCGCAAGGCCTGGCTGCAGGGTCTCTCGCCCAAGGAAAACCGCGAGATCCCGCCGCTCGACTATGACCGCGCCTACCGGCTAAAGGCGGCCTATCCCGCTCTGCCGGTGGCGATCAATGGCGGTATCCGCGCATCCGAGGAATGGGCCGGCCATCTCGCGCGTCTCGATGGCGTCATGATCGGCCGCGAGGCCTATCAGAACCCGGAGATCCTGCTGCGCGTCGATCCGCTGCTCTTCGGCGAGGAGGCGCCGGTTGCGGACGCCTTCGCCATGCTGGAGGCGCTGGAGCTGCATCTGGCCGCCTATCTCGAGGCGGGTGGGCGGCTGCATGCCTTCACGCGCCATCTCGTCGGCCTGTTTCCCGGCCGGCCGGGCGCGCGCCAGTTCCGCCGCCATCTCGCCGAGCATTGCGTCGCGGCCGGCGCGGGCCTGACCGATCTGCGCGCCGCGATCGCCCATGTCTCCCGGCATGATGCCGAGCGGGCCGCCTGAGGAGGCATGACGGTGGCCGAGGTGCCTTCCGAGACCGAGATCGGCCGCCGTGTCGCGGAGAGCTTCGACAAGCAGGGCTTCATGACGACGCTGGGCGCGCGGCTCCTGCGCGTGGCCCCGGGCGAGGTCGAGATCGAACTGCCGGTCGGGCCGCAGGTCTCGCAGCAGCATGGTTTCGTCCATGCCGGTGCGGTCGCGGCCATCGCCGACTCCGCCTGCGGCTATGCGGCACTGACGCGGATGCCGGCGGGAGTGGGGGTCCTGACGGCCGAGTTCAAAATCAACCTCTTGGCGCCCGCCGCCGGCGAAAAGCTCGTCGCGCGGGGCCGGGTGATCAAGGCCGGGCGAACCCTGACGCTGGCTCTCGCCGAGGTCTTCGCGGTCCGGGACGGAGCCGAGAAGCTTTGCGCCATGCTGACCGCCACCTGTATGGCGGTCGGCGGGCGCGAGGGCGTGTCGGATTGACGCGCCAGCGAGACTTGACGCTCCCGGGAGACCCGAGGTAACTTAACAAAATGGTTAAGTTGGAATCCTCGCAGCTGGACCGGACCTTCGCGGCTCTGTCCGATCCGACGCGCCGGGCCCTGCTCGCGCGCCTCGAGGGCGAGGACGCGGTCTCGGTCAGCGATCTGGCGCGGCCCTTCGCGATGTCGCTGCCGGCAGTGATGAAGCATCTCGACGTGTTGTCGGATGCCGGGCTGATCACGCGGACGAAGACGGGCCGTACCGTCTCCTGCCGCCTCAATGCCGACCCGATGGAGGAGGCGATGGGCTGGCTCGCGCGCTATCAGAGGTTCTGGACGCAGCGCCTCGACGCGCTGGAGGCGATGCTGGAGGCGCGCCGCAAGGCCCCCACCGAGGCCGAGTGAGCGCAGCCCCGAGAGAGGACCGGCCATGCACGAGCGCGTCGCGACCACGCCGAGCCTGACGATCAAGCGCCGGCTCAACGCCTCGCCGGCCGAGGTCTTCGAGGCCTGGACCGATCCGACGCTGCTGATGCAATGGTTCGGGCCGGAAAACGTCGTGACCCAGGAGGTCGCGGTCGATGCCCGTGTCGGCGGCGGCTTTCGCGTGGTGATGCTGGAGGACACGGGCGAGCGCCACGAGGTTTCCGGCACCTATTCCGAGGTCGTCGCGAACGAGAAACTGGTCTTCTCCTGGTCCTGGATCACCACACCAGAGCGCGTGTCGCAGGTCAGCGTGACCTTCAAGCCCGATGGCGCGGGCACGATCCTGACGCTGCTGCACGAACAGCTCTTCGACGAGCAGGCGGTCAAGGGCCACACCCATGGCTGGACCGGCTCGCTCGCCAAGCTGGAGGCGCTCTTCGCCTGACGACCGGCCCGGCCTTGCTTCGTCACTGCGTTCCTCGCAATGACGGCTCGGAGGAAGGGCGCTTTTAGCCCGGGCCGGCGCCCGGCTCCGCCGTGCCGTGCTTGCTCCGGCGCCGGAAATCCCCCACAGCAGGCTCCCTTCCTGTCGGAACGCTGCCATGCTTGCTGGAATTCCCGTCGGTGACCTCGTCTTCCTTGCCATCTCGCTGGTCGCGGCGGGCGCCGTCACCGGCCTGCTCGCGGGCGTCTTCGGCGTCGGCGGCGGCGCGGTCATCGTGCCGATCCTCTACGAGGTCTTCCGCGTCATCGGCGTGCCCGAGGATGTCCGCATGCCGCTTTGCGTCGGAACCTCGCTGGCGGTCATCATCCCGACCTCGATCCGCTCCTTCAACGCCCATCGCGCCAAGGGCATGGTCGACATGTCGATCCTGAAGATCTGGGCGGTCCCCGTGGTGCTCGGCGTCATCGTCGGCAGCTACATCGCCCGCTTCGCGCCCGCGGACCTGTTCAAGATCATCTTCGTCATCGTCGCGATCTTCAGCGCACTGCGCCTGCTCTTCGCCTCGGACCGTTGGCAGCTCGGCACGCAGATGCCCGGCAAGATACTGATGAACATCTATGGGGCCGTCATCGGCGTGCTCTCGGCGCTGATGGGCATCGGCGGCGGCCAGCTCTCCAGCCTGTTCATGACCTTCTATGGCCGCCCGATCCACCAGGCGGTCGCGACCTCGTCGGGGCTCGGCGTGCTGATCTCGATCCCCGGCGCGCTCGGCTTCATCTATGCCGGCTGGCCGAAGATGGACGTGCTGCCGCCGCTCTCGCTCGGCTATGTCTCGCTGATCGGCTTCATCCTGTTCATCCCGACCTCGATCTGGACGGCGCCGATCGGCGCGCGCCTGGCGCACCGGCTGTCCAAGCGCAAGCTCGAGGTCGTCTTCGGCCTGTTCCTGCTGCTCGTCGCGGCCCGCTTCATCTGGACGCTGCTGCATTGATCGCGGGAGGGCAGAGGTGACGGACAGCGCGAGCCCCTTCGCCATCCGGGCTCTCACCGCCGCGGACCATCAGGCGCTGGCCGCGCTGATGGTGGACATGCAGGCGCACTACCGCGTCCCCTGTCCACCATCGCAGGCCATCCTGGACGGTCTCGCCAAGCGGCCCGACGGCGTCGAGATCCTGATTGCAGAGCGCCAGGGAGCGCTGCTCGGCTTCGCCTCCGCCTGTGCGATCTATCCGGGGCCGGGCCTGACCTCGGGCTTCTTCCTGAAGGAACTCGATGTCGCCGCCGCCGCGCGCGGTCGCGGCATCGGTCGCGCGCTGATGTGCGTGCTGGCGGAGCTCGCGCTGGCGCGCGGCCACCAGCGGCTCGACTGGACCGCGGATGCCGCCAACCCCGACCTGCTGCGCTTCTATGCCGGCCTCGGTGCCATCGCCCAGCGCGAGAAGGTCTTCTACCGCCTGGCCGGCGAGGCCCTGTCGGGGCTGGCGCGGACGGAAGCCTGAGCCCGTCCGCGCCGGAGCGCGGCGGGCGTTACCAGGCGACGCAGCGGCGCACGCCGCCGACGACGCCGTAGCGCCGGCAGACGACACCGTGCCTGCGTGCGGCGGGACGGCGGACGGCGACGGCGCCGTTCGGGCCGACGCAGCCGGCGCGATAGACACCCTTGGCGCAGACCACGGCGGCGGCTGGCGCGGGCAGGGCGATGCTGGAGACGGCGTAGATGGCGGCGGCGGCGAACAGGCCGGTGGGCAGGCTGATCATGATCTTGCGCATGCGAATCTCCTGATGAAATCGCTCGTCTGAAACGCCCCAAAGGAAGCGCTGCCATTCCGTATCGTCAAGGTGGTCCGACGCTTTTCCGGGCTCCGAGCCGGGCAGGCAGTTCGCTCATGATCGCCCGGCGCTCCGCCTCGCTCAGGTTGCTCCAGCGCCCGATCTCGTCGAGCGAGCGGCCGCAGCCGAGGCAGAGCCGGGTCACCGGGTCGAGCTGGCAGAGCTTGACGCAGGGCGAGGAAATCGCGGTCACGACAGGCCTGCCCCCAGCATCAGCGCGAAGCCGAGATAGAGCGCGATTTCGTCGAGCTGCTGCGTCGCCCCCGCGACGTCGCCGGTCTGGCCGCCGATCAGCCGGCGGCAGAGGCGCCTGACGAGAAGCGCGTTGAGGGCGATCAGCGCGAGCCCAAGTCCCAGCCCCGCCAGCGGAAGCCGGCAGGTGAGCGCGAGCCCACCCGCGAGCAGAAGGCCAATGGCGGAGGCCAGCCAGGCCGTCGGCCGGCTTGGCCGCCCGACCGAAGCCGAGGTGCCCACGGGGCGGGCCGGCGCCATCCCCGCCAGCAGATGCAGGCCCGACAGGCGCGACAGCATGGCCGCCGCCACGAGGGCACCGCTTCCTGCCAGAGGCCCGGCCCGGTCGAGGATCAGCGCCAGCGCGAAGACGCGCAGCAGCAGCGCCAGTCCCATCGCCAGGGCGCCATAGCTGCCGAGCCGGCTGTCCTTCATGATCTCGAGCCGGCGCTCGGGCGTGCGCCCGCCGAAGAGCCCATCGGCACTGTCGGCGAGCCCGTCCTCGTGCAGCGCGCCCGTCGTCATCGCCAGCGTCGCGAGGGCGAGCGCAGCCGAGAGCGGCCCGCCGAGGCCTGCGGCGCCCGCTGCAGCCAAGACCAGCGCGGCCGGCAGGGCGATGACCAGCGCCGCGAAGGGCAGGGCGCGCGGCACGGTGCGGAAATCGGGTGCGGCATGGGGATCGGCCTCGCCGGGCAGGGCCGGGACCGGCAGGCGCGAATAGAACCGGATGCAAATTGCGGTCGCGACGATCCAGCCGGGCCAGGCCGGCTCGGCGCCCGCTGGCGGCACAGGCGCGGCCTGCGGCGCTGCATCCCTGTCCTCGATTGTCTTCATCCGCCACAGCCTATAGCAGCAGCGACAACCATGCGGCCATCGCCGAAGCGCCGCTGCCTGCCCTTAGCCACAGAGTCCGCCATGGCCGTTTCTGGATTGCCCTTCGACGACATCCGCGAACTGATCGCCGCGATGCCCGGCCCCGACATGGCGGCCGCGAACATGGTGCGCGCCCGCGACAAGGAGCTGACCAAGCCCGCCGGCAGCCTCGGCCGCATGGAGGAGATCGCCGAATGGCTCGCCGCCTGGCAGGGCAAGGGCAAGCCCTCGGTCGACCGCCCGCTGGTCTGCGTTTTCGCCGGCAACCATGGCGTGGTGGCGCAGGGCGTCTCGGCCTTTCCGCAGGCGGTGACGCGCCAGATGCTCGAGAATTTCGCGGCCGGCGGCGCGGCGATCAACCAGATTTGCGCCGCCTTCGATCTCGGCTTCAAGGTCTTCGATCTTGCCCTCGACCTGCCGACGGGCGACTTCACTCAAACCGACGCGCTCGACGAGCGCGCCTGCGTCGCCACGATGGCCTTCGGCATGGAGGCGCTGGTTGGCGGCACGGATCTGCTCTGCCTCGGCGAGATGGGCATTGGAAACACCACCTCGGCCGCCGCGATCTATGCCGCGCTCTATGGCGGCGACGCCGCCTTCTGGTGCGGCCGCGGCACCGGGCTGGACGATGCCGGGCTGAAGCGCAAGGTCGCCGCCGTCGAGGCCGGCATCGCGCTGCACCGCGCCCATCTCAAGGACCCGCTCGAGGTGCTGCGCCGGCTTGGCGGGCGCGAGGTCGCGGCGATCTGCGGCGCCATCATCGCCGCCCGCTCGCAGCGGATTCCCGTGATCCTCGACGGCTACGTGGTGACGGCCGCCGCCGCCATCCTGCACGCGATCGAGCCCTCCGCGATCGACCACTGCATCGCCGGCCATCTCTCGGCCGAGGGCGCCCATGCGCAGGTGCTGGCGACGCTCGGCAAGGCGCCGCTGCTGGCGCTCGACATGCGGCTGGGCGAAGGTTCGGGCGCCGCTCTCGCCGCCAGTCTCGTCAAGGCGGCGGCTGCCATCCACAACGGCATGGCGACGTTCGCGCAGGCGGGGGTCGCAGGGAAGGACTAGTCGCTCAACGAAGGGGCGCGTTAATGAAAGCGCGTGATTTCGATCAGGTATTGGACGCTGGGCAGTCCGTTGAGCACGAGATCGACTGGGCCCAGGCGCGGCGTCCCAACATCGAGACGAAACGCGTGAACGTCGATTTTCCGAGTTGGGTCGTCCAAGGCCTGGACCGTCAGGCGCAGCATCTGGGCGTAACGCGCCAGTCCTTGATCAAGCTCTGGATTGCGGAGCGACTGGGCAAGGCGTGACGGCCGTCATCAGCGGCGGCGGTCAGGCTGCATGTCTGGTGAACCGACGGCGCGAGGTTCGCGGCTCCTACCCCTCGTAGCTCGTCTTCAGCCCCGCCCGCTCGGCATGGCGCTCCTGCGCCAGCTCGACCAGCCGGGTCAGCAGCGCGGGATAGGGCATGCCCGACGCTTCCATCATCTTCGGATACATGCTGATCGCGGTGAAGCCCGGCAGCGTGTTGATCTCGTTGAAATAGAAGGCGCCGCTCCGGCGGTCGAGGAAGAAGTCGACGCGCGCCAGCCCGCTGCAGTCGAGCGTGACGAAGGCGTCGATCGCGAGTTGGCGGACGCGGGCCATTTGCGCGTCGTCGAGCTTGGCCGGCAGGTCGACGCTCGCCCCGTCCTGGTCGATGTATTTCGCCTCGTAGGAGTAGAATTCGTGCTGCGGGCCGGCATTGAGCTCGCTGGCGACGCTCGCCACCGGCGGCTGCCCGTCGAGGACGGCGACCTCGATCTCGCGGGCGTCGATGCCCTGCTCGATCAGCACCTTGAGATCATACTGGAAGGCGTCTGCCAGCGCGGCGTCGAGATCCTCCCAGCGCTTCACTTTGTGTACGCCGACGCTGGAGCCCATGTTGCAGGGCTTGACGAAGACCGGCAGCGTCAGCCCGGCGCGGGCCGCTTCCGTGGAGGCGGCGGGGTTGCGGCGATAATCCCGCCGCGCGACCGCGAAATAGGGCGCGACGGGAAGGCCCGCCAGCGCTGCCAGCCGCTTGGCGATGTCCTTGTGCATCGAGACGGCCGAGCCGAGCACGCCCGAGCCGACATAAGCCGCGCCCGCGAGTTCGAGCAGCCCCTGCAGCGAGCCGTCCTCGCAGAGCGGGCCATGGATCACCGGGAAGACGACGTCGACGGCTGCGATCGCGGGGGCATCGGCGTCGCTCGGCAGGATCGCGGTGCGCCCATCCGCCTGCGGTTCGAGGCGGATCGCCGGCGAGTCGGCGGGAATCGGCAGGCTCTCGGTGTTGGCGGCCTCGATCCGGCGCAGATCATGGCACTGCCAGCGGCCGTCCTTGTCGATGCTCACCGGCACCGGTTCGAAGCGCTCGCGGTCGAGATAGCGCAGCACGGACGCCGCCGATTTCAGCGAGACCTCGTGCTCGCCCGATTTTCCGCCATAGAGCACCGCGACGCGCGTTTTCCGGTTCATGATCGAACAATCCGAGAGGTGGGAGAAAGCGGGGAGCGCGGGGACAGGGCGATAAGGGGTGTCGACGACAGCTGTGGCACGATTCGGGCGGCGTTCAGGCGGCGCGCGTCTCCGGTTCCGGCAGGGCCGCGAGCGTGTCCATGACGCGCACCGGCGGCAGGGTGACCGTCACCTCGGTGCCGGCGCGCGGCTTGGACTTCAGGCTGAAGCCGCCGCCATGCAGGTCGATCAGGCCCTTGACGATCGGCAGGCCGAGCCCCGAACCCTGCTCGGCGGTCTTGATCGCCAGCGAGCCGCGCCCGAAGGTCTGCAGCACGATCGGGATCTCGTCCTCGGGGATGCCCGGGCCGGTATCGGTGATCGAGACATATTGCCCGCCATTGGCGGTCCAGCCGACCTTGACGGTGATCTCGCCGCCTGGCGGGGTGAACTTGATCGCGTTCGAGAGGATATTGAGGACGACCTGGCGGATCGCGCGCTCGTCGGCCCAGACCCTCGGCAGATCGGGCTCGAACGCCTCGCGGATCGTCTGGCTCTTCGCCTTGGCGCGCAGGTTGAGCATGTGCCGGCAGTCCTCGGCGATGTCGGCGAGCGAGAGCGCCTCCTCGTTCAGCTCATACTTGCCCGACTCGATCCGCGACAGATCGAGAATCTCGTTGATCAGTTCGAGCAGATGCTGGCCGGAGCTGTGAATATCGGCCGAGTATTCCTTATAGGCCGCATTGGCATGAGCGCCGAAGACCTCGTTCTTCATCACCTCTGAGAAGCCCAGGATGGCGTTGAGTGGGGTGCGCAACTCGTGGCTCATCGTCGCCAGAAAGCGCGACTTGGCGAGATTGGCTTCCTCCGCTTTCCGCCGGGCCTCGTCGGAATTGGCGTTGGCCGTTTCCAGCTCCGCGATCAGCGCGTCCTTTTCGGCGCGGAAGGCGATGGTCGCGACCGAGCTGACATAGAGGCGGTTGGCGAGGAAGACGAAGAACAGTTGCGCCGCCGCGGCCATCACCGCGGTGGTCAGGCTGTCCATGTCGGTGCGGCCCCAGAAATAGGCGGCGATGCCGATCATGATCGGCACGATCCCGGCATAGACCGCCATGGGGATCGAGGCGGCGAGCATCACCGTCAGCGCGCTGACGATCAGCAGTGTCGTCGTGACGAAGACCTTGGCGCCGGGCGCGTCGATCTGCGCGAAGACGAGCAGCATCATCGCCCAGCTGATGCCGTGGAAGCCCTCCGCCAGCGCGAAGGCCCGGCGCCAGGGCCGGATCGAGATCTCACCGACGGGCTGCGCCAGAAAGCGCCGGCTGAGAACGACGATGACCATCGTGGCCAGCAGCACCGTGCCGACCCAGGGTGTGACCCGCTCGATCGGCACCCAGAGACAGGCGGCGGCGGCTACGGCCAGGGCCAGGATCAGCGTTCCGACCGAGCCGTTCATCCGGTACTCGGCGAAAACCCGCAGCAACTCGTTGTCGAAGGCGCGTTCGAGGCCGGTCGAGGAGGTCAGCCGCTCGCGCACGGACTTGACCTCGCGTGTGACGAGCTTGCGGCGTGCGAGGGCCGTCGGGTCCGGCCCGCGCCCGCGCTGCACCTGTTCGGCTGTCACTTCGGGCATGATGACGCGACGCGGGTCCTCTTCCTGCGCGCGGGCTGCGCGACGGGCCTGCCATCATGGTCGGCAAATCGTTAAGCTCTTCCTGATGACGCGCTTCGGATTCACCCGGTGGAAGAACGGACCCCTCGGCTGGCGGCGCGTCGGGCGCCCCGTCGACATCGTCGTGGCGCTGGGGATCCTCGGACTTCTGGCGATCGCCGGGGCGGTTCTGCAGTACCGTCTCGGACCGGCTCGCACGCTGGTCGGCATGGCCCGCGCCATCGACGGCGATTCCCTGCGCCTGCTGGCCGAGGAACTGCGGCTCGAGGGGCTCGACGCGCCGGAACTGCGCCAGCGCTGCCTCGACGCGGGCGGGCACGAGGTCGATTGCGGGCGGCTGTCGCGTCGCGCGCTGGAGGCGCTGCTGGCGCGCGGGCTCGTCACCTGCGAGATCGGCAAGATCGACCGCTACGGCCGCGGTCTCGCCCGCTGCCGCCAGGGCGAGACCGACATCAACGCCATGCTGGTGCGGGAGGGGCACGCCGTCGCCTATGGCGACTACCGCGCCGAGGAAGAGCAGGCGAGGGCCGCCGGCCGCGGCATCTGGGCGCTCCGGTTCGAACGGCCGGAGACCTGGCGGCGCAGCCACGCCCGCTGAGGCGCGGCGCCGCTGCCACACAACCATCACGAAACACCTTGAATGGATTGACCATCCGCCTTGCGGCATGGTCGGGTCGCGCGGCGATGGGGAGAGGATCTCGATGAAGCTCTATGACGGTGGGCGGGCGCCCAATCCGCGGCGGGTGCGGATCTTCTTCGCCGAGAAGGGCGTGCCGCTGCCCGAACTGGTCCCGGTCGACATCGGCAAGCGGGAGCACAAGAGCGAGGCCTTCACCCGGCTCAACCCCTCCCAGCGCCTGCCCGTGCTGGTGCTGGACGACGGTACGGCCCTGGCCGAAACCATCGCCATCTGTCGCTACATCGAGAGCCTGCACCCGCAGCCGCCGCTCTTCGGCCGCGATGCCCGCGAGCAGGCCCTCGTCGAGATGTGGAACCGTCGCATCGAGCTCGGCCTGTTTTCCGCGGTGGCCGCGGTGTTTCGCCATTCGCACCCCTCCATGGCCGAGCTCGAGACGCAGGTGCCGGAATGGGCGGAGGCCAATCGCGAGCAGATCGACGACCATCTCTGGCTGCTCGAGCTGCAGCTCGCGGGCAGCCGCTTTCTCTGCGGCGAGGACCTCAGCGTGGCCGATATCACCGCCGGCATCGCGATCGACTTCATGAAGCCCTCCCGCATTCCGCTGCCGGAGGATTTCGTCCAGATCCGGCGCTGGCATGCCGAATTGTCGGCGCGGCCGAGCTGGAAGGCCTGATGCGCGCCGCACTCCTCCTGCTCGGGGTTCTGGTCGCGCTGCCGCTGCCCGCCGCGGCGGTGGAGCGTCTCGACGCAGAAGCGATCCGCCGGGCCTTCGAGGGCAACACTGTCAGTGGCCGCTACACCAATGGCGGCTTCTTCACCGAGTTCCATGACCCCGATGGCCGGGCGCTCGGCCATAATGGCTGGCAACCCAACCGCGACGCCTGCTGGACGACGCGCGCCGATCAGGTCTGCTACTATTACGGCCCGCAGACGGATCGCACGGTGCATTGCTTCACGGTCGAGCTGAACCGCGATCTCTACATCCTGCGCAATGCCGGAAACGGCCAGATCAATGCGCTCGCCTCCGTCGAGCTCGGCAATCCCCGCAAGCACGGCGACCATGGCGAGCCCTGGTATTGCGACGGCCTCATATCCAAGGCGCCCGCAATCCCGATGACGCGGCGGCGTCTGGCGGCGCGCTGATGCGGCTGCGGGCCGCGGGGGTCGTCCTGGTCGCGATGATCGCGGCCCCGGGCCAGGCCGGCGCCGCCGAGCGGCTCGACGGCGAGGCGATCCGCCGCGCTTTCGAGGGCAACACCGTGGCCGGGCGCTATGCCGGGACCAACCGTCCCTTCAGCGAGCATCACCACCCCGATGGTCGCGCCACCGGCCACAACCGCGGCGTTCCCAACACCGACGCCTGCTGGACCACCACGGCAGAGGCCGTCTGCTACTATTACGGCCCGCGGGAGAAGCGCCGGACCTACTGCTTTACGGTCGAGCGCAGCGGGGCGCTCCATGTCCTGCGCAGCCGCCCGAGCGGCCAGATCAACGCCATGGCGACGGTCGCGGCCGGGGATCCCGAGGGCTCGAGCCGGTCGCCTGTGAACTGGACCTGCGACGGGCTTCTGTCGCGGGTGCCGGGCCGCTCGCTTTGGGCGAGACGATGACGGGAGGCGACGGGCTCGAGGCGCTGCTGGTCGAGCTGAGGGCCTGCCGCATCTGCCGCGACGCGCCCTTGCGCGGGCAGCCTCTGCCGCACGAGCCGCGTCCGGTCATCCAGGCCTCGGCCACGGCGCGGCTGTGCATCGCCGGACAGGCGCCCGGCACGCGGGTGCATGCCAGCGGCCAGCCCTTCACCGACCCGTCGGGTGTGCGCCTGCGCGGCTGGCTGGGCCTCGACGAGGGCCGCTTCTACGATGCCGCGAAGGTCGCCATCGTGCCGATGGGGCACTGCTTTCCGGGGTTGGACGCCAAGGGCGGCGATCGGCCGCCGCGGGCCGAATGCGCGCCGCTCTGGCGAGATCGCGTCTTCGTGGCGCTGCCGGCGGTGGAGCTCGTTCTCGCCATTGGGCGCTATGCGCAGCTCTGGCATCTGCGCGAGGCGGCCGCGGGAACCCTGTCGGAGACGGTGGCAAACTGGCGCGCGGTCTGGGCCCGTCCGGAGCGGCCGCGCATCCTGCCGCTGCCGCATCCGTCCTGGCGCAACAACGCCTGGCTCAGGCGCCATCCCTGGTTCGAGGCCGAACTCGTTCCGGTGCTGCGAGAGGAGGTGGCGCGCCTGGTCGGCTGAGCCGCCGCCGGCCGTCAGCGATAGATGTAGGAGCCCGAATCGAGCCCGCGATCGACTTGCCCTCGCATCCGGACGACGGTGCGGACCTCGCCGAAGCTCGAGGGGCCACGGCCTTCGAACTGGACCAGCGCCCCGGTCGAGGTCCCGTAGCCGCTGCGCGAACTCTTGCCGACATCGACGCGGACCGAACCGCCAGCGCGCACGCAAAAGGAGGAGCCGTCCACCCTGACGAAGCCCGGCCCGTATTCGGGGCAGGGACGCATGGGCCGCGCATCGGCGTGAGCGGGTCTGGCGCGCTCCTTGCCGGCTCCGCGGCCCGGAAGGGGCTCGCCGATCGACTGGGCTTGCGCGCCGGTCGCAACCAGCAGGATGGCGAAGGCGGAGCTGGCGAGGCGCAGCATGAAGGGACTTCCCGATCGTGACCCATCGCGACGCTGACCGAGAAAGGCGGCGCAGATGTGGCGGATCGATCCCAGCGGACCGCCGTTGCGGGAGATGTGGCGAAAGCGGTAGGCCCCATTCAAGACAGGAGACTAACCATGAAGATCACCACCGGCTTTGTTGGGCGCGAGCAAGCGCTCACCAAATTCTTCGCTACGACCTTCACCACCTCTGAGGGACCGGATGAAGGCGCGCTGATTGCGGACT
This sequence comes from Allobosea thiooxidans, assembly GCA_943372485.1. Classification (GTDB taxonomy): domain Bacteria; phylum Pseudomonadota; class Alphaproteobacteria; order Rhizobiales; family Beijerinckiaceae; genus Allobosea; species Allobosea thiooxidans_A. The sequence continues at coordinate 21,657 of CALRYW010000012.1, forward strand.
TGGTTCGCGATTTACTCGCGGAAACACCGACAAAGGACATTCGCGTGTTCTGCGCCGAGGATGAGGGCCTTGTCATTGGTGCGGCAATTTTTACCCGGCTGACCTACGCGGGCGACCCACACATCGTCTTCCTGTTATCCCCGATGGCGGTCGCGCCTGCGCGTCAGCGGCAAGGCATTGGGAAGGCCTTGCTCGCCCACGCGCTAGAGGCGCTGCGCTCCGATGGGATCCAGATTGCCATCACCTACGGCGACCCGAACTATTACGGACGAGTCGGGTTCGTGCCGATCACAGAAAATCAGGCTCGCGCGCCCTTGCCACTCAGCTTACCCCATGGGTGGTTAGGACAGTCTCTGACGGAAGACGAGATGCTGGTCCTCCAAGGGCCGTCAACCTGCGTATCAGCATTGAAGAGGAGCGGCGTGTGGTGAAGCGCACGTCAGATGGGTTACCGGTGCCTGCCCACATGGCGGTCAGGACGAAACTCCGCAATGTCGAGTGCGGTCACGCAAACACCATCGGGGTTGGGCCCGAAGCGTCGAAGTCAGACGACTGAGACAGGGCCGCCGAACCGAAAACCCCGGCCTTGCGGCCGGGGTGTGGGGATAGTTGGGCCGCGATGCGGCCGGTCGCTCCTTGTCAGAGCTGATTGGCCGCGCGCGCGCGGATCATGAAATTGTCGAAGGTGTATTCGGCGATCTGGAACCAGAGATATTCATCGTTCCGGAAGGCCGCCATGGCGTCATAGACCTTCTTGAAATCGGCGTTCTTGGCCGAGGTCTCAGCATAGACCTCCTTCGACGCCTTCAGGCAGGCCTCGAGGATCTCCTGCGAGAACGGCCGCAACTGCGCGCCGGCGCCGACGAGGCGCTTCAGAGCCGCGGGGTTGCGGGCGTCGTATTTGGCGAGCATGTCGAGATTGGCGAGGCCCGCCGCCGTGGTCAGCACGGATTTGTAGAGCTTCGGCAGCGCCTCCCACTTCGCCGTGTTGAGGAAGAAGTGCAGCGAGGCCCCGCCCTCCCACCAGCCGGGATAATAGTAGAACGGCGCGACCTTGTTGAAGCCGAGCTTCTCGTCATCGGCGGGGCCGACCCATTCCGCCGCGTCGATGGTGCCCTTCTCCAGCGCCGGATAGATGTCGCCGCCGGCGATCTGCTGCGGCACGACGCCCAGCTTGGACAAAACCTGCCCGGCGAAGCCGCCGATGCGCATCTTGACGCCCTGCAGGTCGGCGACGGTCTTGATCTCCTTGCGGAACCAGCCGCCCATCTGGCAGCCGGTGTTGCCGCCGGGGAGCGCGTAGATGTTGTGCTTCTTGTAGAACTCGTTGAGCAGTTCGCTGCCGCCGCCATGGTAGAACCAGGCGTTCTGCTGGCGGGCGTTCAGGCCGAACGGAACCGCCGTGCCGAAGGCGAAGGTCGGGTCCTTGCCGACATAGTAGTAGGACGCGGTGTGGCACATCTCGACGGTGCCGTTGGTCACGGCATCGGCGGCCTGCAGACCGGGCACGATTTCGCCGGCGGCGAAGACCTGAATCTGGAACTTGCCGTCGGTGGCTTCCGACACGGCCTTCGACAGCACCTCGGACGCACCGTAGATCGTGTCGAGCGACTTGGGGAAGGACGAGGTCACCCGCCACCGGACCTCCGGCATAGCCTGCGCGATGGCGGGGCTCGCGATCGCGCCGGCGGCGGCACCAGCCCCGGCGACCTTCAGAAAGTGACGACGCTTCATACTTGTTCTCCTCCCTTGGAGCGTTCCGTGTGCCTGCTGTCCAGGTCATCACGATCGGGTCAACAAAACAGGTCTGCGCGCCAACGCAAGCGAAAAATGCATGCATCTCATGCGCTGGAATCATGGTTGTCGCTCCGGAAGGGCTTCGCGCCGCATTCAGCGCACATCGGGACCGGGAGGCGATGTCGCCGCGGCCTGAAACGCAGAAAGCCCGGCCGAAGCCGGGCTTTCGAGCAGCACCGCGGGGAGGGCGCGAAGCCCGCGTCCTCGGGGCGAAATCAGCGGGCGCGCGAGCGCACCTGGAAGACGTCGAAGCTGAGCTCCGCCACCTGCCACCAGAGATACTGATCGTTGCGGAAGGCGGTCATGGACTCGATCGCCTTCTTGAACTCGGGGTTCTTGGCCGCGATCTCGCTGTAGAGCTCGTTGGAGGCCTTGAGGCAGGCCTCGAGGATCTCCTGCGAGAACGGGCGCAGCTGCGTGCCGGCGCCGACGAGGCGCTTCAGCGCCGCCGGGTTCTGCATGTCGTAGCGGGCCGGCATCTGGGTGTTGGCATAGGTGCAGGCGGCGGTCAGTGCGGCCTGATAGGCCTTGGGCAGGGCGTTCCACTTCTCCAGGTTGACGAAGGCGTGAACCGTGGGACCACCCTCCCAGAAACCCGGATAATAGTAGAAGGGCGCGACCTTGGAGAAGCCGAGCTTCTCGTCGTCATAGGGGCCGACCCACTCGGCGCCGTCGATGGTGCCCTTCTCGAGCGCCGGGTAGATGTCCCCGCCGCCGATCTGCTGCGGCACGACGCCGAGCTTGGCGAGCACCTGGCCGGCGATGCCGCCGATGCGCATCTTCAGGCCCTGAAGATCGGCCGGCGTCTTGATCTCCTTGCGGAACCAGCCGCCCATCTGGGCGCCGGTGTTGCCGCAGGGCAGGCCGTGGATGTTGAACTTCTTGTAGAACTCGTTGAACAGGTCGTTGCCGCCGCCCTGGAAGAGCCAGGCGTTCTGGCCGCGCGCATTCAGGCCGAATGGCACGGAGGACGCCACCGCGAAGGTCGGGTCCTTGCCGACATAGTAATAGGACACGGTGTGGCACATCTCGACGGTGCCGTTGGTCACGGCGTCGGCCGCCTGCAGCGCCGGGACGATTTCACCCGCCGCGAAGACCTGGATCTGGAACTTCCCGTCGGTCAGCTCGGAAACCATCTTGGCCATGACCTCGGCGCCGCCATAGATGGTGTCGAGCGACTTCGGGAAGGAGGACGCCAGACGCCACTTCACCTCGGGATTGGCCTGGGCGACGGCGGGGGAGGCGATCGCTGCGGCGGCGGCGCCGGCGGTGGCGGTCTGGATAAACTGACGGCGCTTCATCTCGGGACATCTCCTCGATTGTGACTCGGTGGGCCGAGTGTCGTGATGGGTGGGACGCGGTTGAGCCGCCGTCGCCAAGCATTGAGACTTGCTCGGCTTTCTAGAGGAAGGCGTCGGACTTCGCGAGCCTTTTCGGGCCGGTCCCATTCAACTTTCGACTAGGTCGTGCGCCCCCTTGGCCGGGCACTCCCCGAGGTGGTTAATGCAGCTGATGCTGGACACTCAACGCCTGCGCCTGCGCCCACCCCACGTCGATGATCTCGACGCGCTTCACGCGTGGCGCAGTGATCCTGCAGTCGTGCGCTTCGTCGGCGGCCGCACGCTCGATCGCGAGGAGGCCTGGCAGCGCCTGCTGCGCGCGGCCGGACATTGGTCGCTGTTCGGGCATGGCCTGTTCATGGTCGAGGAGAAGGCGGGCGGTGCCGTCATCGGAGAGGTCGGGCTGTTCTACGGCCGCCGGGGTCTCGGGCCCGATTTCGACGCGGCGCCCGAGATCGGCTGGATTCTCGCCGCTGCGGCCCAGGGCAGGGGCTATGCGACCGAGGCGGCGCTGGCGGCGCAGTCATGGTTCGCCGCGACGCAGGGCGACCGGCGCTGCGTCTGCATGATCGATCCCGCCCACGACGCCTCCTTCCGGGTCGCCGCCAAGCTCGGGTACAAGCGCTATCGGTCGGCCGACTACCATGGCAGTTCCGTTACACTGCTCGAACGGTGCCCGGCCTGAGGGGCCGCAAAGGGGAGGGATCATGGACCAGGAGAAACTCGCGAAACTCCGGGCGCGCTATGCCGATGCCAGCGGGGCCGACATCCACGATCCCGATTTCGCGCGGGTCGCGGCCGACCAGTTCAAGGGCGACAAACGCAAATGGCCCTTCTCCGACGTTGCGACCTTTCTGGGCGCGCCCTACCGCCCCGATGCGCTCGGCCTGCCCGATCTCGGCGGGCTCGACGTGGCAATCATCGGCCTGCCCATGGATCTCGGCGTCACCAACCGCGCCGGCACGCGGCTGGGCCCCCGCGCCGTGCGCGCCATCGAGCGCATCGGCCCGATGGACCATGTCATGGGCACCGCGCCCTTGGGCATGCTCAAGGCGGCCGATATCGGCGACGTGCCCTTTCGCTCGCGCTACTCGCTCGAAAGCTGCCACGAGGACATCGAGGCGGCCTTCCGCACCATCGTCGAGGCCGGCGTCTCGCCGCTCGCCGTCGGCGGCGACCATTCGATCACCTATTCGATCCTGAAGGCGGTGGGGGCCAGGCGCCCGGTCGGGATGGTCCATATCGATGCGCATTGCGACACGTCCGGCCCCTATGAAGGCTCGAAGTTCCACCATGGCGGCCCGTTCCGCCAGGCCGTGCTCGACGGCGTGCTGGACCCGCAGCGCGTCATTCAGATCGGCATTCGCGGCGGCGCCGAATATCTCTGGGAGTTCTCCTATGAGAGCGGCATGACCGTGATCCATGCCGACGAGGTCGATGGGCTCGGCCTCGACGCCGTGATGGCGAAGGCGCGCGCCGTGATCGGCGACGGGCCGACCTACGTCTCTTTCGACGTCGATTCGCTCGATCCCGCCTTCGCGCCCGGCACTGGGACGCCGGAAGTCGGCGGGCTGACCCCGCGCGAGGCGCTCGCCATCCTGCGCGGCCTGAAAGGCGCCGACATCGTCGCAGCAGACGTCGTCGAGATCGCCCCGCAATACGACGCGACCTCGAACACCGCCCATTGTGCAGCACAGGTGCTCTTCACCGAACTCTGCCTCATCGCCGAGGCGCGGGCGCTGGGGAAGGGGCGGCCCTGAGCGGCGCGCTCACGTCTTGCGCGCCAGCCAGATGATGTGGCGGGCGCCGGCCTTGCCGCGATGGGCCCGCACCATCACCTCCTCGACGGCGAAGCCGGCATGGCGCAGGCGCGCCGTGAAGCGGCGGTCGGGCCCTTGCGACCAGACCGCCAGGATGCCGCCGGGGCGTAGCGCCGCCTTGGCCAGGCCGAGCCCGCCATCCTCATAGAGCCGGTCATTGGCGGCGACCGTCAGGGCCTCGGGCCCATTGTCGACGTCGAGCAGGATCGCGTCGTAGCGCCCGGCGCCGTCGGCGATGACGCGGCCGACGTCCTGGACCGCGATCGTGACGCGGGAATCGTCGAGGCAGCCGCCGAACAGCTCCGCCATCGGCCCTCTCGCCCAGTCGACCACGGCGGGGATCAGCTCCGACACCGTGATCTCGGCCCCGGCCGGAAAGCTCGCCAGCGCCGCGCGCAGCGTGAAGCCCATGCCGAGCCCGCCGATCAGCACGCGCGGCTTGGGGCGTCCCGCCAGCCGCGTTGCGACGAGCGTGGCGAGGGCTTCTTCCGAGCCGCTGAGCCGGCTGTTCATCAGCTCGATCGTGCCGAGCATGATCGAGAACTCGGCGCCACGGCGCTTCAGCCGCAACTCGCGCCCCGCGGCGCCGGGCAGGGTGGCCGTGTCCAGCAGGGTCCAGGGGATCACGGGCGCAACTCGATCTGGGAGGGCTCCCGGTCGGGAGGATGGCAGCTGGGTAGGAGACAACGGCACCGCCGTCCAGAGCCGGGCGCGCCATCCATGCGCTGACGGAATGTGAGACGACGGGTGCCCGGTTGATCTGCCGGCGACCGCATGGCTATGGCATGATGCTGCAATGCAGCGTGATGGCTGCACCGCCGTGAACCGGACCACGCCACCATGACCTGCGCCACCGAAACCCGCGCGCCCCTTCCGGCCGCTTCGCGCCAGGCGGGCGAGGCGCGCCAGCACCATGCCGGCCTGGTCATGCTCGCCCTCGCGATGGGCGGTTTCGCGATCGGCACCACGGAATTCGCGGTGATGAGCCTCGTGCCCAATTTTTCCGTCGGTCTTGGCATCGACGAACCGACGGCCGGCCACGTCATCAGCGCCTATGCGCTCGGCGTCGTCGTCGGCGCCCCGGTGATCGCGGTGCTGGCGGCAAAAATCGCCCGGCGGACGCTGCTGATCGGCCTGATGGCGGTCTTCGGTGTCGCCAACCTGCTGAGCGCTCTGGCGCCGAGCTATGAGTGGATGCTGGCCTTCCGCTTCCTGAGCGGCCTGCCGCACGGCGCCTATTTCGGCGTGGCCGCCCTCGTCGCGGCCTCGATCGCGCCGCCCAACCGGCGCGCCCAGGCCGTCGCGCGGGTCATGCTCGGCCTGACGGTCGCGACCATCATCGGCGTGCCGCTGGCCAACGGCATCGGCCAGGTTCTGGGCTGGCGCTGGGGCTTTGGCATCGTCGCGCTGCTGGCGCTGCTGACCATGGCGCTGATCTTCGTCTACGCCCCGCGCGACCGGGTGGTGCCGGGGGCGAGCCCGCTGCGGGAGCTCGGCGCGCTCAGGCGCCGGCAGGTCTGGCTGACGCTGGCCATCGGTGCGATCGGCTTCGGCGGCATGTTCGCGGTCTATACCTATCTGGCCTCGACGCTGATGGAGGTGACGCGCGTCTCGCCGGCGTTGGTGCCGCTCGTGCTCGGTATCTTCGGTCTCGGCCTGACGGCAGGCACGCTCGCCGGCGGCTGGGCCGCCGACCGGGCGCTGATGCCCTCGATCGGCGGCATCCTGCTGTGGACGGCCGCCGCGCTCGCCCTGCTTCCCTTGGCAGCGGGCAATATCTGGACGATCTCGATCGTGGTCTTCCTGATCGGCACCAGCGGCGGTCTGGGCGCGATGCTGCAGACGCGGCTGATGGATGTCGCCGGCGAGGCGCAGACCCTGGCCGCGGCGCTCAACCACTCCGCCTTCAACACGGCGAACGCGCTCGGCCCCTGGCTCGGCGGCCTCGCCATCGCCGCCGGATATGGCTGGACCTCGACCGGCTGGGTCGGCACCGGCCTTGCGCTGGCCGGCTTCCTGATCTGGGTCGTCGCTCTGCTGGACCAGCGCGCCCGGTCCGCGCGCTGACGGCCGGATTCCACTCCGCCGCTGCCCTCTGCGACCTTGCCGCATAAATCGGCGCGCGGGCCCAGAAAAGCTGCGCGCGCCCACTTGCGGGCGGGCCTCGCTATCGCCCAATCTGTGGGCAGAGCCGGATAACGGGAACACGAAAGCCCGGCCGGCCCAACCCAGTGGGAGGTACCATGAAAGGTTTCGCACGAGTCATTGCCGCCGTGCTGCTGACGGCCGTCGGAGCCAGCGGCGCCCTGGCCCAGGCCAAGGAGTGGAAGGAAGTCCGGATCGGCACCGAAGGCGCCTATCCGCCCTTCAACAACCTCAACGCCAAGAAGGAGCTTGAGGGCTTCGAGATCGATTACGGCAACCTGCTCTGCGAGCGGATGAAGGTGAAGTGCACCTGGGTCGTGCAGGATTGGGACGGCATCATCCCGGCGCTGCTCTCCAACAAATACGACATCATCATCGCCGGCATGAACGCCACCGACGAGCGCAAGAAGCGGGTCGACTTCACGGCGGTCTATACCAAGACGCCGATCTGGATCATCGGCCCGAAGACGACGACCTCGACTGATTTCTCGCCGGCTGCCCTGAAGGGCAAGGCGATCGGCGTCCAGGGTTCGACCATCCACACCAACTACGCGGAGAAATACTACAAGGACTCCACCATCCGTCCCTATCCGACCCAGGAAGAGGCCAATCTCGACCTGATCAACGGCCGCCTCGACTATGTCATCGCGGATTCGCTGGCGCTCGAGGATTTCCTCAACGGCAAGGGCAAGGATTGCTGCAAGAAGATCGGCGAGATCACCCGCGATGCCACGATCCACGGCCCCGGCGTCGGTGGCGCCGTGCGCAAGGAGGACACCGCTCTGAAGGCGCTGTTCGACAAGGCCATCGCCGAGACCATCGCCGACGGCTCGCACAAGAAGATCGCCGACAAGTACTTCAAGATCCCGATTCTCTGATCGGTCCTGCCTTCTCGGCCGGCGCGGCTCCCCGCGCCGGTTCACGCCTCAAAGGCCCGGCACCCCTCATCGATGTTCGACAAGTTCGCCCTGCTCGGTTTCGGCGATGGCGGCTGGGGCCTCGCGCTGCTGCAAGGCGCAGGCATCACCATCTCGATCGCGCTCGCGACCCTGCCCTTCGGCCTCGCGCTCGGGCTCGTCGTCGCGCTCGGGGCCCGGTCGCGGAGTTCTGTCCTTCGGTTGCTGGCCACGGCCTACACCACCGTCTTCCGCGGCGTCCCCGAACTGCTGACGCTCTACATCATCTATTTCGGCGTCCAGGTCCTGCTGCAGGAGGCCTGGCGCTGGTTCGGCCTGCCGGGCTCCTTCTCGATGCCGCCCTTCGTCGCCGGCATGGTCGCGCTCGGCGTGGTGCTGTCGGCCTTCTCCAGCGAGGTCTGGGTCGGCGCGCTCAATTCGATTCCCAAGGGCCAGCGCGAGGCCGCCGCGGCGCTGGGTCTGACGAAGGGCCAGGCTTTCCGCCTCGTCGTGTTCCCGCAGCTGATCCGCGTCGCGCTGCCCGGCCTCGGCAACAACTGGATGGTGCTGCTGAAGGAGACCTCGCTGGTCTCGGTCATCACCCTGCCGGACATCATGTTCATCACCACCCGCGCCAATGTCGCGACCAAGGAGCCGTTCCTGTTCTTCGGCGCGGCGATGGCAATCTATCTGGTGTTCTCGATGATCTCGGCCTGGGGCATCGGCCGGATGGAAGCCCGCGCCAACCGCGGCATCGCCGCCTTCGGGGGCGCGACGCGATGAATTGGTGCGAGTATCCGGGTTGGGCCGTCGGCAGCGAAGTCCTGCAGAACTATGGCTGCCGGATGGCCACCGGCGTCGGGCTGACGCTCCAGCTCGTCGCGATCTCGGTCTCGCTCGGTTTTGTGCTGGCGATCGGCCTCGCCGTGGCGCGGCTCTACGGGCCGCGCTGGGCGCAGGTCCTGATCAACGGCTACACCACCTTCTTCCGCGGCACGCCGCTGCTCTGCCAGCTCTTCCTGGTCTATTACGGGCTCGGCCAGTTCCGCCTGTTCTGGACCGATCTCGGCCTCTGGTGGTTCTTCCGCGAGCCGTTCTACTGCGCGCTCCTGACCTTCGTGATCAACACCGCCGCCTATCAGGCCGAGATCCTGCGCGGCGCCATCCAGTCGATCCCGCGCGGCCAGTTCGAGGGCGCGCTGGCGCTCGGCCTGCACCGCTGGTCGAGCCTGCGCCACGTCATCCTGCCGCAGGCGATGATCCTGGCGCTGCGCCCCCTCGGCAACGAGCTGATCGTGATGATCAAGTCGAGCGCGCTGGCCTCGCTGGTGACCCTGTACGACCTGATGGGCGCGACGAGGCTCGCCTTCTCGCGCTCCTTCGACCTGTCGATCTACCTCTACGCAGCGCTGATCTATCTGCTGCTGGTCGAGATCGTCCGCCGCGTCTGGGACCGGCTGGAGCTCAGGCTGACGCGGCACATGGCGCTGCGCTGAGGCCGGCTGCGCGACTGCGATCAGGCCGCCAGCGTCAGCACCATCGCGCCGTTGGCGGTGGCCACCAGCGTGTGCTCGTACTGCACGGTCGGTGCGCGCGGCTCGCCATAGAGCGTCCACGGGTCGTCGCCGTTCTCGGCCCAGTTCGCGCCCAGCGAGAGGAAGGGCTCGATCGTGAAGACCTGGCCCTTCTGCATCATCCGGCGCTCCGATCGGTCCGGCCAGGTGGCGAGTTCGGTCGGCTCCTCATGGAGCGAGCGCCCGACGCCGTGGCTCGCGAGATTGCGCACCAGCGTATAGCCGTTCTTCTCGGCGAAGCGGCCGATCGCATTCCCGATACCCGACAGCGGCTTGCCGGCACCGACCTGTCCGATCCCCACCCAGAGCGCGCGCCGCCCGTCGCGGCAGAGCCGCTCCGTCCTGCGGGCCACGGGCGGCACGGCGAAGGAGGCGCCGGTATCCGAATAGAACCCGGCCTTCTCGGCGGAGACGTCGATATTGACGAGGTCGCCAGCCTCGATCCGCCGCGCGCCGGGAATGCCATGGGCGATCTCGTCATTGACGCTGATGCAGGTCGCGCCCGGGAAATCGTAGGTCAGTTCCGGCGCCGAGCGTGCGCCCTCCCGCTCCAGCAGGACCCGTCCGATCCGATCGAGCTCGGCGGTCGTCATGCCCGGTTCGATTGCCCGGCCCATGGCGGCCAGCGTCTGCGCAACGATGCGGCCGATGTCCTGCAGGCTCTTCAGGTCGTCGTCATTGGAGATCGTCATGGCCGGGTGCCTAGCCGGATCCCGGGCCGCTCACAACCGACACCGCGTCATCGCGCATATGCGCCGCCCAGCCGCGCGCCTTTGCAGAGGGGCAGTCGCAGGCTAAAGCCCATGGCGAAATCAAAAACAGTCAAGCGGAGCGAAACATGGCCAAAGTCGCGTTCATCGGTCTCGGCGTCATGGGCTATCCCATGGCGGGTCACCTCAGGGCCAAGGGCCATGAGGTCACCGTCTACAACCGCAACCCGACGAAGGCTCAGGCCTGGGTCTCGCAGCATGCCGGCATTTCGGCGCCGACGCCCGCCGATGCGGCGAAGGGCCAGGAGATCGTCTTCGCCTGCGTCGGCAACGATGACGATCTGCGTTCGGTGACGCTGGGCGAGCAGGGCGCCTTCGCCGGCATGGAAAAGGGCGCGATTTTCGTCGACCACACCACGGCCTCGGCCAATGTCGCGCGCGAACTCGCCGCGGCGGCGCAGGCCGGGGGCTTCGGCTTCGTCGATGCGCCCGTCTCCGGCGGCCAGGCGGGGGCCGAGAACGGCGTGCTCACCGTGATGTGCGGCGGCGAGCCCGAGGCTTACGCCCGCGCCGAGCCGGTGATCGCGGCTTACGCCCGCATGTGCAAGCTGATGGGCCCGGCCGGCGCCGGCCAGCTCACCAAGATGGTCAATCAGATCTGCATCGCCGGCCTCGTCCAGGCCCTGTCCGAGGGCGTCCATTTCGCCAAGCGCGCCGGGCTCGATGTCGAGGCCATGCTCGAGGTGATCTCGAAGGGCGCCGCCGGCTCCTGGCAGATGGAGAACCGCGGCAAGACCATGAATGCCGGCAAGTTCGAATTCGGCTTCGCCGTCGACTGGATGCGCAAGGATCTCGGCATCGTGCTCGAGGAGGCGCGCCGCAACGGCGCGCAACTGCCCGTTACCGCGCTGGTCGACCAGTTTTATGCCGAGGTCCAGAAGCTCGGGGGCCGCCGCTGGGATACCTCCAGCCTGATCGCCCGCCTCGAGGAGTGAGCGCCGGACTGTCGCGGCGCGGCGGCATCAGCCCTGCGCCGCGCGTCGGCCGAGATGGATCGCGATCATTCCGATGATCGTCAGCAGCCACATCAGCACGACGAGCGAGGGCGGCCAGATCGTCACGACGAGGCTGATCGCCACCGTCATCAAAGCGCTGAAGCCGAGCTGAAGCGCGCCCATGAGGCCGGCGGCCGAGCCGGCGAGGTCGGGCCGGGCGGAGAGTGCCTCCGCGGTCGAGCCCGGGATCGTCATGCCGTTGCCGATCGCGTTCACGGCCAGTGGCAGGAACAGCATGATCGGCGACCAATCCGCCCTCAGCGACAGCGGCACGGCCACCGTCATCGCAACGGAGGAGATGACCAGCCCGAGATGGACCATGCGCGGCGCGCCGATCTTCATGACGAGCCGCGCCATCGCATAGTTGCCGACCATGTAGCCGGCCGCGTTCAGGATGAAATAGGCGCCATAGGTGTCGCTGCCGTGCCCCATCGTCTCGACGACGATATAGGGCGCCGCCGCGATGAAGGCGAAGAAGGCGGCCGAGCTGGTCGAGACCGCGATCACGTTGAGCACGAAGACGCGGTTGACGATCAGCGTCGGGAAGGCCCGGAAGACGCCGAGCAGCGGCGTGCGCAGTCCCAGATTCGGTGCTGTCTCGGGCAGCTTCACCAGGGTCAGCAAGAGCACGATCACGCCGCTGACGGTCATGAACCACAGGATCATCCGCCAGCCGAAGGCGGTTTCGATCTGCCCGCCGAGCCAGGGCGCGATCATCGGGGCGACCACCATCACCATCGTCACGGTGGCGATCTGGCTGGCGGCCTCGTCCCGGTTGGCTGTGTCGCGGATGATCGCGCGCGAGAGCGCGAAGACGGAGCCGGAGCCGGCCCCCTCCAGGATGCGCGCCAGCAGCAGGATCTCGATCGAGGGTGCCAGCGCGCCCAGCGCCGAGCCGGCGATGAACAGCGCGATGCCGGCATTGACGCAGGGACGCCGTCCGAAGCGGTCGGAGAGCGGCCCGCTGACGAGCTGGGTCAGGGCGACGGCGACCAGGAACAGCGTCAGCGCGAGCTGGATCGTGGCATAGCTCGAGCCGAAATGGCGCGAGAGCGCCGGCGCCGCCGGCGCGAGCAGGTTGAGCGCGATCGGCTGCAGGGCCGACATCGCGACCAGCACCGTCAGGGTCGGCTTCGGGGTGCTGGCGCTCATGGCGGGGGCGTGCTCGGCAGCTTGAGCTGCGACTGCGGCACCACCTGCTGGCGGTGCATGGTGTAGAGCCCGCTCGCCACGATCATCGCGATGCCGAGCCCGGCGATCGGGTCGGGCACCTCACCCCAGACCAGATAGCCCATGATCACCGCGAGGATGACGACCGAATAGCGATAGCCGGAGACCACGCCGACATCCGTGTTGCGATAGGCGCTGATGATGCAGATGCTGCCGGCGGCCATCAGCGCGGCCGCGGCGGCGACATAGGACGTCTCGCGCCGCCAGACCGGCTGCCAGACCTCCAGCAGCCCGTAGCCGCAGGCCACGACCCCGACGATGGCCGTCGTCATCAGCGCGATCACGGTGGAAGGGATCTCGTTGCCGATCTTGCGCGTCAGCAGGTCGCGGCCGGCGGCGAGGCAGGCGCTCGCCAGCGCGACCAGGGCCGCGGCGTTGAAGGAATCGGTGGCCGGCCGCAGCACGACCAGCACCCCGCAGAACCCGACGAAGACCGCGGCGGTGCGGCGCCAGCCGACGCGCTCGATTCGCAGCACCACCGCGAGCACGACGATGATGATCGGCGATGCCAGCAGGATGGCGGTGACGTCGGCCAGCGGCATCTCGGCGAGCGCCCAGATGAAGGTTAGCGTCACCCCGGCATCGATCAGCCCGCGCAGCAGCACGATCGGCCGGAGCGCGAGACGCAGCTTGCCGCCCTCCCGGAAGGCCAGGACGAGGCCCAGCGCGATGAGCACCGCGAATCCGGTGCGCAGCGTGATCGCCTGGCCCGCCGGATAGACTTCGCGGGCGAGCTTCATCAGCGCGTCGTTGCAGACGAACAGCGCCATCGCGGCCAGCATGGCGATGATTCCGCGTCGGTTCTGCTCGGGGCTGGCCACGCGGCTGGTTTCTTTCGTCTCAGGCCGCGAAGCGTGCCAGCGAGAAGGGCGCGAGGTCGAAGCGCGAGCGGCCGCTGTCGGAGAGATCGGCCAGGATCTCGCCGATCGCGCTGGCGAATTTGAAGCCATGCCCGGAGCAGCACGAGGCGAAGACCGCTTGCGGCACGCCCGGCACGCTGTCGATGATGAAATCCTCGTCCGGCGTCACGCTGTAGAGGCAGCCCTTCAGCGTCAGCGGCTCGCCCGCCGCATCCGGCAGATAGCGAGCGAGGCAGGCGCGGATCAGCTCGACCTGCCGGGGGCTCGGCGCGCGGTCGTCCTCGCGCGGGTCCATCGGCTCGCGCCCGAAATGCGGCCCGCCCAGCTTGAAGCCGGGATGCTCATAGAGCGGGAAGCCGTAGAAATTGCCTTCCTCGACCGTGAGGATGAACACCGGGAAGGCGCCCTCGCGGTAGAGTTCGGGCTTTCGTGTGGTGAACCAGCCGATCGCCTGGCGCACCGTCGTCACCGTCCGGGCCAGCGAAGGCACCGCGTCGGCGATCCAGCCGCCCGATGTGATGACGAGCCGCCCGGCGCTGTAGGTGCCGCGCGCCGTCCTGACCGTCACCCCGCCATCGGCGGTCGGCGTCCAGTCGAGCATCGGCTCGTTGGTGCGGATCTCGGCGCCGCGCGACTGGGCGAGCCCGACATGGGCGAAGATCGCCTTCTCGGAGGCGACGAAGCCGCCGCCGGGCTGCCACAGCCCGATATGGCCGGCCGGGAGCGAGAAGCCCGGGAACCGCCGCGCAATCTCCTGGCCGTCGAGCTGCTCGTGCGCGAGCCCATGGTCCAGGCAGGATTGCAGCGAGGATTCGACCTGGCCGGAGCCTGCCGGCGCGAGATCGAGCGAGCCTGTGACGTGCAGCAGCTTGAGCCCGGCCTCGTCGCCCGTCTTCTGCCAGAGCTCATGCGCGCGCTGCACGATCGGCACATATTTCGAGCCCTCGAAATAGGCCAGCCGGATGATCCGCGTCAGCCCGTGCGAGGAGCCCATGCTGTGGCCGAGGTCGAAGCGCTCGAGCCCCAGCACGCGCAGGCCGCGCTGCGTGAGATGCCAGCAGGCCGCCGAGCCCATGGCGCCGACACCCGCGACGATCACGTCATAGCTGTTGCTGTTCATCTCGGCGCTCGCTGGAAAGCGGGAAAGAGGACGAGGGGACCGGTACGCGGACGAAGCGCCGGTTCCGGAGGCTTACAGGCACAGGCCGGGGTGGTCCATGCTCGCCAGCGCGTCCGGGCACCGCCTCCGACACAATGGTCAGTCTTTCTTAACGTTGATGAACCATAAGGAACTGAGGCGCGGGGGACTGGATGGACTGATGCAGGGCAGGGTTCGACGCTGGCTGAGCCGTCGAAGCCAAGCGAGCACCGCTGGGCCTGTGGCGGCCATGGCGGCACATCCCGCATCCGCGCCGCCCCCCGCCGAGTTCGTCACCCTCGCCGATCGCGAAGCCGTCTCCGTGCTCGAGCAGGATGTCGTGGCGGCGATGCGGCGGCTGGCCGCCGATCTCGGCCGCGCCGAACAGCTCTCGACGCAATCCGAGACGCGCTCGGGCGCGATTCACGACAGCGTCCTGAGCATGAGCGAGGCCACGGCAACCGCCAGCGCCAACTCCGCCGCGCTGGTGACCGCCTCGCGGCAGGTCTCGGAATCCGCCGAGGAGATCGGCTGCTCGATGAGGCTTGCACGCGAGCGCCTCGACGCGGCCGCGATCCGCGCCGGCGAGGCGACGGGGATGATGACGGGTCTCGCTATGGCCACCGCCGAGATCCGCGGCATCGTCGATTCGATCGCCGAGATTGCCCGCCAGACCAATCTGCTCGCCCTGAACGCATCGATCGAGGCCGCCCGGGCGGGGGAGGCCGGCCGCGGCTTTGGCGTTGTCGCGCAGGAGGTCAAGGTCCTGTCCGTCGAGGTGCGCGAGGCGGTCGACCATATCCGCAACCGCGTCGACCGGCTGACCCAGGCGGCGCATGGGTCCGCCGCGATCGTGACCGATGCGCTGCAGATGGTGCGCGACGTCAATCCCGTCATCGCCGCCATCGGCCACGCCTCGCAGGAGCAGGCGGCGGCCACCGCCGAGCTGTCGCGCAATGCCGGCGAGACGGCCCGCTTCGTCGAGACCGTCGCCGAGCGCGTGGCGGAGATTGCCCGCGTCGCCTTGTCGGCCGCGACCGAGAGCGAGAGCGAGAGCGCCCGCAGGGCGACGGCCCGGGGCGCCAGCCTGGCCGGCGGACTGCTGCGCCGCTTCATCCCGACCTTGCGGCATTCCTCCTTCGCCGACCGGCGCCGGCATGACCGTTTTCCCGCCGAGCATCCGGTCGAGCTCCGGCTCGGCACCCTTCACGTCGGCAGCCGGACGATCGACATCGGCCGTGGCGGCGCGTTGATCGCCCGTCCCGGGCAGGACGCGTTCGTGCCCGGCCTGACAGGCAGTCTCGCCATCGCGGATCTGCCGCCGATGCCCTGCCGGCTGGCGGCGATCAGCGATCTCGGCCTGCACATGGCCTTCGAAAAGCAGGTCTTCGAGCACGCCCGGCTGCTCGACGAACTGCTCGAGCGGACCGAGAGCGGCTATCGGCCGCTGATTGAGCGCACCCATGCCTTCGCCGCCGCCGTCGAGGCCCTGTTCTCGGAGGCCCTGGCGCGCGCCCGACTGAGCGAGGGCGATCTGTTCGATGCTGATTACGTCGCCATCGCCGAGACCGATCCGCAGCAATATCGCAACCGCGCCCTGCCGGTGCTCGAGGAAATCCTGCCGCCGCTGCTGGCACGCATTTGCGCGTCCGATTCCCGGCTGCTCTTTACCGTTGCGATCGACCGCAACGGCTTCATTCCCGTCCACAACGCGGCCTATGCGCTGCCGCAGCGGCCGGGCGATCCGGTCTGGAACGCGGCGCATTCCCGCAACCGGCGCATCTTCGACGATCGCGCCGGCATCGCGGCGGCACGCTCCGTCCGCCCCTTCCTCGTCCAGTCCTATCTGCGCGACATGGGCGGCGGTGTCCTTGAGATCGTGCGCGAGGTCGATGCTCCCGTGCGCGTCAACGGCCGCCACTGGGGCGGCGTGCGCATGGCCTACGGGATGTAGACGGGGCGCTCGGGCCGCCCGCCGCTCAGAGCCGCTCCCAGACGAAGGCGACACCGGTGCCGCGCAGCGCCTGCTGCCAGAGCGTGCTCGCCTGTTCGAGCCGCGTCGGATCGTAGACGCCCTGAACCTGATGGATTTGGAGCTTCCAGTCCCGTGCCCCGGATTCCTGCCAGACCTTGCTGACGAGGCGCTTGAGGCGTTCGGGATCGCGCATCGCCGGATTGCTGCCGAAGACCGAGAACTGCCCCGAATTCTGCAGCATGTCCGAGACCAGGACGAGCGACTTGTCGCCCTCGCGGACCCGCGTCTCGGGGCGCGACACCACATCGCCAACCGCCTCCACGATCGGCGAGAGATTGCCCTTGGCCGGCTGCGTCAGCACCGCCAGCGCCTCGTCGAGCGGCCGTCCGAACTTCTCCACCCAGCGGATGTAGTCGCGCCGCGGATTGCCGATCAGCTCGCTCGCGGTGCGCCCGGGGTTGCACAGCGAGAGCAGCGGCGGGAAGCCGGGCTCGAAGGCGTCGTTGAAGACATAGATCGAGAGCATCCGGTCCGCGGGCAGGCCGTCGCCGATCTGCTTGACCAGCCGCTTCAGGCGCCCGGCCTGGACCTCGCTCCACGGATCGCTCTTGTCGACGAGGACCAGCGTGTGGCCGACGGCCCCGGATTTGATGCACAGCGAATCGTTGTCGCGCGGCGGGCCCTTCAGCAGCGACGGCGCGGCGAAGAAGCCGACCAGCGCGACGCCCGCCAGGACCGAGGCGACGATCGCCCAGCTTTCGCTCTTCATGGCTTCTGTCTCAGTCCTTCAATCCTCGGAAACACCGGGCGTCAGCCCGGGCTTGCTCCGTGATCCATCATGGAGCGCAAGGCCCTATGATGGATCTCGGAGCTCCGCTTCGCTGCGTCCGGGGTGACGGTGTGGTTCGGATCCCTGACGAGAAGTGTCGCGAGCAATGGCGGCGAAGTCCGCATGGATCTGTCGCCGCGTCGCCTCATCCTGCTCGAAGGCGTCGCGCCCGGCCTCGGCGGCCCGCGCCTTCAGTCGCTCGATCTCGCCGGCGAGATCGAGGCCGCGCACGAGGGCGAGTTGCTCGCGCAGCTTCGCCTCTACCAGCGCCGGCATGGTGGCGAGCTGTCGCTCGAAATCGTCGATCAGTCCTCGCAGCGCCACATACTCCGCCAGCGGCGTCGGCTGGTCGATCTCGGTGACGTTGAGGGTTTGCGAGAAATAGGCCGGCGGCATGTCGGTCCGCACCCGCAGATTGGCCTCGCGATACTGCATCAGGGCGGCATCCTTGGCCGCGCGCAGCTGGCCGAGCCGCGCGGCATAGAGGTCGCGGGCCTCCTCGGCCGCCGCCTTGGAGCCCTGGAGGCGGCTGCTCTCGCGGGCGCAATCCTCCTTGAAGCCATCGATGCGCGAGCGCAGGGCTTCCAGCTCGGGCAAAAGCGCGACATCGAGACGGCGCCGCTCCTCCTCGACCGCCTCCCAGCGCTGCCGCCAGCGCTTATAGGCGCTGCCATGGCCCGGATAGCTGCCGAAGGCGGAATAGCCCTTTACCGCCGCGGCGAAGGCGACGATGCAGCCGATGATGACGAGCGCCGCCGATTTCAGCTCGGCGATGGCGAAGGGGCTCTCCAGCAGCCGCGGCAGCACCTGGAGCGAACGCGCATCGGGCGTCGCGATCAGCATCTCCCGATAGTGCCCGACGGCGAGGTTGAACATCACGATCAGGACGATCAGGCCGACATAGGCGGGCAGCGCCCAGAACAGGTGCGAGGCGCGCACATGCTGGCAGTAGCGCGCTGGCCACAAGCCCACGAGGAAGCCGAGCGCGATGTTGAGCGCGGAGATGATGACGGCGGTCGCCGCCCCGCCGACCAGGCCGAACTCGCTCGCTTCCGCGAAGAAATTGCCGTTGAGCAGGCTCTCCAGCGTCAGCGGCACGATCAGGAACAGCAGGATGAACTGCCATTTGTCGACCTTGGGGTCGGCCGTGCGCTTGTGGATGTAGTTGAAGTACTCGTATTCGCGCTTGGCCTTCAGCGCATCGTAGACACGCTGTTCCAGTTCCCCGCCATGGCGGTTGAGCAAGGCGCGCATCGAGGCCTCGATCGAGCGGATGCGGCCCTCATAGCGCTCCTGCGTGAAGGCTTCCCGCCTTGCGGCGATCTCGGCCTGGAGGCCGTTCAGGGTCGCCGAGGCCTCCTGGCGGATCGCCGTGAACAGCTCGATCACGCGCGCCAGCAGCGTCATTTCCGTCTGCGAGGGCACGGCGGAGGCGGGCGCGGGCTGGTTCTCCAGCGCATCGGCGGCGCCGTGGCGGCCGGCCCCGACGACCTCCGCCAGATGGTGGGCCGTGATCGGCGGCAGCGCCCCGCCTGGACTGCGCTCAGAGGCCATGGCCGCCTCGGTTGATGAAGCGCCGCGCCTCGACGATGTCGACATGGAAATCGCGGAATCCCGGCCGGGCCGGGTTGCGATAGCAGCGCTCGAACCAGATCGTCAGCGCCAGCAGCAGCGCGGTGATGGCGAAGACCGCGAGGCCATCGGCCCGCAGCGCGGCGTCGTCGCGCAGCAGGGCGATCGCGGTGGCCACCGCCAGGAGGGTCGCGAACGCGAGCAGCACCGCGCTGCGGTGGCGGCCGACCTCGCGGGCGACCTGCAGCAGCGCCGCGATGGCGGCCGTCGCGGCGTAGGCGGCGAGTTCGAGGACGAGCACACCGGCCAGGCTGGCCCCGATCGCCGCGCCGAGTCCGCTGGGGGAGGCCGGCGACAGGGTAAGATGCACGCTACGGGCGCAGAGGCCCGCCAGGACGAAGCAGAGGCCGCACAGCAGGCCGACCATGACGGCGAGCAGCGTCAGGCGCGGCCACAGGCGCAGCGCCATGATCGCCAGCTGTGCGATCTGCAGGTCGACCACGAAGCGCCGGACGGATCGTCCGATCGCCCCCAGCCGGAACAGCAGTCTCCTGATCATCAAACGCTCGCAACCTCTACCCTTCCGCAACCGTCGGACCTTTGGCGGGGGGCGTCAAGGCGCCGTTGCGCGCGAAAAAGCGCGCCAAACCTGACCTTTGGGAAGCAAAAACGGCCTGATCGGCCTTCAGCCGCCGGTGACGCTCATATGCCGCCCGACGGCGGGTTTCGCACGGCGGCGGTCGATGACGAAGTCGTGGCCCTTGGGCTTGCGCGCGATCGCCTCTTCCATCGCCCTGTGCAGCAGCGCGTCGTCGGCGGAGGCGCGCAGCGGTGCGCGCAGATCGGCGGCGTCTTCCTGGCCGAGGCACATATAGAGCGTGCCCGTGCAGGTCAGCCGCACGCGGTTGCAGCTCTCGCAGAAGTTGTGCGTCAACGGCGTGATGAAGCCGATCAGCCCACCGGTCTCCTGCACCCGGACATAGCGGGCCGGCCCGCCGGTCCGGTAGGGATCCTCGACGAGGTTGTAGCGGTCCATCAGCCGGGCGCGCACCACCGAGAGCGGCAGGAACTGGTCGATCCGCCCGGGCTCGATCTCGCCCAACGGCATCACCTCGATCAGGGTCAGGTCCATGCCGAGACCATGCGCCCAAACCATCAGGCTCTCGATCTCGTCCTCGTTGACGCCCTTCAGCGCGACCGCGTTGATCTTGACCCGCATCCCGGCCTTGCGGGCTGCCGCGATGCCGCCGAGCACCTTGTCGAGATCGCCCCAGCGCGTGATCTGGCGGAACTTGTCGGGGTCGAGCGTGTCGAGCGAGACGTTGATCCGCCGCACGCCGTAATCGGCCATTTCCTGCGCATAGCGGTCGAGCAGCGAGCCGTTCGTGGTCAGCGTCAGCTCCTCCAGCGCGCCTGACGCGAGATGGCGAGAGAGCGAGCGGAACAGGCTCATCACGTCGCGCCGCACCAGCGGTTCGCCGCCAGTGAGGCGCAGTTTGCGCGTGCCCCTTGCGATGAAGGCCGTTGCGAGACGGTCGATCTCCTCCAGCGTCAGCAGGTCGCGCTTCGGCAGGAAGGTCATGTCCTCGGACATGCAGTAGACGCAGCGGAAATCGCAGCGATCCGTCACCGAGATCCGCAGATAGGAGATGTCGCGGCCGAACGGGTCGGTCAGCACGGGCCGCGCCAGAGGCGCGATACCCGTCCGTGCGGCGGCATCTGGCGAGGAGCTGTCGAGGAGCACGATCTGCGTCCGTCCGTTCGGTCACCGGGTCTGCGGCGGCGCGCCGCTCAACCCGGCATTGCGTTGAACCGCAGACATTGGCATTGCAACCGCCGAGGTCAAGCGCGGCGATCGTCGCGCCCCGCCAGCGGAGAGCCCCATCATGTCGTCCTGGCCGACCGAGATCCGTCTCTCGAAGGACCGCCGCACCCTGCATGTCTCATTCGACGACGGGGCGAGCCATGCGCTGGCCGCGGAACTGCTGCGGGTCGAAAGCCCCTCGGCCGAGGTTCAGGGCCATGGCCCGACGCAAAAGAAGACCATCCCGGGTAAGCGCGAGGTCGAGATCCTCAAGGTCGAGCCGGTCGGTCACTATGCCGTGAAGCTGACCTTCGACGACATGCACGACACCGGCATCTTCGGCTGGGACTATCTGCGCGAGCTCGGTGAGACGGGCGAGGCGAAGATGCAGGCCTATTGCGACGCGCTGGAGGCGCAGGGCCTCTCGCGCGAGCCGCTGCGCCGCCGCTGACAGTGCAGCGGCAGGGCCGGGCGCTCTTTGGCGTTTGCGACGGTTTTGTCATTCAACTGTCATCGACAGCCGACACCAACGCCGGGACGTTAACCTGATCGGGAGATGACCATGAGCCTCTTGAAGACACTGGCCACCTTCGTCGGCGCCACTGCGCTGTCCCTTGTCCTGTCGGTCGGCGGCGCCGCCGCGCTGGACCCGCGCTTCAAGGATGCCGATGGCGACATGGTCGCCGACGCGCCGACGAACCCGGCCGAACTGATCGACCCGCCGACGCTGATCTTCGCCTACACCCCGGTCGAGGATCCCGCCGTCTATGCCAAGGTCTGGGACGGTTTCCTCAAGCACATGGAAAAGGTGACCGGCAAGAAGGTGCAGTTCTTCCCGGTGCAGAGCAACGCCGCCCAGATCGAGGCGATGCGCGCCGGCCGCCTGCATGTCGCCGGCTTCAACACCGGTTCGAACCCGATCGCCGTCGCCTGCTCCGGTTTCGTGCCCTTCGCGATGATGGCCTCGAAGAAGGACGAGTTCGGCTACGAGATGGAAATCATCACCTATCCGGGTTCGGGTATCGAGAAGATCGAGGACATCAAGGGCAAGAAGCTCGCCTTCACCTCGGAGACGTCCAATTCCGGCTTCAAGGCTCCGTCGGCCCTGCTCGCGCAGGAGTTCAAGATGGAGGCCAAGAAGGATTACGAGCCGGTCTTCTCCGGCAAGCACGACAACTCGATCATCGGCGTCGCCAACAAGGACTACCCGGCCGCGGCCATCGCCAATTCGGTCAAGGCCCGCATGATCGCCCGCAACGTCATCAAGCCCGACGCGACCAAGGTGATCTACAAGTCGCAGACCTTCCCGACCACGGGCTACGGCTATGTCTACAACCTGAAGCCCGAGCTTGCGGCCAAGGTCAAGGAAGCCTTCTTCAGCTTCAACTGGGAAGGCAGCGATCTTCTGAAGGAATTCGAGAAGTCGCAGCCGCCGCAGGAGAAGTTCATGCCGATCACCTTCAAGACCCATTGGGAGGTCGTGCGGCAGATCGATAAGGCGATGAACGTCAGCTACGCCTGCAAGTAAGCCTTCACGTCCGACTGATCACCGGCCGCGCTTTCGCGCGGCCGGCCCCGTTTTGGAGGCCGGCATGCTCGTCATCGAGAACCTGACCAAGCGCTACGCCACCGGCGATCTTGCGCTTGAGAACGTCACCCTGACGGTTCCCGCCGGTCAGGTCGTCGGCCTGATCGGCCCGTCGGGCGCGGGCAAATCCTCGCTGATCCGCTGTGTCAACCGGCTCGTCGAGCCGAGCCAGGGCACGATCAGGCTCGGCGATCTCGATCTGTCGCGGCTCTCGCGCGGGGCTCTCGGCCAGGCGCGCCGGCGCATGGGGATGATCTTCCAGGAATACGCGCTGGTCGACCGGCTCTCGGTGATGGAAAACGTGCTGTCGGGGCGGCTCGGCTATGTCGGTTTCTGGCGCTCCTTCTTCCGGCGCTTCCCGCAGGCCGATATCGACCGCGCCTTCGCGGTGCTGGAGCGCGTTGGCCTGACCGAGCATATCGACAAGCGTGCCGATGCGCTTTCGGGCGGCCAGCGCCAGCGCGTCGGCATCGCCCGTGCGCTGGTGCAGGAGCCTGACCTGCTGCTGGTCGACGAGCCGACCGCGAGCCTCGATCCCAAGACCTCGCGCCAGATCATGCGGCTGATCGTCGAGCTCTGCGCCGAGCGCAATCTGGCGGCGATCGTCAACATCCATGACGTCGCCCTGGCGCAGATGTTCGTCCAGCGCATCGTCGGCCTGCGCAAGGGCAAGGTCGTCTTCGACGGGCCGCCCGACGGGCTGACACCCGAGGTCCTGACCGAGATCTACGGCGCCGAGGACTGGACCGCGACGATCCGCAAGGCCGAGGAAGAGGAGGACGAGCAGGCCGCCGCCATCGCGCCGGCCATCCTCCTCCGCGACACGCCGATGGTGACCGCATGAGCGCGGTCTCCCGGCGCTGGACGCCGCCGCCGCTGATCGCCAATCCGGTTCTTCGCTACGCCATCTATGGCGGCGTCGCGCTCTATCTGGTGGTCGCCTTCGGCACGGTCGAGCTCAACTGGGCCCGGATGTCGGAAGGCGTCGTGCGTGCCGGCCGCCTCTTCGCCGGCTTCCTCCAGCCCGACTTCACCTCGCGCTGGGACGACATCCAGGCCGGCCTGCTCGAGAGCCTGACGATGACGGTGACCTCGACCATCGTCGGCATTATCCTGTCGGTGCCCTTCGGCATCGGGGCCGCTCGCAACATTGCGCCGCTCCCGGTCTATGCCTTCTGCCGCGCGTTCATCGCGGTCGCGCGCAGCCTGCAGGAGGTCATCATCGCGATCTTCCTCGTCGTGCTGTTCGGCTTCGGGCCCTTCGCCGGCTTCCTGACGCTCGCCTTCGCCACGATCGGTTTCCTGGCCAAGCTGCTGGCCGAGGATATCGAGGACATCGACCCCGCCCCGCTGGAGGCGATCCGCGCCACCGGCGCCGGCTGGTGGCAGGTTCTGGTCTATGCGGTGCTGCCGCAGGTCGCGCCGCGCCTCATCGGCCTGTCGATGTACCGGGTCGACATCAACTTCCGCGAGTCGGCCGTCGTCGGCATCGTCGGGGCCGGCGGCATCGGAGCGACGCTCAACACGGCGATGGACCGCTACGAGTTCGACAGCGCCGCCGCGATCCTGCTGATCATCATCGGCATCGTGCTGGCCTGCGAATACGCATCCGGCTTCATCCGCGCCAAGGTGCAGTGATGCCGGTCTCGATCGCACAGGACGGCACGAAACTCTGGCAGCGCCGCACCAGCCGGGCCGAGTGGCTGCATTATGCCGGCTGGTTCGCCCTGCTCCTGCTCTTCGTCTTCACCTGGCAGGTGATGACGCGCGACACGATCTGGGCCTTCGTGCTGGATGCGCCCCGACAGGCGGCCGATATCGGCTCGCGGATGTGGCCGCCGCGCTGGTCCTATATGAGCGCGGTCTGGAAGCCGCTCTGGGACACGATCAACATGGCGACGCTGGGCACGCTTCTGGCGGTCGCGGTGGCGGTGCCGCTGGCTTTCCTCACCGCGCGCAACACCACGCCGAGCGCCAGGTTCGTTCGCCCGGTCGGCCTGTTGATCATCGTCTCCTCGCGTTCGATCAACGCGATCATCTGGGCGCTTGTATTGGTGACGATCCTGGGTCCCGGCGTGCTCGCCGGCATCCTGGCGATCGCGCTGCGCTCGATCGGCTTCATTGCGAAGCTGCTCTATGAGGCGATCGAGGAGATCAATATCGAGCCCGTCGAGGCGATCCGCGCCACTGGCGCCTCGCCGCAGCAGGTGCTGGCCTGGGGCATCTGGCCGCAGATCACGCCGGCCTTCGCCGGCATCAGCGTCTTCCGCTGGGACATCAACATCCGCGAAGCGACGGTGCTCGGGCTGGTCGGAGCCGGCGGCATCGGCGTCAATCTCGAAAGCTCGCTGAACACCCTGGCCTGGCCCCAGGTCACCCTGCTGCTGCTGGTTATCCTGGGGACGGTGGTCGTCAGCGAGTGGGTTTCGGCAAAAATCCGCCACGCGATCATCTGAGACGCGAAGCGGCGGCTCAGTAGAGCTTCGGCCCGTCCATGGTCGAGACATGGGCGGAGATCACCTTCCAGCCCAGTTCCGGAAAGCGGACCCAGCTCTGGCTCTGCCGACCGATCAGGTCGCGCCCACGCACCTTGAACTCGAGGTTCACGGTGGCGATGTCGCGGCCCAGCGTCAGGATCTCCAGCCGGATGCGCTTTTCCTTGATGCCGGGACCCGGCGGGCGCGCGACGCGGTGGGCGTGAATCGCGTCGAAGCCGTAGCCGTTCTCGTGTAGCGCGTAGCGGATCGTGTGCGGGCTGTTCCAGAAGGTCGCGTCGAGCACGTCGACGTTCTTGTCGATCAGCGCCTGCTCATAGGCCTCGAACAGCGCCGAGACCTCGGCGACGATGTCGGGCCGGTTGGGGGTGAAGTCGGTCATGCGGCGGCTCCCATGGCCCGGGCGACGGCGATCAGCGTGGCGTCCGAGCCGCGCCCACCGATGATGGAGAGGCCGACGGGGGCCCCGTTGACGGTCGCGCCGGGCAGGCTGACCTGCGGCGAGCCGGTGAGCCCGCCCTGCGCACAGAGGCAGCTGATCCGGTCCTTCAGCGGCTGCAGCACAGGCTGCGAGAGCCCGCGCAGCGGCGCCGGGAAGGCGGTCGTCGGCAGGCACAGGATGGTGCCCGGCGGCAGCAGCTGGCGCAGCCGCGCGCGCGCCTCCAGCCGCATCATCTCCGCCCATTGCCGCTCGCCCTCCGCCATCCTTGCACCGTTGAGCAGGCCCGCCGCGACGCTGAAGGCCATGCGCGGATTGGCGGTCTCGACCCACTGGCGAAAGGTGTTCCAGGCCTCGACCGGCTGCAGCGTCCGCTGCGCCCGCGCCCAGACGGACAGGCCCTGCGGCGCCATGATCTCCTCGCGGACCTCACCGACGATCCGGATCAGCCGCGCGACCATGGGCTGCAGCGCCTCAGTCACCTCCGGATCGGCGAAGGCGAAGGCATCCGTCGCGATCAGCAGCCGCGTCGGCAGTGCGCCCGGTGCCTCGCCCAGCAGCGCGGTGGAGACGCGGGCGAAGGTTTCGCCATCGCGCGCAAACCAGCCCGTGGTGTCGGAACTCGGCGCCTGCGGCAGCATGCCGGTCGTGTCCACCCGGCCATGCGTCGGGCGGATGCCGTAGAGCCCGCAGAAGCTGGCGGGCACGCGCACCGAGCCGCCCGTATCGGTGCCGAGCGCAGTGTCGCAGAGACCGGCTGCGACCGCTGCGGCCGAACCGGAGGAGGAGCCGCCGGGCACGCGTTCGGGCGCGGCGGTGTTGATCGGCGTGCCGTCGAAGGCGTTTTCGCCGAGGATGCCGAGCGAAACCTCGTCGGTGATCGTCTTGCCGACGAAGCGGGCGCCGGCGTCGAGCAGGGTCTGGACGGCCCAGCCGTGGCGATGGGGGACGGGATGGGCCAGCGCCCAGTCATGATTGCCGCCGCCGGTGGGCAGGCCGGCGACGTCGAACAGGTCCTTCACCGCGAAGCTGAGCCCGTCGAGCGGCCCCCCGGCTGTCCCGGAGATCGGGACCAACGTGCCGGGTACGAAGGCGTTGACGATGTCGTCCATGATCGATCCTGACGAAGGCCGGGCCCATCCGCAGGCAAGCAGGATGCCAGGCTGGGGCGCCAATGAAAAAGGGCCGCCCCGGAGGACGGCCCTTGCGAAGGGAGCGGATGTCTCGGCTCAGCGCGCGACGACGACGCGGGTGCCGACCTTCACACGCTCGTAGAGGTCGATCACGTCCTCGTTGAGCATGCGGATGCAGCCGGAGGACACGGCCTGGCCGATCGTCTCCGGCTCGTTGGAGCCATGGATGCGGTAAAGCGTCGAGCCGAGATAGAGCGCGCGGGCGCCCATCGGGTTCTCCGGGCCGCCGGGCATGAAGCGCGGCAGGTCGGGGCGGCGCTTCAGCATCTGGGCCGGCGGCGTCCAGGTCGGCCATTCCTGCTTGCGGGTGATGCTCTGCGAGCCGGCCCAGTCGAAGCCGGGGCGGCCGACGCCGACACCGTAGCGCATCGCCTTGCCGTCCGGCATGACCAGATACAGGCGGCGCTCGCTGGTGTTGATCACAATCGTCCCGGGGCGCTGCTTGCCGTCATAGGAGACGATCTCGCGCGGGATCGCCGTCGCCTGCGCCTTGGCCGGATCTTCGAACACGAACAGCGGCTGGCGCGTCAGCGGGTCGATCTCGGCGCGGGCGGTGGTCGCGAGAGCGAGCAGGCCAAGACCACTCAACGTGGCCATACGGAAGAAGCGGTTCATCGGGACCTCGGGCGGCGGCAAGAAGGAAGATGCGACAAAAAGCTGACGCGAAAACGTCAACATCTCCTCAATTTTCTGTCAGAGTCCGGGCGCAGGCGCAATCCGGGCCACATCACATCGGTGCGATCCAAAGGGCTTTGCGGGGCCTCGTTGCGTGCCGGCAACATGGCATGGGGCGTTGCCTCGGATGGCGACGCGGCCGCCCCCCGGCCGCCATTGATCCGCATGGCTTACAAAAGCCCGTTGCGGCGGACGAGGGGCGTGTAGTGTCGGGCGTCATCTGCCCCCGAACCGTCGCCGAGGTCTGCCGCGTGTCCCACCCGCCGCTCTATATCGACTTCCTCAACGCGCTCGACGTCGAGGCTCTGAAGCTCACCGATGCGGAGATCATTGCCGCCGTCGAGGCCGGTCTTGCCGCGCAGGGGCGCGGCCAGACCGAGATCGAGCCGCGCGTCCATCTGATGCCGAAGGCCGGCGCGAACGGCCATTTCAACGTGCTGCGCGGCGCCTTCCGCGCGCCGATCGACCGGGCCGGGGTCAAGGTGATCGGCGACTTCGTCGACAACTACAAGCAGGGCCTGCCCTCCGAGATGGGCCTGCTGCTGCTGATGGACCCGATGACCGGCGTCCCCACCGCGATCGTCGACGGCAGCCATCTCACCGACATGCGCACCGGCGCGATCACCGCCATTGGCGCGAAATACCTTGCCCGCAAAGGGTCCAAGGTGCTGGGCCATATCGGCGCCCGCGGCACCGCCTATTGGAACGTCCGGCTGCTCGATTCCCTGTTCGATTTCGACGAGATCCGGGTCCATTCGCGCCGCCCGGAAAGCCGCGAGGCCTTCGGGGCCCGCCTTTCGGCCGATCTCGGCAAGCGCGTGGTTGTGACGCAGGACTGGCAGAGCTGCGTCGAGGGCGCCGACATCGTCGTCGAGGCCTCCAGGCTGAACGCGCCGGAGCCGATGCTGAAGACCGAATGGATCAAGCCCGGCGCCCTCGTCGTGCCCTATGGCACGATGAGCGCGGTCGAGTTGTCGCTGACCGACATCATGGACAAGCTCGTCGTCGACGATTGGGGCCAGTGCAAGGGCGGCCCCTTCGGCAGCCTGCGCGCCCATGTCGAGGCCGGCAAGCTCTCGGAAGCGACCCTCCATGCCGAGATGGGCGAGATCGTCGCCGGGCTGAAGCCCGGCCGCGAGCGCGAGGACGAGACCATCCTGTTCTGGCATCGTGGCCTGTCGCTCTCGGACATCGCGCTCGGCCTTTTCATGCTGGAGAAGGCGAAGACCATGGGCCTCGGCCAGAGGTTGCGTTACGCGTGAGGCCCATTGCCAACGCCCGCATGTATGCCGTCGATGCCGCGACGGCGGCAAACTGGACGGCGCTCTTCGGCCGGATCGCGGCGATGGCTGGAATCCCGCTCACGGTCATTCCCCATGCGGCGCCGGCGCCGCTGGAGGACCTCTGGCGGCGCGATGATCTCGGGCTCGCCTTCATCTGCGGCTATCCCTTCGCGCGCGGTGGCTTCCCCTTGCGGCCCGTCGCCGCACCGGTGCCGGCCTCCGGCGACGGCCGCCCGCTCTATGCGAGCCATCTCGTCGTGCGGGCCGACGGCGACATCGCCACGCTCGCGGACAGCTTCGGCAGCCGTATCGGCTGGACGGTGGCGCATTCGCAATCGGGCTTCAACGCGCTGCGCACGCATCTGCTGCCGCATTGGCAGGCGAGGGGGCCGCTCTATCCGCGGAGCCTCGGCCCGCTGCTGACACCACGCCGCGTCATCGAGGCTCTGCTGGCCGACGAGATCGATATCGGCCCGCTCGATTCCTACTTCCATGATCTGCTGCGGGCGGCCGAGCCGCACACCGCCGCGCGGCTGCGCATCGTCGAAACGACCGCTCCCCGGCCGATGCCGCTGCTGGTGGCCTCGGACGGGGTCGGGGAGGCAATCGTCGCGCGGTTGCAGGCGGCGCTGCTGGCCGCAAATCAGGACGATGAGGGACGCGCGATCCTCGCCCGGCTCCGCATCTCGGGCTTCGCCGCCGTCGAGCCGCAAGGCTACCGCGTGCTGGTCGAAGAGGCCGCTGCGGCCGATCGCGCCGGCTACCTCCAGCCGGGCTGAGGCGAAAACGATGGCTGCTGAAGCTGTTGGTCATCCCGGACAAGCCGCGAAGCGGCGCCGATCCGGGATCCATTCCTGACCCGTTCCGGAATGGATCCCGGCTCTCCGCTTCGCTTTGGCCGGGATGACGGCCGGGGGGCAATTCAGGACAGTCTCGTTCCCGCACTCCGCGCCCGAATCCCTGCGAGCGTGATCTGCCCCAGCGCCGTCCCGTCCTCGGCCCTGATCGTTGCCGCCTCGCGGCCCTCGGCCAGCAGCGCCGACAGCACCTCCCGGACCGAGAGCGAGCCGGGCAGCGCAAAGCCGTCCGCCGCCGCGCCGGGCTCGACCGCATCGGCGGCCCGCACCAGCGAGAGCCGGCGCAGCGCCCGGTCGGCGCCGACGAAATCCGCGACGAAGTCGTCGGCCGGCGCCGCCAGCAGCCGGTCGGGCGTGTCGTACTGCACGAGCCTGCCATCCTTCAGGATGGCGACGACGTCGCCCATGCGGATCGCCTCGTCGATGTCGTGGGTGACGAGGATCACCGTCTTCTGCAGCCGCTTCAGGATGGCCAGGAACTCCTCCTGCAGCCGCCCGCGCACGATCGGGTCGACGGCCCCGAACGGCTCGTCCATCAGCATCACCGGTGGATCGGCGGCGAGCGCCCGCGCCACGCCGACGCGCTGGCGCTGCCCGCCCGAGAGATGGCGCGGATAGCGCGCGAGGAACTGCGCGGGAGCGAGCCCGACGAGCTCCAGCATCTCCGCCACGCGCGCCTTGATCCGCGCAGGCTCCCAGCCGAGCAGCTTGGGCACGGTCGCGACGTTCTGCGCGATCGTCATATGCGGAAACAGGCCGATCTGCTGGATGACATAGCCGATATGCCGGCGCAGCGCGACCGGATCGGCCCGGGTGACGTCCTGCTCGCCGACGAAGATGCGCCCCGAACTCGGCTCGATCAGCCGGTTGACCATCCGCATTGTCGTGGTCTTGCCGCAGCCTGACGGGCCGATCAGCACGCAGACGCTGCCGCTCTCGATCGTCAGGTCGAGCGCGTCCACGGCCGGTTTGGCGACGCCGGGAAACAGCTTGGTGACCTTCTCCAGCCGGATCGTCATGAGGCTCCCATCCGCAGCTGGCGTGTCATCAGGCGTTCGATTCCCGCAAAGCCGATCTCGACCGTGAGCGCGAGCAGGGCGACCGCGACGGCGCCGGCGATCAGCTGCGGGAAGTTGAAATTCGCCATGCCCGCCGTGATCAGCTCGCCCAGGCCCCCGCCGCCGATGAAGGCGGCCAGCGTCGCCGCCGAGACGATCTGGACGGCGGCCGTGCGGATGCCGGCGAAGATCACCGGCAGCGCCAGCGGGATTTCGATCCGCGTCATCACCTGGGCATCGGAAAATCCCTGTCCGCGCGCGGCATCGACGATGTCGGCATCGACCTCGGTCAGCCCGGTATAGGTGTTGAGCAGCAGCGCCGGCAGCCCATAGAGCGTCAGCGCCACCACCGAGGGCAGGAAGCCGGTGCCCAGCAGCGGCAGCATGATCACCAGCAGCGCCAGCGAGGGCACCGTCCGCAGGATGTTGACGATCGCCATGGCGGCGTTGGCGAAGCGGCGCTGACGCGTCAGCAGCAGGCCGAGCGGCAGGGCGATCAGCAGCACGGCAGACAGCGCCACGCCTGTCAGCCAGAGATGGTTCTGCAGCGCGACGATGAAGATTTTGGGGTTGGCGGCGATCCACCCGGTCATCAGGCGCTCTCCGCCTGCTTGGCGCGCAGCCGCAGCTCGACCCGGCGCAGGCTCTCGTCGCAGAGCACCGCCAGCGCGGAGGTGGTGACCGCGCCGACCACGACCTTCTCGCCGAAATCCTGGGTGATGCCCTGGAAGATGATGTCGCCGAGGCCGCCGGCATTGATGAAGGCGGCTACCGTCGCCACCGACACCTGCGTGACGACGGTGATGCGGATGCCGGCGATGATGACCGGGAGCGCCAGCGGCAGCTCGATGGCGAAGAGCCGGCGCCAGCGGCCATAGCCCATGCCGTCGGCGGCATCGAGGATGTCGGGCGCGATCTCCTGCAGGCCGGTCGCGACATTGCGGATGATGATCAGGAGCGCATAGGCAACGAGCGCGACGATCGCCGGCCAGAAGCCCAAGCCGAGATAGGGGATCAGCAGCGCGAAGATCGCCAGCGCCGGCACGGTGTAGAGCGCACCCGAAACCAGCAGAACGACGAGCGCGAAGCCCGGCCGCCGCGCCGAAAGCACGCCGAGCGGCAGGCCGATGGCGAGCGCAATCGCCAGCCCGACGCCGACGAGCTGGATATGCTCCCACAGCGCGATCAGCAGCCGGTCCCAGTTCTCGATCATCCAGCTCATGGGTCGATCCCGGGCAGCCAGGCCAAGCCGGCCCGCAAGAGATCGCCGGCCTCGACTGCGAGCGCCAGCGCCTCATAGTCACGCCCCATCGGCCGATCGTCGTCGAGCCGGGCGACATGGCCGCGCACGAAAGCATGCGCGACGGCCGTCCCGCGCCCGAGCCTGATGGCGCCGCGCAGATCGACGGCCTCGGCGGCCACCACGAGTTCGACTGCCGCGAGCCGGGTCAGGCACCTGGCGATGGCATGCGTCTTCTCGACGATCGCCGGCGTCATCGGCGCGTAATCCTCGACGCCGTCGGCGACGGGCAGCGTCATGGCGCCCAGCGGCAAAGCGAGATGGCGGATCTCGGCCTCCAGTGTGGCGGCCGTCTTCTGCGTCGTCGCGAAGCCGGAATGCGAGCCGCCATGACGCGTCAGGAAGCGCGGCAGATCGCTCATGCCGGCGTTCATCAGCTTGACGATCCGCGCCGCCGAGGTCGCCGCCAGATGGGACAGCGCAAGACCGGCGGCCTCGAAGGCCAGGGCCAGCTCTGTCGTGTCGAAATTGACGCTCGAAAGCAGCATATCGCGCTCGACCAGTACGGCCGGGCTGTCGGGCGCGCTGGCAAGTTCATTCTGGACGGCATGACTGGCTGCCGCGACGGCGTTGCGCGCATGACCGGCGACGGGGGCGAGGCAGCGGAAGGACAACGGGTCCTGCAGCCGCCGCGCCGTACCGGGTTTGAACAGGTCGCTGCCGGCCAGCAGGCCACGCAGCCAAGCGGCCCCGACGCGGTGGCCGAGAAGCGGCCGCATGTCCGCCAGCCCCTCGTCGAGCGGCGAGAGATTGGCGCGGAAGGCTTCGAGCGAGAGCGCGCCCGCCATGAAGCCCGCATCGAGCGCCTTGTTCATCGCATCGACCGCCAGCGCGGCCAGCCCCACGCTCTGGGCATTGGCGTTGAGCAGCGCGAGCCCGTCCTTGGGCCCGAGCAAGGGCAGCGCGATCCCCGCCGCCGACATCGCCTCGCCACCGGGCAGGATGGCACCCCGGAACTCGGCCTCGCCCTCACCA
This sequence comes from Allobosea thiooxidans, assembly GCA_943372485.1. GTDB lineage: Bacteria > Pseudomonadota > Alphaproteobacteria > Rhizobiales > Beijerinckiaceae > Allobosea > Allobosea thiooxidans_A. The sequence goes on from CALRYW010000012.1 coordinate 54,265, forward strand.
ATCAGCGGCAGGAAGGCCTGTGCGAGAGCGCTGAGATCGGCCTCGCCGAGCGAGCCGATCCGGCGCACCACAGGGTGGACGCCGGCATTGAGCATGGCCGCGATTGCCTCGGCCAGCACGGGCGAAAGCCCTGATGCACCGTGGCATATGGCGACGAGCCGCGCCGCCAGCAGGGCCCGCACCTGGACCGTCGACAGTGGCTCGCCGACGCCCACAGCCCGCGCCCGGATCGCACGGGCCTGGAAGGCGGGAATGGCATCAGCGTCGAGGCGCGTATCGACAGCCGCTCCCAGCCCTGTCGGCAGCCCGTAGACGCTGTCGCCCCGTTCGAGAGCCCGCAGCACGACCGCGCGGGCGGCTTCGAGCCGAGGCACGACTCTGTCGTGCAGGCGCACCGGCGCAAAATCGACAGCGATCATCCAGATCGCTTCGATGCCGGCATAGGCCCCGCCGATGACAACTGGCGCGTGTTTTCCGGCGCCTTCGGCGCCGGGTGCGGCAGCGACGCTCAGTTCACCAGCCCCTTGGCCTTGAGGAAGGCCGCCGCGACGGTGCGCGGCTCCTTCTTGTCGACCTCGACCTGGCGGTTGAGCTCCTGCATCGTCGGGTTGTCGAGAGCGGCGCCGATCTTCTCCAGGATGGCGACGATCTTGGCGTTGGCCGCGATCTCGGGGCGCACGACGGGCGCGAGGAAATAGGGCGGAAACAGCGCCTTGTCGTCGTCGAGCGCGACGAACTTGTCGGCCGCGATCTGCCAGTCGGTCGAGAAGCCGTTGGCGACCTCGATCTGCTTCTGGTTCAGCGCCTCGTAACGCAGGCGCAGCGCCGCAAACTGCTTGAACTCGGCGAATTCGGCCCCGTAGACCTCCTTCAACCCCTTGATGCCGTCGCGGCGATCGACGAATTCCGTGCCCGCGCCGAGCCGCAGCTTCGACGAGGCCTTGCCGAGATCGCTCAGGGTCTTGAGGTTGAACTCCTTCGCCGTTTCGGGCCGGACCACGATCGCATAGCCGTTGTTGATGTTCGACGGCTTCAGCCAGGTCAGGTTGAACTCCTTCTCGTAGAAGGCCTTGACCATCCCGCGGACCTTCTCGGGGTCGGTCTCGGTCACCCCTTGCGCCTTCATCACAGCGTTGAGGCCGGTGCCGGTATATTCAGGGTACAGGTCGATCGCGCCGCTTTTCAGCGCCTCATGCGCCACCAGCGTGCCGCCGAGATTGATCTTGCGCTCGACCTTGAAGCCGGCGGCTTCCAGCGCGGCGCCGTAGAGCTCGGCGACCACGAACTGCTCGGTGAAGTTCTTCGAGCCGATCTTGATCGTCTGGGCCGAGGCTGCGGACAACCCGGCCGCCAGCAGCGCAGCGGCCCCCAAAAGCGTTCTGACAAGGCGCATGGCTGAATTCCTTCCGAGGGCTCGTGAGGTCAGGCTAACGGGCGTGGGGCGCGATGCAAGGATGGGGCGGGACAAAGACGCGTGATCCCGGCCGCGGGCGGCGCTTGGCTCCCGCACGTCGCCGATGGTCGCAGCGCTTTACCGGACAGCATCCCGTTCGCCGGCCCGGATCGCGAGCGGCAGGCGGTTCTCCGGCGGCGACAGCGGGCAGACCCAGGCTTCCGAATAGGCGCAGGACGGGTAATAGGCGAAGTTGAAGTCGAGGATCAGCCGGCCCGCGCCGTCGCTGCCGAGATCGGCGCTTTTGATCGTGTCGAGCAGATAGCGGCCGCCGGCAAAGCTCTCCCCGCCATTGGTCGCGTCGCCGAAGGGCAGGAAGACGCCGCCGCCATAGCTCTCGATCCAGTACAGCGTGAGTTCCTTGCCGAGCGGTTGGACGAGTCCATCCGTCAGTGCGAAGGGCAGCAACGTCATCGTGCCGTCCTTGCCGGCCTCGACGCGGATCGTCTCGCGCTCGCGGGCCGGCACGGTCGAAACGCTGAACCGGAGCGCGGGGTCATAGGCGAAGCAATCGATACCGCGGAACTGCGCGCGCCGCGTCGTGGAGAGCGGCGATTGCGGATGCTCGCGGAACAGCCGGTCGCGGACGCTGCGCCAATGCAGCCAGCCCTCCGCGCCGGGCAGGGCGCGGATGGCCGCATAGAGGTCGGCCACCTGACGGCGCCAGTCGTGCAGGCTGGAGAAGCGTTCCAGCAGGCCGGAGGCCGCCGTGTCGCCGGCCCTGTCGATGATGTCGCCCATGATGTTCCACCCCAAACATTGCCTACGCCGCGGCGGCGATCGCGGATCAACGCGCGGGAGCCGATCGGGTTTCAGATGGGCAGAATGACGACAGCGGCTGTCAGCTCCCGTCAGGGGCCGACGCGGCAGGGAAGGGCGACCGCTGTCCGGCCGGCGTCAGACCGCGAGATCGACCCAGAGTGCGGCATGGTCGGAGGCGGCATCCTCGGGGCGCTTGAGCTCCGCATAGGCCTCCCATTTCCGCGGCCGCACGCCCGGCCACATCCCCTTGCGGAACACGCCGCCGCCCTGCACCTGTGCGAACAGCGCCGGCGACAGGAGGATGTAGTCGATCTTGTTGCCGGCGGAGCTCGCGCCATAGGTGCCCGGGAAGCCGCCATCGTCGAAGCTGGGGTGGGCGGAGATATCCTTGAGCGACGTGCCTTCGACCAGCGGCTGCAGGGGCGCGCTGCCGGGCGTGTCGTTGAGATCGCCCATCACAGCCACATTCGCGACCCCGCTGGCGATCAGCCCCCCATAGATCGCGGCGACGCGCTCGGCCTGGGCCCGGCGCCGCGCATTGGAACTGGCCTGGCTGCCGAAGCCCTTGCTCTTGAAGTGGTTGACCATCACCACGAGGCGCGCCCCGCCCGGTGTCGTCAATTCGAACTCCGGGCAGTCCCGCGAGAACACCGGCACGCCCGCCGGCGTCTGGTCGTCGACATGGCTGCGCATGGGGCCGATCGGGTAGCCGGAGCGGGTCATCAGCCCGACATCGATGCCGCGCTCGTCATTGCCGTCGATCAGCATGACATGCCGGAAGGGCTGGCCGCCGACCGCCGGCAGGATCTCGCGGTTGAAGGCGGACAGCACCGGGCGGCTCTCGGCCTCGACCACACCCAGCACATCCGCCTTGAGATCGGCCATGACGCGCGCCGTGTTGCGCATCGCATGCTCGTTGATCGGCTCGTCGCGCAGTTCGAGCGAGCCGACCCAGTAGGCGCGGCCATCCGCCACGATCTCGACGCCTCCCGTCTTGGGGCGCTTGAGCAGCCCGCCGCGGTTGCGGCGCAGCAGCACGAAGGGCCCGGTGTCGGACTTCTCCAGGCCGAGTTCGACGATCAACGCGGCCATCTGCGCCTTGTCGGCCGCGCTGTAGCTGATCTGACCGAGCAGCGCGTTCAGGGCCGCGAAACGCTCCAGCACTGGGCGACCTTCGGCCCAGCTCTCCAGGTTCATCGCCTTGGCGCGATCGAACAGGTTCTCGACATTGTAGACCGCAAGCCGCATCGCATCCTCCCCCAGGGTCGAGACGTCGTCGTGGGCAGTGTCCGTGAGCGACGTGACATTCCAGGGAAGACGGCAGCCGAACAAGGCCGGGATGGGCTGATTCAGCCGCTTCGCGGTCATATATTTGCGGTCGATCGGCCTCAGCTCAGCCGGCGCTTCTCCAGCTTCCGGGCCAGCGTGCGCCGATGCATGCCCAGCCGCCGCGCCGTCTCCGAAATGTTGAAGTCGCTCTCGACCAGCGTCTCGTGGATGCGCTCCCATTCCAGGTTCTTGAGCGAGGTCTGGCGCTGGGTCAGCGGCACTTCGGCATCGCCGTCGGTCTTGTCGAAGGCGGCCTCGATATCGTCGGTGTTGGCCGGCTTGGCGAGGTAGTGGCAGGCGCCGAGCTTGATTGCCTCCACCGCGGTGGCGATGCTGGCGAAGCCCGTCAGCACCACGATCTTCATCTCCGCATCGCGCTCGTGCAGCAGGCGGACACATTCCAGTCCCGAGCCGCCGACCACCTTGAGATCGACCACGGCGTAGCCCGGCGTCACCGTCTCGAGCAGGTCCCGCAGGCTCTCGACGCCGTCGCAGGCTTCCACCAGATAGCCCCGGCGCTCGAAGGAGCGGCGCAGCACCGGCGCGAAGGCCGGATCGTCTTCCACGATCAGCAGCGTCTTCTCGTCGCTCATCGGCCATCCTCCTCTGAAGCCTGTACGGGCGAGAGGGCGGCGAGGGGCAAGGTCACGGTGACGCAGGCGCCCCCCTGTTCGCGATTGCGGGCGTTCAGCGTGCCGCCGAACTTGCGCATGACGTTGCTGACCAGGAACAGTCCGAGCCCGCCGCCGGGCCGCCCCTTGGTCGAGCGATAGGGCTTGCCGAGCCCGGCCAGGATTTCGTCCGGGAAGCCGGGCCCCTCATCGGCGACAATGATGGCGAGGTCCTCGCCCCGCCGCTCGACGCGCACCGCCATCGCCTGGGGCGAGGCCTCCTGCGCGTTGTCGAGCAGGTTGCCGAGCACCTGCCTGAGCGCGGGGTCGGAGACGATGGCCTCGTCGGGGGTGAAGGCGTTGACATAGTCGAGCCACATCGGCGCCCGGTGCGAGCGCCATTGCTCGATCAACTGGTCGACGAAGGCGCGCACGGTGGTCCAGCCCGGATTTTCCGCCCGGGTTTCGCCCGACGACATCAGGATGCCGGAGACGATGGTCTTGCAGCGGTCGAGCTGGGCCTGCATCTCGCCGATCTCGGTCATCAGCTCCGGCTCGGCCTTGAACACCGGCATCCGGCGCCAGTCGTTGACGATGACGGACAGGGTCGACAGCGGCGTGCCGAGTTCATGGGCCGCACCCGAGGCGAGCAGGCCCATCCGCACGATATGGTCCTCCTCGACCGCGCGCTGGCGCAGATCGGCGAGTTTTTCGTCCCGGAGGCGCAGATTCCGGCTGATCCGCTGCAGGAACAGCACGAGAAGTCCGGCGGCGATCAGGAAGCAGACGAAGACGCCCTGGAGATAGAGCCGCGGCACGCCGTCATCGAGCGCGACAGGCAGGGCGAGAGGCCGATGCGCGCCCATCAGCAGCACGAAGCCGAGGCTCGCCAGCCCCACCAGGATCCAGGTCGACCAGCGCTCGAGCAGCACCGCCGCGAGCCCGATCTGCAGCAGATAGAGCGAGATGAACGGATTGCTGGCGCCGCCGGCGAGATAGAGCTGCGTCGTCAGCGCACCGACATCGAACAGCAGCGCGCCGAACAATTCGCCATTGCGGACATCGGCCGCGACGCGGCGATGGCGCAGGAGACTCGCCAGGTTGAGGAGGATCAGCAGCAGGAGGACGAGCATCATCTCGCCGAGCGGCAGGGTGATGCCGAGGATGCGGTCGACGAAGAGGATCGTCACCACCTGCCCGCCAACGGCGAGCCAGCGCAGTTGCACCAGCAGCAGCAGGTTCGTCTGGTTGGTGGTGTCCTGGAACCTAATCGGCCTGCTCCCGGGCCCGCTGCAGCCTCGATTCGTGGCGTAGCACGAAGCCGAGAGCGCCCGCGAGCATGGCCGCCAGCGCGAACCATGTGGCCGCGTAGACGAGATGGTTGTCCGAAAAGCGGACCACCGTCAGCCCACCCACGGGAAAGCCGCCGGGATTGGGCGTGGCGTCGGCATCGACGAAATAGGGAGCGACCGGCGACAGGCCCCGCGCGGCGGCGATGGCCGCGACATCGCGGGAATGCCAGCGGTCCTCGGCCGGTGCGTTCGTCCGGAGGAAGCCGCCGCCTGGTTCACTGAGCCGCAGCAGGCCGGTGACGGTGACGGCGCCCTCCGGCAGGGCCTGGGCGCGGCTGGCGCACTCGCGCCGCTCCGGCGGCACGAAGCCGCGATTGATCAGGACCGTGAAGCCGGAAGCGGTGACGAGGGGCGTCAGCACCCAGGAGCCGGCGCCGCGCTCCGTCACCGCCTGCACGAGCGTCTCGCGATCGTGCAGGAAGCGGCCGGTCAGCGCGACGCGGGTGTATTCGGCCTCCGCGATGGCCGGCCACGCCGTGGGCCCGGGCGCCGCGACGGGGCCGGCGTTGATGCGGGCCTCGACCCGCTCGATCAGCGCCTTCTTCCAGAACAGCCGCTCGACCTGCCAGACCCCCAGCCGCGTGAAGCCGGCGATCCCCGCCAGCGCGACCAGCGCGACGATGACCAGGACCGCGCGCGACCGCGGCGCACGGGCCGCGGCGGCAGTTCTCACGGCATCTGCCTCATATCGTGCACCGGCATCATGTTGGTGTTGAGGTGGTACATCACCCACAATGACCCGGCGAGCGTGATCACCACGATGATGACGGTGAACACCAGCGCCAGCAACGTCCAGCCGCCTTCGACACGGCCGTTCATGTGCAGGAAGTAGATCATGTGCACGACGATCTGGACGACGGCGAAGCCCATCACCACGAAGCCGGTGAGCTGGTTGTTGCCGAGCGCGCCGGACATCACCAGCCAGAACGGGATGGCGGTGAGGATGACCGAGAGCCCGAAGCCGGTCATGTAGCCGCGGAAGGAGCCGTGGGCCTCGTCCGCGGGATGGGGCTCGTAGCCCGGCTGGTGCTGGGCATTCGTCTCGGAGCTCATCGCAGCATCCCCATCAGATAGACGAAGGTGAAGACGCCGATCCAGATGACGTCGAGGAAGTGCCAGAACATGCTCAGGCACAGAAGCCTCCGGCGGTTGGCGGTGATCAGCCCGTGCCGCGCGACCTGCACCATCAGCACCGTCAACCAGACCAGGCCGAAGGCGACGTGCAGGCCGTGCGTGCCCACCAGCACGAAGAAGGAGGAGAGGAAGGCGCTGCGCTGCGGCGTCGCGCCGAGCGAGATCAGGTGGTGGAACTCGTAGAGCTCGATCGCGAGGAAGGCGAGGCCGAACAGCCCCGTCACCGCCAGCCAGGCTTGCGTTGCCGCGACTTTGCCTTTCGCCATCGCCAGCATCGCGAAGCCGAAGGTGATCGAAGAGAAGAGCAGCATCGCGGTGTTGATCGCGACGAGGTTGAGGTCGAACAGGTCCTTCGGCGCGGGACCCGCCGCGTAATTTGCCCCGAGCACGCCGTAGATCGCGAACAGGATCGCGAAGATCAGGCAGTCGCTCATCAGATAGAGCCAGAAGCCCAGCGGCGTGCTGTGGCCCTCGGGATGCGGGTGCTCGTCCTTGAGGTAGAAGACGGGCGCGTCGCCGCCCTGCGGAACGGTCATCGTCGATGCCATGATGTCAGGCCCCCGATCCCGCGAGCAGGTGGGTGCGCGCGGCTTCGGCGGCGACGACCTCCTCTGCGGGAATGTGGAAATCGCGGTGGTAGTTGAAGCTGTGGCCGATCGCGACCACCAGGATGCCCGCGAAGGACACCGCCGCCAGCCACCAGATGTGCCAGATCAGCGCGAAGCCGAGCGCCACCGAGATTCCCGCCAGCACGAGGCCGGTCGGCGTGTTCTTGGGCATGTGGATCGGCTTGAAGCCCTCGACCGGGCGGACATAGCCGCGGCGCTTCATGTCGGTCCAAGCGTCGTTGTCGTGCACCACCGGGGTGAAGGCGAAGTTGTAGGCCGGCGGCGGCGAGGACGTCGCCCATTCCAGCGTGCGTCCGTCCCAGGGATCGCCGGTGAGGTCGCGCAGCTCGTCGCGCTTCCAGATGCTGTAGGCGATCTGGGCGATGAAGCTGATGATGCCGAGCAGGATCAGGAAGGCGCCGAAGCCGGCGATGATGAACCAGATCTGCAACGAGGGATCGTCGAAGACGCGCATCCGCCGCGTCACGCCCATCAGGCCGAGCACATAGAGCGGCATGAAGGCGAACAGGAAGCCGAGCGTCCAGAACCAGAAGGAGAAATGGCCCAGCAGCGGGTGCAGGCGGAAGCCGAACGCCTTCGGCCACCAGTAGATCATGCCGGCGAAGAGCCCGTAGAGCACGCCACCGATGATGACGTTGTGGAAATGCGCCACCAGGAACAGGCTGTTGTGCAGCACGAAATCGGCCGGGGGCACGGCGAGCAGCACGCCGGTCATGCCGCCGATGACGAAGGTTAGCATGAAGGCGATGGTCCACATCATCGGCAGCTCGAAGCGGATGCGGCCGCGATACATCGTGAACAGCCAGTTGAAGATCTTCGCTCCCGTCGGGATCGAGATGATCATCGTTGTGATTCCGAAGAAGGAATTCACGCTCGCGCCCGAGCCCATCGTGAAGAAATGGTGCAGCCAGACCAGGTAGGACAGGATGGTGATCACCACCGTCGCGTAGACCATCGAGGTGTAGCCGAAGAGGCGCTTGCCCGAGAACGTCGAGACGACTTCGGAGAAGATGCCGAAGGCCGGCAGGATCAGAATATAGACCTCCGGATGGCCCCAGATCCAGATCAGGTTCACGTACATCATCGGGTTGCCGCCGAAGTCGTTCGTGAAGAAGTTCGTGCCGACATAGCGGTCGAGCGTCAGCAGGGCGAGCACCGCCGTCAGCACGGGGAAGGTCGCCACGATCAGCACGTTGGTGCACAGCGAGGTCCAGGTGAAGACCGGCATCTTCATCAGCGACATGCCGGGGCAGCGCATCTTCACAATCGTGCAGATCAGGTTGATGCCTGAGAGCGTCGTGCCGACGCCCGCGATCTGCAGCGCCCAAATGTAGTAGTCGACGCCGACCTCCGGACTGTAGGAAATCCCCGAGAGCGGCGGATAGGCGAGCCAGCCCGTGCGCGCGAACTCGCCGACGAAGAGCGAGATCATCACCAGCACCGCGCCGGCCGTCGTCATCCAGAAGCTGAAATTGTTCAGGAAGGGGAAGGAGACGTCGCGCGCGCCGATCTGCAGCGGCACGACATAGTTCATCAGCCCCGTCACCAGCGGCATGGCGACGAAGAAGATCATGATCACGCCATGGACGGTGAAGAGCTGGTCGTAGTGATGGGCGTTGAGATAGCCCTCGGAGCCGTTGAAGGCGATCGCCTGCTGGATGCGCATCATCACCGCGTCGGCGAAGCCGCGCAGCAGCATCACCAGCCCAAGGATCATGTACATGATGCCGATCTTCTTGTGGTCGACGCTGGTCAGCCAGTCGCGCCAGAGCCAACCCCAGAGCCGGTAATAGGTCAGCGCGCCGACCACCGCTCCGCCGCCGAGGACGACGACGGCGAAGGTGGCGACGAGGATCGGCTCGTGGATCGGGAAGGCGGCGAGCGAAAGCTTGCCGAAGATCGGGGAGGTGGCAACGGAAGCGTCGGTCACGGCGGAATCTCGCTTCAGGACTGGGAGGAACGGGCGAGGCCGAGCAGCTCGGTGAAGGTCTGCGGCCGGCGCGGCGTCATGAGGGAAGACGTCGTCGGGGGAAGCGTCAGGCCCAGGCCCCGGATCGGGGTCAGGTCGCGCGGGGTGGTGTCGGGCGGCGCCATCGCCATCATGGCCTTCGCCTCCTCGACCGTGCAGATCGAGGCGATGTAGCGCGGCTCCTCGCCGAAGGGCGCCGCGTTGCCGCCGCGGCGCGAATACTTGTCATAGGCCAGCGGCAGCGTCGTATGCAGCCCGGCGAGGCCAAGCCCCCCCTTGGCGTCGAGCGCCATCATCTCGCTCATGCACATCTTGCCGGGCTGGACGCAGAGATTGCGGATGGCGTCGAACAGGCGCGGCTCGGTCGCGCCGAAGCGCTGCACCGCGACGTTCTCGCTCGGCCGCTCGAGCTGGAGATAGGCCGCGCGGTCGAGCCGGACCTCGCTCTGCCGGGTCTTGGCGACCCAGCCCTCGAAATCGCCCTCGCTCATGCCGAGGAAGGAAAAGCGCATGCCGGAGAAGCCGGCGCCGCTGTAATTGGCCGAGAAGCCCTGGTAGCGCCCGGGCCGGTTGATCACGGCATGCAGCCGCGTCTGCATTGCCGGCATCGTGTAGATCTGGCCCGCGAGCGCCGGGATGTAGAAGGAATTCATCACCGAGGAAGAGGTGAGCTTGAAATGGATCGGCCGGTCGACCGGAGCGGCGAGCTCGTTGACGGTGGCGATGCCCTGCTCGGGGTAGATGAACAGCCATTTCCAGTCGAGCGCGACGACCTCGATCTCGAGTGGGCGGGTGGTCGCGGGCACCGGCTTGCCGGCCGCGATCCGGTCGAGCTTGCGGTAGGGGTCGAGCAGATGCGTGCCCATCCAGGTCAGCGCACCGAGCGCGATGATGATCAGGAGCGGCGCCGCCCAGATCACCAGCTCAAGGCCGGTCGAATGGTTCCAGTCCGGCTTGTAGGTCGCCTCTCGATTGGAGGCGCGGTAGCGCCAGGCGAAGAACACGGTCAGCGCCATCACCGGCACGATGATCAGCAGCATCAGCACCGTCGAGATCACGATCAGGTCGCGCTGCTGCGCGGCGATGTCGCCGGACGGCGCCATGACCACGAGGTTGCAGCCGCCGAGCGCGGCGAGCAGGGGAAGCAAAGCGAGGACACGCAGGGGGCTCAAGGTAGACACCTTTCGCTGGTCGGCTTGTCCGGAGAGCTAGCTGCGGTGCAGCGAAGGGAACATTGGACAATTTGCCCAATGCCGCCTGACCGCCCGATGGGGCACTAGGGCCGGTGCCGCGGCAGGGTGCGACGCACCATGCCCTCATGAGACCGATGCGCGACGGGACAGATCATGGCTCAGATGCCGACCACGGCGGAACGCGACGCCAGCCATCTCAGCGAGAGCCATGGCGAGGTGAATCCGGGGGAGATGGCGATCGGCGTCATCATCGGCCGAACCTCCGAGTTCTTCGACTTCTTCGTCTATGCGATCGCCTCGGTCATCGTCTTCCCGAAGCTGGTCTTCTCCTTCGCTGATCCGCTGACGGGAACGCTGTATTCCTTCGCGATCTTCGCGCTGGCCTTCATCGCGCGCCCCTTCGGCACAGTCCTCTTCACCGCGATCGACCGCAAGGCCGGCAAGAGCGCCAAGCTGACGCTCGCTTTGTTCCTGCTGGGCACCTCGACCTGCGCCATCGGCTTCCTGCCAAGCTATGAGAGCATCGGCGCGGCCTCGATCTGGCTGCTCGCGCTCGCTCGCATCGGCCAGGGCATCGCGCTCGGCGGCACCTGGGACGGGCTCGCCTCGCTGCTCGCCTTGAACGCCCCCCAGCGCCATCGCGGCTGGTATGCGATGATCCCGCAGCTCGGCGCGCCCTTCGGCCTGATCGTCGCCAGCGGACTCTTCGCCTTCTTCGTCGGCAATCTCTCGGCCGAGGACTTCTACGATTGGGGCTGGCGCTATCCCTTCTTCGTCGCCTTCGCGATCAATGTCGTGGCGCTCTTCGCCCGCCTGCGCATGGTGGTGACGCCGGACTACCAGAACCTGTTCGAGACGCGCGAACTCCAGCCGACGAAGATCGTCGACACGCTGCGGGCCGAGGGGCGCCACGTCGTGATCGGCGCCTTCGCGCCGCTGGCGAGCTTCGCCATGTTCCACATGGTCACGGTCTTCCCGCTGTCCTGGGTCTTCCTGTTCACCAACGAAGGGCCAGCGCGCTTCCTCGTCATCGAGGCGGTGGGTGCGGTCTTCGGCGCGGTCGCCATCGTCGCCTCGGGCCTGATCGCCGACCGGATCGGCCGGCGCGCGCTGCTCGGCGGCTGCGCCATCGCGATCGCGGTGTTCAGCGGCTTCGCGCCGCAGCTGCTCGACGGCGGCCTCATTGGCGAACTCGTCTTCATGATCGGCGGCTTCATCCTGCTCGGCCTGTCCTTCGGCCAGTCTTCGGGCTCGGTCGCCTCGGCCTTCTCGCCGACCTATCGCTACACCGGCTCGGCCCTGACCTCGGACCTCGCCTGGCTCTTCGGCGCCGGCTTCGCGCCGCTCGCGGCGCTGTTGCTCTCGACCCAGTTCGGCCTGATCTCGGCCGGCGCCTATCTGCTCTCGGGCGCCGTCGTCACGCTGCTGGCGCTGCGCCTCAACCGGCGCTGGGAAATGCGCCGGGCCGATGAGGCGCGGGTGTAAGGCGGGGCGCGCCGGAGGACGCTAGCGAGGAGTGGCGAGATCGGCCTTCAGCCGCGCGACGTCCAACTCCAGGAGGCGGATGCGTTCGTCTCGTTCGGCAAGGGCCGCTTCCACATCGGCGGCCTCAAATCGTTGCGGGATATGCTGCGGGCAGTTGGCGTCCCAGGCCGTGATGGTGAAGAGCATGATCTGCTCGGGGCGCGCCCTGTAGCCCTCCGGCATCAGCTGCGCGGTCAGATCGGTGTCACCCTCGACGACGCGAGCCTCGCCCCAGATCTTGATTCGCCGTTGTTGCGCATAGTCGATCAAGAACAGGTAAGCCTTTGGACTGTCCGCGAGGTTTCCTTGGGAAATATACTGGCGATTGCCGGAAAAATCCGCGAAGCCGAGGGTCTTGCTGTCGATGACCCTCAGGAATCCTCTGGGGCCGCCGCGGTGCTGGATATAGGGTTGGCCATCCGCATTGGCGGTGCCGAGGAAGAAGCTCGTCTGGGCTTCCACGAACGACTGCAGCGCCGGTGTGACCTGCGTCTGCCACGAGCCGCCGGCTTCCATCCGCGCATAGCCCGTGCGTGACCCCTTGCGTTGCTGGATGGCTTTGACGGTCGGCGTGAAGGCGATGTCGCTGGAGACTGCGTCACTCATTTTCATGGTCAACTCCCTAGAGTCCGAGATCGCTCAGGGACGGGTGTTCGTCGGGCCTGCGCCCCAGCGGCCAGTGGAACTTCCGATCCTCCGTCCGGATCGGCATGTCGTTGATGCTGGCATAGCGACGCCGCATCAGCCCTTCTGAGCTGAACTCCCAGTTTTCATTGCCGTAGCTGCGGAACCAGTGGCCGCTGTCGTCGTGCCACTCGTAGGCGAAACGGACGGCGATCCGGTTGCCGTCGAAGGCCCACAGCTCCTTGATGAGCCGATAGTCGAGCTCGCGTGACCATTTGCGCTCCAGCATGGCCACGATCGCGTCCCGGCCGACCGGAAACTCGACGCGGTTGCGCCACAGGCTGTCGGGCGTATAGGCGAGTGCGACCCGTTCAGGCTCGCGGGAGTTCCAGGCATCCTCGGCCAGCCGGACCTTCTGGGTGGCCGATTCTGCCGTGAACGGGGGCAAGGGCGGGCGGCTTGTCATGGGCACCATCACGAAAGGGAGACGGGAAATTCAGAAAAGTAGCGGTGGCTATGACCGGAGCGACGCACGGAGCCGGCACCATCTGACAGCGGAATCAGCCCAGGCTGGGTATCGCTCCCGGCGTTCTGGCGGACGAGCAGATCGCGGTAGTTGAGGCTGGCCGCACCGATGCGGACAACCACCTTGTGCTTTGCGGGATGTTGAACGGTGCCCGTCGAGTGCACGAGTGAAAGCCCCGCGCCTGAACTCGTCAACCGATAGGCATCTCCAGCCATTTTCATCGTGACAACTCCGTTTGGAAGACCGGCGCGGGGCGGCAGTCGGGGTCAGGCCTTGACCTTGCCCATGCGGGCGACGGCCTCGTCCGTGGTCCAGAGCGCATTGGCGATCATGCGAAAATTGATCAGCGAAGCGAGGTAGCCATCGCCGTCCGGAACCTTGGCGCCTGCGGTCGCGTCGCGGACGACCGCAACCTCGAAGCCCTGCTCCATGAGTTCGCGCATATGGCTCTCGACGCAGAGATTGGATGACATCCCTGCCAGAATGACCTGATCCACACGCTGCTTTCGCAGTTGAAGTCCGACATCGTTCTGTTCCGGACCGTAGATCTTGTGCGGCGAGGCAATGATCGTTTTGCGATCGTAGATGTACGGCTTGTAGCGGTCCACGAAGTCCGCGCCCGATCCCTCGAAACCATTGAGGTCGGTCGGGCCAACGCGGTCGAACATCTTGAGCGAGTGCATGACCCTCTCAAGCGTGCCCTCGAATTTCCAACCATGGTCGGTCGGGTAATAGTAGTGGGGCGACACAACGACCGGCAGGTTCGCCTCTTTGGCGGCTTTGAACAGGCGCTCGAGGTTCTCGACCACGTTGTGCTCGCGCACGCTCTCACCCACGACACCCCAGGCGACGCCCTTCTCGGTCAGGAAATCGTTCTGCGGATCGACCACGACCAGCGCCGTGCGTCCTTGGATCAGCTCCATGGTGCTCTTGGGCAGCGCCGGGTTGGCCGGGTCGGCATAAGGCGAGGGCGGGCTGCCCTGTGCCATCGCGGCAGCGGAGCCAGCGACGGCAGCGGTGGCCACGACGGCCACTTGCTGGAGTGCGTGGCGGCGGCTCAGGTTGTCCGTCGTCTGTTCGTGATCGTGCTTGTCCATGACGATGTTCCTCTCGCGGATTGGGTCGGCTCAGTTTGCTGTCCACAGGGACGGCATGGGCAACTTGCCCAAATGCCGCCCAGCTCTCTCAGAGCGCGTATTCCCAGTCGGCTGGCAGCCAGCGCAGTCCGCTGCCATCCTTCACGATCCGGCCGAGGCCCGGGAACGGCATGTGCGTCGCGGCCAGGAGGGACTTCTCGGCTGCGGCCTTCGGGAAAAAGCGGGCGCGGGCCGCGTCCGCTGCCGCCTTGTCCTGCTCGAAGAGAATCCCGAGGCCCGGGATGGCCGGGTGCGCGGCGGGATGGAACAGCATGTCCGCCACGAGCAGCAGGCTGTCCTTGCCGTCCTCGATCCGCACGCCGACCTGGCCCGGCGTATGGCCGCCCAGATCGAACACCGACAGGCCGCGCGCAATCTCGCGGTCGCCATCGATGCGCTGCAGGCGCGGATAGAGCGCAACCACCTCCCGGGACGTCGCGAAACTGCTCTTCAGCAGGTCCGGGGCCGCATTGGCCTTGGCGGCGTCGGTGAAGTGATTGATGTCGCGCCGGTCCACATAGATCTCGGCATTCGGGAAATTGGCGCGTCCGCCCGCGACGAGGCCCGCGATGTGGTCGACATGCATATGCGTGACGATGACCGCGTCGATCTGTTCGGGCTTGACGCCGATCGCCGCCAGAGCGGCGGGGAGCCGCCCGGATGTCTTGCTCACGGTCCCGGCCGGGCCGGCGTCGACCAGAACGAGTTGGTCGCCATCGCGAATGAGCCAGACGGTGAAGCCGGAGCGGACCCCCGTCGGGCGGGCGGCGAAGAACGAGCTCACGGCCTGCTCGACCGCTGCGGGCGGCGCGCCGGTGAACAGGGAAAACGGAAAGTCGATGAAGCCGTCCGACAGGAACGTCACCTCGAACCGGCCGACCTGGATCCGCGCCAGGGGAGCGATCGAGGGCAGGGCGCTCGTGCTGCGGGCGGGTGCGAGGGTCGGCAGCGCCGGAACGGCCGCTGCAGCGAGCAGGGTGCGGGCAAAGGCCCGGCGGGAAAGATCGATCATGGTCGGCGTCCTTGTCTGGCGCTGGGGCCGGGCCTTGCGCGGCTGAAAGAAGGGGACACGCGGCAGCCCGCGCAGGGCGAGATCGCCGCGTGTCGGTTTCTCGGGCTGCTTACTGGTTGAGCTTCGGCCAGTTCTGCTCGGCCTTCGCGACGAGGGCGGTCTGGTCCGCCTTGAACAGCTTCAGGATGTCGCGGTTGAACACGACGAACAGCTTGCCGTCGGTGATCGTCCAGCCATCGGCGGGATCGATGTCGAAGAGCTTGCCGTTCGCCACGCCCCAGGCGCAGAAGCCGCCGTACTGGGGCAGGTACTTCGCGGGTTCCTTCTCGAAGGCCGCCTTGTGGGCGGCATTGGCAAAGCGCCAAGTCAGCCCCGCATTCGTCGCGGTGATGGTTTCGAGGCCCCTCTCGGCCTTGCCGCCAGTGAAGTAGGCGACGGGATCGTAGCCCTTGAGGCCGATGCCGGCATACATCGAGTGCGGCGATCCGCCGGTGCGCGATTGCGCGAGGGCAGGGGATGCCAGGCTCGCCCAGGCGAGCCCGAGGGCGGCGGTGGCCAGCGCGGTCCGGCGCGACGGGATCATGGTCATGGTGGTTCTCCTGTTGTCTGGGGCGTCTTCGGGCAGGCTGCGCTTCAGGCGGCCTTGCGGGCGGTGACGACGGGGAAATCGATGGTCGTCTCGGCGACGCTGTTGACGTAGTTCGTCCAGGTGTTCAGGGCGACGTGCAGCACGATCTCGACGATCTGCGCGTCGTCATACCCTGCGGCCTTGATCGCGCGGACGTCGTCGTCGCTCACATGGCCCCGTCGACGGACGACCTCGGCGGCAAAGCGCAGGGCGGCATCAGCCTTGGGATCGTTCGATGCGCCGCTGCGATTGGCGGTCATCTCGGCATCGTCCAGCTTGGCCATGTTCTTGCCGATATAGGTGTGGGCCGAGAGGCAGTAGTCGCAGCCATTGATCTCGGCGACGGCGAGAGCGATCCGCTCGCGCGTCGGGGCAGGCAGGGTGCCCTTGCCCAGGGCACCCGACAGGCCGAGATAGCCTTCCAGGGCGGCGGGGCTGTTCGAGACGAGGCGAAACAGGTTCGGCACGACGCCGATCTGCTTCTTGACGGCTTCGAGAAGCGGCTGGGCGGCAGCCGGCGAGGCTTCGATGGATGCGGGGATGGCGAGGCGGGGCATGGGCGGTTCCCTTCACGGCGCGGCCGGATCGGCCTGCTGTCCATGGAGGTAGCCCCTTCCAAATTCGCCCGGCAGTCGGCAATGTCGAGAAGGATTCTCCCAGAATTTGGAAGAGACATGGATCGTCTGGAATCGATGTCGATCCTTCTCGAGGTCGTCAAAGCCGGCAGCTTTTCTGCGGCAGGGCGAAAACTCGGCGTTCCCCTTGCCACGGTCAGTCGCAAGATCTCGGATCTCGAAACCTTCCTGGGGACCCGCATTTTCAATCGGTCGACCCGGCAGTTCGCGCTGACCGAGGCGGGCTTGACCTATGTGGAGGCCTGCGAGCGGATTCTGGAGGAGTTGCGAGAGGCCGAGAAAGCCGTCGCGGGTGAATACAGAGCGCCGCGCGGGAATCTCACGATTGCCTCGCCGGTGGTTTTCGGACGGATGCACCTCGTCCCGGTGGTGGCCGAATTCCTCAAGGCCTACCCCGAGATCGATGCCCGCATCGTGCTGGCGGATCGCGTGCCGGAGCGGATGATCGACCTCGTCAAGGAGCACATCGATCTGGCCGTCCGGATTGGACGCCTGCCGGACAGTTCCATGCACGCGTCGAAGATCGGTTCGGCGCAGTTCGCCGTCTGTGGCAGCCCTCGCTATTTTGCCGAGCGAGGCACGCCATCAGTTCCCGAAGATCTGGCCGCCCATCTCTGCGTCACCTTTGAGGGGCTGAATTCGCCCACCGAATGGAATTTTGTCCGAGACGAGGTCGCTCTCGTGGCGCCGGTTCATTCCCGACTGATCGTCAACACGGCGCAAGCGGCGATCGAGGCGGTCACCGAGGGTTTCGGCGTAACGCGCGTGCTGTCATACCAGATAAGAGACTTGGTCGAATCCGGGAAACTGGTTCAGATTCTGCAGCAATTCATGCCGAAACAGTATGACATCAGCATTGTATACGCAAATCAGCCCTATCTGCCGCAGAAAATCCGCGCCTTTCTGGATTTCGCGGCCCCGCGGTTGAAGTCGCGATTAGCCTAGGCCAGATCCGGCACAGGCGTCGGCTGGCGCAAGCCGCTGATGTCCGATCATCGCTGGCTTGTCCGAGACAGGGGGGCTGAACCGGCTGGCCCCTCGATTTCGCGTTCCGTCGCGATGGTGAGATGCCGGGTGGCTTCCGCCCGGGTGAGGCGCGGGTCACCAGCCAGGGTTAGCCCGGCAAGCCCATGCAGCAGGGCGATGATGCGCCAGCTCGCGCCCCGTGGATCGTCACAAGACCACGCGCCCTCGACGCAGCCACGCTCGAACAGGCCGGCCAGGGCCTGCCACCACTGATCCGTGCATGCGGCCACCACCCGCGACATGGACGGATCAGCGGCCGCCAGTTCTGTCGCCTCGATCCAGAGGCGCCAGACCGGGTCCGCCGATTCAGCGAAAGCATTGGCGATCACATCGCGCAGAACCTGCGATGCGTCGACATCGGAGCGCTGGCGGATCGCGCTGTCCAGATCCGCCTCTGCAATGCGTGCAAACGCGATGGACCGCAAATCGGTCCAACTGAAATAGTGGCTCAGAAGCCCGACGCCGACACCGAGCTCTTCGGTGACGTCGCGCGTTGTCGCCGCCACCAACCCTCTGGCAAGAATGACTTTTTGCGAGGCGGCGATCATCGCTTCGCGGCGCTGTGCAGCGGGCATTCTGGACATGGCCGGGCTCCGGGGAGGGTTCTTGACAAATATTGAGCGGTCGCTCAATTGAGCGCTTGTTCAATTTTGCGGTGAGACGGGGTCAATGGCAAGGGCAGGGGAAGTCGACGCTATCCGTGGATTGGCGCTGCTGGGCATCTGCGTGGTCAATGTGCCCTTCCTGGCCCAACCGCTCGAACACATGCTGGAGCGACCGGTAGGCGTCGACCTTGTCGCCCAGATTGCCGTCGAGTGGCTGTTTCAGGGAAAGTTCTTCGTCCTGTTCTCGTTCCTGTTCGGGTGGGGCTTCGCCGTCCAGATGGCCGCCTCCGCGCGGGCGGGCGTCTCCGGCGCGAGACGGTTCACCCTGCGGCTGCTGGGCCTTCTGCTGATCGGTGTGGCCCATGCGACGCTGGTCTTCTTCGGAGACATCCTTGTCCTCTATGCCCTGCTCGGCCTGCCGCTGCTGGCGCTCCGGGGCGCGTCGCCGCGCGCGCTGGTCTATGTCGCCGCTGGAGCGATGGTGGTGGGATTTGGCGCACTCTGTGTGCTGTCCATCCTGCTTGCGGAGCCCTCGAGCCTGGGCCTTTCGGCCATGGTCGGACCGGGCTATCTCGGCGGCTTTGCCGATGCCGTCAGGCAACGGCTCGCGGACTGGCGCGTTGCCTTCGGCTTCCTGTGGCTGTTCAACGGGCCTGTTGCTTTTGCCGCCTTCTGTCTGGGTCTCGCCGCAGCAAAGGTCGAGTTCTTTCGACCGGGAAACCCTGCTTACAGGGTTCTCCGCCGGAACCTTCCGCTGTTGCTGTCTGTCGGCCTGGTGCTCAATCTGGGCTATCCGCTCAGCCTGCAGGGGACCCTCGGTCAAGACCTGCTCGCGGTCGTCGCCTTTGCCTCGCTCGCGTTGGGCGGGCCGATCCTGGCCTCAGCCAATCTCGTCCTCGCCGTCGAGG
>CALRYW010000013.1:0-67405 GCA_943372485.1 Allobosea thiooxidans
GAGAACTTGTAGCCGCGGCGGTACTCGAACTTGTCGACCGCCTTCATCAGGCCGATATTGCCTTCCTGGATCAGGTCGAGGAACTGCAGGCCGCGATTGGTGTATTTCTTGGCGATCGAGATCACGAGGCGAAGATTGGCCTCGATCATCTCCTTCTTCGCCTGACGCGCCTCGCGCTCGCCCTTCTGGACCATCAGCACGATCTTGCGGAACTCCTGGATCTCCAGGCCGGTCTCGGAGGCCAGCGTGTGGATGTCCTCGCGCAGGCTCTTGATGCGCTCGAGCTCGGCGGCGACGAACTCGCGCCAGCCGCGCGAGCCCAGCTTGGAGACGCGCAGGATCCATTTGGGGTCGAGCTCGCCGCCGACATGCTGCTTGAGGAAATCCTCGCGGCCGACGCCATAGCTCTCGGCCAGCCGCAGCAGCCGCGTCTCATGCGAGATCAGGCGCTTGTTGATGTCGTAGAGCTGCTCGACCAGCGCCTCGATGCGGTTGTTGTTGAGCGAGAGCGACTTCACCGCGGTGATGATGTCGTCCTTGAGCTTCTTGTATTTGCGGTCCTGCGACGGCGAGAGCTTGGTGTTCTCGAGCCGGTTGGCGATGTCCTGGTCCTGCAGGCGGCGCAGCTTCTTGTAGTTGTCGGCGATCGAATCGAAGGTCTCGAGCACACGCGGCTTGAGCTCGGCCTCCATGGCCGAGAGCGAGACGTTGTTCTCCATGTCGTCATCGTCGAGATCGGGCGGCAGCTCGCCTTCCGGCGTCTCGCCCTCGGCGGCCGGAGCGGCCTCCGCCTCGCCGCCCTCGCCCGCGATCTGCGTCGGGTTCTTGCCGTCGGGGCCGGCATAGGTCGCTTCGAGGTCGATGATGTCGCGCAGCAGGACCTTGGCTTCGTTCAGCTCGTCGCGCCAGATGATGATCGCCTGGAAGGTCAGCGGGCTCTCGCAGAGCCCCGCGATCATCGCCTCGCGGCCGGCCTCGATGCGCTTGGCGATCGCGATCTCGCCCTCGCGGGAGAGCAGCTCGACCGAGCCCATCTCGCGCAGATACATCCGCACCGGATCGTCGGTGCGTTCGGTCGGCTCCAGATTGCGCTTGGTCTCGACCGGCAGGGCCGAGCGCGAGGCATCGACCAGATCACCGCCCTCGACCTCTTCCTCATCGGGGCCGTTGGTGCCGGTGCGGGCCGCGGCGCGCTCCTCGCCGGAGGCTTCCGGATCCTCGTTATCGACGACGTTGATGCCCTGCTCGCTGAGCTGGCCGAGCACGTCCTCGATCTGCTCGGAGGAGAATTCCTCCGAAGGCAGAACCTCGTTCAGTTCGTCATAGGTGACATAGCCGCGCTTCTTGGCGAGCTTGATCATGCGCCTGACGGCCTGATCCGTCAGATCGAGCAACGGACCGTCGGAGGTCGGGGGGGCTTCCGGCGTGGCCTGATCGGCCTTGTCCCGTTCGCTCACTTTCGTCGCCATCAATAGCGCTCCGCACTCTCAGGCCGCCACGGCTCGGAAGAAGCCATCTGCGGACGCATAAAGGGGCGGCGCGGCCGCAGGTCCGGCGCGCTCACCCCACCCAAATCACACAGGCGAGATGGCACCGCTCATCCTTGATGAACCGTAAACCAAACCCCGCCGACACGCAGACCTGACCAGAAGGACCCTTGGAACCCGCTCAATCCTCGGACATCGCTTCAGTCCCCTCGATCGTCTCGAGGCGAGCCTTGACGTCCTTGATCCAGGCGAAATTGGCTTCGGTCGCTTCGTCAGCCAATGCGCGCTCGGCTGCCTTCAGCTCGCTATGTAGCGTCCGCGCGCGATGATGCAAGACGATAGCCTGACGAATCGAGTCGAAAACCGATTCCGGATCAGCGGCTTGCGCCAGTTTCAGCCGCTCGGCCGGGCCCGTCACCGCCATCAGCTGCGCCTGCGCCTCCTGCACACGCGGCTGTTGCAGGCGGGTCGCCAGCGCCTCCTCGTCGAGCACGCCCTCCATCGCGGCGTCGAGCAGCGCCTGGCGGAAGCGCTCGGCGGCAGGGCCGTCGAGCGACAGATCGGCGATCTCGTCGGCGCAGCGCAGGATCAGCGCCGGATGGCTGGCCAGCGCCAGCAGGATGAAGGCCTCGCGGGTGTCCTCGCCGCGGCCCCGCGCCATGATCTTGGTCCGCGTCAGCTGGCTCGACGCCTTGAGCGGCCCGACCGACCAGGGCGCCGGCTGCGGGAACCCGCCGCGGCCGCCGCGCGCCGCGCCGCCCCCCTGCCCGCGCCCGCGCGGATAGCCGCCCTCGCGCCGCTCGGCCCGCGCCGGGGCGGCGCTGGCGAAGAACTGGCCCAGCCGTTCATCCATCTCGCGCCGGTAATGCTTGCGCGTCGTCTCGTCGCGGATCTGGCCGAGCGGCTCCTTCAGCCGCCGCTCGAAGGCGGCGCGGCGTTCGGGTGTGTCGAGAGGGCCCGCCTCGAGCTCTCGCGTCCACAGCATGTCGACCAGCGGCCGCGCCGCGCCCAGAACCTCCGTGATCGCGGCCTTGCCACCGGAGCGGGCGAGATCGTCGGGATCCTGCCCCTCCGGCAGCAGCGCGAAGGAGAGCGACTTGCCGGGCTCCAGCAGCGGCAAGGCGAGGTCGATCGCGCGGCTCGCCGCCTTGCGGCCGGCCTTGTCGCCGTCGAGGCAGATCACCGGCTCGTCGGCCATGCGCCAGAGCAGCGTCAGCTGGTCCTCGGTCAGCGCGGTGCCGAGCGGTGCGACCGTCTGCGGGAAGCCGGCGAGCGCCATGGCGATGACGTCGACATAGCCCTCGACGACGATCGCCTGCCCGGTGTCATGGGCGGCCTTGCGGGCGTTGTGGTGGTTGAACAGCAGCGAGCCCTTGTGGAAGAGCGGCGTTTCCGGCGAGTTGAGATACTTCGCCGAGACCTCCGCGCTCATCGCCCGCCCGCCGAAGGCGACGACGCGTCCCCGCGAATCATGAATGGGGAACATGATGCGGTCGCGGAAGCGGTCATAGGGCACGGCGATCTCCTCGCCATGCACGAGCAGCCCGGCCTCCATCATCAGCTCGGCAGACACGCCCTTCCCCGCGAGATGGTCGCGCAGCGCAAACCGGTCCGGCGGCCCGTAGCCGATCCGGAAACGTGTGCGCGCCTCGCCATCGAGCCCGCGCGAGGCGAGATAGCGCCGTGCCTGACCGCCGCGATCGCCCATCAGCTCGCCTTCGAAAAAGCGCGCCGCCAGCTCGACGACCTCGTGCAGACCTTTTCGCCGCTCCTCCAGAACCTGCGCTTCCTGCGTGATCTTCGGCAGCGTCACGCCGGCTTCGGCCGCGAGCTTCTCGACCGCCTCGGGGAAGGACAGGCCTTCCGTCTCCATCACGAATTTGAAGATGTCGCCGTTCTTGCCCGACGAGAAATCGAAGAACGAGGCCTTCTGGTCGTTGACGAAGAAGGACGGCGTCTTCTCCGCGTTGAAGGGCGACAGCCCCTTCCATTCGCGGCCGGCCTTGGCCAAGCGCACGCGCTTGCCCACCACCGCCGAGACCGGCAGCCGCGCCTTGATCTCTTCCAGAAGGGAGGGCGGGAATTTCATCGCTTCCTATGTGGGCGCGGGCCCGGCGAAAGCCAATCGCGGATCCGGCGGGAGCCCGGTTTGTTGGCGCTATCCACAGCGCCGTGATAAAGAAAATGCGCCGGAAGGAAGAAAGCCATGGCGCTGAACATCAAGGATCCGGAGACGGAGAAGGCGGTGCGGACGCTGGCGAAGCGCCGCGGCCTCAGCCTGACAGAAGCCGTGCGTCAGGCTGTCAGCAGCGAACTCGGCAAGGACGAATTGTCGGAGGAGGAGAAGGCGCGGCGGATCGCGGAGAGCAAACTCTGGTTGGCGGAATTTTATAAGAAGTACGACATCAAGCCCGCCGAGCGATCGATGACCAAGCAAGAGATGGACGATATCATCGGTTATGACGAGAACGGCATGTGGTGAAGATCGTCGTTGATAGCTCGGTCGTCATCGCCATCCTGACGCATGAAAGCGATGCCGAGTCTTGGCTCGGGCAAGTCGCGTCAGCGTCAGATCTTTGCATTTCTGCGGTCAATGCGCTTGAGACGCGCATCGTGTTGGAGATGGGCAAGAGGCTCGATCCCGCACGCTTCGACGACCTGCTGAGCAGATGGAAGATCGACATCGTCCCCTTCGACGAAGCCCTCTCCCATGTCGCCTTCGAGGCCTATCGCCGCTTCGGCAAGGGCCGGCATCCCGCGAAGCTCAACATGGGCGATTGCGCGGCCTATGCTCTAGCGCAGAGCCGCGGCTGGCCGCTGCTGTTCAAGGGCGATGACTTCGCGCAGACGGATATCGAGCGGGCGTGAGCCCGCTCGACCGGCCACGACTCACCCCGCCAGCGCGGCCTTCACCAGCCCGCTCGCCGTGCCGAAATCCATCTGGCCGGCGTAGTTCGCGCGCAGGATCGCGATGACCTTGCCCATGTCCTTGACCGAGGCCGCGCCGCTCTCGGTCACCGCCGCGGCGATGGCCGCCTTGACCTCGTCCTCCGACATCTGCCGGGGCATGTAGGAGGCGATGACCTCGACCTCCGCCGTCTCACCGGCGGCAAGCTCGGGGCGGCCATTGGCCTCGTAGATCGCGATCGATTCCTGGCGCTGCTTGATCATCTTCTGCAGCAGGGCGAGCAGTTCGTCGGGCGTGGTCTCGCCCTTGCCGAGGCCGCGCGCCTCGATGTCCTTGTCCTTCAGCGCCGAGGTGATCATCCGGATCGTCGAGACCTTGGCCTTGTCCCCGGCCTTCATCGCTTCCTTGAGGTCGGCCGTGAAGCGCTCGCGCAGGCTGGTCATGCGGGTATTCCTTCGTTGTGCAGCGGGCAGTGCACCCGCATCGATTGACGGCATGGGAGCGCGTCTTTAAGGCTCGCGCTCCAGACGACGGCGAGCGAGACCGCTGCCGCCCATGCATTGCCGCGCCCTCGCGGCCTGGACCGAGACATAGACATGACCGCACATGAAGGAAACCCCGCCACGGGCGGCTGGAGCGAACCGCGCGCGACCGCCCTGCTGGTGCTGGCCGATGGCACGGTGCTGGAAGGCTTCGGGCTGGGCGCCACCGGCGAGGCCCCCGGCGAGGTCTGCTTCAACACGGCGATGACGGGGTATCAGGAAATCCTGACCGACCCCTCCTATGCCGGGCAGATCGTCACCTTCACCTTCCCCCATATCGGCAATGTCGGCGTCAATGACGACGACACCGAGACGGTCAATGCCGCCGCCTCCTCCGGCGTGCGCGGCGTCGTGCTTCATGCCGCCATCACCGAGCCCTCGAACTGGCGCGCCAGCCGCCATTTCGACGCCTGGCTCAAGGCGCGCAACATCGTCGGCATCTGCGGCGTCGACACCCGCGCCCTGACCGCCCTGATCCGCGACAACGGCATGCCCAACGCGCTCCTGGCCCACAGCCCCGACGGCGTCTTCGACATTCCGCGCCTGAAGAAGCTGGCCGCCGAACTGCCGGACATGGCGGGCCTCGACCTCGTGCCGATGGTCACCTCCGCCCAGCGCTACGAATGGGACGAGACGCCCTGGCAGTGGCCCACCGGCTACGGCAAGCGCGACGGCGCCGCCCACAGGGTCGTCGCGATCGACTACGGCGTGAAGCGCAACATTCTGCGCCTGCTCTCCAAGGCCGGCTGCGACGTCACCGTCGTGCCCTCGACCGCCTCGGCGCAGGAGATCCTGGCGCTGAAGCCGGACGGCATCTTCCTCTCCAACGGCCCGGGTGACCCGGCCGCGACCGGGCAATACGCCGTCCCGGTCATCCGGGAGTTGCTGGAGAAGAAGGTCCCGACCTTCGGCATCTGCCTCGGCCACCAGATGCTGGCGCTCGCCGTCGGCGGCCAGACGATGAAGATGAAGCAGGGCCATCACGGCGCCAACCACCCGGTGCAGGACAAGACCACCGGCAAGGTCGAGATCGTCTCGATGAATCACGGCTTCGCGGTCGATCCCACCTCGCTGCCGGCCCATGCGGTCGAGACCCATGTCTCGCTCTTCGACGGTTCTAACAGCGGCTTCGCCCTGACCGACCGTCCGGCTTTCAGCGTCCAGCACCACCCGGAAGCCTCGCCCGGCCCGCAGGACAGCCACTATCTGTTCAAGCGCTTCGTCGAGATGATGGACGCCGAGAAGGCGAAGGCCGCCAAGGAGGCCTGAACGGTAACTCTCGTCATTCCGAGGCTTCGCGGTAGCGAAGAACCCGGAACCCACGGCTTGCCGCAACCGACTCCGAGTTCGCTCACCCGGCCTTGGGTTCCGGGTTCGACCCTTAGGGTCGCCCCGGAAGGACAGGTCGGGTCATCGAGCCCAACACTTGAACGGCCTTCGATCCATGATCCGTCTCGAAAACATCGGCAAGCAGAACGGCCAGCAGATCGTCTTCATCGAGGCCTCGGCCTCGCTCTTGAAGGGCGAGAAGGTCGGCCTCGTCGGCCCCAACGGCGCCGGCAAGACCACCCTGTTCCGGATGATCACCGGGCAGGAGCAGCCCGACGAGGGCATGGTCCAGGTCGATCGCGGCATCACCATCGGCTATTTCAGCCAGGATGTCGGCGAGATGCAGGGCATGAGCGCGGTCGCCGCCGTGATGGAGGGCGCAGGCCCCGTCAGCGCCGTGGCGGCGGAGCTGCGCGAACTCGAGACCGCGATGGGCGATCCCGACCGCGCCGACGAGATGGACGCGATCATCACCCGCTATGGCGAGGTCCAGGGCCGCTTCGAGGAGCTCGACGGCTATGCGCTCGACGGCCGCGCCCGCGAGGTCCTAGCCGGCCTCGGCTTCAGCCAGGAGATGATGGAGGGCGATGTCGGCGCGCTCTCGGGCGGCTGGAAAATGCGCGTCGCGCTCGCCCGCATCCTGCTGATGCGCCCCGACGCGATGCTGCTCGACGAGCCCTCCAACCATCTCGATCTCGAGAGCCTGATCTGGCTGGAATCCTTCCTCAAGGGCTATGAGGGCGCGCTGCTGATGACCTCGCATGACCGCGAGTTCATGAACCGCATCGTCAGCAAGATCGTCGAGATCGATGCCGGCGCGCTGACCTCCTATTCCGGCAATTACGAATTCTACCAGCAGCAGCGCGCCCTCGCCGAGAAGCAGCAGCAGGCGCAGTTCGAGCGCCAGCAGGCCATGCTGGCCAAGGAGGTCGCCTTCATCGAGCGCTTCAAGGCGCGTGCCTCCCACGCTGCGCAGGTCCAGAGCCGCGTCAAGAAGCTCGACAAGATCGAGAAGGTCGAGCCGCCCAAGCGCCGCCAGACCGTCTCCTTCGATTTTCCGCCCGCCCCGCGTTCGGGCGAGGACGTCGTTACGCTCAAGAGCGTCGACAAGCGCTATGGCAGCCGCACCATCTACGAGGCTCTCGACTTCCAGATCCGCCGCAAGGAGCGCTGGTGCGTGATGGGCGTCAACGGCGCCGGCAAGTCGACCTTGCTCAAGCTGGTGACCGGCTCGACCGAGCCCGATTCCGGCAGCGTCGCGCTCGGCGGCTCGATCAAGCTCGGCTATTTCGCCCAGCACGCGATGGAGGTGCTGGACGGCGACCGCACCATCTTCCAGTCGCTGGAAGACCGCTTCCCGCAGGCCGGCCAGGGTTCGCTGCGTGCGCTCGCCGGCTGCTTCGGCTTCTCCGGCGACGATGTCGAGAAGCGCTGCCGCGTCCTCTCGGGCGGCGAGAAGGCCCGCCTCGTCATGGCGCTGATGCTCTACGACCCGCCGAATTTCCTCGTTCTCGACGAGCCGACCAACCATTTGGACATCGCGACCAAGGAAATGCTGATCCATGCGCTGGCGCAGTACGAGGGCACCATGCTCTTCGTCAGCCACGACCGGCATTTCCTGGCCGCGCTCTCCAACCGCACGCTGGAACTGACGCCGGACGGCGTCCACGCCTATGGCGGCGGCTACACCGAATATGTCGCCCGCACCGGCCAGGAAGCGCCGGGCCTGCGGAGCTAGCCGCGACACGATCCAGATCAATGGGCGGGTCGGCCCGATGCACTAAACACCCGGTCCGACGATCACCCGCAAGCCATCCATGACCGACAATCCCCTCACCCGGCCCGGTGCCGCCCACCCCGCCATCACCGAGGCGATGATCGCGGGGCTGGTCGCGCGCTTCTACGCGAAGGCCCGCGAGGACGCCGTGATCGGCCCGATCTTCATGGGCGCCGTCGCGGACTGGGACGAGCACATCGCCAACATCGCCGATTTCTGGAGTTCGGTGATGCTGCGCACCGGGCGCTATCACGGCCGCCCGATGCGCCCGCATCTGATCCTGCCGCTGGAACCGCAACATTTCGACCGCTGGCTCAGCCTCTTCGAGGAGACGGCGGCGGAAATCTGCGGCGAGCCGGAGATCGCCAACGAGTTCATCATCCGCGCACGCCGCATCGCCGACTCATTCGAAATGGGCCGGGCCTCGGTCACCGGCGCGATCGCCCGCCCGCGCCACAGCCGGGGCTGAGCCCCGTTGGGCTTGCAGCCGGGGCCTTTGCCATGATGGGATCGTGCCATGACCGCGCTCATCGCCATCCGCCCCCTCACTGCAGCCGACGCCGCCGCCTACCGCGCCCTGCGCCTGCAGGCCCTGCGCGACCACCCCGAGGCCTTCGGGGCGAGCCATGAGGACGAAGCCGCGCGCAGCCTTGAGATGACGGCGAAGCGCCTCGATGGCGGGCCATTGAACTGCGTCTTCGGTGCTTTTGCGGGAGGCGATCTCGTCGGGACGGCCGGCTTCATCGTGCCGGACCGCTCCGCGAAATCCCGCCACAAGGGCCTGCTCGTCGGCGTCCATGTCTCGCCGGCCCATCGCGGCCATGGCCTTGGCCGTGCCCTGGTCACGGCGGTCATCGACCATGCGCGGGCCCATGTCGTGCTGCTGCAGGCGGCCGTGGGTGTCGCCAATGCGCCGGCGCTGCGGCTCTATGAGAGCCTCGGCTTCCGGCGCTACGGGCTGGAGGACAAGGCGCTGCTCGTCGATGGCGTCTTCGTCGACGAGGCGCTGATCGTGCTGGATTTCGCTGCCGACGCGTGAGCGCCGTTCAGAATCCTCGCGCCGCCAGCGCCTTCTCGTCGTCCTGGATGTAGTCCCGGATCACCGGCACCGCGCTCTTGTGCGGGCCGAGCAGGAGCTGGAAGACCATGTCGCCGCCGATGTCGAAGGAGATCGAGCAGGCGCAGAGATAGAACTCCCACATCCGCGCGAAGCGCTCGCCCATCATCGCGACCACCTGCGGTCGCTGCGCCATGAAGCGCTCGCGCCAGGCTTCCAGCGTCCAGTGATAGTGCCGCCGCCAGAACTCGCAGTCGGAATGCCAGAGCCCGGTCTGCTCCACCGCCGCGAACACCTCCGACAGCGCCGGCGCATAGCCACCCGGGAAGATGTATTTGTCGAAGAACGGACCCGTGAAGCCCGGCGGGCCGACGCGGCCGATGCAATGGACCAGCGCGATCCCGTCCGGCGTCAGCAAATCGCGGATCTTTTCGAAATATTCGAGGTAGTGCGCGACGCCGACATGCTCCATCATGCCGACGGAGACGATCCGGTCGAAGCTGCCGCCAAGCTCGCGATAGTCCTTGTTGACGAAGGTCACGGCGTCGCCGACGCCCGCGGCATCGGCGCGCTTCTGGGCGGCCGCCATCTGGTCGGGCGAGACGTTGAGCCCCGTCACCTTCGCGCCGCAGGCCTTCGCCAGGTAGATTGCAAGCTCGCCCCAGCCCGAGCCGATGTCGAGGACCGTCATCCCCGGCTCGATCTTCAGCTTGGCGGCGATGTGGCGCAGCTTTGCCCGCTGCGCGTTTTCCAATCCGACCTCCGGCGAGTGCCAGTAGGCGCAGGAATAGGTCATCGTCTCGTCGAGCCAGAGCCGGTAGAAATCGGTCGGGATGTCGTAGTGGTGCTTGACTCGTCTGCCGGCGACGCCGAGCGGGTTGTGCATCCGGAACCGCCGGATCTTGAAGCGCACCGAGCGGATCAGCTTCTGGATCGGGTGCTTGCGCAGTTCCTTGCGCTGCAGCCAGAACAGCGTCAGCAAATCGTGGATCGTGCCGTCCTCGAAGTCGATCCGCCCGTCCATGTAGCCTTCGGCGAGGGCGAGCTCCGGATTGAGGAAGAGTTCGCGCTCGATCCGGTCATCATGGAAGCGCACCGTCACCGCAGGCGCCGTCTTGACCACGCCCGCGAAGCGGATGTCGCCCGGCCCCGGCCCGAAGACATGGCTCACGCCGTCCGGCGTGATCACCGTCAGGCGACCCATCCTGACGAAATTCTTCAGCAAACGCGGTAGCAACAACATTCGCGGCCCTCACCCCGCCGCGATGTAAAGCATGTCGAAGCATTCGGCGAAACCTCCGGCAACACAACAGCAACGTCAGCCCCGCTCCATCCTGGTTGCGCATCATGCCTCCTGCGGTTGGCAGGGAGTGGACGAAACGCCATGGACAAGCGGTTTTCGAAGCGCTGGCGCTCGCATCTGCGGATGGCGAAGCTGTTCGACCGCTCGCAGCGCTTCCTCGTCGAATGCCGCATTCTCGATCTCTCGGCGACGGGTGCACGGCTGAAACCGCAGAGCGACCGCCCGCTGCCGCTCGAACTGCATCTCCAGGACGAGGTGATGGAGGTCTCGAAGCGTGCCACCATCGTCTGGATCCAGCGCGGCGAGATCGGTGTCCGGTTCGCACCCGATGCCGATGCCGGCTGAGCCTCGTGCCATGACCGCTCGCTCGCACGCCTCGCAGGATCGGGACAGCTCGGGGAACCCGAGACGGCCATGCGCGTTCCACGGCTCGACGACGCCTTTGCCGCGTGACGGGACACCCATGGACGACGACCGCATCACCCGCATCGCCCGCGCGCTCTGCCGCTCCGCGCGGATCGATCCCGACGGCATCCTGCCCGGCGATGACGCCGATCCGGACCTCCTGCGCCACGATGTCCGCGGCCAGGTCGGCGGCCGCGAAGTCCCGGCCTGGACGATGTTTCGCGGCGCCGCCCTGAGCTTCATCGAGGCCCATGAGGAGCGTGTCGTCGCACCGCTCTGAAGCGTCGCTGCGCTTGCTAAGCGGGTCGCCGGCGGCATAGTGCTCGCCATTCGCGCGGAGGCAGCCGCGCATCCTGGCGGAACGGCGAAGCATGTCCTGGCGCGATTTCTGGAACGGCGAACACGCGATCTATGTCTCGCCGCGCCACAAGGCCTTGCATTACCGCCAGATCGCGAGCGACCTGATCGGTCATATCCCCGCGCCCGACGCCGTCGTGCTCGACCATGGCTGCGGCGAGGCGCTCGATGCCGGCCGCGTCGCAGCCGCCTGCGGAAAACTCTATCTCTGCGAGGCCGCGCCCAGCGTGCGCGACAAGCTGCGCGCCATGCTCGGCGGCAAGGCGAACGTCAGTGTGGTCTCGCCCGAGGAGGTCGAGGCGCTGCCCGACGCAACCCTCGATCTCGTCGTCGCCAACTCGCTGATCCAGTACCTCTCGCGCGACGAACTCGTCGCTCTGCTCGCCACCTGGCGCGGCAAGCTCAGGCCCGGCGGCAGGCTCGTCGTCGCCGACATCATCCCGCCCGATGTCAGCCCGCTGACCGACGCCTCGCAGCTGCTCGCCTTCGCCTGGCGCGGCGGCTTCCTCTTCGCGGCGCTGGCCGGGCTCGTTCGCACCGCCTTCTCGGACTACCGCAAGCTGCGGGCGCAATATGGCCTCTCGACCTATCGCATCGCCGAGATCACGGCGCTGATCGCGGCGGCGGGCTTCGCGGACGTGATGCCTGCCAAGAACTTCGGCCACAACCCGCACCGGCTGACGCTGGTCGGACGCAAGGTCAGGTGAGCGGGGGCCGCCGGCCGCCCCTTACACGCCACCTCGATCGGCGAACGAAAAGAACTTGTGCCCCAGAAACGAGAACACCATCACGAAGCCCGTGGTGACGAACTGCATCGGCAGATAGGGCAGGCCCAGCCGCGTCACGAACAGATGCATCAGCACCCAGGTCAGCCCGAACCCGCCGACGGCGATCAGGCCGAAGCGCCAGCCGGCCTGGGCATGGCTGCGGGTGGCCTCGAAGGTCATCCAGCGGTTCAGCGTGTAGGAGACCACGGCCCCGACGACGAACCCGGCCAGCGTCGCCGGCACCGGATCGACCTGCGCGAGCTCGACCAGCGCGACCAGCACGCCGTAATGCGCCACCGCGGTGAGACCGCCGGCGAGAACATAGGCCAGGAGCTGACGGGTCTGGCGGGGGTAGCGGCGCAGCGGCATGGCGCCTCCTTACAGGCTTTGCCCCAACGAAGCCTGAACGGCGCTCGCGCTGCAGCAGGCTGTGTGCTGGCCATCAGGTCGCGCGCTTTCCGCTTCCCTGCGCCGCTCCTCCCCTCTATAGCGAGCGCCTAGCATTCATCTCAGGCGCTCGCACCGGCCCGCTCTCGTGAACGGACGGCCGCGAGTGCGCGCGCCTGCCTCAAGACGAAGTCGAGCCCCATGCCCAAGCGCACAGACATCAAGACCATCCTGATCATCGGCGCCGGCCCCATCATCATCGGCCAGGCCTGCGAGTTCGACTATTCCGGCACCCAGGCCGTGAAGACGCTGAAGGCCGAGGGCTACCGCATCGTCCTGGTCAATTCGAACCCGGCCACGATCATGACCGATCCCGAGCTGGCGGATGCGACCTATGTCGAGCCGATCACGCCCGAGATCGTCGCCAAGATCATCGAGAAGGAGCGCAATGTGCTCCCCGGGGGCTTTGCCCTGCTGCCGACCATGGGCGGCCAGACCGCGCTGAACTGCGCATTGTCGCTGAACAAGAAGACGATCCCGCAGGCCGACGGCGGCAAGATCAGCGTCCTCCAGAAGTTCGACGTCGAGATGATCGGCGCCACCGCCGAGGCGATCGACAAGGCCGAGGATCGCGAGCTGTTCCGCGAGGCGATGACCAAGATCGGGCTCGACACCCCGCGCTCGCACCATGTCAAGAATCTCGGCCAGGCGCTGACCGCGCTCGAGGATATCGGCCTGCCCGCCATCATCCGCCCGTCCTTCACCATGGGCGGCACCGGCGGCGGCATCGCCTACAACAAGGGCGAGTTCATCGAGATCTGCGAGCGCGGCTTCGACGCCTCCCCGACCAGCGAAATCCTCATCGAGGAGAGCGTGCTCGGCTGGAAGGAGTATGAGATGGAGGTCGTTCGCGACAGGAACGACAACTGCATCATCGTCTGCTCGATCGAGAATCTCGACCCGATGGGCGTCCATACCGGCGATTCGATCACGGTGGCGCCCGCGCTGACGCTGACCGACAAGGAATACCAGATCATGCGCGACGCCTCGCTGGCGGTGCTGCGCGAGATCGGCGTCGAGACCGGCGGCTCGAACGTGCAGTTCGCGGTCGATCCCGAGACCGGCCGCATGATCGTGATCGAGATGAACCCGCGCGTCTCGCGCTCCTCGGCGCTGGCCTCCAAGGCGACCGGCTTCCCGATCGCCAAGGTCGCGGCGCGTCTGGCCGTCGGCTACACCCTCGACGAGATCGAGAACGACATCACCGGCGGCGCGACCCCGGCCTCCTTCGAGCCGACGATCGACTATGTCGTCACCAAGATCCCGCGCTTCGCCTTCGAGAAGTTCCCCGGCGCCGAGCCGACGCTGACCACCGCGATGAAGTCGGTCGGCGAATCCATGGCGATCGGCCGCACCTTCCAGGAGAGCCTGCAGAAGGCGCTGCGTTCGCTGGAGACCGGGCTCGACGGCCTCGACGAGATCGAGGTCGAGGGTATGGGCAAGGGCGATGACAAGAACGCGATCAAGGCCGCGCTCTCGACGCCGACGCCCGACCGCATCCTCCAGGTCGCCCAGGCGATGCGCTTCGGCTTCACTGACGCCCAGATCCATGAGAGCTGCAAGATCGATCCCTGGTTCCTCGAGCAGATGCGCGGCATCGTCGACACCGAGGAAAAAATCCGCCGGTTCGGCCTGCCGCAGACGCCGGGCGCCTTCCGGCAGGTCAAGGCGATGGGCTTCTCCGACAAGCGCCTCGCCGCCGTCGCCGGCAAGACCGAGGCCGAGGTGCGGGCGCTGCGGCGTTCGCTCGCCGTGCGGCCGGTCTACAAGCGCATCGACACCTGCGCCGCCGAATTCGCCTCGCCCACGGCCTATATGTACTCGACCTATGCCATGCCCTTCGCCGGCCACGC
Source organism: Allobosea thiooxidans (assembly GCA_943372485.1). Lineage (GTDB taxonomy): Bacteria > Pseudomonadota > Alphaproteobacteria > Rhizobiales > Beijerinckiaceae > Allobosea > Allobosea thiooxidans_A. The sequence goes on from CALRYW010000013.1 coordinate 14,233, forward strand.
CGCCGACGAGGCCAAGCCGACGGACCGCAAGAAGGTCGTCATCCTCGGCGGCGGTCCCAACCGCATCGGCCAGGGCATCGAGTTCGACTATTGCTGCTGCCATGCCTGCTATGCGCTGAAGGATGCCGGCTACGAGACCATCATGGTCAACTGCAACCCCGAGACGGTGTCGACCGACTACGACACCTCCGACCGGCTCTATTTCGAGCCGCTGACCGCCGAGGACGTGCTCGAGATCCTCGAGACCGAGAAGCAGAACGGCACCCTGCATGGCGTGATCGTCCAGTTCGGCGGCCAGACCCCGCTCAAGCTCGCCAACGCGCTCGAAGAGGCCGGCATCCCGATCCTCGGCACCTCACCCGACGCGATCGACCTCGCCGAGGATCGCGACCGCTTCAAGCGCCTGCTCGACAAGCTGCAGCTCAAGCAGCCCAAGAACGGCATCGCCTATTCGGTCGAGCAGGCCCGCATGATCGTGGCCGAGCTCGGCCTGCCTTTCGTCGTGCGCCCGTCCTATGTGCTCGGCGGCCGCGCCATGGCGATCGTCCGCGACGAGGCGACCTTCGAGGACTACCTGCTGGGCACCCTGCCTTCGCTGATCCCCTCCGAGGTCAAGGCCAAATACCCCAACGACAAGACCGGCCAGATCAACACGGTGCTGGGCAAGAACCCGCTGCTGTTCGACCGCTATCTGTCGGACGCGATCGAGGTCGATGTCGACTGCCTCGCCGACGGCAAGGACGCCTTCATCGCCGGCATCATGGAGCATATCGAGGAGGCCGGCATCCATTCCGGCGATTCGGCCTGCTCGCTGCCGCCGCGCTCGCTGTCCCCCGAGACCATCGCCGAGCTGGAGCGCCAGACCCGCGCCATGGCGCTGGCGCTCGATGTCGGCGGGCTGATGAACGTCCAGTACGCGATCAAGGACGGCGAGATCTATGTGCTCGAGGTCAACCCGCGCGCCTCGCGCACGGTGCCCTTCGTCGCCAAGGTGGTCGGCATCCCCGTCGCCAAGATCGCTGCCCGCATCATGGCCGGCGAGAGCCTCGCGAGCTTCGGCCTCAAAGCGCAGACGCTCGGCCATGTCGGCGTCAAGGAGGCGGTGTTCCCCTTCGCCCGCTTCCCCGGCGTCGACGTGCTGCTCGGGCCGGAGATGCGCTCGACCGGCGAGGTCATCGGCCTCGACCGCTCCTTCGACATCGCCTTCGCCAAGAGCCAGCTCGGCGCCGGCTCGAAGGTGCCGGTCAAGGGCACGGTCTTCGTCTCGGTGCGCGACGAGGACAAGCCGCGCATCGTCGAGAGCGTCCGCATGCTGGCCGATCTCGGCTTCCGCGTCCTGGCGACCGGCGGCACCCTGCGCCTGCTCCAGGACGAGGGCATCCAGGCCGCCAAGATCAACAAGGTTCTGGAAGGCCGCCCGCATGTCGTCGACGCGATCAAGAACGGCGAAATCCAGCTCGTCTTCAACACCACAGACGGCCCGCAGGCGCTGGCGGATTCCCGTTCGCTCCGCCGAACGGCCCTCTTGCACAAGGTTCCCTATTATACCACCTTGGCCGGAGCGATCGCGGCGGCGGAAGGCATCAAGGCCTACTGCAGCGGCGATCTCGAGGTGAGGTCGCTGCAATCCTACTTCGTGCACGCAGCCTGAAGGCGGCGCGCAGGCGAGGTTCTAGAGACAACGACGAGCAGGGCGCGGGCGGCGAAGCAGCCGCCGGCGGGGCAACTGCTTTCGGATGATGGGACGAGACGATGGAAAAGGTTCCGATGACCCCCGGCGGCTTCACCGCTCTGGAGGCCGAGCTCAAGGACCGCCAGCAGGTCCAGCGCCAGCGCATCATCGCAGCGATCTCGGAGGCCCGCGCCCATGGCGATCTCTCGGAGAACGCCGAGTATCATGCAGCCAAGGAAGCGCAGGCTCTGAACGAGGGGCGCATCCAGGAGCTTGAATCCCTGATCGGACGGGCCGACATCATCGACGTCTCGAAGCTCGCCGGCAGCGACACCATCAAGTTCGGCGCCACCGTCAAGCTGATCGACGACGATACCGAAGAAGAGAAGAGCTATCAGATCGTCGGCGAGCCCGAATCGGACGTGAAGTCCGGCAAGGTCTCGATCGGCTCGCCGATCGCGCGCGCGCTGATCGGCAAGAAGGTCGGCGATTCCGTTCAGGTCAACACGCCCGGCGGCGGCAAGTCCTACGAGGTCGTCAGCGTCGTCTTCCGCTAGGCGCGACCGCTTCAACGCCGGCGGCGCACGCCCGGATCCTTGGCGTGGCCGGCTCGCGACACCACATGGATCGCGATCCCCTGGGAGCATCAGCCATGTCGACCCGCCGCTCGTTGATCCTGCAGGCCATGGCCGGCGCCATACTCGCCGCGGCCGGCCCGGCGCTGGCGCAGGCCAGAACCGTCGGCGCGATCCGCGTCGACACCGCCCGCCTTGCGGCGCAGGGCTGGGGGCCGCGATCGCAGGAGATCAAGCGTGACCTCGAGCGCCAGCTCGCGACAACGCTCGCCCCGATCATCCGCCGGGGCGGACCGGTTCTCACCGTCACCGTCAAGGGCGTCTGGCTGGCGAGCTGGGCCGGCGGCGGTGGCAAGTTTAGCGCCGGCGGCGCCAGCATGGACAATTTCGATGCCGACTACGTGCTGACCGGCCCGCGTGGCGAGGTCCTCGGCCAATGGACGATCCTGTCCACCATCGGCTCGGATTCAGGCGGCGCCTGGTACCGGCCCGATGTCGACCAGCGCCGCGTCGCCGCGCTGATCGAGAACAATGCGCTCTGGATCAGACGCTATCTCGGCGGCTGAGCCGGGCTTCTGATCTGAAAGGCGGTCTTCCCCCGCTGGAAGCCGCAGGCTTCATAGAAGCCGAGCACTGCCGGATCGGAGCGGCCCGTCATCAGCATGACCTTGTAGCAGTCCAGCGCGAAGGCATGGGCGACGGCCGCCCGGACGACAGCCTTGCCGAGACCGCGCCCGCGCAGCGCGGCAGCACTGACCACGTTCTCGATCAGCGCAAACGGCCTTTGATTGCGCGTCAGGTTCGGCACGACGGTCAGGACGCAGGTCGCCACAACGGCACCTTCGAATTCGGCCACATGAACGCTCATCATGTCGCTCGACAGCATTCGGTTCCAGGTCACCTCGGCCGCCACGGCGTCGGGCAGAAGGTCCCCCGGGCTCAACTGCGCATAGAGTGAGAGAATGGCGGGGAGATCGGCCGCTACGGCCAGACGAACGGCGGACATCACCTCACCCGAACGGCACGATTGGCTCGTCCTTGACCCGGTCGAGCGCCAGCGCGGTGCGGACATTGCGGACATTCGGCAGCGCCGTCAGCTCGCCGACGAAATCCTGGAAGGCCTTCAGGTCCGGCGCGACGCATTTCAGCATGAAATCGATGTCGCCGGAGAGCTTCCAGCACTCGCGCACCGCGGCCCAGCCCCGGATGCGCGCCTGGAAGACCTCGAGATCGGCCTCGGCCTGGCTCGCCAGATGGACGAAGGCAAAACAGACCACCTCGAAACCGAGCTTGCCCTCGTCGAGCTGGGCCCGGTACCCCGTGATCAGTCCCGCTTCCTCGAGCGCCCGCACGCGGCGCAGGCAGGGCGGTGGAGAGATACCGACCCGGCTCGCCAGCTCGACATTGGTCATCCGCCCGTCCCCCTGCAATTCGCGCAGGATCGCCAGGTCGATATCGTCGAGTTTGGAGCGCACGCGGGGTCCCGGATCAAGGTTGCGCTGGTGTAGACGCAGCGTCTTGGCGATACAAGGCACGTGCCGTGCCGAAGCCGGCGAGCCACCGCAGGAGCCAGACTTGCAAGCCGACCCCACACCGATCGTCTGGGTCCTGACCGACGGCAAGGCCGGCGACGAGGTCCAGTGCCTGGGCGTCGCCGAGCGGCTGGGCGTCACCCCCGAGATCCGGCGGATCGCGCCGCGAAAGCCCTTCACCTGGCTGATGCCGCGCGGCCCGATCGACCCGCGCGAGGCCCCCGACCGGCCCGGTAGCCCGATCCGGCCGCCTTTCCCGGACATCGTCATCGCCTCGGGACGCCGGGCGATCACCTATGTCCGGGCGGTGAAGAAGGCCTCGAACGGCGCCACCTTCACCGTCATCCTCAAGGATCCGCGCACCGGCGCGGGCTCGGCCGATTTCCTCTGGGTCGCCGAGCATGACCGCCTGCGCGGCGAGAACGTCCTGGTCACGACGACCTCCCCGCATGGCCTGGCGCCGCAACGCCTGGAGGCGGCGCGCCGCGCCCCGCTCGCCGCCATCGCCGCCCTGCCCGCGCCGCGCGCCGCGGTCCTCGTCGGCGGCGACAGCCGCCATCACCGCTTCAGGCCCGAAGACATCGCCCGCTTCGCCGAGGGGCTCGAGGCGCTCGCGCGCTCGGGCGTCGCTTTGATGGGCTCGCGCTCGCGCCGCACCTCGCCGGCGCTCGACGCCGCCGTCGCCGCCGTCTTCGCCCGTCATGGTGGCTGGTGGTGGGACGGCAGCGGCGAGAACCCTTACGTCGCGTTGCTCGCCCATGCCGACGCCATCGTCACGACGGCGGATTCGACCAACATGATCGGCGAGGCGACCGCCAGCGGCGCCCCGATCCTGGTGTTCGAGCCGCATGGCGGGCACGGCAAGCTGGCGAAATTCCTTGAGTCGCTGAAGCGGCAGGGCATGGTCCATCACTTCGAGGGGCGGCTGGAGGGTGAGCGCTATGCGCCGGTCGATTCCACCCAGGTGATCGCCGACGCCGTCCGCCAGCGCTGGCTTATGCACAGGCAGCAGCTGCGCCTCGCCTGATCTTGAAAGCCCGTGCGCTTGCATCGTCGATACGGCGGCGTATGTCGGGAGGGCAAGCGAGAGGAATTCACCATGGCCCACACCCATGCCCGCGTGATGATCGTCGGTTCAGGCCCGGCCGGCTACACCGCCGCGATCTACGCCGCCCGCGCCCTGCTCGAGCCGGTGCTGATTTCGGGGATGCAGGCCGGCGGCCAGCTGATGATCACCACGGACGTCGAGAATTATCCGGGCTTCGCCGACGTCATCCAGGGCCCCTGGCTGATGGAGCAGATGCGCGCCCAGGCCGAGCATATGGGCACGCGCATGGTCTCCGACCACATCGCCCGCGTCGACCTCTCGCAGCGTCCCTTCCGCCTCTGGGGCGACGGCGACGCGACCTATTCCTGCGACGCGTTGATCATCGCCACCGGCGCCCAGGCGAAATGGCTCGGCCTGCCCTCCGAACAGGCCTTCCAGGGCTTCGGCGTCTCGGCCTGCGCCACCTGTGACGGCTTCTTCTTCCGCAACAAGGAGGTCGCGGTCGTCGGCGGCGGCAACACCGCGGTCGAGGAAGCGCTCTATCTCGCCAACCTCGCCAGCAAGGTCACGCTGGTCCATCGCCGCGATTCGCTGCGCGCCGAGAAGGTGATGCAGGACCGGCTGTTCAAGCACCCCAAGATCGAGGTCGTCTGGGATTCCGAGGTGGCGGAGATCTGCGGCGGGACGCAGCCCCCCAACGTCACCCATCTGCGGCTACGCAACCTGAAGACCGGCGCCGAGCGCGACCTGAAGGCCGACGGTGTCTTCATCGCCATCGGCCACAAGCCGGCGACCGAGCTCTTCGCCGGCCAGCTCGCCATGAATGAGACCGGCTATCTCGACGTCGAGCCCGGCACCAGCCGCACCAATATCGCGGGCGTGTTCGCCGCCGGCGACGTCACCGACGAGCATTATCGCCAAGCGGTGACTGCCGCCGGCATGGGCTGCATGGCCGCTCTCGATGCCGAGCGCTGGTTGCAGGCGGCCGAGCTTGAACAACTCAGGGCGGCTGAATAGGCAGCCCACCGCCATTCATCACGAAAATTGATCGCTGTTGTAACCAAATTCAGGGCGAAAAGAACGCCGTAATGCGACACGGGCGTTGACGTTCAAGGATTTTAGCCTCCAACATGCGCCTAACGCATAACGGGGGAAGCGCGGTGGATTGGGACCGCATCAGGATTTTTTATACCGTCGCCGAGTCCGGCAGCTTCACCAAAGCTGGCGACGTTCTCGGCCTGAGCCAATCCGCCGTCAGCCGCCAGATCGGCGCGCTGGAGCGTGAATTGCGCGCGCCGTTGTTCCACCGCCACACCCGCGGTCTGATCCTGACCGAGCAGGGTGAACTGCTGTGGCGCGCGGCACGCGAGATGACGCAGCGCCTCGAGCGGACGCGGGCCCAGCTCTCCGAAACCCGCGAGCACCCTTCCGGCGAACTCAAGGTCACAGCCACCCGCGGCCTCGGTGGCCATTGGCTGACCCCGCGGCTCGCCGAGTTCCTCGATCTTTACCCCGACATCAAGGTCGATCTCATCCTCACGGACGAGGAACTCGACCTGTCGATGCGCGAAGCCGATATCGCCATCCGCCTGCGCCAGCCGCAGCAGCCAGACCTGATCCAGCGCAAGCTCTTCACCGTCCACTTTCACGTCTATGGCTCGCCGGCCTATGTGAAGCGCTTCGGCGAGCCCAAGACCCATGAGGACCTGGACAACCACCGCATCCTTTCCTTCGGCGGCACCTCCCCATCCTATCTGACGGCCGTGCACTGGCTCGGTTCGCTGGGGCGCGACCCGCGCAACCCGCGCCCGATCCACCTCACCGTCAACAACATCACCGCGATGAAGCGGGCCGTCGATTCCGGCGCCGGCATCGCCGTCCTGCCCGATTACCTGATCGAGACCGGCTCACCGCTGGTGCAGTTGATGCGCGAGACCGAGATGCCGCAGCTCGAGAGCTATCTCGTCTATCCTGAGGAGATGAAGTCGGTCGCCCGCGTCCAGGTCTTCCGCGACTTCCTGATCCAGAAGGCCCAGCGCTGGACCTACTGACCGGCACTTCGCCACCCGCTGATTCGCACCGCGCCGGGCGTCCACAACGCCCGGCGCTTCGCATTGTTACCGCCGGTTGCCGCGATTTTATGCTGCGCCGCGGGAAAAACTTTCGGAATGCTTGCAGCGGTGCGAAAGCGCAACCGCGCTGTGCGCATATTTATCAATGATTTAGGCTCAAATTGCGCCATATGACCGCGGTTCATGCAGCTTGCGCATGGCGGACCCAACCTATGTTGCATTGCGAAAAGGCATATGGCGACCGATATAGCAGACACGGTTGTTCGGAACGGGCTCTGCCATCTCCTCCCGGCATCGAGTTCGTTTCAGCCGTTCCCCTCTGAGATGTTTGGCGTTTGAGCCGGATGTTTCAAACTTTCAAGGCCGGCTCCCTTGCGGGATGCCGGCCCTTTTTTTGGCTGCGGCTCGACGCGGGGCGCCCTCAGTGGTGACGTCAGGCCGCAAGCTTCCCGACCAGCCCGGCGAACCGGTCCATGAAGCCCTGCAGGAAGCCGCGCGTCGCCTCGACCGTGACGGTGCCGGCTTCGTCGACCAGACCCTCCTTCCAGGTGATGAACATCTGTCCGCCCATCACCAGCGCGCCCTGGTTGCCGAGGATGTCGCGCAGATGCTGCTGGGCGCAGGCGGTGCCGACACCGCCGGGGCTGGTGCCGATGATGGCCGCGGGCTTGCCGCCCCAGACGCCCTTGCCCGAGGGCCGCGAGGCCCAGTCGATCGCGTTCTTCAGCACGGCGGGGATCGAGCGGTTGTGCTCCGGCGTCACCAGCAGCACGGCATCGGCCTCCGCGATCGCCTCCTTCAGCCGGGTCGCGCTCTCGGGCCAGGCCTCGGACTCGAGATCCTGATTGTACATCGGCAGATCGTCGATTTGCGCGAAGCTCGCCGCGAAGGCTCCTTCACCCAGCGTCGCCAGCGCCTGCGCCAGCTTGCGGTTGATCGACGCCTTGCGGTTGCTGCCGACGATGATGGCGAGCTTGAACGGGGCCATGACGGGGACTCTCCTCAGTTGTGGTTCGGAAAGGATCTGTGAGGCAAGGCAACGCGCAGGGGCCTCGCCGCGTTCACTCCGCCGCTCGCGAGGGTCGCGCTGCCAGCGGCAGCGCCTCGAAGAGGCCGGGAGAGGCATCCGTGCGCGCCTTCTCGATGGTCAGGAGACGCAGCTTCGTCTCGACGCCCCCCTCGGCCGAGAAGCCGCCGCTCCGGCCACCGGCGGCGAGCACCCGGTGGCAGGGCACGATGATCGGCACCGGGTTGCGGCCGAGCGCGACCCCGACGGCCCGCGCCGCGGCCGGCTGGCCCAGCCGGGCCGCAACCGCGCCATAGGTCATCGTCTCTCCGGGCGGAATGCTCAGGGCGATCTCGTAGACGCGCCGCTCGAAGGCGGGCACCGCATCGAGATCGACAGGCAGATGCGAGAGATCGCGCGCCTCGCCCGCCAGCAGCGCCACGATGTCCGTGATGGCAGCCTCGACAAAGGGGGGCGGCGGCGCCTCTCCTGCCGGCGGGAACCGCCGCGCCAGCCGCCGGCGGGCCGTGTCCTCATCGGGCTCGGGGAGCTGCGCGCCGATGATGCGGTCGACACGCCAAACCAGGGCGCAGCGGCCGATCGGCGTCGGGAAGAGGCAGAAGGACGGCATGGCGCGATCCTAGGCCATCGCAGGCCGCGTCGTCACCCGCTCACATGAACAGCTTCTCGCCATCCAGCCCCTTGTAGAGCCCGGCCACCTGTTCCTCATAGCCGTTGTAGAGCAGCGTCGGCCGGCGGTCGCGCGAGCCGAGCAGTTGCTCGCTCGCCTGGGTCCAGCGCGGATGCGGCACGGCCGGGTTCACATTGGCCCAGAAGCCGTATTCGGCGGGTTGCAGCCCCTCCCAGAAGGTCTTGGGCCGCTCCGCCACGAAGCTGATCTTGGTGATCGATTTCACCGACTTGAACCCGTATTTCCACGGCACGATCAGCCGCACCGGGGCGCCGTGCTGGCTCGGGATCGGCTTGCCATAGATGCCGGTGACCAGCAGCGGCAGCTCGTTCGTCGCCTCGGCCAGCGTCAGCCCCTCGGTATAGGGCCAGGGATACCAGCGGGCCGACTGGCCCGGCGCCATGCGCGGGTTGAGGAAGGTCTCGAAGCGGATGTATTTCGCGCCCGAGAGCGGCCGGGCGAGATCGACGAAGGCCTTGAGCGGGATGCCCGTCCAAGGCACCGCCATCGACCAGCTCTCGACGCAGCGGAAACGGTAGAGCCGCTCTTCCAGCGGCAGCTTGCGCACGAGATCGTCGAAACCGATCTCGAAAGGCTTCTCGACCATCCCGTCGATCGCGATCGTCCAGGGCCGGCTGACCAGCCGCTTCGACGCTGCGACGATGTCCTTGGACGTACCGAACTCGTAGAAATTGTTGTAGCTCGACGCCAGCGCCTCGTCGGTCACCGCCCGGTCGAGCGTATAGGCGGCATTGCGCTTGGCGGGGTAGAGATCGAGCGTCGGATCGGCACCCTGGGCCGCGGCGACGCCCGGAAGCGTGGCTCCCGCGATCAGCCCGGCCCCGCCGGCCATGAAGGTGCGGCGGTTGAAGAACACCGATTCCGGCGTCGCCTCGCTCTCGGGGATTTCCCAGCTCGGACGGTTCTTGATCAGCATCGGACCGGCAGCGCTCCGTTTCGGATACCATCACTCTAGCGCATGGCCGCGCCCCGCACGCAATTCACGAGGGGGAGAGGTCAAGCCACCCCACCGTCTTGCTCGCCCCCGTGGCGAGCATCCACGTCTTGAACACCGCCCACGGCCGAGCAAGACGTGGATGGTCGGGACAAGCCCGACCATGACGGCAAGACGCTTCGCTCGCAATGACGAGGCCTCCCTCAGCCGCGCGCCTCCAGCGCCTTGACGATGGCCTGGCCCATCTCGCTGGTCGAGACGGCGTTGGCGCCGGGCGCGGCGATGTCCTTGGTGCGGGTGCCCGAGCCGAGCACGTCGGCGATGGCGCCTTCGAGCCGGTCGGCCGCCTCGATCGCGCCGAAGGAGTAGCGCAGCGCCATCGCGAAGGAGCCGATCATCGCGATCGGGTTCGCCAGCCCCTTGCCCGCAATGTCGGGCGCCGAGCCGTGGACGGGCTCGTAGAGCGCCTTGCGCTTGCCAGTGGCCGGGTCCTCGGCGCCGAGCGAGGCCGAGGGCAGCATGCCCAGCGAGCCGGTCAGCATCGCCGCGACGTCGGAGAGGATGTCGCCGAAGAGGTTGTCGGTGACGATGACGTCGTATTGCTTGGGCCAGCGCACGAGCTGCATGGCGCAGTTGTCGGCGAGCACATGCTCGAGCTCGACGTCCGCATAGTCCTTGGCGTGCAGCGCGGTCACCGTCTGCTTCCAGAGCACGCCGGTCTTCATGACATTGTGCTTCTCGGCCGAGGAGACCTTGTTGCGGCGCGTGCGCGCCAACTCGAAGGCGACGCGGCAGATCCGGTCGATCTCGGGCGTGGTATAGAGCTGCGTGTCGATGCCGCGCTTGGAGCCGTCCTCCAGCGTCACGATCTCCTTCGGCTCGCCGAAATAGACGCCGCCGGTGAGCTCGCGCACGATCAGGATATCGAGCCCCTCGACGACCTCGGGCTTCAGCGAGGAGGCCGAGGCCAGCGCCGGATAGCAGATCGCCGGGCGTAAGTTTGCGAACAGGCCGAGATCCTTGCGCAGGCGTAAAAGCCCGGCCTCCGGGCGGTGCTGATAGGGCACATCCGCCCATTTCGGCCCGCCGACGGCGCCGAACAGCACGGCGTCTGCCTGCTGGGCGAGCGTCATGTCGCCTTCCGAGATCGCCTGCTTGTGCGCGTCATAGGCCGCGCCGCCGACGAGCCCCTTCTCGATCTCGAAGGAGGCGAGCCCCTGCTTGCCGAACCAGGAGACGATCGTCTCGACCTGGCCCATCACCTCGGGGCCGATGCCGTCGCCGGGAAGCATCAGGAGCTTGTGGGTCGCCATGGTCGTCGCCTCGCCGTTTCTTGAACCTGCAATGGCGGCTGATTAGGGCGCAGGCCCCCGGCATGCAAGCGGCGCGGACGCGATGTCAGGGCCGCGTCCGCCGCGCGGTCACCTCGATCTCGACCTTCATCTCGGCCTTCAGCAGCCCGGCAACGACATAGATGCCCGCCGCCGGGCGCACCGCGCGGAAGACCTCCCCGCAGACGGCGAGCACCGGTTCGCAATAGGCCCGGTCGGTGACGAAATACTGCGCCCGCACCACGCCCTCGAGCGAGGCGCCGGCCTCCGTCAGGACGGTCTCCAGCGTGCGGAAGATGTTGCGCGCCTGCGCGGCGGCATCCTCCGGCAGGGTCATGGTGACATAGTCGTAGCCGGTGGTGCCGGAGACGAAGACGAGGTCGCCGTCGATCACGGCGCGCGAATAGCCGAAGGCGGTCTCGAAGGGCGAGCCGGTGGAGATCAGGCGGCGCATGGCAGACTCCAGGGCGGGTTCACGGCGAGCGAACGCCGGAGTTCAGGACGCAGGCACGATCAGCTCGACCGATGGGAAATAGGTCCGATAGCGTTTAGGATCGCGCGTCAGGAGGGCTAGGCCGTCAGCTTCTGCCTGCGCGCCGATAAAGAAATCCGACAGCACGCCGGTACGTGTGCCGCCCGCCTGCCGGTAGCGCTTGAAGGCCTTGCCTGCGAGAAACAATGCCGGGCGGCGCAGCGGCAAAACGATGACCCCGATCGAACGGACAGCGGAATCGAGGTCTTCCAGGCTGCCGTATCCTGCAGCCAGTTCCGCATAAACGACGTGATTGATCGCAATCAGATCCTGGCTGACGATCCGGCTGACTTCTTGCCATGATGGTGAGAACCACACCGGATCGCGTGTCAGAACGTCGACAACGACATTCGTGTCGATCAGGACGGTCAATCCTCGCCTCGCATGATCGCCATGAATTCGTCCGTCGTCATGCCGAGATTGAGGGTTCCGACCATCTTTTCCAGCGCGGCGACGCGCTCGGCCGCGTCTTGCGTCTTCCGGAGATAGGCACGCCCCTGATCGTCGACGTTGAAATCGACGATGCTGCCCGGGCCGAGATCGAGCTTCTCGCGAACCTCGCGGGGAATGACGATCTGTCCCGCCTTGTCGACCACTGCGCTCATGATGCGGTCCCCTTCTGGCGCGATTGTATCACGCCCGTCAGGCACGCCAAAATGGCCGCTGCCTACACCCGCCCGCTCTTGAGCGCACGCAGCACCTTCTCGCCCGGCCGCCCGGTCGGGGGCATGCCGATCTTGGCCTCGACATCCCGGATCGCGGCGCGCGTCAGCGAGCCGACGGCGCCGTCCGGCTCACCGACATTGTAGCCGCGCGCGATCAGGAGCCGCTGCAATTCGCGCCGCTGTTCGCGCGAGAGCGGCAGATCGTCGGTCGGCCATTGCCCCTGCACGCCCGGCCGGCCACGCAGCCGGTCCGACAGCAGCGAGATCGCGAGCGCATAGGAATCCGCGCCATTGTAGCTGAAAGCCGCATCGTAGTTCTTGAAGACAAGGAAGGCGGGTCCGTTGCGGCCAGCCGGCATCAAGAGTCCAGCATTGCCGGTCCCGTTGAGCGGCGAACCGTCGAACTTGACGATGCCGCGCGACGCCCAGGACGACACAGGCTGCTTGGGATTGCGCCCGGTCGGGCCGGAATAGCCTGATGGCACCCGCACCTCGTAGCCCCAGTTCGCGCCGGTGACCCAGCCGGCCTTGTCCATGAAATTGGCAGTGGAATGCAGCGCGTCGGGAATCGAGTCGACGAGGTCGCGCCGCCCGTCCCCATCGCCGTCCACCGCCAGCCGTAGATAGGTCGTGGGGATGAACTGGGTGTGGCCGAAGGCACCCGCCCAGGAGCCGAACAGCCGCTCGGGGCGCAGATCGCCGCGCTGGATGATCTGCAGCGTCGCCAGCAATTCGCCCTTGAAGAAGGCGTTACGGCGCGGCGCCAGGCAGGCCCCGGTGGAGAGCGCCTGCACCAGAGGCCAGCGCCCCTTGGCCTTGCCGAAATCGCTCTCGACGCCCCAGACGGCGGCGATGGTGTGACGGTCGACGCCGAAGCGCTGCTCGGCCGCGGCGAGCACCGCGGCATGCTGGCGCATCATCGCGCGCCCTTCCGCGACCTTCTCCTCGTCGACCAGCGTGCCCAGATAATCCCAGATCGGCGTCTTGAACTCCGGCTGGTTGTTCATCGCCTCGATGATCTTCATGTCCGGCTCGACGCCAGCCATGGCGCGGTCGAAGGTCGCGGTCGAGACCCCCTTGGCGGCCGCGTCGGAGCGCAGGCCCGACAGGCAGGACTGGAAACTGCCCTGCGCCGAAGCGGCCGAGGCGATGAGGACGAGGGGCAGGGCCAGGATCGTTGCGCGCATGGTCTCCACCGAATCGCAGGAATGACGCAAAACTAGGGCGTCACGGTTAAGAGAGGTTAACCATCGCCATGGCAGCGCGGCCCGGCGAATCCCGCTATGAGGGCGCGAGCCCCGCCGGAACCCGCCATGTCGCCCGCCTCGATCGAACTCCTTGGCTTCGCCGCCGCCGCGCTCACCAGCCTGTGCTGGCTGCCCCAGGCCTGGCGCACCATCCGCACCCGCGATACCCGTGCGATCTCGCTCTGGACGCAGTCGCTGCTGGCGCTGGGCACCCTGCTGTGGCTCACTTATGGGCTGCAGATCGCGTCCTGGCCGGTCGTCGTCGCCAATGCGCTGACGCTCTGCCTCGTGTTGCTGATCCTGTCGATGAAGCTGCGCTTCGGCTGAGCGGAGGCTCCGGCCGGAACAGACCCGATCGCCGGGCGTTCCCGGCCTCGCCACGGGAAGAACGGCGATCGGGTTCGCCATCCTCGCCAGCTGGATGATCGCGCTGCCGGAATACACGCTGGCGGTGCCGGCCAACCGCATCGGCTCGGCCGCCTATTCCACCGCCGAGCTCAAGACGATGCAGGAGGTCATCACCCTCCTGATCTTGGCCGATTCTCGGCGTTCTGGCTGAAGGGAAGCCTGACCTGGAACCACGCGATCGGCTTCGCGCTGATCGCGGCCGGAACCTTCTGCATCTTCCACGCCAAGGGCTGATCCCAGAGCGAGCGCCGATCCGAGCCGATCCCGGGGTGACAGCGCTGTGCCGGATCGTCACAGTGGCGCGATGGATCAGCCAACCAAGCCCGCCCTCCCCTTCTCCGGCCACGACGCGGTCGAGGCCTATCTCGCCTCGGGCTACGACCAGGTCGTCGGCATGTCCTCGCGCTTTGCCGCGGCGATCTGCGCGCGGCTGCTGCGGCTGCAATCCGAGGAAGGCGTGCGCGGCCCGATCGCCGAGATCGGCGCCTTCGAGGGCCGCTTCTTCATCGCGCTCGCCCATGCGCTCGAGGACGGCGAGATCGCGCTCGCGCTCGACATCTTCTCCTGGCCCGACCCCGGCGTGGAGCAGCGCTTCGAGGCGAACTGCGACCGGCATGGGATCGGCCCGGAGCGCCGCCGCACGATCAAGGGCGATGCCGGCGCGATGGCGCCCGCAGACCTCCGCGCCAAGGCCGGCGGCGTGCCCTTGCGCTTCATCCATATCGACGGCGAGCATTCCCGCGCCGCGCTCGGCCGCGACCTCGCGCTGGCGACCGCCTGCCTCGCCGAGGGCGGGCTGATCGTCCTCGACGACATGCTCCACCCCGGCTACCCGACGCTGATGGTCGCGGTGCAGGCGTATCTCGAGGGCAATCCCGACATCGTGCCGCTCTGCGTCATCGACCGCGAGACGATCGTCGGCGCGACCAAGTTCGTGCTCTGCCAGCGCGCCTGGTTCGAGCGCTACCAGTCCCGCCTGCTGGAGATCTTCAAGGACTTCATCTGGCCACTGGGCGCCGATTTCGAGCCGCATTGGTGCCTGGTGCTGTCGCAGGACACCCGGCTGGCGGAGATTGTGTGAGTTCGCGGTCGTCATATTGAGCGCAGCGAAACGATGACAACGACCGCGCCGGCCGGACCCGCAGCAGCTTCCCGGCGGGCGCGTCGCTCAGCAGATAGAGGAATCGTCCGGCCCCTGCCGGACGTCGCGGATGCGTTCGCCCAGCCCCTCGAGCAGCCGCTCCTGCCCGGTCAAGGCCTCGCCCTGCATGGAAAGCCTGACCAGCATCTGGCCGGCGAGCCCTCCGACGAAGAGCGAGTTTCGCCAGGCCGGCCAGACGACGCCGGTGTAGAAGGCCGCGCCCGAAGGCGCGATCGACGGTCAATGTCGAACAAGGGCCACGCCTCCCCGGCTTGGCCTTCCCCTCGCCGATCCGGCCGGCGCGACCTGCCCGTCAGATCGCCATGTTGGCGCTCTTGATCACCGCAGCCCAGCGCTTGGACTCTGCGCGCATCATCTCGGCGAAGGCAGCCGGTTCGTTGCCGATCGGCTCAGCCCCTTCGTTGCGCAGGCGTGCCTTGATCGTGTCGCTGGTGATTGTGCTGACGGTGGAGTCGCGAAGAGCCTTGATGACGGGTTCCGGCGTGCCCTTTGGAACAACAAGCCCGTACCAAGCCGTTGCTCGATAGTCCGGCCAGCCGAGTTCCGCCACCGTGGGAGTCTCGGGAAAAAGCTGGGTGCGCTGCGGGCTCGTGACCGCCAGCAACCGGACCGCCTTGCCTTCGATCAGACCGAGCACGGAGGGAACGGTCGTGACCATGAAGTCGGTTTGTCCGGCGAGGAGGTCGGTCAGAGCCGGGCCCGCACCGCGATAGGGAACGTGGACCGCCTCGAACCCTGTGGTTCTGGCGAGCAACACGGTGGCGAGATGGCTCGCCGAGCCATTTCCAGCCGAGCCATAGGTGAGCTTGCCGCCGTTTTTCTGCGCGTAATCGACCAGGTCACGTGCGGTCTGGAATGGCGATTTCGGCGCGACAACCAGTGCGAGCGGCGCATCGGCAATCAAGGTCACTGGATCGAAGGCTGTCAGCGGATCGATTTTGACATTCTTGTACAGGTGCGGGTTGACCACCATCGGCCCCTGGTTCGCGAGCAGGACCGTGTAGCCATCCGGGGGCGAAGACGCGGCCTGCGCCGTGATGAGGTTGCCGCCGGCTGATCCGTTGTTCTCGACGACCAGCGACTGACCGAGCCTTTCACCGATGCCCTGCGCGACGAGGCGCGCGATCGCATCCGTGCCCCCACCGGCGGCATAGGGCACGAGGAGCCGCATCGGCCGCGACGGAAAAGGCGCCTGGGACCATGCGGACGTGTTGAACGCACTACTGGCCCCCAAGGAACCAGCGCCGAGGAGCAGGGTCCGGCGCGTCAGATTCGTCGTCATTCGTTCCTCCCGGTTCAGGGCGACTGACGGCCCCGTTGTGAGGATTGCTATCGACTCAAACGGGCATTTTTGGAAATGCGATAATTTTACAAATTGATGCAATTTACACATCAATCTCTACGGGCGCGCCTCCGGATTTTCACTCCATGTGTGGATCAGCATGTCTCTGAAGCGTTGGGCAGCGGGTGCCAGACGCGCCTTCCGGCGCTCGACCAGACCGATGGTGCGCGACACCGAGGGCGTGCCGATGACCTTGGTTGCGATGACGGGGTGGTCTCGCGGCGGTGTTGCGAGCCGCGGCAGCACCGACACGCCGAGGCCGCGCTCGACCAGCCCGAGCGACGTCGTCAGATGGTTGACCTCGAACTTGAAGGTCAGTCCGATCCCTTCCTTCGCCAGAGCGCTTTCCAGGATCATGCGATTGCCGCTGGCGCGGCTGACTCCGATCAGCGTCTGGTCGGCGAGGTCTTTCCAGGCCAGTTCCTTGCGGGCGGCCAGGGGGTGGTCGCGCCGGCATGCAAGCACGAAAGGATCCTCGACGAGCGGGGTGAAGACCAGATCGGGGTCGGAACTGCCGAGAAGATTGATGCCGAACTCGGCCTCCCCGCGGGCGACGCTCTCGAGGCCGTCATTGGCCGAGAGATCGAGGATGCGAAAACGGATCAGTGGATAGGTCGCGCTGAACGACTCAATGGCGCGCGGCAGGAAGTAGAAGGCAGCGGTTGGGACGCAGGCGATGGTGACCTGTCCCGACTGTCGGCCGGCGACGTCGGTAATGCCGAGCAGGGATTCCTCGAATTCGTCAAGCAAGCGGCGCGCGAGCGGCGCGAAGGACCGGCCCACGCTCGTGGGGCTGACCTTTCGCGTCGTCCGTTCCAACAACGGCGCCCCCACCGCCGCTTCGAGGGCCTGGACGCGGCGGGACAGAGCGGGCTGCGAGATGTTGAGCATCTCGGCCGCTTTGTGGAAGCCGCCCAGTTCGAGAACGGCGAGAAAGGCTCGGATATCGAGAAGCTCGAAATTGATGCGCATTCCATATCAATGATTGAATTCTTTGCATTTCACAACATGATCGGCGTGGTGGATACGGCTTTCCAGACACGGCCAATCGCGGCGTCAGCCGCGGGGAAGAGCCTCCATGGCAATCCAGCTTCGCATCCCCTGCACCCTCATGCGCGGTGGCACCTCACGCGGGCCGGTCTTTCTGGCAACGGACCTCCCTGTGGATACCGACCTGCGCGACGAGGTGCTGCTGTCGATCCTCGGGTCAGGCAACGAACTTCAGATCAACGGACTCGGCGGCGGCAATCCCCTGACAAGCAAGGTCGCCATCGTCGGGCCGCCGACCCATCCCGACGCGGATGTCGACTATCTCTTCGCTCAAGTGAAAGTCGTCGAGCGCGTGGTCGACACCTCGCCAAACTGCGGCAACATGCTGTCGACTGTCGGCCCTTTCGCCATCGAGAAGGGGCTCGTCACGGGCCGGGCAGGTCACACGCGCGTCGTGATCCACAACGTCAACACGGGGCAGCTCGTCGCCGCCACGGTGCAGACCCCCAACGGGAAGCCGGTCTATGACGGCGATACCGTGATCGACGGCGTGCCCGGAAGCGGGGCCCCGGTCGAACTTGAGTTTCTGGGCGTCGCTGGCGCCAAGACGGGAAAGCTGCTGCCGACGGGGGCCGCCATCGATCTCATCGAGGGGGTCGAGGTCTCTTGCATCGATGCGGCCATGCCGCTGGTCGTGATCGAAGCCGCCGCACTCGGGAAGACGGGGAGCGAGACGCCGGCCGAACTCGACGCAGACCGCGCCTTCATGGCGCGCCTAGAGCACATCCGGCGGTGGGCGGGCCGATTGATGGGGCTGGGCGATGTCTCCGATCTGGTCATTCCCAAACCGGTGCTGATCGGACGACCGCAGAACGGTGGCACCATTACGGCGCGCTACTTCATGCCACACGCTTGCCATAAGGCCTTCGCCGTCACCGGTGCCGTCGGACTCGGCACGGCCTGCGGAACGCCCGGGACGTTGGCAAATCGCCTGGTTGGGGGGGATGCCAGCCTGCCGCGGCGCGTGGTCATCGAACATCCGTCAGGGCGCATTGAGGTCGCGATCAACCGACGCGGACGCGCAGCCACCGCAGCCTTGCTCAGAACGACCAAGCCGATTCTGGAGGGCATCGCCTTCGCCCAGGTTCCGGATCGCTCGGTTACTCTGGCCGCCTGACCTGACAGCGCCTTGAGCTGGGCCTCCAAAGCAGGCAGGTCGCGGCAAGCAGACCGCTGGCGCTGGTCATGCGAGGGAATACACGCGACGAAAGCCGGTGGCATGATTGCGATGCTGTGAGCCGATGTCTTCAGGGTACGCCATGCGACCATCATGTGCTGATGATCGATTTCGGCGCTGGAAAGCCTGAGCCTGCCGGTTACCGCGCCGGCCGGACCCGCAGCAGCTTCCCGGCGGGCGCGTCGCTCAGCAGATAGAGGAATCCGTCCGGCCCCTGCCGGACGTCGCGGATGCGCTCGCCCAGCCCCTCGAGCAGCCGCTCCTGCCCGGTCACGGCCTCGCCCTGCGTGGAAAGCCTGACCAGCATCTGGCCGGCGAGCCCGCCGACGAAGAGCGAGTTTCGCCAGGCCGGCCAGACGGCGCCGGTGTAGAAGGCCGCGCCCGAAGGCGCGATCGAGGGGTCCCAGTAGAACAGCGGCGGCTCCATGCCGGCCTTGACCGTCCCCTCGCCGATCCTGGCGCCGGAATAGTCGATGCCGAAGGTGACGACCGGCCAGCCATAGTTGCGGCCGGCCTTGGGCGTGTTGACCTCGTCGCCGCCGCGCGCGCCGTGCTCGGCTGTCCAGAGTTGGCCTGTTTGCGGGTGGAGAGCCGCAGCTTGCACATTCCGATGGCCGATCGACCAGATCTCCGGCTGCCAGCCCTCGATCCTGGGGTTGTCGGCCAGTGCCCCGCCCTCGGTGCGGATCCGCAGGATCTTGCCGATATGGTTGGCCGGGTTCTGCGCCTGGTCGCGCTGGCCGTAGCGGTCGCCGACCGTGACGAAGAGCGCGCCCGCCCGGTCGAAGACCAGCCGCGAGCCGAAATGCAGGTTGCTGGCGACCGTCGGCATCTGCTGGAAGATCACCTTGGTGCCCTCCAGCGCCGTGCCGCGCTCGTTGAGGCGAGCGCGGGCGACGCTGGTGCCGCTGCCACCCGCCCGCGGCTCGGCGAAGGAGAGGTAGATCGTCCGGTTCTGCGCGAAGCCGGGGTCGAGGACGATGTCGAGCAGACCACCCTGCCCGCGGGCGGCGACATTCGGCACGCCGGTGATCGGCGCAGACAGCCGGCCATCCGTCCCCACCAGCCGCAGCCGCCCCGGCCGCTCCGTGACCAGCATGCGCCCGTCTGGCAGGAAGGCGAGCGCCCAGGGATGCTCGAGCCCGCCCGCCACTGTCTCAACAGCGAGGTCGCCCGCGCTCGACGGGACCCGCTGCTGGGCGCCGGCCTCGGCAAGGCCGACGAGCAGCGCCGTCGCGACCGCGAGCAGGGAGAAACAGGCTTGCCGGCGCATCATCATCTCCTGATCGGACCCTTGGCTCAGAGATAGGGACAAAGACCTGGCCGGCCAGTCGGTTGCCGGCCCGTCGCGACGAAGTGAAGCGCCGGGCTCCGCCGCATCAGGGCGGGGGCAGCCGACCGACGGTCACCACACCACCCCGATCGTCCCGCTTCAGCACCACCATCTCGCCGGAAGCCGGAAACACGCCCGTCAGCGCGGTGATGTTGACCTGATGCGTCACCATCACCACCAGCGCCGCATCCGCGGGCAGCGTGGCGAGGCGCCGCCGCAGCGCGGCGGTGGCGGCATCGCGCTCCCCGGGGCGCCCGAAGAAGGAGTTCAGCGCCGCCGGCTCGTCCTCGATCGGCGCAAGCGCCATCAGCGCGGCCGTCTCGCGCGCCCGGCACCACTGGCTGGTCAGCACGAGCGCCACGGGGACGGCACGGCGCCGGAATTCCGCGCCGAGGCGGCGGGATTGGTCGCGGCCGCGCTCGCCGAGACTGCGCTGTGTCGTGCAGTCGCCAATGCGAAAGCCCGCTGGATCGCCGGTGCCCGGCGCATCGGCATGGCGCATCAGCACGACGTGGCCAGGCCGGGCGAGCAGCGCCCAAACCCGATCGCGATCGACCTCGACGGCAAGGACCGCGCCGGGCCAGACCACCGACAGCAGCGAAGCGAGAGCGAGAACCAACCGTCTGCCAGACCCTGCTGCGGCCATGCCGGCTCCTGTGGTTCAGGCTACTCCGGCTTCACCCCGGCCGCCTTGATGATGTTTTCCCAGGTCGCGATTTCCTGCTGGTGATAGGGCCGGAAGGCGGCCGGGTCACGTAACCTCATCGTGAAGCCGAGCTTCAGGATCTGCTCGGTCACCACCGGCTTGGCGAGCGAGGCCAGGATCGCCTTGGAGAGCGCCTCCAGCACCGGGGCGGGCGTTGCGGCCGGCGCGAAGAAGGCGGCCCAGGAATCGGCGTCGGCATCGGCGATGCCCTGCTCGCGCAGCGTCGGGATGTCCTTGGCCCGCACGTTCCGCTCGGGGCTGGCCAGCGCAATCGCGCGCAGGGTGCCGGCATTGATCTGCGCGAGCACGCTCGGCAGCGTCGAATTGGCGATGTCGATGCGCCCGCCGATGATCTCCTGAACGAGCGGGGCCGCGCCGCGGAAGGGCACATGCGTCATCTTGATGCCGGTGCGCGCCATGAACAGCTCCATGGCGAGATGCGAGCCGGAGCCGACGCCGGTCGAGCCGTAATTGAGCTTGCCCGGATCGGCCTTGGCGAGCGCGATCAGCTCCTTGATGTCCTTGGCCGGCAGGTCCTTGCGCACGACGAAGGCATGTTCGAAGGCGCCGACACCGGCCAGCGGCGCGAAATCCTTGACCGCGTCATAGCCCGGCTCCTTCAGCAGGAACATGTTGTTCCCATGCGTCTGATTGTTGCCGAAGATGATGGTGTGGCCGTCGGGATCGGCCTTGGCCACGGCCCGCGTGCCGACGGCGCCCGAGGCGCCGGCACGGTTGTCCACGACCACGTTCTGGCCGATCGAGCCCGACAGATCCTGAGCGACGAAACGCGCGATCGCATCGGTCGGCCCGCCGGCCGGATAGGGCACGACGAGCGTGATCGGCTTGGTCGGGAAGCTCTGCGCCCGAACCGCGGACGGAGCGAGGACGGCGCCGGCCATCAGGCCGAGCGTGGAACGACGGGTCAACGACATGAACTTCCTCCCGGAGCGGCCCGATTGCGACAGGCTTGAGCGCAGCATTAGATCATTCCCCGCCCGAGGGAAATGGGCCGCTCCAGGCAAAGCCAACACGAATTCAACGGCCTAGTCGCTCGTCAACCCGCCGCGAAGCCGGCCCGCCTGAGCCGCTGGATGGCAAGGTCGAGCGCCTGCAGGAAGGCGGAGCGGTCGCGCGCCGAAAACGGCTTCGGTCCGCCCGTCGCCGTTCCCATCGCGCGCAGGTCCTCCATCATGTCGCGCGTCGCCAGCGCCATCCCGATCGAGGCTTCGGTGAAGGGCTTGCCGGTCGGGCCGATGACCTCGGCGCCGGCCTTGATGCAGCGGTCGGCGAGCGGAATATCGGAGGTGACGACGATCGCGCCGCGGGCGACGCGCTCGGCGATCCAGTCATCGGCCGCATCGAATCCGCCCGAGACGATGACGCGCTCGATCCAGGGCTCGCGCGGCAGCATCATGAAGCTGTTGGCGACGACGAAGACGTGCAGACGGTGCCGACTGGCGACCTTGAAGATCTCGTCCTTCACCGGGCAGGCGTCGGCGTCGACATAGATCGCGATCGGCGGGGGAGCGGTCATGGCCGCCAGCGCATCGCAGGGACACACGCGTCGCGCAAGGCCGAAATCGTCGGCAATGGACCAGCTGCGCGGCCTCCCGCGAGAAAGCGCGTGCGCCGGCCGTCGCTCTGGCCTAGAGTCGGGCTCTGCTTCGACATGAACGAGTCCCGGCCTCTGCCGGGCCGGCCGCGGCAGGCGAAAGCCGCCCGCATGATCGATTCCCGCTTCAGCGCCCATCGCGATCCAGGCCACGCCTGACCTCAAGCCCGAGATCCACCGGGGGCGCGATCCCGCACCCTCAGACCCAAGGGAGACCGACCATGGCCAAAGGCGAACAGCGCGGAAACCGCGAAGCCAAGAAGCCGAAGAAGGACAAGCCCAAGGCGGAGGCGGCGGCGCCCGCGACCTTCGCGGCAGCCGTCGCGCGCGCTGCGGGACCGAAGAAGAAATGATCCGCTTTCGGACGATCGACCCGGCCGAGCAGGCCAGGGCGGACGAAAAGGCGGCCGCGGCGAAGCCTGCGGCCGTCGCCCCTGCGCAGCCCGAACCGGCCGGAGACGGGCAGGAGCCGGACGAGGCGGCCACGGACCCCGCGGCCCCCAAGGCCAAGGGCCTCGCCCGCAAGACGCCGCTGCGCGCCAAGAAGCCCGAGACATCCGGGTTGTTCCGGGACTGAGATCGCGGCCGACCGAGGCGGCGCGGCCCGAGCGGGCGCGCCGCCGCTGGCTCACGCCTCGACCACCTCGTCGGTCCAGACCCTGAAGCCGGTCAGCGTGTTCGGTCCGAAGGTGGTGGCGATGGCGACGTCGGCCGCATCGCGACCCCGCGCGATCAGCACGCGGCCGATGCGCGGGACGTTGTTGCGCGGATCGAACATCTGCCAGCCGCCTTCGAGATAGGCTTCGAAGGACGCCGCGAAATCGCCCGGCGGCCAGGGTGGCGGCGTGCCGACATCACCGAGATAGCAGGTGCAGTAGCGCGCCGGGATGTTCATCGCCCGGCAGAACGCGATCGCCAGATGGGCGTAGTCGCGGCACACCCCGCGCCCCTCCCGGTAGGCGTCCGAGGCGCTGCGCGTCACGCTGGCGTCGTTGTAGTTGAAGGCGATGCGCTGGTTGACGAAGTCGCAGATTGCCTGGACCCGCTGCGCGCCGGGCGGCGTCGTGCCGAACAGCTCCCAGGCGAGATCGAGCAGACGATCGGAATCGCAAAATCGGCTCGCCAGCAGGAAGACGATCGCCTCCTCCGGCAGATGCTCGACCGGCACCTGCCCCGCGCCGCGATCGAAGGCTTCCGGCAGGCCGCTATCGGCGATGACCGCATCGGCCGTGATCCGCATCGCACCCTGCGGCGCCACCAGCCTCGTGCACCAGTTGCCGAAACCGTCGCGATAGGCGCTGACCGGAACCGACGGGCTGACGCGGATGTAGTCGGGCGTCTGCAGGTCCGACACCCGGCTGAAATGCACGTTCAGCATCAGGATCAGCGGCGTCGGTTGCGGGAAGTCGTAGTCGAGTTCGTAGCCGATCCTGAGTTTCACGGAGCTGCTTTCCGCGCGCCGCGGGCGCGCTGGTCATGGTTGGCCCCTCAGCCGGTCGGACTAGCATGCACCTTTCGCGCCGCCGCCGATATGCGGCTCGCGATGATCGCTCCAAGTCTCGTCGCTGCTGGCAATGGTCAAGCAGTCTCGCTTGCGATAGGCCGCCATGAGTCCTAAACCACGCGCGCGCCCGTCGCGGCGTGCCCTCATCCGAGACCCGGAGAACTCCCATGGCCTTCCTTGCCGACGCCCTGAAGCGCGTGAAGCCGTCTGCGACCATCACCATCACGCAGAAGGCGCGCGACCTGAAAGCGCAGGGCAAGGACGTGATCTCGCTCTCCGTCGGCGAGCCCGATTTCGACACGCCCGACAACATCAAGGAGGCGGCCATCGCCGCCATCCGTCGCGGCGAGACCAAGTACACCCCCGTCTCCGGCATCCCGCAGCTGCGCGAGGCCGTGGCCCGCAAGTTCAAGCGCGAGAACGGCCTCGACTACAAGGCGAGCCAGACCATCGTCTCCACCGGTGGCAAGCATGTCATCTACAACGCCCTGCTCGCCACGCTGAACCCGGGCGACGAGGTCATCTGCGTCTCGCCCTACTGGGTCTCCTATCCCGAGATGGTCGCGCTCTGCGGCGGCACGGCGACCTTCGCCGAGACCAAGATCGAGAACGAGTTCAAGCTGCAGCCGGAAGAGCTCGAGCGCGCGATCACGCCCAAGACCAAATGGGTGATCCTGAACTCGCCGTCGAACCCCTCGGGCGCCGCCTACAGCCGCGCCGAGATGAAGAAGCTCACCGACGTGCTGATGCGCCACCCCCATGTCTGGGTGCTCACCGACGACATGTATGAGCATCTCGTCTATGGCGAGTTCGAGTTCGTCACCCCGGCGCAGGTCGAGCCCGGCCTCTATGAGCGCACGCTGACCATGAACGGCGTCTCGAAGTCCTACGCCATGACCGGCTGGCGCATCGGCTATGCAGCCGGCCCGCAGCACCTGATGAACGCCATGGACCTCGTCCAGGGCCAGCAGACCTCGGGCACCTCGGCGATCTCGCAATGGGCCGCGGTCGAGGCGCTGGACGGTCCGCAGGACCACCTGCCCGTCTTCAAGAAGGCCTTCGAGCGCCGCCGCGATCTCGTCGTCTCCATGCTCAACCAGACCCGCGGCCTCGTCTGCCCGAAGCCGGAAGGCGCCTTCTACGTCTATCCCGACTGCTCGGCCCTGATCGGCAAGACCATGCCCAACGGCAAGGTCATCGAGACCGACGAGGATCTGGTCATGGGCATCCTGGAGACGGAAGCCGTCGCCGC
This sequence comes from Allobosea thiooxidans, assembly GCA_943372485.1. Classification (GTDB taxonomy): domain Bacteria; phylum Pseudomonadota; class Alphaproteobacteria; order Rhizobiales; family Beijerinckiaceae; genus Allobosea; species Allobosea thiooxidans_A. Next base: position 39,108 of record CALRYW010000013.1, read on the forward strand.
GGTGCACGGCTCCTCCTTCGGCCTGGGCCCCAACTTCCGTATCTCCTACGCCACCTCGGACGAGAAGCTGGAAGAAGCCTGCCGCCGCATCCAGCGCTTCTGCGCCGAGCTGCGCTGACGCGAACTGCCTGTGAACAGCCCTCATCCTGAGGAGCGCTCCGCAGGAGCGCGTCTCGAAGGATGCTCCAGAGATCTCTGGAACACCCTTCGAGACTCCGCTGCCCGGCTCCTCGGGGTGAGGGCTATCGTGTCTCTGACCATGCTGGTGATGTCGGGCATGAGCCACCTCACCATCGTCTCCGCACAAACCGCCTCCCTGACGGCCCACGAAGCCTACGAAGCCGCCCGCGCCGGCATGCTCCTCCTCCTCGACATCCGCACGGCCGAGGAATGGCGCGACACCGGCCTGGCCCAGGGCGCGCTCGCGCTCGATGCCGAAGCGCCCGCCTTCGAGGTCCGGCTGGCGGGGCTGCGGCTCGACCATCCGGCTAAGCGCATCGCCCTGATCGACCGGAGCGGCGCGCTCGCGGCCTCGGTCCGCACCAAGCTCGCGGGACGGGGCTACCGCGACATCGTGGCGGTGCGCGGCGGCATGCTGGGGCCGGGCGGCTGGCTGGCCGAGAAGCTGCCGGTGACGGCCCGTCCTTGACAGCAACCTTGGTTTCGCGGCCCGTCGCGTGATATAGTCACTTCAATTGACTATACGAGGGTGACCATGGGCGAGACCCGTTCCATCAGTGCATCGGAGTTCAAGGCGACATGCCTCGACATCCTGAGGCAACTCGACGAGCAGAAGCTCGGGCGTGTCGTCATCACGCGACGTGGCCGCCCCATTGCCGTGCTGACACCGCCTGAGAGCCAAGCCGATATCATCGATCGCCTGCATGGCTTCATGCGCGGAAGCGTGACCGTGCCGGACGACTTCGATCTGACAGCTCCTATCCTCCAAGATCGCATGGATGCCGAAGACGGGCTCTTGCATCGATGACAGCAGCGTCGGGCGCGGTCTTGCTGGACACCTGCGCAGTGATTTGGTTGGCCAACGGCGACCCGATCCTGCCGCAGGCTATGCTGGCAATCCGCGCCGCGGCCGTGACGCGAGCAATCTACGTCTCCCCCATAACGGCCTGGGAGATCGGCCTGCTGAGCCGCCCACGCCCAAACCGGGCGGCGGACCTGCACTTCCAGCCTGATCCGAAGACGTGGTTCGCGCGCTTCATGGGCGGTTGCGGCATGCAGGCGGCCGCGCTGACCCCCGACATCGCGATCGAAGCCTCGCACTTGCCCGGCGATCTCCATAGTGATCCCGCCGACCGCCTGATCATCGCCACGGCCCGGCATCTGGGCCTGCCGATCGTGACGCGCGACCGGAAAATCATCGCCTATGGCGAATCCGGCTTCGTCCGCACCATTCCCTGCTGAAGCAGATCCGGCCGTCTCTCCGCCGTAATCCGCTCGGCTTCCGCCCGCCGCCACTTCGCGATGCGGGCATGGTCGCCCGAGAGCAGCGCCTCGGGCAGGCCTCGGCCCTCCCATTCGCGCGGTCGCGTGTAGTGCGGGTATTCGAGCAGGCCGTTCTCGAAGCTCTCCTCCTCGCCGGAGAGCTCCTTGCCCATCACGCCGGGGATCAGCCGCACGCAGGCGTCGAGCAGGACCAGCGCCGCCATCTCGCCGCCTGAGAGGATGTAGTCACCGATCGAGACCTCGGTCAGCCCGCGCCCCTCGATCACGCGCTCGTCGACGCCCTCGAACCGCCCGCAGACGATGACGACGCCCTCGCCTGAAACCCACTCTCGCACCTGTCGCTGCGCCAGCGGCCGCCCGCGCGGCGACATCAGCAGCCGCGGGCGCGTGTCACCGGCAGGGACGGCGGCGTCGATCGCCGCGCCCAGCACGTCGCAGCGCAGCACCATGCCCGCGCCCCCGCCGGCGGGATTGTCGTCGACATTGCGATGCCGGCTGATGCCGTGGTCGCGGATCTGGTGCGTCTCCAGCGACCACAGCCCGCGCCGCAGCGCTTCGCCGGCCAGCGACACGCCGAGCGGCCCGGGAAACATCTCCGGATAGAGGGTGAGGACGGAGGCGCGGAACGGCATAGGGGACCTTACCGAACTGAAACTGGAAACGCGCCGTCATCCCGGGCGGAGCGCAGCGCAGACCCGGGATCCATGCCTGAACCGTTCCGGAATGGATCCCGGATCGGCGCGGCTGACGCCGCTTGTCCGGGATGACGGCGCGGAAAAACCCAACCGAACGAGACTTTAACCGAAGCGCAGCGCCGGCAACCGGTCCAGCGCGTTGAAGTCCGTCGCGGCGGCGACGACGTTGTCATAGGCCGAGAAGCCCTCCGTGCCGAGCATGGTCAGCAGGGCGACGGCCCGCATGCCGGCCCGCCGCGCCGCTTCGACGCCATTGGGCGCGTCCTCGAAGACGAGGCAGGTCTCCGGCGCCACGCCCATGCGGCGCGCCGCCTCGACGAACATGTCCGGATGCGGCTTGCCGCGGAAGCCCTGCGAGGGCGAGATCACCGTCGCGAATTCGCTCCGCAGGCCGAGCGTATCGAGCACCAGCGCGATGTTCTCGGGCGGCGCGGCGGAGGCCACCGCCATCGGGACACCGAAGCTGCGGGCGCGCGCCATCAGCGGCAGCAGGCCCGGCAGCGGCACGACGTGCGGCCGGTAGGTCTCGCGGTAGAGCGCCTCCTTGGCCTCTCCCAGCCGCGCGATCTCCTCGGCGCCGACGCCCGGAAAATAGGGCCCCACGATCTCGCTGACGGCCATCCCGGCCGTGGTCCGGAAGAAAGCCGGCCGGTCGAAGGGCAGGCCGTGCTCGCGGTGCCAGCTCTCCCAAGCGTCGTCATGGAAGCGCATGTTGTCGACGATGGTGCCGTCCATGTCGAAGATCAGCGCGCCGGCCGGCTGGTCCCAGAGCTTCGTGCTGGAGGGGTTCGGCTCAGTCGTCATCGTCGGCCTCGAACAGCCCCTCGGGCGGAACCGCCTCGATCCGCCGGGCGGCGATGTCGATGCGAGGCGCGAAGGCCTTGGTGAAGGGCATCAGCACCGAGCGCCCATCCGGCAGCAGAATGTCGAGCAGGTCGCCGGCGCCGTAATTGGCGACGGTGGTGACCGTGCCCAGGACCACGCCATCGGGACCGACGACCGCGCAGCCGATCAGATCGGCCTGCAGGAACTCGTCCTCGTCCTCGGGGGCGGGAATCCGGTCGCGCGCGACGAAGAGGTTGACGCCGTTGAGGCTCTCGGCCGCCTCGCGGCTGGTGATCCCCTTGAGGCGGGCGACCACGACCTCCTTGGCCGGGCGGATCTCGGCGATCTCGAAGCGCCGGCCCTTCTCGTCGGTCAGCGGGCCGTAATCGGCGATGGCCAGCGGATCGCCGGTGAAGGCCTTGATCCGGACCTCGCCCTTGATGCCATGCGCGGCGCCGATGACGCCGAGCAGGATGAGCTTGTCGTCAGCGGCCATGCTGCCCCCCCTCATCGAGGAGAGGCACGGCCGTCATGCTCGCCCCTGTGGCGAGCATCCACGACTTGAACTCAGGCCTCGACGGCGGAAGACGTGGATGGTCGGGACAAGCCCGACCATGACGAACCGCAGCGCAGGCCCGAGACCGCATCACGCCTCGGCTTCGGCCGGGGCGGCGGACTTGGCTGCCTTCTTTTCGGCGCGCTCCTTGGCCTTCTCGCCGGGAACGCCCTTGGCCGGGTTGCTGCGGACCGGGCGCTTGGCGAGGCCGGCGGCATCCAGGAAGCGCAGCACGCGGTCGGTCGGCTGGGCGCCCTTGGCAAGCCACTCCTTGGCCTTCTCGACGTCGAGCACGACGCGCTCCGGCGAATCCTTCGCCTTCATCGGATCATAGGAGCCGATCTTCTCGATGAAGCGGCCATCGCGCGGCGAGCGGGCATCGGCAACGACGATGCGGTAATACGGGCGCTTCTTGGCGCCGCCACGGGTCAGGCGGATCTTGAGGGACATTCGCGTCTTTCCTTGGGTTTTGAACGGGTAAGCGTTGCGGTTAAAAATCAGGGCTTGTTGTCGTCGACCAGCTGGTCGATCGCGGCCCAGGGATCGTCCTTCATGCCCGTCGAGGTGAAGATCTCGAGATCGATCGAGCCGTCTTCCAGCACGTCGATCTCCCAGTATTCACCCGGCGCATGCACGAGGAAGGAGAAGGCGTCATCACGATAGGACGACGTCTCGTAGGACAGGTTGGCCTCGTCGAGACGGGCCTTGACCTGCTTGAACACGTCGAACATGCCGACGCGCATTTCGGTGGGCTTGGTCACTTCTTCTTGCCTCCGAAGGGGTTGGAGCCCCCCAGCCCCGGAAGCCCGCTGCCCAGCCCCGGCAGCTTCGGCATCATCCCGGCCGGCGGCGTCACGCCCTTGGGCAGGCCCGGGAACCCACCCGGAGGCAGGCCCGGCATGCCGCCGCCCGCGCCGAGCTGCTTCTGCAGTTCGGCGAGCTGCGCCGGATCCATCTTCGAAGGGTCGGGCAGGCCCGGCGGCAGGCCGCCCATGCCGCCGCCGATGCCGAACATCTGGCCGAGCTTGCCGAGCATGCCGCCCTTCTGCTTGCTCATCGCCTTCATCATGTCGGCCATGCCGCGATGCATCTTGAGCAGCTTGTTGATCGCCTCCGGCGAGGTCCCGGAGCCGGCGGCGATACGCTTCTTGCGGCTGTTCTTGAGCAGGTCGGGGTTCTTGCGCTCGGCCGGCGTCATCGAGTCGATGATCGCGATCTGGCGCTTGATCATCTTGTCGTTGACGCCCGAATTGGCGAGCTGGCCCTGCATCTGCTTCATGCCGGGCAGCATGCCCATCACGCCGCCCAGCCCGCCCATCTTCTCCATCTGCTGGAGCTGCATGCGCATGTCGGCGAGGTCGAAATTGCCCTTAGCGAGGCGCTGCGCGAGCGCCTGGGCCTTGTCGGCATCGACCGTCTCGGCCGCGCGCTCGACCAGGCTGACGATGTCGCCCATGCCGAGGATGCGGTTGGCGACGCGCGAGGGGTGGAAATCCTCCAGCGCGTCGATCTTCTCGCCGGTGCCGACGAGCTTGATCGGCTTGCCGGTGACGGCGCGCATCGAGAGCGCCGCGCCGCCGCGGGAATCGCCGTCCATGCGGGTCAGCACGATGCCGGTCAGCCCGACGCGGGCATCGAAGGCGCGCGCCGTGTTGACGGCGTCCTGGCCGGTCAGCGCGTCGGCGACGAGCAGCACCTCGTGCGGGTTCGTCGCCGCCTTCACCTCGGCGACCTCCGCCATCAGCGTGTCGTCGAGCGTGACGCGGCCGGCGGTGTCGAGCATCACCACGTCGTAGCCGCCCAGACGGGCAGCCTCGATCGCGCGCCTGGCGATCTGCACGGCCGACTGGCCGGCGACGATCGGCAGCGTCTCGACGCCGACCTGCTTGCCGAGGATGGCGAGCTGCTCCATCGCGGCCGGGCGGCGCGTGTCGAGCGAGGCCATCAGGACGCGCTTCTTGCTGCGGTCGGTCAGGCGCTTGGCGATCTTGGCGGTCGAGGTCGTCTTGCCCGAGCCCTGCAGACCGACCATCAGGATCGGCACCGGCGGCACGGCGTCGAAGGTGATGCCCTCGCCGTCGCCGCCGAGCATGTCGATCAGCGCGTCGTTGACGATCTTGATGACCTGCTGGCCGGGCGTGACCGACTTCAGCACCTCGGCGCCGACGGCCCGCTCGCGGACCTTGTCGGTGAAGGAGCGCACGACCTCGAGCGCGACGTCGGCCTCGAGCAGCGCCTTGCGCACCTCGCGCAGCGCGGCGTTGACGTCCTCCTCGGTCAGCGAACCCCTGCGGGTCAGCCCCGAGAGGATGCCTGATAGCCTGTCGCTGAGAGTGCCGAACATGCGGACCTGCTTGCTTGCCTTCAGGGACCGGCAGCGCGAAGCCTCATCGCCAAACGGATTCGCGCCCGAGGGCGCGGACGCGCTGTCGGGCGTTGACCTCCGGGCTCGTGTAGCCGCGAGGCGGCCCGGTCGGCGGATGCGGTCTCGACGATGTCGGCGAAACGGATGACGCGGTTAAAGCGGGAGATTGTGGCGAAAGTCAAGTTTGGCGCGGTCCCCGCAGCAATCTCGCCATGATGGGCCGCTAGCGCCGCACCCTCCGAAGCGATGCCGGACCCATTCTCGCCCATGCGCCCTCTCCTCGCCGCCACCCTCGTCCTCCTGGCCGCCGGCTGCGCCGGCGAGCCACGCCGCGAGACGCCGCTCGATCCCCGCGCCACCGCACGCCTGGAGGCCGTCAAGCTCGATCCCGCCGAGGCCACCCGCATCTTCAACGCCTATCGCGCCAGCCAGGGCCTCGGACCCGTCAGGCTCGATCCTGCCCTGAACGCGATGGCCCAGCGCCAGGCCGATGCCATGGCGCGCGCCAATGCGCTCTCGCACGACGCCGCCGGCAGCTTCGCCGCGCGCGTCCATGCCGCCGGCCTCGACGCCGCCCGCGCGGCAGAGAATCTCGGCGGCGGCTACTATTCGACGGAAGAAGCCTTCGCCGGCTGGCGCGCCTCGTCGGGCCATGACGCCAATCTGCGGATGAAGGAGGCCACCCGCTTCGGCATCGCGCTCGCGAAGGACCCGCAGACGCGCTACCGCGCCTGGTGGGCGCTGGTCGTGGCGGGCGAACCGGAGAAGCGCGTCGAGATGTCGGCCGGGCCCGTCGGCTGGTCCGGTTCGAACCGGCCGCGCAATGAGGCCCGATCGCGAGATTAACGTTTGATCTCGCTGAGTCCCCGGCTGGAATCCAGAGCCCGGAAAGCGGTCTGCCAATCCTTGCTGACGATCGTGAGCAGGGCACGTGCCGCAGGGTCGGGCTGCACGCGCCCCTGCTCCCAGTTCTGGAGCGTCGCGAGCGGCACCTGCAACGCGGCCGCAAACTCGACCTGCGTCATGTTCAGTGACGCGCGGATATCGCGGGGCTGAGGGAAGACAACCGCATCCGCTTCGTCCTCGCGCTCGTAACGCGCGATATCGGACTCCGTAGCGGCTTCGATTGCTTCACGATCAAAGCCGGGTTTCGATCGCTTTATCGATTCGAGGCTTCTGCGAACAGTCGCCATAGCTGCCGCTCCTTTTGCTTGGCGGGTCGCGCCGAAATGATCCGTCGCACGTCGCCACGATCAGTGTAGACGACAAACAGGGTCAGCCCCTCGACCTGTCCGATCGCGCGCATACGCCGCTCGCCATATTCGTAACGCCTGTCCTCGACCTCAAGGACAGGGCCGGCAAAAATGAGACTCGCCAGATCGAACCCAAAGCCCCGATCGAGCCGATTGCGGTTGCTTTTGGCTTCGTCCCATTCGAAATCCATTGCCCAAACTACGCTTGGAGCGTAGTTCTGGCAAGATTGCATGCTGCTCCCTTTACAAACCCGCGGCCATGAGGATGGCTCGCCCAACGCCATCGGGACACAGCCTCATGACCTTCGAAACCTGGGCCGCCTTCGCCGCCGCCACCGCCGTGCTGCTGGTCATTCCCGGCCCGACGATCCTGCTCGTCGTCTCCTACGCGCTCGGCCAGGGCTGGCGCACGGCGCTGCCGACGGCGGCCGGCGTCGCGCTCGGCGATTTCACCGCGATGACGCTCTCCATGCTCGGCGTCGGCGCGCTTCTGGCGACCTCGGCCACCGTTTTCACCGTGCTGAAATGGGCGGGCGCGGCCTATCTCGTCTGGCTCGGCGTCAAGCTCTTCCGCGCCGGCGGCACGCTCGACGCCAGCCCGCGGGAGGATGCGGTGTCGTCGCTCAAAATGCTCGGCCATGCCTGGCTGGTAACGGCGCTGAACCCCAAGAGCCTCACCTTCTTCGTCGCCTTCCTGCCGCAGTTCCTCGATCCGAAGGCCGATTTCTGGACGCAGATGCTGATCTTCGAGGCGACCTTCGTGACGCTCGCCGCCGCCAACGCCTTCGGCTACGCGCTCATCGCCTCCCGCGCCCGCGCCGTCGTCAGCAGCCCGCGCGCGATCCGCGCCATCAACCGGACCGGCGGGACGCTGCTGATCGGGGCCGGCATCGCAACCGTCGCGATGCGCAGCGGCACGCGCTGAAGGCGCAACGATCATGACGGCCCGCGACACCGCCACGCTGGATTTCTATGCCGCCGAGGCGCAGGCCTATGCAGGTCGCTCCCGCGAAGCCGAGCATGCCCGCATCGCCGCCTTCGCCGCGGCGCTGCCGCCCGGCGCCCGCGTGCTGGAACTGGGCTGCGGCGGCGGTCACGACAGCGTCGCGCTCCTCGACCGCGGCCTCGACCTCGTCGCCACCGACGGTTCGCCGGAACTGGCCGAGCAGGCGAGCCGGCGTCTCGGCCGCCCGGTCGAGGTGCTGCTCTTCGAGGACATCGACGCGGTCGGGGCCTTCGACGGTGTCTGGGCCAATGCCTGCCTGCTGCACGTGCCCCGCGCGGCGCTGCCCGGCATCCTCGCGCGCATTCACAGGGCGCTGAAGCCCGGCGGACTGTTCTACGCCAGCTTCAAGGCGGGCACCGCCGAGGGGCGGGACCGTTTCGGCCGCTACTTCAACTATCCCTCGCCGGACTGGCTGCGGTCCGCCTACGGCCCCGAGGGCTGGCAGAGCCTCGACCTCAGCGAGGAGATCGGCGGCGGCTACGACGGCGAGCCGACGCCCTGGCTTCATGTCACGGCAATCAGGGGCGCGGCGGTCAAGCGACCGTGAACGATGCCGGCTTGACCCGCGGCGGAGCGAACCCACCTTCTGCGGCATGAACCGCCGCAAGCTCCTCACTCTCCTCGGCCTCCCCGCCGTGCTCGGCACCGGCAGCGCCGCCTGGGCCTCGATCTCGCGCTCGCGCAATCCCTATTACCAAGGCCCCGTGACCGAGAACTTCAACGGAACCGTCTTCACCGACGGCCGGCCCGTGACCAAGGGGCTCGCCGATGTGCTGAAATGGCAGGCCTCGAAGCGCGATCGCGAGGCGTTTCCCGAGACCTACCCCGCCCCCCCCAAGGACAGGCCGCCCGCCCGCGTCGACGGCGTCCGGATCGTCCATCTCGGCCACGCCTCCTTCCTCTACCAGATCGGCGGCCTCAACCTGCTGATCGACCCGGTCTATTCGCTGCGCGCCAGCCCTCTGAGCTTCTTCGGTCCGCGCCGCGTCAATGAGCCCGGTGTCGCCTTCGACGACCTGCCGCGCATCGACGCCGTCCTGATCACGCACAACCATTACGACCATCTCGACATCGAGACGCTGGCGCGGCTGCATGAGCGCGATCAGCCGCGCATGATCATGCCGCTCGGCAACGACACCATCGTCAGGGCCCGCATTCCGGAGGCGCGGGCCGAGGCGCATGACTGGTCCGCCCACCTGCCCCTGTCCGACGGCGTGAGCGTGACGCTGGCGCCGAGCTACCACTGGTCGGCGCGCGGCGCCTTCGACCGGCGCATGGCGCTCTGGTGCTCCTTCGTGCTGGAGGGCGGCGGAGCCCGCATCTTCCACATCGGCGACACCGGCTATCATGACGGCTCGCTCTATCGCCGCCTCGGCGCCGAACTCGGCCCCTTCCGCCTCGCCGTGCTGCCGATCGGCGCCTATGAGCCGCGCTGGTTCATGCGCGACAACCACATGAACCCGGAGGAGGCGGTCAAGGTCATGCTGTCCCTCAGGGCCGAGCAGGCGCTCGGCCACCACTGGGGCACCTTCCAGCTCACCGACGAGGGTATCGAGCGCCCGCCGGCCGCGCTGGCGGCGGCGCTGACAGCCGCCGGCCTCCCCGAGGAGCGCTTCCGCGCGATGCGGCCGGGGCTGAGCTGGCAGGCCTGAACCGAAGCGCCCGAGCCGGAGGGCCTGATCAGCGCGGCTGGACGTAGACGTTGATCTCGAGATTGGGGTCGGCGGAATCGGTGAGGTCCCCGACATATTCCTCGAGGAACGCGTCCTTCACGCTGATCGCCTTCGCTTCGAGATAGGCGGTGATCGTCTCATAGGTCGAGTCGATGTCGTCATAGGGCGCGACATGGACGAAGCGCAGCGAAGGCCCCGCCGGCGTCAGCCCCGGGCGCACGCCGTTGCCGAAGGTGGCGTTGCGCTCGCCCTCGGGCGCCGGACCGACCGGCAGCATCGCCTCGTAGCGGAAGCCGTTGTCGTCGGTCTCCAGGAACAGCGTCAGCGGCCGCCCGGCGACGGGCAGGCGCGCGCGCTCCGCCTCCTGGCGCAGCACGCGGAAGCTCTCGGCCAGCCGCTTGAAGCCTTCGTCCCAGCTCGCCGCGCCGGAGAGCTTGAGGACCGGCTTGGCCACCAGCAGCACCTCGTCGACATCGCTCTGGTCGCCGCGCCTGCCGGCGAGCGTCGCATTCGGATCGAGGACGCCGGCCTGCTGCGGCAGGGTCGGCGGCTGCACGGGCTGGACCGGGCCGGGCGCGGGCAGGGTCGGCGGCGGCTGCACCGGCTGCGGCTCGAGCGGGAGCTGCGGCGTCGGCGCCGGCTGGACCGGCTCGGGCGTCACCGGGCGCGGCGGCGCCGGCGCGGGCTGGACCGGCTGCGGGCCGGGGATCGGCTCGGGCACGGCAGCCGGCGGCGTCGGGGCGGGAGAAGGCTGGGCCTGGGCGGGCAAGGGCTGCGCGGGTGAGGGCTGGGCCGGCACGGCCGCCCCTGGCGGCGGCGCCAGCGGCGCCGATTCGACGGCGCCCGGCGGCGCCACGCGTGTCTGGGCCGCGGCGAGGCCGCCGACGCTCAGAAGGGCGGCCAGCGCCCCGACGGCAATACGGCCATGCTGCATCGTCAACGTCCTGCCAGGAAACACGGCGCGACAATCGATTCGCGCTCTTGCAGCGCAATATGGAACATCCACTTACGCCAGGAAATCATCGCAAGGGTGGCTTTTTCACGTCGCCTCCCTCATAGACCCGCAGTCCCATGGGATATGTGACGGAATGAACGCCCTCGCCCACCGCCGGTTCCTGAAGATGAACGGTCTCGGCAACGAGATCACCGTGCTCGACCTGCGCGGCACGAAGCTGCGTGTCGGCGAGCGCGACGCGCGCGCCATCGCGGCCGAGCCGCGCGCGCATTTCGACCAGCTCATGATCCTGCACGATCCCGTCACGCCCGGCACCGACGCCTTCGTGCGGATCCACAACACCGACGGCTCCGAGGCCGGCGCCTGCGGCAACGGCACCCGCTGCGTCGCCTGGGCGATGCTGGCCGACCCCATCATGGGTGATGCCGCCAAGACCGCGCTGACCCTGCAGACCAAGGCCGGGCTGCTGCCGGCGCGGCGCGACAGCGACCTCGTCTTTACCATCGACATGGGCGCGCCCAGGCTCGACTGGGAAGACATCCCGCTGGCCGAGCCCTTTCACGACACCGCGCATTTCGAGCTTCAGATCGGCCCGATCGACGATCCGATCCTGCACACGCCCTGCGCCGTCAATATGGGCAATCCCCACGCCGTCTTCTTCGTCGACGATCCCTACCGCTTCAATCTCGAGCAGATCGGCCCGCTGCTCGAAAACCACCCGATCTTCCCCGACCGCGCCAATATCGAGCTCGCCGCAGTCACCGCACCCGACCATATCGTGCTGCGCGTCTGGGAACGCGGCGCCGGCATCACCCGGGCCTGCGGCTCGGGCGCCTGCGCGGCCCTGGTCGCGGCGGTGCGCCGCGAGCTGAGCGCCCGCAAGGCCGTGGTCAGCCTGCCCGGCGGCGACCTCACCATCGAATGGCGGCAGAGTGACGGCCATGTCCTGATGACCGGCCCCGTCGAATTCGAATGGGAGGGCACGCTCGCCCCCGAACTGTTCGAGACCGCCGCCTGATGACCCTGGAGGTCGTCACCTTCGGCTGCCGCCTCAACATCGTCGAGGGCGAGGCGCTCCGGCGCCAGGCTGAAGCCGCGGGCCTCACCGACCTCGCCGTGGTCAACACCTGCGCCGTGACCACCGAGGCCACCCGGCAGGCCCGCCAGGCGATCCGCAAATTGCACCGCGAGCAGCCGGACCGGCCGGTCGTCGTCACCGGCTGCGCCGCGCAGATCGAGCCGCAGCGCTTCGCGCAAATGCCGGAGGCCGCCCGCGTCATCGGCAATGCCGAAAAGCTGGATGCGGCGACCTGGGCCGCGCTCGCCCGCTCGAACAGCCTCGGCGCCACCGACGCCGATCCGCGCGACAAGATCGCGGTCGGCGACATCATGGCGCGCACGCGGCTCGCGCCGGTCGAAGCCGGCCGCGCCGCCCGGCAGACGCGCGGCTTCGTCCAGGTCCAGAACGGCTGCGACCATCGCTGCACCTTCTGCATCATCCCCTTCGGCCGCGGCAATTCGCGCTCGCTCGCGCCGGAGGCCGTGCTGGCGCAGTGCCGCGCGCTGCTGGAGGGCGGCGCGCGCGAGATCGTCCTCACCGGCGTCGACCTGACCAGCTATGGCCGCGACCTCGCGCAGGCCCTGCTGCTGGGGCGGCTGGTGCGCCTGATCCTGCGCGAACTGCCGGAGCTGCCGCGCCTGCGCCTGTCCTCGATCGATGCCGTGGAGGCCGACGACGATCTGCGCGAGGCGCTCGCCACCGAGGACAGGCTGATGCCGCATCTGCACCTCTCGCTCCAGGCCGGCGACGACCTGATCCTCAAGCGGATGAAGCGCCGCCACGGCCGCGACGACGCGATCCGCTTCTGCGCGGAGATCCGCGCCTTACGGCCCGACATCGCCTTCGGGGCCGACCTCATCGCCGGCTTCCCGACCGAGGACGAGGCCATGTTTGCCCGCTCGCTCGACCTGATCGGCGAATGCGGGCTGAGCTATGTCCACGTCTTCCCTTATTCAGCCCGCCCCGGCACGCCCGCCGCGCGCATGCCGCAGCTTCCGGGTGCGGTCGTCTCCGAGCGCGCGGCCCGGCTGCGTGAGGCCGCTGGTGCAGCCCATGCCACCCATCTCGCCGCCCGCCTCGGGCGGCCGCTGACAGTGCTGACCGAGCGCGGCAACACCGGCCGCGCCCCGGACTTCACGCTGGTGCGCTTCCGGCGGGAGACCGCACCGGGCGAAATCCTTTCGGTCTCGGCGCAGGCCGCCGACGGGCGCGCCCTGATCGCGGCCTGAGGCCTCAGCGCGCACGTCGTGGCAACGCGCCGCCGCGATCCATCCGCCCCGCGGATCAGCCCTTGCTGGCGACCTCCTCGCGCAGCGCGCGACGGAGCACCTTGCCGACATTGGTCTTCGGCAGGCTCTCCCGGAAGAAGATCTGCTTGGGCACCTTGTAGCCGGTCAGGCTCTCCTTGCAGAAGGCGCGCAGCTCGTCGGCCGTCAGCGCGTCGTTCTTGCGCACGACGAAGGCGGTGACGGCCTCGCCGGAATGCTCGTCCGGCAGGCCGATGACCGCCGATTCGAGCACGCCCGGATGCATCGCGATCACATCCTCGACCTCGTTGGGATAGACGTTGAAGCCGGAGACCAGCACCATGTCCTTCATCCGGTCGACGATGCGGACCTGCCCGTCGGGCAGCATCACGCCGATGTCGCCACTGCGGAAATAGCCGTCCTCCGACATCACCTTGGCGGTCTCGTCGGGCCGATTCCAGTAGCCGACCATGACCTGCGGTCCGCGGATACAGATCTCGCCGGATTCGCCGATCGGCAGCTCATGGCCCTCGGCGTCGCGGATCGCGATTTCGGTCGAGGGCAGCGGAAAGCCGACCGTGCCGGTGAACTCGGCGATATCGGTCCGGTTGATCGAGGCGACCGGGGAGGTCTCCGACAGGCCATAGCCCTCGATGATCGGGCGCCCCGTCACGGACTTCCAGTGCTTGGCCACCGCGGCCTGGGTCGCCATGCCCCCCGAGACGGCGAAGCGCAGCTCGTCGAAATTCACCTGCGCGAATTCGGGGTGGTTGGCGAGCGCGTTGTAGAGCGTGTTGACGCCCGACATCAGGGTGAAGCGGCTCGCCTTCAACGTCTTGACGAAGCCGGCGATGTCGCGCGGATTGGCGATCAGCAGCCCCTTGGCGCCGATGCGCAGCATGAACATGCAGCAGCAGGTCAGCGCGAAGATGTGGTAGAGCGGCAGCGCCGTGACCATGACGTGCTGGTAGTCGCTGCGACCGAGCGGAGGCTCCAGCGCCCAGCCGAGCCACAGGCCGCACTGCTCGACATTGGAGGCAACGTTGCGATGCGTCAGCGTCGCGCCCTTGGCGACGCCCGTCGTCCCGCCTGTGTATTGCAGGAACGCGACGTCGTCGGGCGTCACCGTCACCGGCGCCATCGCATCCGAGCCGGCGAAGACCGTGGCGAGCGGCACGAAGCCCGGCAGGTTGAAGGGCTTGACCACCTTCTTGATGCGCCTGGCGACGAAATTGACGATGTGTCCCTTGAAGCCCATCAGGTCGCCGGCGGTGGCGACGACCACCGTCTCGATCTTCAGCTGCGGCTTCGCCTCCTCGACCACATGGGCGAAATTCTCGATCACGACGAGCACCCGCGCGCCGGAATCGTTGAGCTGATGGGCGAGCTCGCGCGCCGTGTAGAGCGGGTTGACGTTGACGACCGTGTAGCCGCCGATCAGCGCCCCGAAGATCGCCGCAGGATAGGCCAGGATGTTGGGCATCATCAGCGCGATGCGGTCGCCCTTGCGATAGCCTTTCGCCTGCAGCCAGGCGGCAAAGGCCCGCGCGGCCCGGCCCGTCTCGGCGAAGCTGATCGACTTGCCGAAGCTCTCGAAGGCCGGGCGCGTCGCATAGGTCTCGCAGGCACGGCCGATCAGATCGGCCAGCGTGCCGGGATCGCCGATCTGCGGCGGCACGGCCGCAGGATAATGGGCGAGCCACGGCCGCGGCGCCGTCGTCGCCTGTGTGGCGGTTGTCGCGTTCATCGTCGTCCTCCCCTTCGCCCGGCATTCACCCGCGGACGGGCGTGCCGATGCCGTTTTTACGCGCCTACACTGCGGAACAGCGCCGGTAGGCGCAAGGCCCGGAGAATTGCTTACCCACAGGAAGGTTCACATGTAAACTGATTTGATGCCGCCAGAGCGTTCGGCAGCGTCAGGCTCGGGCTCGACCCGGGCATTGCGGGACGAGAGAGCCTCTGGAAGCGCGACGCCTCTTCCCTTCTCCCCTCGCGGGAGAAGGTGCCCCGGCAGGGGCGGATGAGGGGGCGCCGTGCCGTGGCCAGTTGGCGTCGGTGTTCGGTGGAAATCTCACGGCGCCCCCTCATCCGTCAGCGCTGCGCGCTGCCAACTTCTCCCCATCGACGTCAGCTGTTGCCGACGTCGACATCTTGAACCTCATCTCGGGCAAGCCCGAGATGAGTGGGAGAAGGGACGCAGGACCCCCTCACCCATAGACGCAGCGAAACCCGATATAGACCGCCGTGAAGCCCGCCTCCTTCCATTGCGGGGCTTCGCTGCGGGTCTGGGCCGGGCCGTACCACCACGAGCCACCGGCGGTGAGCGCCTCGCTGCCGCGCCGGTCGGCCAGCCATTCCCAGAGATTGGCGCCCATGTCGTGGAGGCCGTTGACGCCACGCCGCGTCGCGCCCGTGGGAGCGTGGCGCTCCCAGACATCGCCGGCGGCGGGGTCGGTGCCGGCGAGGTTCATCCCCGCAGGCCGCTCGCCGACGGGGAAAGGATAGGTCCGACCGCGCTCATAGCCGTCGCTCGGGGCGGCGCGGCGCTCGGTGAAGGCGGCCTCGCGCCATTCGGCGAGCGTCGGCAGGCGCCCGCCTTTCGCCGCGCAATAGTCGCGCGCCTCGAACCAGGTCAGATGCGCCGCCGGGTCCGTCGGCTGCGCTGGTTGGCCCGAGGGGCTGCGATAGCTCCAGCCCGGCCGGCGCTGCCAGCCGCCGAGATATTCATGCCCGCCGCCCTCGCGCTCGGCCGCCGTCTGCAGGCCGCGCGCGGCGGCATGACGCGCGAAGGCCTCGACCGTGACCTCGGTCGGTTCAATCGCAAAACCGCCGATCGACACGGCGCCGTGGGGCGGTGCAGCCTGCGCCGCACTCGCCAGCACCAGCCCGATCAACCCTGCCCATGGCCAGCGCCGCGTCATCCCCTATCCCCCTCGTGTCGTGCCGGGATGATGCAAGCGGTCCGGTGCCCCGCAAGCCGCGCATCGCCGCACCCACGCGGATGTGAAGCGAACCTTGCCCTCCCGTCATTCCGGAGGATTTGGCGCTCAGCGGTTGCGCCGTTCGCCCCGCAGCGTCGCGAGCCCGATGCCGACCGCATCGAAACCGCCATCCACCGCCAGAATCTGGCCGGTGACATAGCTCGCCTGGTCGCTGCACAGAAAGAAGATCGAGGCCGCCAGCTCCTCCTCCAGCCCGTAGCGGGCGAGCGGGATCGCGTCGCGATAATCGGCGCGGATCTCGGGCGAATGCACCGCCTTGGCCATGGCTGTGTCGACCGGGCCGGGCGCGACCGCATTGACCCGGATGCCGAGCGAGGCGAGCTCGGCCGCCTGCTGCTTGGTGAGATGGGCAAGCGCGGCCTTCGAGGTGCCATAGGCGACGCGCAGCGTCGAGGCGCGCAAGCCCGAGATCGAGGTGATGTTGACGATGGCGCCGCCGCCGGCCTCGGCCATGAGCGGCGCGGCGAGCTGCGTCGCCAGGAAGGGGCCGGTGAGGTTGACCGCGAGCACCCGGTTCCACTCCTCAAGCGTCGTCTCCAGCAGCGGCTTGAACACCGCCGTGCCGGCATTGTTGACGAGCGCATCGAGCCGCCCGAAGCGGGCGGTCAGCGCCGCAAAAGCCGCCTCCACCGCCTCGGGATCGGACACGTCGCAGGGCAGCGCCAGCGTCGCCTCCGGACGGCCGAGCGCGGCGACAGCCTGCGCGAGCAGCTCTCCCTCGATGTCGAGCAGACCGACCCGCCAGCCCTCCTCCAGGAAGCGCCGGGCGGTGGCGAGCCCGATGCCGCGCGCGGCGCCGGTGACGAGGGCGACCTTGATGGAGTCCTGAGGCATGATGCGGTTTCGACCCTGTGGCTGTCTTTATGGTTGGGTCGAGCCTAAGCATGCGGGACGCATCGCCGCCAAGCGGCTCATCGTCATAAGGCCATTCGCTGGCACGTGAGGGGCGTTCCCTTCCTCCCGCTTGCGGTGGGGAGGGGTTAGGGATCGGGGGCCGGAAGGCCGGAACTCTGTTCTTGGGAGTCGTGCCGAGCGGCGCTGCCCCCCACCCCGGCCCTCCCCACCACAAGTGGGGGGAGGGAGAAGGTTCGGAGCGCTCGACAAGCCGCGCCTTCTCCTGTATGGCCCGCGCACTCAACTGAAAACAGCGTGCCGAACGCCCGCGCAGCCAAGCGCGACAACGGCAATTGGAGAGACCCGTGAACATCATCGAACAGCTCGACCAGGAACAGGTCGCCAAGCTCAGCGAAGGCCGCGAGATCCCGCACTTCCAGCCCGGCGACACCGTTCAGGTCAATGTGAAGGTCAAGGAAGGCGAGCGCAGCCGCGTTCAGGCCTATGAAGGCGTCTGCATCGCCCGCAATGGCGGTGGCCTGAACCAGAGCTTCACCGTCCGCAAGATCAGCTATGGCGAGGGCGTCGAGCGCGTCTTCCCGCTGTTTTCGCCCAACCTCGATTCGATCAAGGTCATCCGCAAGGGCAAGGTGCGCCGCGCCAAGCTCTATTATCTGCGCGATCGCCGCGGCAAGTCGGCCCGCATCGCCGAGCGCGTCGAGGCCCGCCCCGCCAAGGGCGCCAAGGCCGACGCCAAGTAAGCGTTTTGCCTCCGGCGAGACAGTATGGAACGCGGTCCTTCGGGGCCGCGTTTTTTTCGAGCCCTTACTCCTGCCCACCCAAGGTCATGTCGCGCCGCGCCGTCAGGATGCTGATCGAATAGCCGGCGACAACATCGACCAGCGCCATCAGCGTGATGATCAGGAACGTGCCCGTGCCGAAGCCCGGCACCAGCAGGAAACCGATGAAGCACGCGATGAAGACCAGCATCGACAGACCGTGATTGAGGATCGAGCTCGATTTCGCGCTGGTGGCGTTCATGATCTCGAAGAACAATACAATCGTCGAGAGTGCCAGCAGGAGTTCGCTGACGGTCAGCGAGAAGCGCGTCGCCGATGGCAGGTTGAAGGCCGCCACCTCCGCAGTCAGCGGCACGCCGCTCACAGCGACGGTGAGGCCATAGGCGCCGGCCGCCAGCACCATGAAGGGAAAAAACCGCAGCATCTCGTCACCCATGCGTTGCCGCCGCGCCCTGCGCCGCGTCGGTTGCCTGCATAGCAGCGCAAGGCTGAGGACGCACGCCGCTCGGCACGCGACGCCACGACGGTGAGACCTTCGTTTTGCGCCCCCCTCCCCCGCTTTGCCTTCGTTGCCGCCGCAGTCTGGAACTGTTAGAACCGCGCCATGACGAAGCGCCCCGCGATCGAGCATGGCCGGCTTTGCGTGGTCCGCCGCGAGGCGAACCTGCGCCGCATGCCCACGACGCAAGGGTTCGCGGCCCTGCATGACCATGCCCGGCTGCCCTGGCGCTTCTTCGGCCGCTTCACCGCCTCGATCGCCGCAGGCCTTGGCCGCGCCTGAGACCCGCGTCACGCGCGGGCGACAGGCAAATGCGTTCTGCGAGCCGGCTCCCGAAGCCGGCCCTTTCCACGATCCCATCGATCCCCAGCCACAGAGGCTCCAGCGCCATGACCGCGACGTCCGCACCCCGCACGCTCTACGACAAGATCTTCGAAGACCACATCGTCGACCGGCAGGAGGATGGCACCTGCCTGCTCTATATCGACCGCCACCTCGTCCATGAGGTGACCAGCCCGCAGGCCTTCGAGGGGCTGCGCATGACCGGCCGCAAGGTCCGCGCGCCGCACAAGACGCTCGCCGTCGTCGACCACAACATTCCCACCACCGACCGCTCCAAGGGCATCGCGGAGGAGGAAAGCCGCATCCAGGTCGAGGCGCTCGCGAAGAACGCCAAGGAATTCGGCGTCGAATATTTTAACGAGCTCGATATCCGCCAGGGCATCGTCCACATCGTCGGCCCCGAGCAGGGCTTCACCCTGCCCGGCACCACCATCGTCTGCGGCGACAGCCACACCTCGACGCATGGCGCCTTCGGGGCGCTGGCGCACGGGATCGGCACCTCCGAGGTCGAGCATGTGCTGGCGACCCAGACGCTGATCCAGAAGAAGGCCAAGAACATGCTCGTCCAGGTGGACGGCACGCTGACCAAGGGCGTCACCGCCAAGGACATCACGCTCGCGATCATCGGCGAGATCGGCACGGCCGGCGGCACCGGCTCGGTCATCGAATATGCTGGCGACGCCATCCGCGCGCTCTCGATGGAGGGCCGCATGACGCTGTGCAACATGTCGATCGAGGGCGGCGCGCGCGCCGGCATGGTCGCCCCCGACGAGAAGGCCTATGCCTATCTCAAGGGCCGTCCCAAGGCCCCCCAGGGCGCCGCCTGGGACGAGGCCATGCGTTACTGGGAGACGCTCTACACCGACGAGGGGGCCCATTTCGACCGGATCGTCAAGCTCGACGCCAACAACCTGCCGCCGATCGTCTCCTGGGGCACGAGCCCCGAGGATGTCGTCTCGGTCGCTGGCAGCGTGCCCGACCCAGCCTTGATCGAGGACGAGACCAAGCGCTCCTCCAAGCAGCGCGCGCTCGACTATATGGGCCTGACCGCCGGCACGAAGATGACCGAGATCCCGCTCGACGTGATCTGGATCGGCTCCTGCACCAATGGCCGCATCGAGGATCTGCGCGCGGTCGCCAAGATCGTCGAGGGCAAGAAGATCGCGGGCTCGCTCGACTACGCCATGATCGTGCCGGGCTCGGGGCTGGTGAAGCAGCAGGCCGAGGCCGAAGGGCTCGACAAGATCTTCCTCGCCGCCGGCTTCGAATGGCGCGAGCCGGGCTGCTCGATGTGCCTGGGCATGAACCCCGATCAGTTGAAGCCCGGCCAGCGCGCCGCCTCGACCTCGAACCGCAATTTCGAGGGTCGCCAGGGCTTCAAGGGCCGCACGCATCTGGTCTCACCGCAGATGGCGGCGGCCGCAGCGCTGGTCGGGCGGTTTGTCGATGTGAGGCAGTTGGGCTGAGGGGAGTTGGGCCGGCGGCACTGCTGATCAGCGGGAGCGACGCCGGTGCCGACGATCCTGAGATCGGGTCCCTACCGCGTCTACTTCGTCAGTCACGACTGTCGCGAGCCCGCTCATGTTCATGTCGATCGCGACATGCTGACGGCGAAATTCTGGTTGCAGCCGCTCCGCCTCGCCAGCGCGATCGGCTTCTCCATCCATGAATTGCGTGACATCGAGCGTCTCGTCAGTGACAATCGCCAACGTTGCCTGGAGGTCTGGCATGAGCACTGCGGAAGAGCTTCTGATTGAAGCACGCGTGCAGAACGTGCGCTGCACGGACGACCGGCTCATCGTCGATCTGACGGACGGCCGCGAATTGTCCGTGCCTATGCGCTGGTATCCCCGGCTCCTTAACGCGACGCCCGCCCAGCGCGCGGATTGGGAACTCGCCGGGGCCGGATACGGCATCCATTGGCCCCAGATCGACGAGGACCTCAGCGTGAAGGGCCTGCTGATGGGCTGGGCCGCTCCCGGCGTGGTGAAATGAGCACAGACCCCCGCGAAGCCGCCCGCGCCGCCGAGGCGCAAGCCGCGCTCGACCGCGTCAAGCGCGACAGCGAAAGCCTGCTCGGCTCCTCGATGGGACGGGCGGCCGATCATTTCGGCGCGAAGGATGCCCCCGAGGGCGACAATGTCGAGCTCTGGGGCCGGCGCATCGGGCGATCCCTGTCGCTGCTCGGCGTCGTCGTGCTCGCCTGGTGGCTCGGCCATCAGCTGAAGGTCTGGTGATGGGCAGCGTTCCCGCCATCGCCGCCGCCACCGCAAGCCCGGCCGAGATCGACTGGGACGGCGCCCGCGCGCCCTCGATCGAGGCCTTCGAGGTCCTGGCGCAGGCCGCCTTCGACCGACTGCCCGACGAGTTCCGCGCGCTCTGCAGCGACGTCATCTTCACCGTCACCGAGTTTCCCGAGGACGATGTCTGCAAGGAGCTCGAGGCGGAGAGCCCCTTCGACATCCTCGGCCTCTTCACCGGCATCGGCCTGCCCCAGCAGGGCTATGCCCCGCAGACCGGCCAGATGCCCAACACGATCCATCTCTACCGCCGCCCGATCCTCGACTACTGGGCCGAGCATGACGAGAGCCTGGGCCACATCGTCACTCATGTGCTGATCCACGAGATCGGCCACCATTTCGGCTTCTCGGACGAGGATCTCGAAGCCATCGAACGCGCCGCGGAATGACCGGCGACACCCATAAAGCAGCAAGGACCGACCGCTCATGCAGCCCTTCACCACCCTGACCTCGACGCCCGCGCCGCTGAAGGTGATCAATGTCGACACCGACATGATCATCCCCAAGCAGTACCTCAAGACGATCAAGCGCACCGGTCTCGGCACCGCGCTGTTCTCGGAGATGCGCTACAAAGACGACGGCTCGGAGAACCCAGATTTCGTGCTGAACCAGCCGGCCTATCGCAAGTCGGAAATCCTCGTCGCCGGCGACAATTTCGGCTGCGGCTCTTCGCGCGAGCACGCGCCCTGGGCGCTGCTCGACTTCGGCATCCGCTGCGTGATCTCCACGAGCTTCGCCGACATCTTCTACAACAACTGCTTCAAGAACGGCATCCTGCCGATCGTGGTCAGCCCCGAGGACCTCGAGAAGCTGTTCGACGACGCCGATCGCGGCTCCAACGCGACGCTGACGGTCGATCTCGAAAAGCAGCAGATCACCGGCCCCGATGGCGGCACGGTCAGCTTCGACATCGACCCCTTCCGCAAGCACTGCCTGATGAACGGCCTCGACGATATCGGCCTGACCATGGAGAAGGCGCCGAAGATCGAGGCCTTTGAGGAGAAGCTGAAGGCGCGCGCCTGGGCTTGAGCACCTTCTCCCCTCGGGGGAGAAGGTGCCGAACGCAGTGAGGCGGATGAGGGAAGGGTCGCGCGAGCGGCCCTTCTTTGGTCTCTGCCGAGGCTCTTTCCCTCATCCGTCAGCGCTTCGCGCTGCCACCTTCTCCCCCGAGGGGAGAAGGGAAACACCCTACCCCACCAGCCCCGCCATCGGCCCAATCCCGCCGCTGCCCGGAAACACCTTTTCCGCCAGCACCGGCCCGGAAATCCCGAACAGATCCGCGACCACCCCCTTCGCCACGCCGCGGATGTCGGTCGTCGGCTTCAGGTCGCGCCTCTCGTGGAGCTGCTCGGGCTTCAGGCCGGGCCAGTCGACGATCATCCGCCCGCCCTTGACCGCGCCGCCGACGAGGAAGGCGACCGTGCCGGTGCCGTGATCGGTGCCGATTGTGCCGTTGACCCGGGCGGTGCGGCCGAACTCGGTGACGACCATCACCACCGTGTCCTTCCAGACCGGCTTGAGACCCTGCTCGAAGGTCGCCAGCGCGCCGTCGAGCCCGCCCAGCAGCTGCGCCAGCCGGCCCCTGGCGCCACCTTCATTGGCATGGGTATCCCAGCCCTCGAAGGCGAGCGCGGCGATGCGCGGCCCGTCATCGGCGCCGACCAGCGCGGCCGCGCCCTCGGCGATGCGCTTCATGCCCTCCGCGCTGTCGGGCCCGCCACCGCCCCTCGCCTCGCCGCTCATGCCCTGGCGCCGGGCGATCTCCTCGGTCAGCTTCGCCTGGGCGAGCGCACGGGCCAGCCCCGGATCACGCTGCCCATAGAGATCCTCCAGCCGCTGGATCAGATCGGAGCCGGCGCGCGCCATGCGCGGCGGCGCCCAGCCCAGCACCGGCGCCTCGCCGCGCACCACCAGCGGCGGCACCACGCCGACGCCGAGCACGCCCTTGCGCGAGATGCCCTCCCCCGGCGGCAGATGGGCGATCAGCCGGTTGAGCCAGCCGCTGTCGGTCTTGCCCGGACCGCCCTGCCCGCTCTCGAGCACATCCTGCCCGTCGAAATGCGAGCGCTCGCGATAGCCCGTCGCCGCCGCATGAACGACCGAGGCCTGCCCTGAGGCATAGAGCCGGGCGAGGTTCGGCATGGCGGGGTGGAGATAGAAAAAGCCGTCGAGCGGCAGCGCTGCGTCGGGGCCGTCCTTCGTCAGCGCGATGCCCTCGCGCAGGCCGGCATAATCGGGGTCGCCCAGCGGCGGCACGGCCGAAAGCCCGTCCAGCGCCCCGCGCAGCACCACCAGCAGGAAGCGCGGATCGCGGCTGCCCGCCGCCGCATAGGCGAATCTCGGCACGAAGGACCAGGCGAAGAGCGCCCCGGCCGCACCCAGCACGGCGCGGCGCGACGGCGTCATCCGTTCGCAATCATCATCGTCATCGCGCATCGGACTCACCTCCGCTGGAATTCGGGCGAGAGCAGCATGAGCGCCAGCGCCTGGGGCTTGCTGTCGGCGCGCGCCACCGCCTGCCGCGTTTCGGCCGAGAGCAGCGGCCCCAGGATGTCCTCGGCCAGCGCGCGGGGATCGGGCACGCTGGCGGCCGCCTGGCGCCCCCAACCGGCCGCAACGTCGATGCGGGTCTTGATCCCCTCCGGCGAGGCCCAGGCCTCGTTGCCGTCGGGATAGCCATTGGGGCCGGCAGGCTGCCAGAAGGGCTGGCCCATCGCGTTGAGCGGGCCGACGATCTGGCCGAACTCGGCCTTGCGCCCGAGCGCGCGGAAGGCCGCCAGCAGGAACTCCTGCGGCGAGCGGATCTTGGTCGGCTCGGCCCCCCAGGCCATGTCGGACTCGATCAGCGCCCGAGACACCGCGGCGAGATCGCCCTCGGTCTTCCTGAAGACGGCCGACAGCTCGCGCACCAGCATCGGCGGCGGCTCGTCCGCGACGAAATGCCGGACGAGCTTGATCGCGATGAAATCCGCCGTGGCGGGATGGCGGGCGAGGTCGGTCAGCGCCGCCAGCCCCTTCTCCTTGCCCGTCTGGCCATAGGGCTTGCCGAGCAGCACCTGTGCGCCGGGCTCGTGCAGCCCGGCATTGAAGGCAAAGGAGCCGGGAAAGCCCAGAACCGCCTCGCGACCGACCACCGTCCAGCCCGTGATGATCCGCGCGAGACTGGTGACGTCAACCTGGGCATAGCCGCCCGAAACCCCGAGCGTATGCAGTTCCAGGATCTCGCGGGCGAGGTTCTCGTTGAGCCCGCGCCCGCGCCGCTTGCCGGCGGGCGAGGACGGGCCGATCGAGAGCCGGTTGTCGAGGAACTCCAGCATCGCCGGGTGGCTCTCGGCCGCGACCAGCATGTTCTCGAAGCGGCCGAAGACATGCGGGCGGATCGCCTCGCGCTCATAGGCGCCGGCCATGATCCGCGTCATGTTGCTCTTGGTGGCGCCGATGCAGAAATGGTTCGACCAGAACTGGACGAGCCGTTCCCCGAAACCGGTCTCGGCCTCGAGCGCGAGCCGCACCCGCGCCGAAACCTCGTCGCGATAGGTCCGGTACGGCAGCGCCGGCTCGTTGGCCGGCTTCGGCTGCGCCATTGCGTTCTGGCCCGGTGGAGCGGCCTGCGCAGCCGCCGCGACCTGTTGGCCCACGACCTGTTGGACGGCGCCGGGGCGCGCCTCGCGCGCCGCCCGCTGGGCATCCTCGAAAGCATAGAGCGCCGCACCGATCTCGGCCGTGCCGGAATAGGGCAGCCCGGACGGCTGCGGCAGCACGCGCCGCGCGATCTCGGCGAGCAGACGATCGCGCGCCGAGCCGCGAATCTCAGGGGTGTGGCCGAGGCCGAAGCCCAGCCCGAACCGCTGCAACCCCACGCTCTCGCTGCGCAAAACACTCGGGCTCGCCATGCGTCGCCTCCGGTCGGGTTCGTCTGGCATCGCCAGTCTAACCCCTCAATTATGGCAAAAGCCAGAAGATGATCGGAAAAATGCCAGGCTTTGATGGCAGAGCCTCCGCAGCAGGCCCAAAAAGCGGCGATTGTCTTGAGAAATGGGCCGCCGCCCCGGTCGGGACGGCGGCCCTGAGCGGGCGGAAACGGCGCCCGTCGTCACATCGCCGGCAGCGCCGCGACGTCGCGGACCGTGCCGCTCAGGCCAGCGATCTTGCCGACCATCGTCGCCTTGCCGGTGGCGAGATCGACCTTGTGCAGGGCGCCGTCGGCGACCAGCCAGCCCGTATTGCTGCCATCCGATGCCGTCTGGATATCGAAGGCGACCGCCTTGGGCATCACACCGAGCTTGCCGATGGCGCCGAGGACACCATCATTCGGCGGCGCCTGCTTCAGGA
The DNA here is from genome assembly GCA_943372485.1 of Allobosea thiooxidans. GTDB lineage: Bacteria > Pseudomonadota > Alphaproteobacteria > Rhizobiales > Beijerinckiaceae > Allobosea > Allobosea thiooxidans_A. The sequence continues at coordinate 64,316 of CALRYW010000013.1, forward strand.
GCGCGCCGATCTTGCCGTCGATGTCGTAGAGGGCGGTCTCCTTGGTGCCCTTGACCGAGTTGGAATAGGCGCCGGCGACGACCATCGGCGTCTCGCCCTTGTGCATGTCGGTCTCGGCGAATTTCAGCTTGCCGTCGACGATGGTCTTACCGTCCTCGACATTGACGCGGAGATTGCTGCCGTCGGAGCCGATCACGCGCAGCCGGTCGGCAGCCGGGTTGAAATCGACGGTCGCCATCGCGCTCGCCGCCAGCGCCGTGTCCATCTTCGACTTCATCGTCGCCTTGCCGGCGGCATCGACCGTGTAGATCGTGCCGTCCGTCGCCAGGGCGTAGAGCATGCCATCGGCGGGGCGGACATCGATGCCGGCGATCTTGCCGGCGATGCCGGTGACCTTCATCGACTTGCCGGCCTTCTGCGTGGCGGTGTCGATCAGGGTCAGGGTATCGTCGCCGGTGAGCGCGGCGAGTGTCGCGGCCTGGGCGGAAAGCGCGGCGGCGAGCGAGGCGGCGAGAAGGGTCGAGGCGGGCAGCGCGAGGCGCAGGGTTCTGGTCATGTCAGGGTCCTCCGGGTTCTGGGGCGGTACCGCTTGGGCTTGGGATCGGCGGCACTCGCAGCGGCTATCGCGGCCGGCAACCGGCGGATGCAGGCCAAAAAATAAACTGAAGCCTTGCATCCCGAGGGGATCCGTCGGCGTATCCTCCCGTCGGGAGCCGGGTGCCGTGCTGCGACCGCCCGGCTTCTGGAGACGGTGGGGGACTTCGCGTTGACGCAGAAGGCGGGCGAGATCGAAGCGGCGCTGCTGGCTTGCGCCGCCGGAGATAAATCCGCGCTCCGGCGCATCTACGATGCCGAGTCGCCGCGTATGATCGGTGTCGCCCAGCGCCTGCTGAAGCGTCGCGCTTTGGCCGAGGAGGCTGTGCAGGATGCCTTCGTCCTGATCTGGCGGCATGCCGCGCGCTTCGATCCGCAGCGCGGCGCCGGCCTGACCTGGATCTACGCCATCCTGCGCAACCGCGCCCTCTCCATCCTGCGCGACGAGAAACGGACGGAGACGAGCGAGGCTCCCCTCGGGGAGGAGATGGCGAGCGAAGAGGATGATCCGGAAACCGTGATGTCGAAGCTGTCCGACGCCAGGGCGCTGCAGGCCTGCCTGGAGACGCTGCCGCCGCAGCGGCGCGGCCTCGTGCTGCTCGCCTTCGTCCAGGGCCTGACCCATGGCGAGATCGCGGGCCGGCTCGGCCTGCCGATCGGCAGCGTCAAATCCTGGATCCGGCGCTCGCTGATCGCCCTGAAGGAGTGCCTCGGATGAGCCCCTCCCCCGACAACGCCCGGGAGCGCGATGCGCTCGCCGGCGAATATGTGCTCGGCCTCGTCGAGGGGGCCGATCGCGAGCAGCTCGAACAGCGCATCGCGCGCGAGCCGGCCCTGGCGGCGAGCGTCGAAAGCTGGCGCAGCCACCTCGCCGCCATCGACGCCACGGCCAGGCCGATCCAGCCCTCGCCGGGCTTGTGGGCCCGCATCGAGGCCGAGATCGCGGCCATCCTGCCCGCCGCCGAACGCGGCCGCGCCAAGGCGGTGAAGGCCGGCGGCACCCTCTCGGACTGGTGGAACAGCCTGTTCGTCTGGCGCAGCGCAGCGTTGGCCGGCGCGCTCGCCGCGATCCTGCTCGCCATCGGCCTGAACGGCGCGCTCGACCGAGCCAAGCGCCAGCCGCTGATGGTCGCCGTGCTGCTGACGGACGCCAATGTCGCGGCGGCCGTCGTCAACACCTATCCCGACGGCCGCGTCGAGATGGTGCCGCTGCAGAACATCGCGGTGCCCGCGGGCATGGCCCTGGAGATCTGGACGCTCTGGGACCGCGCCGTCGGGCCCCGCTCGGTCGGCCTGATCGACCGCGCCCGCACCACGCCGCTGCGCCTCGACCAGCTGCCGCTGGGGACCAACCAGCTCTTCGAGATCACGATCGAACCGGCAACAGGCTCACCGACGGGCAGGCCGACGGGGCCGATCGTCGCGAAGGGGACGACCTCGCAGGCTTTGTAGCTTCAGGCGCCCGATCTAAACCGTCATCCTGGCCGGAGCGAAGCGGAGGCCGGGATCCATCATCGGGCCCGCCGACACGCTATGATGGATCCCGGGCCGACCTTCGGTCGCCCCAGGATGACGCGCCGGTTCAGGCGATCCAACTCAAACCACCACGGTGATCGTCTCCGCCGCCCGCGTCAGCCCCGTATACAGCCACCGCGCCCGGTGCTCCCTGAACGCGAAGCTCTCGTCGAACAGCACGATGTCGTTCCATTGCGAGCCCTGCGCCTTGTGGACGGTCAACGCGTAGCCGAAGGTGAACTCGTCCGTGTGCTTGCGCAGCTCCCAGGGGATTTCCTCCTCCGTCCCGTCGAAGAAGTTCGGCAGCACGGAGACCTTGACCGGCTTGGCGTTGGGATCGTCCTCCGGCGTCACCCGCATGGTGACGAGACCCTTCTTCGAGGTCTTCAGCTCCTGCACGATCCAGGAGCCGCCATTCAGCAGGCCCTTGCTCTTGTCGTTGCGCAGGCAGACCAGCTTCTCGCCCGCCACCGGCACGGTCTCGGTGCGGCCCATGATCTGGCGCATGCGGGCATTGTAGTTGCGCCGCGTCTTGTTCAGGCCGACGAGGACCTGGTCGGCGCTCATCACCAACTGCGGATCGACCTCGCTGCGCCGGATCACGCGGCTCTTGCCGTAATCGCCGACATCCAGCCGCCCGCCCTCGCGGATGGTCATCGACATCCGCACGATCGGGTTGTCGGCCGCCTGGCGGTGGACCTCGGTCAGCATGATGTCGGGCTCGACCTCGGTGAAGAAGCCGCCGCCCTTGACGGGAGGAAGCTGCGCCGGGTCGCCGAGCACCAGAACCGGCGTGCCGAAGGAGAGCAGGTCGCGGCCGAGATCCTCGTCGACCATCGAGCATTCGTCGATGATGATCAGCTTGGCCTTGGCCGCGGCGCTCTCGCGGTTGAGCACGAAGGTCGGGCTCTCCTCGTCGACGCCGCGCGAGCGGTAGATCAGCGAATGGATCGTCTGCGCGCCGACGCAGCCCTTGTTGCG
>CALRYW010000014.1:0-62969 GCA_943372485.1 Allobosea thiooxidans
AAGGTGCTGCTCGTCGGCCAACCGACGCGCGGGGTCGATATCGGCGCGATCGAGGCCATCCACCGCCGGCTGATCGGCCTGCGCGATTCAGGCGTCGCGATCCTGCTGGTCTCGGTCGAACTCGAGGAGGTGATGGCGCTGTCAGACCGCATTCTCGCCATGTGCGGCGGGCGCATCACTGGCGAACGGCTGGCGAGCGAGGCCGACGAGCGCGATCTCGGGCTGTTGATGGCCGGCGTGACGGAGCAGGCGGCGTGAGAAGCGCTGTGGCTGGATCGATGGGGTGCGGGGACCCCCCCTCCTGTAAGGAGAGGGGCAGGGGAGAGGTGACGGCCAGACATCGTTGGCTTGAACCAGGCGGCGGGCAGGTTTCCGTCTCGCTGGTCGAGGGGCCGACCCCTCACCCTACCCGCTCCCTGCGGGAGAGGGTTCCCCCCGCTTTGCCTTCGAGGGCCGCACCATGAGCGCCGCCCCCATCGACCTGCCGCGCTGGGCCGATACGGCGCTGGTTCCGTTGGTTTCGGTCGCGGCGGCGCTGGCCGTCTCCGGACTCGTCGTGATCGGCATCGGCGAAAGCCCGCTGGAGGCGACTGCGCTCCTGCTGCGCGGTGCGCTGGGCTCGGCCGAGGGCATCGGCTTCACGCTCTACTACACGACGAACTTCATCTTCACGGGGCTCGCCGTGGCCGTCGCCTTTCATGCCGGGCTGTTCAACATCGGCGGCGAGGGCCAGGCGACGATCGCCGGCATCTTCGCCGCGCTGGCCTGCCTCTGGCTCGCGCCGCTGCCCGGCCTGCTCTTGGTGCCGCTCGCGATCCTGGCGGCGGCGGGCGGCGCGCTCTACGGTTTCATCCCCGGCTGGCTCCAGGCGACGCGCGGCAGCCATGTCGTGATCACCACGATCATGTTCAATTTCCTGGCGGCGACGCTGACCGTCTATCTGCTGGTGGAAGTGATCGGCAAACCCGGCTCGATGCAGCCGGAGACGCCCGAATTCGCCGCCCATGCGGTCCTGACCCCGATGCATAAGCTGCTGGCGCCGCTGGGCATCACGCTGCCCTCGACGCCGCTAAACATCGCCTTCCTGCTGGCGCTTGCCGCGCTGGTGGCGGTCTGGGCGCTGATCTTCCGCTCGCGGCTGGGTTATGCGATCCGCACCGTCGGCGCCAATCCGCGGGCTGCGGCCTATGCCGGCATCTCGCCCGCGCGCATCACCATGGTCGCCATGGCGATTTCCGGTGCGCTCGCCGGCGGGCTCGCCGTCAACGAGGTGATGGGCGTGCAGCACCGACTGCTGCTCGATTTCACCGCCGGCTATGGTTTCGTGGGCATCGCAGTGGCGCTGATGGGACGCGGGCACCCGGTCGGGGTCGCACTGGCGGCGCTGCTCTTCGGCGTGCTCTACCAGGGCGGGGCCGAACTCTCCTTCGACAAGCCATCCATCACCCGCGACATGGTGGTGGTGATCGGCGGCGTCATCATCCTCTTCGCCGGCGCGCTGGACGGGCTGTTCCGGCGGGCCGTGGCGGCGCTGCTGCGGCCAGGGCGGGCGGCATGAGCACTCGTTCCCTCCTGTCATTCCGGGGCAGTCCGGAGGACCGAACCCGGAACCCACGACCGGGTGAGCCCGGCTGCAATGCCTTCGATCGTTCGTGCCCCGTCGTGGGTTCCGGGTTCTTCGCTGCGCGAAGCCCCGGAATGACAGGGAGCGGCGGCTGACCATGGACGCGATCGCCACTCTCGCCGTCGTGCTCGACTCCGCGATCCGCCTCTCGGTGCCGCTGCTCTGCGCCGCCATGGCCGGCCTCTGGTCTGAGCGGGCCGGGGTCGTCGATATCGGGCTCGAGGGCAAGATGCTGGTCGCCGCCTTCGCCGCCGCCGTCATCGCCGCGCAAAGCGGCTCGGCCTGGGCGGGGCTCGGTGCCGGCATCCTCGCCTCGGTGATGCTGTCGCTGGTGCACGGCTTTGCCGCGATCACCTGGCGCGGCAACCAGATCGTCTCCGGCGTCGCCATCAACATGCTGGCGGCGGGGCTCACCGTGATCCTCGGCAATGCCTGGTTCGGCCAGGGCGGCCGCACGCCGACGCTCGAAGGCGCCGCGCGCTTCGGCGAGATCACCCTGCCGTTTGCGCAGACGCTGCGGGAGCAGGTGCCGGGCTTTGGCCTGATCTATGACGAGGTGATCTCGGGCCAATCCGCGCCGGCCTATCTGGCTCTGCTCGCCGTGGTCGTGACCGCGCTGGTGCTGAAGCATACCCGCTTCGGCCTGCGGCTGCGCGCCGTCGGCGAGAACCCGGCGGCGGTCGATACGGCCGGCATCTCCGTTGCAGGCCTGCGCTATAGCGCCGTGATCATCTGCGGCGTGCTGTGCGGGCTGGGCGGGACCTATCTCGCCGTCTCGCAATCGGCCGGCTTCCTGCCGCACATGACCGCCGGCAAGGGCTTCATCGCGCTCGCCGCCGTGATCTTCGCCAATTGGCGGCCCTGGCCGGCGCTCTGGGCCTGCCTGCTCTTCGGCGGGCTCGACGCGGTGGCGATCCGGCTGCAAGGCGTGACGCTGCCCGGCATCGGCCAAGTGCCGGTGCAGGCGATCCAGGCCCTGCCCTATCTGATGACGGTGATCCTCCTCGCCGGCTTCATCGGCAGATCGACGCCGCCCAGGGCCGCCGGCCTGCCCTATGTGAAGGAGCGCTGAGCCATGGCCGGAAGCACCGAGACGATCGATTTCGAGGCGCTGTTCGCCACGGCCGCGCGGGTGCAGACCTTCGCCTACGCGCCCTATTCGCGCTTTCGCGTCGGCGCCGCGATCCTCGGTGACGACGGCGTCGTTTATCCCGGCTGCAATGTCGAGAACGCCGCCTATCCGTCCGGAAGCTGTGCCGAGCAGGGCGCGATCTCGGCGATGATCGCCGGGGGCGGCCGACGCATCCGCGCGATCCTCGTCCTCGGCGACGGGGACGAGCTGGTGACGCCCTGCGGCGCCTGCCGCCAGCGCATCCGCGAATTCGCCGCGCCGGAAACGCCGGTCGCGATCGCGGCGCCCGGCGGCATCCGGCAGATGTTCTCGCTGGCGGAGCTGTTGCCCGCCTCCTTCGGACCGGACAATCTGCGCCGGTGAGGGGCTGGCGCGTCGTGACACCGACGACCGTTCCCGTGGGCTTGGCAACCTGCACAGCCCTCATCCTGAGGAGCGGACGACAGTCCGCGTCTCGAAGGATGCTCGCAAGCGTACCGGACCATCCATCGAGACGCCGCTACGCGGCGCCTCAGGATGAGGGCTTTAGGGGATCGTAACGGAATGAGCATCGACACCGCCTTCACGGAAGCGGCCGAAGCCGTCCGCGCCCACGGCGCGACGGCCCCGATCGACTGCGCCATCGTGCTCGGCACCGGGCTCGGCGGGCTCGCCGACCAGCCGGAGGATGCGATCCGCATTCCCTATGCCGCGATCCCCGGCTTTCCGGCGGGCGGCGTCTCCGGCCATGCGCGGCAGCTCTGCATCGGCCGGCTCGAGGGCAAGACGGTGCTGATCTATCAGGGCCGGGCGCATTACTACGAGGGCGGCGACCCGGCGGTGATGCGGGTGCCGCTCGGCATGCTCTGCGAGCTCGGGGCGCCGCCGCTGATCCTGACCAACGCCGCCGGCTCGCTGAAGCCGCAGATGCCGCCGGGCAGCCTCGCGCTGATCACCGACCACATCAATCTGAACGGGCCGAACCCGCTCGTCGGCGATTCCGGCGACGGGCGCTTCGTGCCGATGGTCGACGCCTATGACCCGGTGCTACGGGCGGGCCTCGCGCGCGCCGCGCAGGCCGAGGGGCTGTCGCTGGGCGAGGGCGTCTATCTATGGTTCTCCGGCCCGAGCTTCGAGACGCCGGCCGAAATCCGGATGGCACAGGTGATGGGCGCCGATCTGGTGGGCATGTCAACCGTGCCCGAGGTCATTCTGGCGCGGCGGCATGGCTTGCGCGTTGCGGGACTGTCGATCGTCACCAATATGGGCGCGGGCCTGCATGGCGGGGCGCCCCATCACGACGAAACCAAGGACGTCGCCGGCCGGGCCGCCGCCGACCTCGCCCGCCTGCTGCGCGGCTTCCTGAGGAGCCTGTGATGCCGGCATCCACCCTCGCGACCGCCCGGCGCGCGCTTGCCCTGCTCGACCTGACCGATCTCTCCGACAACGCCGACGAGGCGGGACTGGCCGCGCTCTGCGCGCGCGCTGTCGGCGCGCCCGGCCCGGTCGCGGCGATCTGCATCTGGCCGCGCTTCGTGGCGCAGGCGCGCACGATGCTGGGGAGAGCGCCGGTCCGGATTGCGACGGTCGTAAATTTCCCACGAGGCGAGGCGACGGGCGCCGAGGTGCTGGCGGAGACGCAGGGCGCGGTCGCGGCGGGAGCCGACGAGATCGACCTCGTCCTGCCCTGGCGCGCCTTCCTGGCCGGCGACGCGGCGGCGGCCGAGGCCATGGTCCGCGCCGTCAGGGAGTCCTGCGGCGGCCAGACGCTGAAGGTCATTCTCGAAACCGGCGAGTATCCCGATCTGGACCGGGTCCGCGCCGCCTCTCAACTCGCCGTCGCGGCTGGAGCCGATTTCATCAAGACCTCGACCGGCAAGACCGCGCATTCGGCCAGCCTGACGGCGGCCCGGACGATGCTCGAGATGATCGCGGCGAGCGGCCGCCCGGTCGGGCTGAAGCCGTCGGGCGGCATCCGCACGCTCGCGGATGCCGCGGGCTATCTGGAACTGGCCGACGAGATCATGGGCCCGCACTGGGCGACGGCCGAGACCTTCCGCTTCGGCGCGAGCGGGCTGCACCAGGTGCTGATCGACGCGATCGCGGGCGAGACGTCGAGCGAGGCGAGCGGGTCCTATTGAGATGAAACTGACGCAGGAAATCATCGCGGCCAAGCGCGACGGCGCCGAGCTGCCCGAGGCCGACATCCGCCAGATCATCGCCGGCATCAGCGACGGCGCCGTCAGCGAGGGGCAGGCCGCCGCCTTCGCCATGGCGGTGTTCTTCCGCGACATGAGCGCCAGGGAACGCGTCGCACTGACGCTCGCGATGCGCGATTCCGGCACGGTGCTGAACTGGGACGATCTGCCGGGTCCCGCGCTCGACAAGCATTCGACCGGCGGCGTCGGCGACACGGTCAGCCTGCCGCTGGCGGCGGCGGTGGCGGCCTGCGGCGGCTATGTGCCGATGATCTCGGGACGGGGCCTCGGCCATACCGGCGGCACGCTCGACAAGCTCGACGCGGTGCCCGGCTATGTCACGCAGCCGGACAACGATCTCTTCCGCAAGGTGGTGCGGAACGTGGGCTGCGCCATCATCGGCCAGACGGCCGATCTCGCCCCCGCCGACAAGCGGCTCTACGCCATCCGCGACGTCACCGCGACGGTCGAGGCGATCCCGCTCATCACCGCCTCGATCCTGTCCAAGAAACTCGCGGCCGGGCTGCACGGGCTAGCGATGGACGTGAAATTCGGCTCCGGCGCCTTCCTGCCCGACCCCGCCAAGGCGCGCGCGCTCGCCGATGCGCTGGTCGGCGTCGCCAATGGCGCGGGGCTGCCGACAACGGCGCTGCTGACCGACATGGACGAGCCGCTGGCGAGCGCGGCGGGCAATGCGCTCGAAGTCGCTTACGCGCTCGACCATCTGACCGGGACACGGCGCGAGCCGCGCTTCCACGCCGTCACCGTCGCGCTCGGGGCCGAGATGCTGCTGCTCGGGCGGCTCGCCACCGACATCGACGACGCGACAGCGAAGATCGAGGCGGCCTTCGCCAGCGGCGCGGCGGCTGAAAGGTTCGCAGAGATGATCGCCGCGCTGGGTGGGCCGGCCGATTTGCTGGAGAAGCCGGAGCGCCATCTCGCCCGGGCGCCGATCGTGCGACCCGTCTTCCCGACGGCCGCTGCAACCGTCCAGGCGATCGACACGCGCGGCGTCGGACTGGCGGTGGTCGCGCTCGGCGGCGGGCGGACCCGGCCCCAGGACGCGATCGACCCTGCCGTCGGCCTCGTCGATCTGGCCGGGCTCGGCGAGGCGGTCGGTCCGGACCGGCCGCTCGGCATCGTTCATGCTCGCGACGAGGCCGGCCATGCCATGGCCGAGAGACGCTTGCGCGAGGCCTATCGTTTGGGAGACGGTGCGCCCCGACGCGGCGTGCTGATCGCCGAGCGGATCACGGAGAGTTCGAACGCATGAGCCTGCTGCTGGCGATAACGGGATGGCATGTCGAGGATTGGCGCGCACGCTTCGCAGCGCTGCTGCCGGATATGCCGGTGGTGATCCTGGGCGAACCGTTCGACCGGCGCGCGGTGCATTACGTCGCGAGCTGGAAACATCCCGATGGCAGCCTCTCGGGCCTGCCGAACCTCGCCGCCGTGTTCTCGCTCGGCGCCGGCGTTGACCATCTCTTCGCCGATACGCGCCTTCCGGAGGTGCCGATCGCGCGCGTGGTCGATCCCGACCTGACGACGCGGATGAGCGAATATGTCGTGCTGCACTGCCTGCGTTATCTGCGTCAGCAGCCGCGCTACGACCGGCAGCAGCGCGAAGCGATCTGGGACGACGACCGCCACCAGCCGGCGGCGCGCTCCGTGCGCGTCGGCATCATGGGGCTGGGCGAACTCGGGCAGGATGCCGCCCGCAAGCTCCAGGTGCTGGGCTTCGATGTCGCCGGCTGGAGCCGCTCGCCCCGGACGATCGACGGTCTCGCGACCTTCGCCGGCAGCGATGGCATGGTGGACTTCCTGGGCCGTACCGACATCCTCGTCAGCCTGCTGCCGCTGACGCCGGACACGCGCGGCCTGATCGACGCCAAGCTGCTCGCCGGGCTGGCCCAGGGCGGGCGCCTCGGCGGGCCGTTCCTGATCAATGCCGGCCGCGGCCGGCTGCAGGTCGAGGTCGACATTCTGGCTGCGCTGGAGGCCGGCACGCTGAAGGGCGCCACGCTCGACGTCTTCGAGACGGAGCCGCTGCCGGCGGAGTCGCCGCTCTGGTCGCATCCGGCCGTCACCGTGACGCCGCACAATGCGGCGATGTCGGAGCCGGAGGCGGTGGCGACGCTGATCGCGGCGCAGATCCGAAGGCTCGAAGCGGGTGAACCGCTGGAGCACGTCGTCGACCCCGCGCGGGGCTACTGAGCCGCGGGCGCCTTCTTGAGGAAGGTCTTGAACGCCTCGGCGTGGTCGGGGTGCCAGCGTGACAGGGGCGGCCGGTTCTCGATGAGGTCGCCCATGGCCCAGGCCATGCGCTTCTCGTCGAGCGCGCGCGGCGTCTCGTTGTCCGGGCAGAGAATGTAGAAGTCGCCCTCCTCGAGCCGCTCCAGCATGAAGGCGACGGTCTCGTTCGGCGTCCAGGCGCCCGCGGGCTGGTCGAGCCGGCCCCTTGCCGTCAGGCGCGTGAAGACGAAGCCGGGGATCAGGAGATGGGCGCTGAGCCGGCACCCGGCGCGGCCGCGCAGATCGTGCTGCAGAGCCTCGGTGAAGGCCTTCACCGCCGCCTTCGAGACATTGTAGGCCGGGTCTCCCGGCGGGGTGGTGATGCCCTGCTTCGAACCGGTGTTGATGACGAGGCCGGGCTGGCCGCTCTCCAGCATGGCCGGCACGAAGACCTGGGTGCCATGGATGATGCCCCAGAGATTGACCGCGAGGATGCGCTGCCAGTCCTCGACCGGCGAGAACAGGGTGCTGCCCGGCTGGATGCCGGCATTGTTCATCAGCACATGCACGGCCCCGAAGCGGCCCATGACCTCGTCGCGCAGCGTCTCCAGCGCGCCGCGATCGGCGACGTCGACCGCCCGGGCGAGCACGGGCGCATCGGCGCCCGCAAATTCCGCCAGGGCCAAAGCGAGCGTGGTTTCGTCGCGATCGGCGAGGACAACGTTCATGCCGCGGCGGACGAAGGCGCGGGCCGCCGCGAGGCCGATGCCGGAGGCCCCACCCGTGACGACCGCCACATGGCCGGGCGCGAGAACGTCGATCGCTGTCATCGTCATGTCGGAGCTTCCCTTGCTGCCGCCCGCGGAATCCGCAGACCGGCGCCGTCACTGACGATCCCGACACAGTCGACCCAGCCGCAAGGCCGGACCTCGAGCCAGTCGCGGCGCGAATGCGTCAACGGCGTCTGCTATCCGCGCAGCGCGCCGGGCCCGGGCACGGCCCCGGGCGGGCATTTCCCCGAGATGATCATGCCCAGGACCTCGTCCTGGGTAACGTCACTGGTTCGGGCATTGCCCACGACACGGCCGTTCTTCATCACGCTGACGCGGTCGGCGAGATCGAACACGTCATGCAGGTCATGGCTGATCAGGAAGATGCCGATGCCCTGGCGCTTGAGCTCGAGGATCAGCTCGGCGACCTGCCGGGTTTCGGCGGGACCGAGCGCCGCCGTCGGCTCGTCCATGATCAGCACGCGGGCGTTGAAATAGATCGCGCGGGCGATCGCCACCGATTGGCGCTGACCGCCGGAGAGCGCCTTCACCGGCTCCTTGAAGCGGCGGAAATGCGGGTTGAGCCGGCCCATGACCTTGCGGGTCTCGGCCTCCATCGTCGCATCGTCGAGCGTTCGCCAGGGCGTCAGCAATTCGCGCCCGAGAAAGATGTTGGCGGCTGCGTCGACATTGTCGGCGAGCGCGAGCGTCTGGTAGATCGTCTCGATGCCATGGCGCTTGGCGTCGCGCGGGCTGGCGATCAAGACCGGCTCGCCATTGACCCGGATCTCGCCGGAATCGGCCCGGTAGGCGCCCGACAAAATCTTGATCAGGGTCGACTTTCCGGCGCCGTTGTGCCCGAGAAGACCAACGACCTCGCCGGGATGCAGATCGACGCTGACCGCATCGACCGCCTTGATGCCGCCGAAGGCGATCGAAATCTCACGCATCTCGACGAGGGGGCTGGCGATGTCCATGGCACTCACCCGAACCGCTTGCGATAGAGGCCATCGAGCCAGACCGCCACGACCAGCACGAGGCCGACGACGATGTTCTGGAGCGGCGTGTCGACGCCGATCAGCACCATGCCCGACTGCAGCGACTGCATCACCAGCGCGCCGAGCATCGCGCCTGCGATGGTGCCGACGCCGCCGGCGAGAGACGTGCCGCCGATCACGGCCGCGGCGATGACGTAAAGCTCGTCGAGCGCACCGGCGGAGTTCGTCGCCGCGTTGAGCCGCGCCGTCGCGATGCAGGCGGAGATGCCGACGAGCGCGCCCATCAGCCCATAGACCAGCATCACGACCTTGCGGGTGTTGACACCGGACAGCTGCGCCGCTTCCGGATTGCCGCCGATGGCAAAGACATAGCGGCCGAAGCGCAGCCGCGTCGCCAGAAAGGTGATGGCGACGCCGACGGCCAGCGCCAACAACACCGGCACGGCCAGCCCATGGCCGATGACGAGCCCGCCTTCCGGCCAGACCTGCCCGCGCGCCTCGGTCAGGCGGCGCGCGATCCCCGTCGGCAGCGCATAGGCGTTGGCGACCATGACGGTCGCGACAACCGCCCCGCAGCCCAGCGCCGCGATGACGACATCGGCCCAAAGCGGGCGCAGCGAGAAGCCGAAACGCCGGCGGCGGCGGCGCGCGACGACGCTGCCGCCGGCAATGACGGCGCAGATCGCCAGGCCGATCGCCCAGGAGGCGCTGGTGCCGATCGCTCCCTCGATGCCGCCGCCGAGCGGGCGGAAGCGCGAATCCATCGGCGCGATGGTCTGGCCCTGCGTCACCCACCAGGCGGCGCCGCGCCAAACGAGCAGCCCGCCCAGCGTGACGATGAAGGAAGGAATGGCGAGCCAGGCGATCAGCGCGCCCTGCATCAGGCCGATGGCGCCGCCGAGCGTCACCGCGGCGAGGAGAGTGACGATCCAGGTCGCGGGATGCTCGAAACCCCAGAACTCCGGCAGCAGCCGGACCTGGATCAGCCCGACGACCATGCCGATGAAGCCCAGCATCGAACCGACGGACAGGTCGATATTGCGGGTGACGATAACCAGCACCATGCCGCAGGCCATCACCGATATGGAAGCCGACTGGACCAGCAGGTTCCAGAGGTTGCGCGGCGTCAGGAAGGCGCCGCCAGACAGCGCGTCGAAGCCGAGCCAGATCGCCGCCAGTGCGGCGATCATGCCGATCATGCGCGGATCGAACTCGATCTCGCGCAGATGGTCGGCGAGGCTTCTGCTGCTCGGGGCCGGCTTTGCCGGAGCCGGCGCGAGGTCAGTCACAAGCCTTGACCTTGCCGGCCGCAACGCCCTGGCAGACGGCCGATTTCGGCGCCCAGCCGGCATCGATCACGACCTTGAGATTCTCCTGCGTCACCGGCACCGGCTTGAGGAACAAGGCCGTCATGGCCTGCTTGGCCGGGCCCTGATTCCAGCTTGCGGCGCCCGCGATCTCGGTCAGCTTGGCGCCGCCGGCGAGCTTGATCGCGATTTCGGCGGCGGTGCGCCCGAGATCGCGCGCATCCTTCCAGATCGTCACCGTCTGCGTGCCCAGCGCGATCCGGTTCAGCGCGGCGCGGTCGGCATCCTGCCCGGACACCGGCACCGAGCCGGCCAGACCCTGCGCGGCCATGGCGGCAATGGCGCCGCCCGCCGTACCGTCATTGGCGGCGATGACGGCATCGACCTTGTTGGCGTTACGCGTCAGGATTTGCTCCATGTTCTTCTGGGCATTGGCCGGCAGCCAGCCATCGGTCGAGGCCTCGCCGACATTCTTGATCTTGCCGCCGTCGAGCGCGGGCTTGAGCACCTCGATCGAGCCCTGGTAGAGGAAATTGGCATTGGGATCGGTCGACGAGCCCTTGATGAAGACGTAGTTGCCCGCCGGCTTGGCCTTGAGGATCTCGCGCGCCATCATGCGCCCGACCTCGACATTGTCGAAGGTCAGGTAGAAGGCCTGCGGGATCTCGATCAGCCGGTCATAGCCGACGACCGCGATGCCCTCGTCGACCGCCTTCTGGACGGCGGGCCGGATCGCCTGGGCGTCCTGAGCCAGCACGATCAGCGCCTTGGCACCGCGTGCGATCAGGCTCTCGACATCGGTCAGCTGCTTGGCCGGCGACGATTGCGCATCGGCGGAGAGATAGGTGCCGCCGACCTTCTCGATCGCCGCCTTGATCGCGGCTTCGTCGGTCTTCCAGCGCTCTTCCTGGAAGTTGGACCAACTCACGCCGATGATCGGACCCTTGGCCTGGGCCAGCGCCGGCAACGAAAAAGCCGAAACCGCCAAAGCGGCACCGGCAGCAAAAAACATCTGTCTGAACATGGCGATCTCCCGCGTTTCCTCTGATCTTGCGCTCTCTTCTGGGATCGCTTCGTCAGCGTCCGGAGCGCCTGATCCTGAAAGGTGAACCTATCGCGGGGCGAGCGTCAAGCGACCCTCTTGTCGGGGGAGTCGCAGAGATCGTTAAGGAGACAGCGCCCGCATTCGGGGCGCTGGGCCTTGCAGGTGTAGCGGCCGTGCAGGATGAGCCAGTGATGCGCATGGCGGCCGAATTCCGCCGGCACCGCCTTCTCCAACCCCATCTCGACCTGCAGGACATTCTTCCCCGGCGCGATCCGCAGCCGGTTGGCGACGCGGAAGACATGAGTGTCGACGGCGTGGGTGATCTGGCCGAAGGCGATGTTGAGCACGACATTGGCCGTCTTGCGGCCGACGCCGGGCAGGCTCTCCAGCGCCTCGCGCGTCGTCGGAACCTCGCCACCGAATTCCGCGATCAGCTTCTCGCAGAGGGCGATGACGTTCTTCGCCTTGGTTCGGAACAGGCCGATCGTGCGGACATGATCGCGCACGACGTCTTCGCCGAGCACAAGCATCTTCTGGGGCGTGTCGGCGATCGCAAACAGCCGGCGCGTCGCCTTGTTGACACCGACATCGGTCGCCTGCGCCGAGAGCACGACCGCCACCAGCAGGGTGAAGGGGTTGACGTAGTCGAGTTCGCCCTTGGGTTCGGGATTGGCGGCCTCGAAACGCGCGAAGATCTCGCGCACGCCGGCGGCGCTGCGGGCGCGCGGCTTCGTGATCCGCGGCGCGGCGGGGGCGCGGCGCTTGGCCCTGTTCTCTTGCGTCATGCGGGCGTTATAGTCGCGCCATGGACCTCGGCAAGCGCGATGCGACCGCAGCGGATGAGGACGCCTCGGCGCGGGCCGAGCGGCCGGTCTTCGACGCCACGATCACGCCGCACCGCTCGCTGGACCGGAATGCCTTCCGGATCGTGATGACGCTGGTGTGCCTCGCGGCCATCGCCTCCTCGATCCCCTTCATGGTGCTCGGTGCCTGGCCGGTGGCGGGCTTCATGGGGCTCGATGTCGTCGCGCTCTTCATCGCCTTCCAGGTGAATTTCCGCCATGCGCGCGCCTTCGAGCGCATCGTCGTGACGCCGCTCGAGGTGCGGCTGCGGAAGGTCTCGCATCAGGGCCAGGAGGCGGTCTGGCGCTCGAACCCAGCCTGGACGAAGCTGGAGCGCCAGACCGACGAGGATTACGGGTTGCTGGGGCTCGACCTGGTGTCTCGCGGGCGTCGGGTCGCCGTTGCGGCGGCACTGTCGCCGGGCGAACGCGCAGGCTTTGCCGACGCGCTCGGCCAGGCGCTGGCGACGGCGCGGCGGGGGCCGGATTACGAGCGCCTTCTATAACAACGGTAATGACAACGTCATTGCGTCGCCTTAGGATAGCTCTCCGATCCGGAGGATTGTCATGACGGCTGCGGCGGCATCACCGAAGCGCGAGACGCTCAACATCCGCATCAAGCCCGAGGAGCGTGGCCTGATCGACCGCGCAGCCCAGAGCCAGGGCAAGAACCGCACGGACTTCATTCTGGACGCCGCACGACTGGCCGCCGAAGAGGCCCTGCTCAGTCAGGTCGTCCTCACCGTCAGCCCCGAAGCATTCGCACAGTTCCTGGCCAGGCTCGACGAGCAGCCCGATCCGAACGAACGGCTGCGCAAGACGATGCAAACCCCTGCGCCCTGGGACAAGTCGTGATCTCGGCGCCAGAGCCGCTCTCAGACAGCCATGATCTCACCGACTTCCGCTGCGGCGTCCCGACCCTCGATGACTGGCTGCGGCAACGCGCGCTCAAAAATCAGATGACCGGCGCTTCGCGGACCTTTGTCGCCTGCGAGGGAACCCGCGCCCTCGCCTATTATGCGCTGGCGTCGGGCGCCGTCACGGCAACGCTGGCGACCGGTCGCTTTCGCCGCAACATGCCCGACCCGATACCCGTCGTCGTCCTCGGCCGTCTCGCCATCGACATCGGTGCTCAGGGACAGGGGTTGGGGCGGGCCCTGATACGCGATGCCGGCCTGCGGGTCCTGCATGCTGCCGATTTGATCGGTATTCGAGGGCTCCTCGGGCATGCGCTGTCGGAAGACGCCAAAGCCTTCTACCAGCGTGTCGGGTTCGAGCCGTCGCCACTGGCTCCGATGACATTGATGATCACGCTACCCGATCTCGGCGCGGCGCTTTGATGTCCGAAGCGGTTCGCGGGCTGGTCGTCCTGCCAGCTTTCGGGTGGAGCACGCTTTCGGGCGCCCCTAATGTCATCGCAAGATCGATGATGCGAAGGTGACGGCGATGAACGCTCCCATCCAGACGCTCGGCCCGATGAAACCGACCCGATTCTCCGATGCGGTGCTGGCGCGGGCGGCCGAGGCCATGCCGGCAGCGGCTGACTTCCCTTCGCTCGCGCCGGGCTCCGACTACGACACGGTGCGCCGTGTGCTGGCCTACATCACCGAGAACTGGCGCGCCCAGCCGACGATCGAGGCGATCGCGGAGGCCGCCGGCGCGACGCCGACCGATGTGCACCACCTGTTCCGGCGCTGGTGCGGGCTGACCCCCAAGGCCTTCCTGCAGGCGATCACGCTCGACCATGCCAAGGGACTGCTCGGCGCCTCCGCCAGCGTGCTCGACACGGCCCTCGAGGTCGGTCTGTCGGGGCCGGGGCGACTGCATGATCTCTTCGTGACGCATGAGGCGATGTCGCCGGGCGAGTGGAAGGGCGGTGGCGGCGGGCTGGCCCTCGCCTATGGCTTCCATCCATCCCCCTTCGGCGAGGCGCTGATCGTCACGACGCCGCGCGGGCTGGCCGGGCTCGGCTGGGTCTCCGACGGGCTCGATGGCGGCAAGGTCGTCGGCGGGCGGGCGGAGGCGCTGGCGGACATGATGCGGCGCTGGCCCCATGCGGAGTATCGCTTCGACCCGCAGGCGACGGCGCCCTATGCCGCCCGCATCTTCGACCCCGCCGCCTGGTCGGCGGAGACACCTCTGCGCATCGTGCTGATCGGCACGGATTTCGAGGTCCGGGTCTGGGAGACGCTGCTGCGGATCCCGGTCGGCCGTGCCACCACCTATGGCGCCGTCGCCAGCCGGATCGGGAAGCCGTCCGCCTCACGGGCGGTCGGCATGGCCGTGGGCAAGAACCCGATCTCCTTCGTCGTGCCCTGCCATCGCGTCATCGGGAAATCAGGCGCGCTGACCGGCTATCACTGGGGGCTGACGCGCAAGCGCGCGATCCTCGGCTGGGAGGCCGGGCAGATCGCCGCCGGCTGAGGAGGCGGCGACGGCAGGGCCTACCCAGCCCGCACGCCGTCAGCCCCGCGCGATCTCGGCGAAGCGCACCGGCAGCGCGAAGCCATGGCCCAGCGGGTCGTCGGCCTCGATGGTGAAGGTGCCCTCGCCGGCGAAATGACTCGTTCCGCCGACCGCGACGGTGACCGCACCGGCCGACGACCCCGGCGAGGGCGCGACCACGCGGCCGGTGAAGGTGCCGCCGGTGATGCTGCGGAAGCGGCGGGTCGCGCCGGTCTCGACGAGACCCTTGGCATGGTCCAGCGCCATGCGCGCCGTGACGCCCGAGCCCGTCGGAGAACGGTCGATCTGCCGCTCGGCGAAGATGCAGAGGTTGAAGCTCTCCTCGTCGGCTTGAGCCTCGTCGGTGATGATCGTGCCGTAGAGAAAGCCGAGATCGGGCTCGGTCGGATGCGTCACCGGCAGGCTCGCGCGCAGATGATCGGTCAGGGCGGCCGCTGCATCGGTCAGGGTCGCGACCGGCGTCTCGACCAGGTCGAGCCCGAAGCGCGAGGCCGGGAGGATGCAGTAGAAGGCACCGCCATAGGCGATGTCGGTGACGACCTCGCCATAGCCCGGCAGCGTGACGACGAGATCGCGGGCGAAGACGAAGGCCGGCACGCTCTCGAAGACGACGCTCTCCACCCGGCCGTCGCGCACCGTGCATGCGAGCCGCAGAAGGCCGCAGGGGGCCTCGATGCTGAAGCGCGTCACCGGTTCGACCGCCGGTACCAGCCCGTGCTCGATCGCGTAGCGGCCGAGCGCGATGGTCGCGTGGCCGCACATGGTCGAGTAGCCCTCGTTGTGGGTGAACAGCACGCCGAAGGCGGCCTCCGGGTCAGCGGCCGCGACGGGGATGACGCCATACATGCCGGCATGGCCGCGCGGTTCCAGCATCATGGCGCGGCGCAGATGGTCATGGTTCTCGCGCGCGTCGCGGCGCTTTTCGAGGATCGTTGCACCCTTCAGCACGGGATAGCCCCCCGTGACGATGCGGACCGGTTCGCCGCAGGTGTGGTAGTCGAGATAGCTGAGTTGCATCGGACCTCCCATCAGATGGCGATGCGGCGCGGCGGATCGCAGCCGGGGCGGGTGCAACTGTCGGCCGCAACAATGCAGGCGAAGTCGAGCGCCGCCTGAAGATCGTCGCGGCCGGCCCCGGCGAAGCCGCTTCCCAGCAGCCCCCGTGCCGCCAGTACGGCGATGAAGCCGCCGATGAAGGTGTCGCCGGCCCCGATCGTGTCCGACACCGTGACGGGGGCGGCGGCCGCGGTGAGAGGGGCCCCCGGGCCGTGACAGACGGCGCCTTCGGCGCCTCTCGTGATGAGCACGAGCGACGTGCCCCATCCCCGCCAGCGCGAAACCACGCCCTCGACAGGCTCCCCGGGATAGAGCCAGTCCAGATCCTCGAGGCTGGCCTTGACGATGTCGGCGAGGCCGATGCGGGCTTCGATCAGGTCACGCGCCCGCTCCCGCCCGGGCAGGGCGGCGGCGCGGATGTTGATGTCGTAGCTGACGGTGGCGGCGGCGGCGCGGGCGCTCGACGCCAGCTCGCCCGTGGCCTCCCCGGAGGGCCCGATGGTCGCGCCGAAGGAGGCCGCATGCAGATGCACGAAGCCCGCCGGCATCGAGCGCTGCGTCCCCTGCACGTCGTGATGGGCCGCGCCGTCGAGATGGAGCGCGAATTCCGGAACGCCGTCCGGCCCGAGCGGCGAGACGATCGCGACGGCCGTCGGGCACGGGCTGTCATGGATCAGCGTGGTGTCGATCCCCTCCGCCGCGAGTGCCGCGCGGAAGCGGCGGCCGAGCGCGTCGGTCGAGAGCGATGCGGCATAGGCGGCCCGGGCCCCGAAGCGGGCCAGGGCCAGGGCGGCGTTGAAGCCGGAGCCGCCGAGGACGGCCTCGTAGAGACGCCCCTCGGCATCGCGCGGAATGAAATCGCCAATCGCCTCGCCAACGACGAGGATCGTGTTCGGCGGTTCGATAGGGCTCATCGGAGCAGGAGGTGCTCAGCCCTCCCCCCGCTTGCGGTGGGGAGGGTTGGATGGGGGGCAGTCCCGCTCGGCGACACGATGTGACGTCGCGCTCCGGCTTCGCGGCCCCCCATCCCTAGCCCTTCCCCACCGCAAGCGGGGGGAAGGGAACTGACGCGGTGGCGACTCACAGCAGGCCGCGCTTGGCCAGGCTGCGCATCAGATGCGAGGCGCCGAAGGTCCAGGGCTCGCAATGGTCGGTGCGCTTCATCCGGTTGACCAGCGCGCCGAGTTCCGGGGCGGCGATGGTGACGATGTCACCGTACTTATGGGTGAAGCCGCCTCCGGCTGTGTCGCGATCCTTGATCGGCGCGAACATGGTGCCGAGATAGAGTGCCGCCCCGTCCGGGTACTGGTGATGGGGACCGATCATCTGGGCGGCGAGATCGGCGGGATCGCGGCTGATCTTCGCGATCGAGGACGAGCCCTCCAACGTGAAGCCGTCCTCGCCCTCGACCGTCAGCGTGACCGTGGTGTTGCGGACATGGTCGAGCGTGAAGCCCATGTCGAAGAGGCGGATAAAGGGCCCGACGGCGGCCGCCGCATTGTTGTCCTTCGCCTTGCCGAGCAACAGCGCCGAGCGGCCTTCGACATCGCGCAGATTGACGTCGTTGCCGAGCGTGGCGCCGACGATGCGGCCGTCGGAGGCGACGACGAGCACGATTTCGGGCTCGGGATTGTTCCAGGTCGAGGACGGGTGCAGCCCGGCGTCGAAGCCGGTGCCGACCGAGGACATCGGTGGCGCCTTGGTGAAGATCTCGGCATCGGGGCCGATGCCGACCTCGAGATACTGGCTCCAGGCGCCCTGCCCGATCAGCACCTGCTTGAGGTGCATCGCCTCGGGCGAGCCGGGCTTCAGCTTCGAGAGATCGTCACCGATCAGCTTGCCGATCTCGCCGCGGATCGTGGCGGCGGCAGCGGGGTTGCCCCGCGCCTTCTCCTCGATGACGCGCTCCAGCATCGAGACGGCGAAGGTGACGCCGGCAGCCTTGACCACCTGCAGGTCGAGCGGCGAGAGCAGCCAGGGCCGCGCGGGGTCGCGGCCGTCGACGGGCGTGTTCGCCAGGATGTCGGCGAGCGTCGCGACCGGTTCGCCCGGAGCGGCCCGCAGCGCCGCGGCGGGATCGGGCATCTCGCAGAGGTCCCGGCTGGTCGGGAAAGCGCGGGTGATGTCGACGACCATTCCGTCGCGCAAGGTGACGATCGCGGGGCCTGCGACATCAGGCCGCCAGATGCGCCCGAGCAGGGCCGCGGCCAGCGCATCCTGGGGAAGGGTCCGTTCGGGTGTCAGGGGTAGGCGCGACATGGCGATGATCCATCGAAGGCGGGCAGGGGGCGCGAGAACAGCGCCTTCCGGACGATTGCGCAAGGGCCTGCGCAGGGAGGGGGCGGGCGACGCTGCGGCTTGCGTCCGTCATCAATTTGTCATTGAAACGTCGCCAGCCCTTCATGCTAGCTTGCGCACCAACAAGAATAGCCGCCCAAGCGGACCGAGGGCGGAAGGGAGAATGAGATGACAGTGAGATCACGCATCCTGATGTCCGTCGCGGCTGTCGTGCTGGGCGGTGCCGCGCCTGCGCTGGCGCAGACCGAGATCCAGTGGTGGCACGCCATGACCGGCGTCAACAACGACGTCATCGTCCGGCTGGCCGAGGAGTTCAACGCCTCCCAGAAGGACTTCAAGGTCGTTCCGGCCTACAAGGGCTCCTATGCCGACACGCTGAACGCCGGCATCGCCGCCTTCCGCGCCGGCAATGCCCCGCACATCATGCAGGTCTTCGAGGTCGGCACGGCGACGATGATGTCCGCCAAGGGCGCCATCAAGCCGGTCCAGGACCTGATGAAGGAAGCCGGCGAAACATTCGATCCGAAGAGCTATCTGCCGGCCATCACCGGCTATTATTCGACGACCAAGGGCGACATGCTGTCGTTCCCCTTCAACTCGTCCTCCGCGGTGATGTGGTACAACAAGGATGCCTTCAAGAAGGCCGGGCTGAACGCCGACGCGCCGCCCAAGACCTGGCCCGAGGTGTTCGACGCCGCCAAGAAGCTCAAGGCCGCCGGCTACGACAAGTGCGGCTTCTCGAATGGCTGGGTGACCTGGGTCAATATCGAGCAGCTCGGCGCCTGGCACAACGAGCCGGTCGGAACCAAGTCCAACGGCTT
The DNA here is from genome assembly GCA_943372485.1 of Allobosea thiooxidans. Lineage (GTDB taxonomy): Bacteria > Pseudomonadota > Alphaproteobacteria > Rhizobiales > Beijerinckiaceae > Allobosea > Allobosea thiooxidans_A. Next base: position 18,769 of record CALRYW010000014.1, read on the forward strand.
CGACGGCTTCGACACCGAGTTTGTGATCAACAAGGGCGTCTTCCTGAAGCACCTGACCAATCTGGTCGAGATGCAGAAGGACAAGACCTATGACTATTCCGGCCGCACCAACACCGGCGAGGGCCGCTTCACCTCGGGCGAATGCCCGATCTTCCTGACCTCCTCGGCCTTCTTCGGCAATGTCCGCGCCAACGCCAAGTTCGAATGGGCGAATGCGCCGATGCCGTATTACCCCGACATCCAGGGCGCCCCGCAGAACTCGATCATCGGCGGCGCTTCGCTGTGGGTGATGGGCGGCAAGAAGGCCGACGAATACAAAGGCGTGGCCAAGTTCTTCACCTTCCTGTCCGATGTCGACCGCCAGGTGAAGCTGCACACCGAGTCCGGCTATCTGCCGATCACCAAGGCCGCTTATGAGAAGGTCAAGGCGTCCGGCTTCTACAAGGACAAGCCGTTCCTCGAGACCCCGCTGCTCTCGCTCAACAACAAGGCGCCGACGGACAACTCGCGCGGCGTGCGCTTCGGCAGCCTGGTGCAGATCCGCGACATCTGGGCCGAGGAGTTCGAGGCGGCCCTGAACGGCCAGAAGACCCCGAAGGCCGCGCTCGACGCCGCCACCGAGCGTGGCAACCAGACGCTGCGCCAGTTCGAGCGGACGGCCGCTCGCTGATCCGTTTCCCACCACCATCGCCGCCGCCCCCTTCCCGGGGCGGCGGTTCGTTTCGGATACGCCATGCAGAAGAACGCCTATTTCAGCGGGCTGACGGTGCCGGCTCTGCTGCTCCTGCCGCAGTTGGCGATCACGCTCGTCTTCTTCTACTGGCCTGCGAGCCAGGCGGTCTGGCAGAGCTTCCTGCTACAGGACGCCTTCGGCATTTCGACTGATTTCGTCTGGTTCGAGAATTACGTCACGCTGTTCTCGAAGCCGGGCTACTACAAGGCCTTCGTCAACACGGCGATCTTCTCGACCTTCGTCTGCATCCTGTCCCTGTCGATCGCGCTGCTGTTTGCGGTGATGGCTGATCGGCAGCTGCGCGGCGCCGAGGTCTTCACGACCTTGCTGATCTGGCCCTATGCGGTCGCGCCGGCGATCGCGGGCGTGCTCTGGCTGTTCATGTTCGACCCGTCATTGGGCATGCTGGCGCGGGGTCTGCAGTCGCTCGGGATCGCGTGGAACCCGCGGCTCGACGGTAATCATGCGATGGCGCTGGTGATCCTGGCAGCGACCTGGAAGCAGATCAGCTACAATTTCCTGTTCTTCCTGGCGGGGCTGCAGTCGATCCCCAAGAGCGTGATCGAAGCCGCCGTAATCGACGGGGCGCGGCCGATGCGGCGCTTCTGGACGATCGTCTTCCCGCTGCTCTCGCCGACGACCTTCTTCCTGCTCGTGGTCAACATCGTCTACGTCTTCTTCGACACTTTCGGCATCATCGACACGGTCACCGGTGGCGGGCCTTCGGGCGCGACCGAGACCCTGGTCTACAAGGTCTATTCGGACGGCAAGGGCGGTTCGGACCTGGGCGGTTCGGCGGCGCAGTCGGTCATCCTGCTGATCATGGTGATCGCGATGACGGCGGTGCAGTTCAAGTTCATCGAGCGCAAGGTGAGCTACTGATGGCTCAGCATGCCAGCTTGCGGCTCACCGCGCTTCTCGGTCTCTGCCTTCTGTCAGCGACGGCGAGCGCGCAAGGAAACCGGATCGACGCCTGGAGCGGCGTGGTCCTGAATTGCGGATCGAGCACGACCGTGGCTTGGGCGGAACGCATCTGCAATCTGCTGATCGGTGAAATGCGCGGCTTGGCGGAGAAGGCAAAGGTGCTCTTCGTCGCAGCGCCGATCTTCGCCGACGACGTGACGCTCGATCGCCTCGCGAGCGAAGCCGGCATGGACATCTTTCGGGTCCTGCATGTCCGCTTTGACGTGTCGCCACCGACGGGCACCCTGAAGAGCCGCGATCTGACCCTCGTCCTGCGCTCGCTGACCGAGGGGTCCCTCGTCGAACGTCGCAGGGACGGCCTCTACAAGGTGCTCAACCATACGCCGCTGATCATCATCAATGAGGCCGAAGCCGCGGCGCGGGCACCCTGGGTCGCAAACACCCTGGCTGAGGCCCTCTTCGCTCCTCTGGTGAGGCCTGCGCCATGAAACCGGGGGAGCCGTAATGGTCGAGGACCGCCGCCTGGGCGATGCGATCGCCTATGTCATCCTGTCGATCGGCGTGCTGATCGTCGCCTTCCCGGTGTGGCTGACCTTCGTCGCCTCGAGCTGGGACAATGCGACGATCATCAACGGCCAGCTGCCGCTCTATCCGGGGCCCTATCTGTTCGACAACTACTACCGGATCCTGTTCATCGGCACGGCCGGCTCGACCCGCGAACCCGTCGCCAGCATGATGCTGAACTCCTTCGTGATGGCGCTGGCGATCGCGCTCGGGAAGATCGTGATCTCGGTGCTGTCGGCCTATGCGGTGGTCTATTACCGCTTCCCCTTCCGGATGGCGGCCTTCTGGATCATCTTCGTCACGCTGATGCTGCCCGTCGAAGTGCGCATCTTCCCGACCTTCAAGGTCGTCTCCGACCTCAACATGCTCGACACCTATCAGGGCCTCGCGGTCCCGCTGATCGCCTCGGCCACCGGCACGCTGCTGTTTCGCCAGTTCTTCATGACGATCCCCGACGAGCTGCTCGAAGCGTCGCGCATCGACGGCGCCGGCCCGTTCCGCTTCTTCAAGGACACCGTCATCCCGCTCTCGATCACCACGATCGCGGCGCTGTTCGTGATCCAGTTCATTTATGGCTGGAACCAGTATCTCTGGCCGCTGCTGATCACCACGAAGGACTCGATGCAGACCATCGTCATCGGCATCCGCAAGATGATCGTCACCTCCGACGCGCTGACCGAATGGCCGCTGGCCATGGCGACCGCCATGCTCGCGATGCTGCCACCCGTCTTCGTCGTCATCGTCATGCAGAGGCTCTTCGTGAAGGGCCTGGTCGAAACCGAGAAATAAGTCGCCGATGGCCCAGGTCACACTCAGCAACGTCAAGAAGGTCTACGCCGGCGGCGTCGAGGCGGTGAAGGGCGTGTCCTTCGACATCCCCGATGGCGGCTTCTGCGTGCTCGTCGGTCCCTCCGGCTGCGGCAAGTCCACGCTGCTGCGCATGGTCGCCGGGCTGGAGACGATCTCCGCGGGCGAGGTCTCGATCGGCGAGCGCGTCGTCAACGAGATCGGCCCGGCCGATCGCGACATCGCGATGGTCTTCCAGAACTACGCGCTCTACCCGCATATGAGCGTCTACGACAACATGGCCTATGGCTTGCGCAATCGCGGCACGCCCAAGGACGAGATCGACCGGCGCGTCAAGGAAGCCGCCCGCATCCTCGCCATTGAGGGACTGCTGGAGCGGCGGCCGAAGCAGCTCTCGGGCGGCCAGCGCCAGCGCGTCGCGATGGGCCGCGCGATCGTCCGCAAGCCCCAGGTCTTCCTGTTCGACGAGCCGCTCTCCAATCTCGACGCCAAGCTGCGCGTGCAGATGCGCGTCGAGATCAAGAAACTGCAGCGCGCACTCGGCGTCACCGCGATCTACGTCACGCATGACCAGGTCGAGGCGATGACGCTGTCGGACAAGCTCGTCGTGATGAATGGCGGCCAGGTCGAGCAGATCGGCCTGCCGGCCGACGTCTACAAAAAGCCGGCGAGCAAATTCGTCGCCACCTTCATCGGCTCGCCGCCGATGAACATCCTGCCCGGCACGATCGACGGCCCCGGCATCGTGGCGCTGGGCGATGCGATCCTCGAGGCGCGCGACCTGCGCCAGGACCTGCCGGCGCAGACGGCGGTCGAGGTGGGCTTAAGGCCCGAGGATGTCGAGATCGCCTCCGAGGGCGAGGCCGGCTCGCTGCCCTTCGATGTCGAGTTCATCGAGGAACTGGGTGCCACCCAGCTCTTCCACGGCCAGCTCGCCGGCCTGTCCTTCGTGATGCAGGCGGCGACCGACGTCGTCGCGGCCCAGGCCGGCCGCATCTGGATCACGGTCGATCCCGACCGCGTCCATGTCTTCGACATGGCGACCGGCGCCCGGCTGGGGCGGGTTTGACGAAGCGTCATTCTCGGGCGAAGCGAAGCGCAGACCCGAGAATGTCCTGGACGACAAGGGGCTGGTTTACGAGATGCCCGGGCCAAGCCCGGGCATGACGCATGGGGCCAGCCCTCAGCTCACCGGCGCGTATTTCACCGCGCAGCCATAGGCCTTGGTGCTCGCCTCGGAGACCGGCTTGCCGGCCTTGAGCTCGGCCACCGCCTGGCGGACATAGCTCTTCGCGCCCTCGATGCTGGCGGCGCTGGCGGAGGGCTTGTCGTCGATTGCGCCCATATAGGCGAGCGTGCCCCTGCCATCGATGATGTACATATGCGGCGTCGTGGTCGCGCCATAGGCGCGGGCGACCTTGCTGTTGGGATCGAGCAGCACGGCCGCCGGGGCGGCGTTGCGGATCTTGCTCAGCTCGTTGGCCTTGGCGCCATCGACATGGCCCTGCTCGCCGACCGGCGAGGAGATGATCGAGAGCCAGACGACGCCCTCCTTGGCCATGTCCTTCTGCAGCGTCTGCATCGTGGCGCTGTTGTAGTGCTTCCGGACATAGGGGCAGTCATGGTTGGTCCATTCGAGGATCACCGTCTTGCCGGCGAACTCCGACAGCTTGCGGGTCTTGCCGTCGGCATCCACCGCCTCGAATGCCGGAGCCGGGGCGCCGATCCTGGCGGCGGACTGGGCCAGAGCGGGGGCTGCCGCGAGAGAGAACCCGGCGAGAGCGAGGCCGGCGATAAAGGTCTGGCGGGTCAGATGGGCCTTCACGTCTGTCTCCTTGTCATCTGCGTGGGTGAACGGCGTCAGCGTGCGGCGGTCCTGACCTCTTTGCCCGCGGCGCGCCGCGCGGCGGCCACGACCATGTCGGGTGTCAGGAGCTGCGGCAGGATCTCGGGCTGGCCGCCCTTGCCGCCCGGATAGAACAGGTAGAGCGGCACGCCGGCCCGGCCCTGCTCGGCCAGCGCAAAGGCGATCCGGCTGTCGCGATTGGTCCAGTCGGCTTTGAGATAGACCACCTTGAGCTCGGCAAAGGCGTCCTTGACCTCCTGCCGCGAGAGCGCGACGCGCTCATTGGCGAGGCAGGTGATGCACCAGGCGGCGGTGAAGTTGACGAAGACCGGCCGTCCTTCAGCCTGCAGCGCCGCGACGCGCTCGGGCGACCAGGCCTGGGTGTCGCCCGCGCGCGCCTGGGCCACCTCCGGCACGGCGCTCTGCAGCACAAACCAACCGGCACCGCACGCCACCAGAACCGCCACGAGCGAGGAGGCGAGCCGGCCGCGGCCACTCGCGCGCGTGACACCGACCAGCCAGACGACGAAGCCCGCCGCCAGCACCGCGACGAGCGCCGCCAGAACGCCGCCCGGCCCGGCCTGGACCGAGGCGACCCAGATCAGCCAGATCGCGGTGGCGAACATCGGGAAGGCGAAGGCCTGTTTCAGGATCAGCATCCAGCGGCCGGGCTTCGGCAGAAGGCGCAGCAGGCCCGGCGCGAAGGACAAAGCCACGACCGGCAGCGCGAAACCCAACGCCAGCGACAGGAACACGGACAGGCCGAGCAGCGGCGGCTGCGTGACCGCATAACCGATGGCCGCGCCCATGAAGGGCGCCGTGCAGGGCGTCGCGACGACCACCGCCAGCGCGCCGGTCATGAAGGCCCCCAGTCGCCCGCCCCGACTGGCGAGGCCATGGCCGACGCCCGCCGCCGAGGTACCGATCTCGAAGGCACCCAGCAGGTTGAGGCCGATCAGCGTCATCACCACGGCGAGCGCGATCACCAGCGGCGGTGACTGCAGCTGGAAGCCCCAACCAACACTGGTGCCGAGCGCGCCGAGCACAATCACCAGCGCCGCCAGCGCCATGAATGTCACCAGTACCCCCGCGAGGAACAGCAGCCCCTGCTCGCGCACCTGCGAGCGGCTGGCCTGGGCCAGCTGCGCAAAGCCCAACGCCTTGATGAAGAGCACCGGCAGCACGCAGGGCATCAGGTTGAGGATCAACCCGCCGGCGAAGGCGAAGAGCAGGGCGGCCCAGAGCGTCAGGTCCGCGCCTTCGGCCGGCAAGGGAATGCGGACCGCGGGCGGCGGGACGGCTGCGGCCGAAGCGGAACCGATGAGAGCGGGCTCGACGTCGGCCGCGAAGGTCAGCGCCCGGGAGAGCCCGCCCTCGCGATAGGTCAGGACGCCCGCGATCTCGCCGGCTGCGACCTTGAAGGCGCTGGAGCGGGCGAGCCGCACCATGGTCGCCCCGTTCGAGGTGCGAACCTCCTGCGCGGCGGCGTGGTCGATCAGCGTGTCGGACAGCGGAAAGACGCGCAGTTCCGTCGCGGCCGCCGGCAGGCCGGGCAGCGTCAGGGCGAGGGCCTCGCCCTCGGCCGCGAGACGGCCGCGGAAGCCGGCCGGTGCGGGAAGGGCCGCACGGGCGGCCTCGATCCGGGACTGCGCCGCTTCAGCGACGATGGCGGCCGGCGCGACCGGCAGCTCGAGCGTCAGGGTGCCTTCCTCGGGAATGCAGATCTTTTCACAGACCAACCAGGTGGCGGCAGCCTGCAGCGTCAGGCGCTCGCCGATTTTCGCCTCGGGCGGGACCGCGATCTCCACGGGGAGCAGGACAGTGCCCTCGAAACCGAAATTGACCAGCGGCTCCACGGGGATCGCCTTCGGCGCGGGCCATTGGATCTCGCCAGCGGTCGCGGCCTGCGACAGCGTCCAGGCGATGCGGGTCGGCTCGCCGGAGTCGCCGGGATTGGCCCAGTAGGTGTGCCAGCCGGGCGCGATCTTCTGGACGAGCGCGACCTGGAAGCGCTCGCCCGGCGCCACGGCGTCACGGCTGGAGAGGAGCGTCGCGGTCACCCGCGGGCTCGTCACCGCGGCCGATTCCGCCGCCTGCGCCAGGCCGGGCGCGAGCAGGGCGAGCGCCAGCACCGCTTGGCGCCAGTGCTGTCGGGTGAGGGGGTAAGCCATGATCCGCGTCATCATCCTCTCGACTGGCCGAGATCAGTGACCGATCGCAGCCCGCAACGCCAATGACAAGGCAGTGAGGGTGCCAAGCCTGCGCGCCGCGCGTCGCGACCGGCAGGCTACGGCCATCAGCAAGCGACGGTGGCGCTATTGCGGCGTCAGCGGCAGCGGGCCCGACCCGCCAGCCGGCTGTGCCGGCTTTGGCCGGGCCGGCCGCGGCGCGGCCTTGGCCGGCTCGTTGGCAAGCCCGAGCCTCGCCCGGATCGATGCGGCGCGGGCTTCCGTCAGACGTGCGCCGCAGAAGCCGAACTGACCCTCGCGCTGGAAGGAGCGGCAGACCAGTTCGCGCTCGGCCGAGAAACCGGCCTGCTCGCGGGTGATGGCGCGCTGCTCGACGGCATCGGCGCGGGCGGTCAACGCGCGATAACCCTCGCGAACCGCGCGTTCGGCCGTGCCGCGCGCGACTTCGATTTCCTTCGCCCGGGCGGGAAGCGTGCGCGCATCCGGCCCCCAGAGGCCGCGCGGATCGATGCGGCAGGCAGCAGCCTCCACCACACAGGGCTGGGGCGGCTCGACGACGAGGAGGGCGCCGTCGAGGACGTCGAAGACGATCGGGCAGATCGGCGCCTCCAGCCGGTAGCGCGGCACGCCCGCCGGCCGGCCCAGCGATGTGACGGGAAGGGGTGCCTCGCCGAAGGACACGGCGCAGGGCTCGACCAGATTGCCCGACTGGAAGCCGTCCGCGGTCAGCTTCAGCCCGAAGCCTCCCGCCATCTTCTCGAAGACCGCCTCGCCGGCGCCGCCATTGTGCCGCAGCACCCGTCCGAGCACGGCCTCCTCGCCCGCGACCTTGATCGGCGGCATCGACGGCGCCTTCGGCGCCGCGGGGGCTCCGGCGCCGGGCGGCGCGGCCTGCTGCGTGCCCGGCGCATTGAAGGGCTGCGCTCCCGGCAGTTGCATCGGCTGCGCCAGCGCGACCTGCACCGTGCCGGCGAGGACCAGCAGGGCGAGGCGAAGGGCGGCATGCGGCGGTCGGATCACGAAATGCCCGCTCGGGAAGGGATTCGGCCCGTTTTGCATGAAATGTCGCGCTGCGGGACGCAAGGGCACATCCGCAACACTCGGCGGCAATGATTGCCGTCAACCCTGTCGCCGAAAACGGCCGCAGGGGCGATTCTTAATCGGCTCGCCTGTCTTGCAAGGGCGGGAACCCCCTCCCTATATACGCCGCCAAGGGGCGGTTTCACGACCGTCGAACGTGGAATGCCGGTTCGTTCGCCGCGACAGGTGGGGGCGGGCCGGTCCATGGGCCGGGCTGGGGCGATCATCGTCGCAGGCCGGCGATCTGCTCAGTTCAAAAGGGATCCCCTCCATGGGTAAAGTCATCGGTATCGACCTCGGCACGACCAATTCCTGCGTCGCGGTCATGGAAGGCACGACGCCTAAGGTCATCGAGAACTCGGAAGGCGCCCGCACCACGCCGTCGATCGTCGCGATCACGGATGATGGCGAGCGCCTCGTCGGACAGCCGGCCAAGCGCCAGGCGGTCACCAATCCGGAACGCACCTTCTTCGCCATCAAGCGCCTCATCGGCCGCACCTTCGAAGACCCGATGACGCAGAAGGACCTGAAGCTCGTTCCCTACAAGATCAAGAAGGCCTCCTCCGGCGACGCCTGGGTCGAGGCCGACGGCACCGACTATTCGCCGTCGCAGATCTCGGCCTTCACCCTCACCAAGATGAAGGAGACGGCGGAGGCCTATCTCGGCTCGCCCGTGACCCAGGCCGTCATCACCGTTCCCGCCTATTTCAACGACGCCCAGCGCCAGGCGACCAAGGATGCCGGCCGCATCGCCGGCCTCGAGGTGCTGCGCATCATCAACGAGCCGACGGCGGCCGCGCTCGCCTATGGCCTCGACAAGAAGCAGGCCGGCACGATCGCGGTCTATGACCTCGGCGGCGGCACCTTCGACGTCTCGATCCTTGAGATCGGCGACGGCGTCTTCGAGGTGAAGTCGACCAATGGCGACACCTTCCTCGGCGGCGAGGACTTCGACATGCGCCTCGTCGAGTATCTCGCGGACGAGTTCAAGCGCGAGCAGGGCATCGACCTGAAGAAGGACAAGCTCGCGCTCCAGCGCCTGAAGGAAGCCGCCGAGAAGGCCAAGATCGAGCTGTCGACCACGGCCCAGACCGAGATCAACCTGCCCTACATCACGGCCGACGCCTCGGGGCCGAAGCACCTCGCCATCAAGCTCTCGCGCGCCAAGTTCGAGAGCCTGGTCGACGATCTCGTCCAGCGCACGATCGAGCCCTGCAAGAAGGCGCTCAAGGATGCCGGCCTCTCGGCCGGTCAGATCGACGAGGTCGTCCTCGTCGGTGGCATGACCCGCATGCCGAAGGTCCAGGAGGTCGTGAAGCAGTTCTTCGGCAAGGAGCCGCACAAGGGCGTCAACCCCGATGAGGTCGTCGCCATCGGCGCCGCGATCCAGGCCGGCGTGCTGCAGGGCGACGTCAAGGACGTGCTGCTGCTCGACGTGACCCCGCTGTCGCTGGGCATCGAGACGCTGGGCGGCGTGTTCACGCGTCTCATCGACCGCAACACCACGATCCCGACCAAGAAGAGCCAGGTCTTCTCCACCGCCGAGGACAATCAGAACGCGGTGACGATCCGCGTCTTCCAGGGCGAGCGCGAGATGGCGGCCGACAACAAGATGCTCGGCCAGTTCGACCTGATGGGCATTCCGCCCTCGCCGCGCGGCATGCCGCAGATCGAGGTGACCTTCGACATCGACGCCAACGGCATCGTCTCGGTCACTGCGAAGGACAAGGCCACCAACAAGGAGCAGCAGATCCGGATCCAGGCGTCCGGCGGGCTCTCCGAGGCCGACATCCAGAAGATGGTCAAGGACGCCGAGGCGAACGCGAGCGAGGACAAGAAGCGCCGCGAGCTGGTCGAGGCGAAGAATCAGGGCGAGAGCCTGGTGCATTCGACCGAGAAGTCGCTGAAGGATTATGGCGACAAGGTCTCCGCCGCCGACAAGACGGCGATCGAGACCGCGCTCGACGCCCTCAAGGCGGCGCTCGCCGAGGACAATGCCGAGACCATCACCTCCCGCACCACGGATGTGATGCAGGCCTCGATGAAGCTCGGCGAGGCGATGTATGCCGCCAGCCAGGCGGAAGGCTCCGCCGAAGGCGAGCCGGCGGCGGCCGAGGCCAAGAAGGACGACGTCATCGACGCCGACTTCAAGGACGTCAGCGACGACAAGGGTGACAAGAAGAAGAGCGCCTGAGCGCTCTTCCTCCTCGACGACGACGTCATGGCCGGGCTTGACCCGGCCATCGCGTTACGGGATTGCGTCATGACGCAACAATCTCGTTCTTTCGCGCAACGGCATCGGGCTTGAGACCCGCCGCGGCGAGGAGGAGCGAAGGGGCCGCTGTTTGATGTCCAAGCGCGACTATTACGAAATCCTCGGAGTCTCGAAGACCGCGAGCGAAGCGGAGCTGAAGAGCGCGTTCCGCAAGCTGGCGATGCAGTGCCATCCCGACCGGCATCCGGGCGACACGGCGGCCGAGGCGAAGTTCAAGGAGCTGAACGAGGCCTATCAGGTTCTCTCCGACAGCCAGAAGCGCGGCGCCTATGACCGCTACGGCCATCAGGCCTTCGAACAGGGCGGCGGCGGCGGTAACCCGGACTTCTCCGACTTCATGTCGGACATCTTCGATTCCTTCTTCGGCGACGCCCGTCGTGGCGGGCCGCGCAGCGCTAACGGGCGCGAGCGCGGCGCCGATCTGCGCTACAATCTCGAAATCGGGCTCGAGGATGCCTTCGCCGGCAAGAACGCTTCGATCCGGGTGCCGACCTCGATCGCCTGCGAAGTCTGCTCGGGCACCGGCGCCAAGCCGGGCTCGAAATCGCGGCAATGCCCGACCTGCGGCGGCCACGGCAAGGTCCGCGCCAACCAGGGCTTCTTCTCGGTCGAGCGGACCTGCCCGACCTGCGCCGGCCGCGGCGAGATCATCGACGACCCCTGCAAGAACTGCCAGGGCGCCGGCCGCGTCACGCGCGAGCGCACGCTCTCGGTCAACATCCCCGCCGGTGTCGAGGACGGCACGCGCATCCGGCTGGCCGGCGAGGGTGAGGCTGGCTTGCGCGGCGGGCCGGCGGGCGACCTCTACATCTTCCTTTCGATCCAGCCGCACGCGATCTTCCAGCGCGACGGGGCCGACCTGTTCTGCCGGGTGCCGATTGGGCTGGTGCAGGCGGCGCTCGGCGGCGAGATCGAGGTGCCGACGCTGACCGGCGAGCAGGCGCGGGTGAAGATCCCCGAGGGCACGCAGACCGGCAAGCAGTTCCGGCTCAAGGGCAAGGGCATGAGCGTGCTGCGCTCACGCGAAGTCGGCGACCTCTACATCCAGGTCGTGGTCGAGACGCCGCAGAAGCTCACCGCGCGCCAGCGCGAGCTGCTGCAGGAGTTCGAGCGCGAGAGCTCGGGCGCCACCCATCCGGAAGCCGCCGGCTTCTTCGGCCGCGTCAAGGACTTCCTCGGTGGCATTGGCGGCACAGCCTGAGCCGCTCCATTGCCAACCAACATCCTCAGCGTCATCCCGGACAAGCGGCGAAGCCGCGCCGATCCGGGATCCATTCCGGAACTTATCTGATCGAGGCTCAGGAATGGATCCCGGGTCTCCGCTACGCTGCGCCCGGGATGACGATCGCCTGGATTGACGATCGACTTGAACGCACAGCAAAACGGGCCGCCTCGTGGCGGCCCGTTCTTGGTCAGACTCTGATCGAAATCAGGCCTTGTCGACCACTTTCTTGATGGCGTCCTTGCCCTTGCCGAGCGTCTGCTGGGCCTCGCCCTTGCGCTCCTGAGCAAAGCCCTCGGCCTCGAGTCCGGGCTTGTCCAGCGCCTTGCCGGCGGCCTGCTTGACGTTGCCGGCGGCCTCGTTGGCCATGCCCTTGACCTTGTCCATGGTGCTCCCCATCGTCTTGATCCTTCTGTTGAATTTCGTGCCGCTCCCCGCGGCGTCGCAGGAATAACCGGCGCCCCTGAGGAAGGTTCCAGACGAAAATCGCGGGCTCAATCGGGATCGTTGCGCCGTGTCTGCGCCAGCGCCCGCAAGGCTGCGCCGGTCGTGGCGTCGGCCGGAAAGAAAGTCTCCAGCGCCAGCTCCGACAGGGTGATGTCGACCGGGGTGCCGAACACGGTCGTGGTCGAGATGAAGGACAGCACGCCGTCGCCGACCCGCAGCCGAAGCGGCACGGCGATCGCGGGCTCCACGACCGACATCGGGACGCGCCCCGAACCAGGCCCCAGGGGGCTCGCGGGATAGGCCAGAAGCTCGGCGAGGAGGTCGGAAAGCACGGGATCGGCCGCGATCCGCACCTGCTGGCGCAGCCGCGCCAGGATATGCGCGCGCCACTCGTCGAAGTTGACGGTGGCCGCGGCGAGCCCCCCGGGATGCAGCGCCAACCGCAGGACATTGATGGGCGGACGCAGCAGCTCGGCATCGACGACGAGAGCCAGCAGCGGCGCGACGGCCGCATTCGTCGCAAGCAGGGTCCAATGCCGGTCGACGGCGAGCGCCGGATAGGGCTCGTGCCCCGTCAGGACGAGATCGATCGCGGCCTTGGCGGCCTGCAGGGCGGGATCTTCCAGCGCCCGCTCCAGATAGACGGGAGCATAGCCGGCCGCGAGCAACAGCGTGTTGCGCTCGCGCAGAGGCACGCCGAGATGCTCGGCCAGCAGCAGCACCATGTCGCGGCTCGGCTGCGAGCGGCCGCTCTCGACGAAGGAGAGGTGCTTCTGCGAGATCTCCGCCTCGAGTGCGAGCTCGAGCTGGCTGAGACGGCGCTGCTGCCGCCAGTCACGGATGAGAAGGCCGATGGCCGCGGAGCGATGGCTGTGCATGCTCGGCACGCTACCGGGCCACCGGCGCCGTTCCAATTACCTCCGGCTTAATCGACGGCCCGAGCTGCGCCCGCCACCCTGTCTCCATCCAACCCGAGGCGCCCCTGTGGCGTCTCCTGCCAGGGAGACTTCGATGACCATGATCCAATCCTCGCCGCTGCTGCGCAGGGCGCTCGCGCTCGATGCCGCCGCCTGCGCCAGCATGGGCGCGCTGCTTAGCCTCGCCGCCACGCCGCTCTCCGGGCTGTTTTCGCTGCCCCCCGAGCTGCTCAGGGGCACCGGCCTCCTGCTGCTGCCCTGCGCGGCGCTGCTGGCCTGGCTCGCCGCCCCTGCGACCGTACCGCGCCTGGCGGTTCTCGCGGTCATCGCCCTCAACCTGCTCTGGGTCGCGGACAGCCTCGCTCTGCTGATGCTCGGCTGGTTTGCCCCGACGGGGCTCGGCATCGGCTTCGTCCTCCTGCAGGCGGCGGCCGTCCTCGCCCTCACGACGCTGGAAGTGACGGGGTTGAGACGCTCGACGAGCCGTGGATCCGGCTTGATCAAGGGGAGCGGCGCTGCGTCGTGACGACTGTCACGCAACCGTCATGAAAGGCCAATAGCCGGAATGGCGTAAGCCATTCCGGCCCGAGGATTGACCCCATGCGCCAGCCCCTGGTTCTCGCCGCTCTCGCCACTCTGATGCTCTCGGGCACCGCGCTCGCCGAGCCGATGTTCAACCGCATCGCCACCTTCCAGGTGCCGCTGAACCTGCCCGCGGATCGCGACCCGGCGAAGAAGACGGTGGCCGAGATCATCGCCGCCAATGAGGACGGCACGCTGCTCGCCTATACCGATGGCGAGCAGAAGGCGCTCGGCCTGATCGACATCACGACGCCCGCCGCGCCGAAGCCCGCCGGCTTCATCCCGCTCGGTGGCGAATCGACCTCGGTCGTGGTTCTCGGCAATAAGGCTTTCGTGGCCGTCGTGACCTCCGGCGACAATTTCAAGGAGCCGGCCGGTCATCTCGCCACGGTCGATCTGAAGACAAAGCAAGTCGTGGCGACCTGCGATCTCGGTGGCCAGCCGGATTCGATCACGCTCAGCAAGGACAAGGCGAAGATCGTCATCGCGATGGAGAATGAGCGCGATGAAAAGCTCAACAAGGGCGCGCTGCCTCAGCTGCCGGCTGGCAATGTCACGTTGATCGGCATCAAGGACGGCGCGGTCGACTGCGCCTCGCGCCAGATCGTCGACCTGACCGGCATCGCGGCCGTCGAGCCGACCGATCCGGAGCCGGAATTCGTCGATGTCAATGCCGACGGGCTGGCGGTCGTGACGCTGCAGGAGAACAACCACATCGCCATCGTCGACACGAAGACGGGCAAGCTGGTGGCGCATTTCCCGGCGGGCGCCGTCGATCTCAACGGCATCGACAAGACCCGCGACGGCCAGATCCGGCCGGTCGAGGAGCTCAAGGGCGTGGCGCGCGAGCCCGACTCGGTGCGCTGGCTCGACAATGACCGCTTCGTCACCGCCAATGAGGGCGACTGGAAGGGCGGCTCGCGCGGCTTCACCATCTTCCGCAAGGACGGCTCGGTCGAATTCGATTCGGGCGCGACGACCGACCATCTCGCGATCAGCCTCGGCCATTATCCCGAGCGCCGCTCGGCCGCCAAGGGCAGCGAGCCGGAAGGCATGGAGGTTGGGACCTATGGCCAGGACAGGCTGATCTTCGTCGGGCTGGAGCGCGCCTCGCTGGTGCTGGTCTACAAGGACGAGGGCCCTGGCAGGGCACCGCGCTATCTCCAGGCGCTGCCCGGCGGCATCGCGCCGGAGGGGCTGCTCGCCATCCCGCAGCGCAATCTCCTCGTCACGGCCTCGGAGGCCGATCTCGTCGCCAAGGGCGGACCGCGTTCGGCCGTGACGATCTATCAGCGCAGCGAGGCGCCCGCCGCCTATCCGACGCTCGTCTCGGCGCAGGTCGAGGGTGCGCCGATCGGCTGGGGCGCATTGTCGGGTCTCTCGGCGCATCCGACGCTGGCCGGGCGGCTGCAGGCCGTCACCGACAGCGCCTATGCCCCGTCGCGCATCCTGGAGATCGACGCCACCCAGAAGCCGGCCCGGATCACCGCTGCGATGACCGTGACGAAGGACGGCAAGCCGGCCGCCTATGATCTCGAGGGTATCGCCACCCGCTCTGGTGGCGGCTTCTGGCTGGCCTCCGAGGGCAACCCCGAGCACAAGGACAAGCCGACCCAGAGCATGCTGCTGCGGGTCTCGGCCAAGGGCGAGGTCGAGGAGGAGATCCGGCTGCCGGAAGAGCTGGCGAAGCAGGCGACCCGTTTCGGCTTCGAGGGCGTGGCCGTGACCGGCTCCGGCGCCGAGGAGACCGTCTGGCTCGCCGTTCAGCGCGAATGGAAGGACGACCCCAAGGGCAAGACCAAGATCCTGGCCTACAAGCCCGCGACGAAGAGCTGGGGCGCCCTGCACTACCCGCTGACCGCAGCCGCTGCCGGTGCCTGGATGGGCCTCTCGGAGCTGACTGCGCTCGGCAACGACCGCTTCGCCGTGATCGAGCGCGACAATCTCTTCGGTGCGAAGGCGGTGAAGACGCTGGCGACCTTCTCGGTCAAGGGGCTGACGCCGGCGCCGCTCGGCTCCGCGACGATCCCAACCGTGGAGAAGACGCTGCTGCGCGACCTGACGCCCGCCCTGATGGCGCTCGGCGGCTACGGCCTCGACAAGGTCGAGGGCATGGCTGTCGACAAGGACGGCAACCTCTTCGTCGTCACCGACAATGACGGCGTCGACGATTCCTCCGGCGAGACGCAGTTCTTCGCTTTGGGGAAGCTCGCCAACTGAGAACGGTCTTGCGTCATGCTCGGCCTTGTGTCGAGCATGACGACAAGGGAACGCGAAACAACAAAACAGCCCCGGATGCGCGTCGCATCCGGGGCTGGCGCCTGGCGGAATGACAGCCAGGTGGCGAGGAACGGGATTGCCAGCCGGTGAGCACGTTGCCCTTGAAGCCCTCGGCGACGAGGCCTTGACCTCCGGCGACTGGTAGGTCTTGACCCGGAGCTTGTCCCTGTCGACGGCGCGGACCGCGTTGACGCTGACACAGGGCCCCTTCGACCCCCGTGCAGGATCGCCGAGGTCGGCTCGATCTTGGCATCAACGGCGTCGTTGGTATTGATCGCGGCGCCGGGGCGAAGCCAGCTGCCGGGCGGCCCGCTCGGCCGCGACCGGCGTGGCGAAGCGATGGCCCTCGAGCGCGTCGAAGGCGGACGCGGCGGAAATGAAGGTGAAGAAGCGCTCTTCGCCGCGCCGGCTGACGAGTCCGGCCTGGGTCTCGCCGATCTCGATGACATAGGCCTGCTGGCTTGGCCGAAGCAGGCCCTGATCGGGCCGGCCGGCGTCGAAGGATTGGGTGTTCATGGCAGTGCTCCCGCCGCGGTTGCGGCGCAGGGTTGACGATCCGATTCAGCTGGTTTGCGAAGCCGCCTGCGGCGACCTCATGGACAGGATCAGAGTCGACAACAGCCGCGATGCTGGAGCATGGGAGCGCGCTGGGAGGGGATGGCTTCGGTCATGGTTGTCTCCCCTTGAATGGAGCCCACGACCGCGTCGTGGCGCTTTAGCGTTTGGTGACGCGGCGCAAGCTGCTCGCTCAAATCCCCGCGGCCGTTTGGCAGAACCGAATGGCAGTGGCACTCTCGCCCCACGACGTCCTTTTTGTCAATATAATCGTTCTTTTAAAGAAACGTATCTCGGGAGATGGTCCGCCACCTCCGGAGCGGGCAAAGAGGACCGATCTTCTCCACACGACCGGCGACGCCCCCCGGACCGGGCCTTTTGCCCCTGGGAACGGGCCTCATGACAGGTCGGCCCGGGCGGTGCTAGAAACGCGCTTTCCGGGTTACAGGAACCGCTGCTTGTCTGCCTCCCGCTCCATCCTGCTGATCATCGGCGGCGGCATCGCCGCCTATAAATGCCTTGAGCTGATCCGGCGTCTCAAAGATCGCGGCATCGCCTCGCGCTGTATCCTGACCAAGGCGGGCGCCGAATTCGTCACGCCGCTCGCGGTCTCCTCGCTCGCCGGCGAGCGCTGCTTTACCGATCTGTTCTCGCTGACGGACGAGGCCGATATCGGCCATATTGCCTTGTCGCGCTCGACGGACCTGCTGGTCGTGGCGCCGGCGACCGCGGACCTGATCGCCAAGATGGCGAACGGGCTGGCCAACGACCTCGCCTCGACGGCGCTGCTGGCGACCGACAAGCGCGTCCTGATCGCGCCTGCGATGAATCCGCGGATGTGGCAGCATCCGGCGACGCGTCGGAACATGGCGCAGCTCGAGAAGGACGGCGTGCTCGTCGTCGGTCCTAATTCCGGCGCCATGGCCGAGCGCGGCGAGAGCGGCGTCGGTCGCATGGCGGAGCCCGCCGAGATCCTGGGCGCCATCGAACTGGCCCTCGCGGGCGAAGCGCCTGCGCCGCAGCGGGCGATCGGTTTTCTCGCACGCCTGCCCGGAGGCGGCGACGAGGCCCCGGGCCTCCTCGCCGGGCAGCATGTGCTGGTGACGTCGGGCCCGACGCATGAGCCGATCGATCCGGTGCGCTACATCGCCAACCGCTCCTCCGGCAAGCAGGGCCACGCCATCGCTGCGGCCGCCGCTTCGGCAGGGGCGCGGGTGACGCTCGTCTCGGGGCCGGTCGCCCTGCCCGATCCGGAGGGCGTCGAGACGGTCCATGTCGAATCGGCCCGCGAGATGCTGGCGGCAGTCGAGGCCGCCTTGCCGGCGCAGATCGCAATTTTCGCCGCCGCGGTTGCCGACTGGCGGGTGGCGGCGGAAGCGCCGGAGAAGATGAAGAAGGATGGCGGCGGCCTGCCGCCACTCGCGTTGGTCGAGAACCCCGACATCCTCGCGACGATCGCGCAGCGCAGCGCGGGCCGGCCCGAACTCGTCGTCGGCTTCGCGGCCGAGACCGAGAATGTCGTCGCCCATGCGCAGGCCAAGCTCGCCAGGAAGGGCTGTGACCTGATCGTCGCCAACGATGTCGGTGGCACCGGCGTGATGGGCGGCGACGCCAACACGGTGCATCTGGTGACGCAGGATGGCGTCGAGAGCTGGCCGACCCTCGCCAAGGCGGAGGTCGCCACCCGCCTCGTCGCCCATCTCGCCCACCTCGCTGCCGCGCGACGCCCCGCGTGAGCCTTCCGTTGGAGATTGCGGTGTTGCGCCTGCCCCATGGCGTGAGCCTGCCGCTGCCGGCCTATGAGAGCGCCGGAGCCGCCGGCCTGGACCTGCGGGCCGCTCTCGCCGAGGGCGAGGTTCTCGCGCTCGCCCCCGGTGCGCGCGATCTCGTGCCGACGGGGCTGTGCCTGCAGCTGCCCGAAGGGTTCGAGGCGCAGGTGCGGCCGCGCTCCGGCCTCGCCGCCCGCCATGGCGTCACCGTGCTCAATGCGCCCGGCACGGTCGACAGCGACTACCGGGGCGAGGTCAAGGTCATCCTGATCAACCACGGGACGCAGACCTATCCGATCCGGCGCGGCGACCGCATCGCCCAGCTCGTGGTCGCTCCGGTCGCGCGGGCGCAGTTCAAAGAGGTGACGACCCTCGAGGCGACCTCGCGCGGAACCGGGGGCTTCGGCTCCACCGGCGTCCATCTTCAACACTCCCCCTCTCCTTCAGCCCCGGATCCAAACCGATGATGCTGCTCTCGCGGCGCAGTCAGCTCGCCATCGCGGCGGTGGTGGATATCGCGTTGCATGCGCGCCCCTCGCCCGTGGCGGCGAAGCTGCTGGCGGCGCGGCACGATCTGCCGCCGCGCCATCTCGAAACCATGCTGCAGGCGCTCGTCAGGGTCGGCATCCTCAAGGGCGTGCGCGGCCCGCGCGGCGGCTATGAGCTGGCGCGCGAGCGGCGCAAGATCACGGCCGGAGACATCGCGCGCGCCGCCATGCAGGAAACCGGCGACGACGGGATCGGGCTGGCGCCGCAATCGGCGCTGGTCGACGCCGTGGTCGGGCCGGAGGTGCTGCGGGCCTCGCGCGCCTTCCTCACCATCCTCGACGAGGTGACGGTCGACGAGCTCTGCCGCCGGGCCCAGGTTCTGCCGGGGTTGGTCAGCGACCGGGTCATCTCCGATTTTACGATTTGAATTTGTTATTTATTCGATTTATCGACATTGAGTGTGAAATGCTCTAGCCTGTGGGCACGGTCGGCATCGCCGGCGACAGAAGGAGCCCATCATGACCGAGGCAGCGCGCAGACAGGAACAAGGCCAGGGCAAGCTGCCCGGGCGCGGCCGCATCTATGAGTCGATCACCGACACGATCGGCGATACGCCGCTGGTCAAGCTGAACCGGTTGCCGGCCGAGCGGGGGGTCAAGGCAACGATCCTGGCCAAGCTCGAATTCTTCAACCCGATCTCGAGCGTCAAGGATCGGATCGGCGTCAACATGATCGATGCGCTGGAGGCGTCGGGGACGCTGAAGCCGGGCGGCACGCTGATCGAGCCGACCTCGGGCAACACCGGCATCGCGCTCGCCTTCGTGGCGGCGGCGCGCGGCTACCGGCTGATCCTGGTGATGCCCGAGACGATGTCGCTGGAGCGGCGCAAGATGCTGGCGCTGCTCGGCGCCGAGCTGGTGCTGACGCCCGGCCCCGGCGGCATGCGCGGCGCTGTCGCGCGGGCCGAGGAGCTCAAGGCCGAGATCCCCGGCGCAATCATCCCGCAGCAGTTCGAAAACCCGCATAATCCCGAGATCCACCGCAAGACGACGGCCGAGGAGATCTGGAACGACACGCAAGGAGCGGTCGACATCTTCATCTCCGGCGTCGGCACCGGCGGCACCATCACCGGTGTCGGGCAGGTGCTGAAGGCGAGAAAGCCGGGGGTGAAGATCATCGCCGTCGAGCCGGAGGACTCGCCTGTGCTGTCGGGTGGCGCGCCCGGCCCCCACAAGATCCAGGGTATCGGTGCCGGTTTCGTGCCCGGCATCCTCGACCGCTCGATCATCGACGAGGTGGTGACGGTCGGCAACCAGACGTCGTTCGAGACGTCGCGGGCGCTGGCCAGGAGCGAGGGCATCCCGGCCGGCATTTCGTCGGGCGCCGCCATCGCGGCGGCGCTCGAAGTCGGGGCGCGGCCGGAGAATGCCGGCAAGACGATCGTCGTGATCATCCCCTCCTTCGCCGAGCGCTACATTTCGAGCGCCCTGTTCGAGGGGCTGTAACGACCGCCCGGTCCGGTCACCAACGCCGCAAGGCCCGGCCGCGCGCCGGGCTTTTTTGTGTTTGGGGCTCAGTCGCGCTTGGGAAAATGCAGGGTGATGCGGGTACCCGGCCGAGCGCCGCCAGGCGCGAGCGGCTCGGCGGTCATCGTCGCCCGCATGCTGCGCAGCAGGCTTGCGATCACCGTCTGGCCGAGCCCCTTGGCCTCGAGCTCCGCGGGCATGCCGACGCCGTCATCCTCGACCGTGAGGGCGAGCGCGGGCCCATCGTCGGTCACCACCTCCTCGAAGCGGATGACGATGCGGCCCGGCCGGCCGTCGGCGAAGGCATGCTTGATGGCGTTGGTGACGAGCTCGTTGACGATCACCACGAAGGAGACGGCGTCGCGGCCGGGCAGGCGGATCTCGTCCATGGCGAGCGCGATCTCGATCGGCCGGCCCTCCGCCGCCTTGCCGATCTCGGCCAGCAGATCCTCCATATAGGGGCGGGCCTCGATCTCGTCGGTGTCGAGATCGAGCCGCAGGCGGCGCTGGCCGGCGGCGATCGCCTGGATGCGGGACTGTGCCTGCTGCAGCGCCGCCCGCACCGCCGGCTCCCGGCTCTGGCGGCTCTGCACGCTCAGGAGGGCCGAGACCATGGCGAGGTTGTTGCCGACACGGTGATTGACGTCGCGCAGCAGTGCCTCGATGCGCAGGCGCTCGTTTTCGAGCTCCCGGGTGCGCTCGCCGACGACCCGCTCCAGCTCGGCATTGCTCTCGGCCAGCGACGCGCTGCGGCGCTGGCGCAGGCGCAGCTGCTGCCAGGCGGCGAAGGCCAGGCCCGCCAGCGCCACGACGATGCCAATGCTCGCCAGCAGCCGCCGCCGCTCCTCGTTGCGGTTGAGCGAGACGAGGCGGACATTCTCGGCGGCCTGGATCTGCTCGACGAGAGCGCGCAACGCGTCCATGGCGCCGATGCCCTGGCCGCGGCGGATGAGCGCGAGCGCCTCGGCCTGGCGCCCGTCCCGCATCAGGCCGATGCTGGCGTCGAGCTCGCCGAGCTTCAACTGCATCTGTGCGCGCAAAGCGGCGATCCGCTCGCGCTGGGCGGGATCGTCCCCGACCAGCCCCTCCAGCGCGGCGAGGGCCGGCGCGGCCTCGCCGCGCCCTTCGGTGAAGGGCGACAGGTAGCTCGTCAGGCCGGTGAGCAGGTAGCCGCGCTGGCCGGTCTCGGCGTCGCGCAGATGGCCGAGGAAGCGCTCGGCGCTCTCGCGCACCGCGATCGCGCGGGAAACCTGTTCGGCCGTGTGCTGCGCCTGACGATCGATCCAGGCCGCCAGCAGGATCGCGATCGCGACGACGCCGATGGCGATGACCGTCGTCGTCGCGGAGCGAAGGCGCGCCCGCAAGACCGGGATTGCGGGAGCGAGAAACCGTGTGCGCCGCCGCGCCTGAGTCGACATGCCGTCGGTCTTAGCGCGAAAGGCCGGCCGGCCCCATGTAAAATGACACGGGCCCCACAGCTTCGGGCCTCATGCCTCGCCGTCGCCGGAGTCGTCCCCGGTGAAGAACTGGCGGCCGAGCAGGGCGCCGAGCACGACGCCGCCGCCGACGAGGGCGAGGCGCCAGCCCTTCTTCGAGGTCAGGCCGGCCCCGATCAGCTTCGCCGCCAGCGGCGCCGCGACCAGCGCCGCGGCCGCCATCGGGCGGGCGGGCCGCGGCCGGTTCTTGACGTAGAAGCCGATCGCGATCGCCATCAGCCCCGCCACAAACAGGCCGCCCGCCACGAACAGGCTGGCCTCGACCGAGCCGTAGCGCAGCGCCAGGGCGGTGTGAACAGCCGCGACCAGATAGCCGCCGGCGCAGAGCATGAGGAGGACGCCGAGCCCCATGAGGACGGCGACCGTGACGTTGCGACGGACCGCGCCGGAGATTTCTCCCGCGATAAAGGCCCCGATACCCCCCAGCATGACGTCAGCGCGCCGAGAGGAAGCCGACGAAGAGGCCGACCGCCGCCGCCAGGCCGAGCGCGCGCAGCGGCCGCTCGCGGATCTCCTCCTCGATCAGGCGCTGGAGTTCGGTGGCCTGTTCCTTGGCGACATCGGCCATGCGGTCGGTGTCGACGCCGACGGAGCGAAGCTTTTCGCCCACGGTCGCGACCAGATCCTCGGCGCCGCGGGTGAGGCTCTCCTCGATCGCACCGGCCTCGCGCTTGACGCGGGCGGCGGTCTCCCGCGCCTCGCTCGCGATCTCCTCGCCGCCGGCGGCGACCTCGTCCTTGACCTGCTTGGCGGAAGCGGCTGCGCGTTTGGCGGCGGTGGTGCTGGTGGCCATGTCGGTCATCCTGTCCTTGCGTGAATCAACTCGATCGATCGTTTCGACGATCCGCCTCGGCTGGCGGCATCGCTCCGGGTTCGATCCCGGGGCCAACGCCTGTGCGGTGCGCCGGTTCCCTCCGGCCGCGATTCAGGCGGGTTTCGCCTCGGCCTGCTCCTCGGCCTGCGCGGCGCGATAGCGCGAGAATTCCTCCTGCGCCACCATGGCGACGAGCAGGATCGGAGTCGAGAGCACCGCTCCCACCGGCCCCCAGAGCCAGAGCCAGAAGATGAAGCCGATGAAGACGAGGAAGGGCGAGACCGTCAGCCGCCGTCCCACGAAGACCGGCGTGATCGCATTGCCCTCGATCAGATGGATGACGAAATAGGCGGCCGCCGGCCAGACGGCCGTCAGGACGAGGGGCGCCTCGACCAACGCACCGGCGAACAGCATGATGGTGACGATGATCGGGCCGATGAAGGCGAGGTAGTTGAGGACGAAGGCCAGCGCGCCCCAGAAGATCGGATAGGGCAGTCCGGCGAGCCAGGCGATGCCCATGGTGAGGATGCCCATTCCCAGATTGATCAGCGTCACCAGCCCGAAATAGCGGGCGACGCGGCTCTCGATCTCCTGGAAGAAGACGCCAGCGGATTTCCTGGCGCCCCGGCCGAGGCAGAGGCGCAGAGCGCGGGCCTTGAGGTGGCGCCGCGTGGCGAGCCAGAAATAGACGGTGGCCACGAAGATCAGCAGGCCGCCCGCGATCGCCGAGGAGGACATGGCGAGGTCGATCAGCGGGTTGCCCTGCGAGACGCTGAGTTCCGCGCCGGTCTTGCCCATGAGCGTGCCGATGGCGGCCTTGGCCTCGTCCATCATCACGAAGAGGCCGGCGAGCTTGGATTTGAGCGCGCTCATCATCGCCGGACCCTGATCGCTCAGGCTGGCGACGGGCACGGCGAGCACGGTGATCGCTGCGACGATGACTCCGAGGAACAGCAGCACGACGAGCGCAGCGGCGAGAAGCTGGGGGACGTTGCGGCGCACGAGCCCGTCGACGGCCGGGCCGAGCACGAGGCCGAAGATGATGCCGGCCGTGATCGGCAGCGCGATCACCCGGGTCAGGTAGAGCGCGCCCGTCAGCAGGATGACGAAGATGCCGATGATGGCATAGCGGACGATCAGGTCATGCTCGGACGGGCTGACGTCATCGTTCAGGTCTTCGACCTCGACCTCGGGCTCCGCCCTGTAGCGCGGAAACGGCCTCCAGGCCGACGAGTTGAGCATGATGTCAGGTTCCGACGCGCGACAGCGCCCCCCGGCGCGTGTGCAGCGACAACGTGCCCTGAGCTCAGAAGGTTCCCGTCAGTGAGCCTCGTCCCAGTTGCCCGCCGCGCGCGCATCGACCTGGAGCGGAACCCGCAGCTGCACCGCCGGATGCGGCGCCTCGACCATCACCCGCGTGATCACGGGCAGCGCCGCCTCGACCTGATGGTCGGGCACCTCGAAGACGAGCTCGTCATGGACCTGCAGCAGCATGCGGACATCGAGCCGTGCCGCTGCCAGCGCATCCTCCATGCGGATCATGGCGCGGCGGATGATGTCGGCAGCCGAGCCCTGGATCGGCGCGTTGATCGCCTGGCGCTCGACGAAGGCGCGCTCGGAGGGGTTCTTCGAGGCGACCGCCGGGAAATGGCAGATGCGCCCGAAGATCGTCTCGACATGGCCATTGGCGCGCACGAAGGTCTTGGTCGCGTCCATGTAGTCGCGGATGCCGGGGAAACGCTCGAAATACTTGCGGATATAGGCGCTCGCCTCCTCGCGGCCGATGCCGAGCTGGTTGGCGAGGCCGAAGGCCGAAATGCCGTAGATGATGCCGAAATTGATCGCCTTGGCGCGGCGGCGGACCTCGCTGGGCATGCCCTGCACGGGCACGCCGAACATTTCGGAGGCCGTCATCGCATGGATGTCGATGCCGTCGGCGAAGGCCTGACGCAGCTGCGGGATTTCGGCGATGTGGGCGAGCAGGCGCAGTTCGATCTGGCTGTAATCGGCCGAGACCAGCTTGTAGCCCTTCTCCGCGATGAAGGCGGTCCGGATCTTGCGGCCGGCCTCGGTGCGGATCGGGATGTTCTGCAGATTGGGCTCCGAGGAGGAGAGCCGGCCCGTCGTCGTCGCGGCCAGCGCGAAGGAGGTGTGCACGCGCTGGGTCTGCGGGTTCACATAGGCCGGCAGCGAGTCGGTGTAGGTCGATTTCAGCTTGGACAGCTGGCGCCATTCCAGGATCTTGGCGGGCAGCGGGTGACCCTGCTCGGCCAGCTCCTCGAGCACGCCGGCGCCGGTCGCCCATTGGCCCGTCGCGGTCTTCTTGGCGCCGGACAGCCCCATCTTGCCGAACAGGATGTCGCCGAGCTGCTTGGGGGAGCCGATGGTGAATTTCTCGCCGGCGATCTCGTGGATCTCGTCCTCCAGCCGGGCGAGCGACTGGGCGAACTCGCCCGAGAGCCGCGACAGGATCTGCCGGTCGATCGAGATGCCGCGCGCTTCCATGCGGGCGAGCACGTCGATCAGGGGCCGCTCCAGTGTCTCGTAGACGGTGGTGCGGCCCTCCGCCGCCAGACGCGGCTTCAGGGTGCGCCAGAGCCGCAGCGTCACGTCGGCGTCCTCGGCGGCATAGTCGGTCGCCTTGTCGAGCGCGACCTTGTCGAAGGTGACCTGCGCCTTGCCGGTGCCGGCGACCTGGCCGAAGGTGATCGTCTCATGGCCGAGATGCAGCTCGGAGAGCCGGTCCATGCCGTGGCTGTTGGTGCCGGCATCGAGCGCGTAGGAGATCAGCATGGTGTCGTCGATGGGGGCGACGTCGACGCCATAGCGCTTCAGCAGGACGAGATCGTATTTCAGGTTCTGGCCGATCTTGAGCACGCCGGGGTGCGCGAGCAGCGGTTTCAGCGCCGCCAGCGCCTGGTCGAGCGGGATCTGTCCCTCCAGCATGCCGCCGCCGAAGAGGTCGCTGCCGCCGCGATGCTGCAGGGGGATGTAGCAGGCCCGGCCGGGCGCGACGGCGAGCGAAATGCCGACGAGATCGGCCTGCATCGGGTCGATCGCGCTGGTCTCGGTGTCGACCGCGACCAGGCCGGCCTCGTAAGCCGCGGTGATCCAGCGTTCCAGCGAGGCGAGGTCGCGCACGCAGTCATAGCCCGTGCGGTCGATCTTCGCCGCGAGCGCCTCGCCCTTGCGGGCCGCGGCGAGATCGGGCGGCTTCAGCCAGCCCTCGCCTCCGGTCGCCGCGACCGGCTGGGTCACGGCGGCGCTCGCGGCTTCCGACAGGGTGGGCTGCGCGTCTCCCTCATCGGCGCCGACATGGAGCGCCTTGAGTTCGGCCGCGCGCGCGCCGCCGGGCGCCAGGGCGGGATCGGCATCGATCGCGGCGACATCGGCCTCATAGGCCTCGGCCACGCGCTTGGTGATGGTGGTGAACTCCATCGCCTTGAGGAAGGCGACGAGCCGGACGGGATCGGGCTGGCCGAGCGTCAGGTTCTCGAGCGGCGTCTCGACCGCGACATCGTCGACCAGGCAGACGAGCTTGTGGGAAATGCGGATCTTCTCGACGATCTCGGGATTGGTCAGCGTCTCCCGGCGCTTGGGCTGCTTGATCTCGGAGGCGCGCGCCAGCAGCGTGTCGAGATCGCCATATTCGCCGATGAGCTGGGCCGCCGTCTTGATGCCGATGCCGGGCGCGCCGGGCACGTTGTCGGTGGCGTCTCCGGCCAGCGCCTGGACATCGGTGACCTTGTCGGGCGTGACGCCGAAGTATTCGACGACCTCGGGCTCACCGATTTTGCGCTCGGCGCGGAAGCCCGCGCCCTTCTTGGCGTCGCCGGAGGCGGGGTCGTACATCGCCACGCCCGGCCGCACCAGCTGCATCAGATCCTTGTCGGCCGAGACGATCAGCACGTCGGCGCCGGCCTCGCGCGCTTGCCGCGCATAGGTCGCGATCAGATCGTCGGCCTCGTAGACGTCCTGCTCGACCGGCAGCAGGCCGAAGGCGCGCACCGCCTCCCGCATCAGCGGGAATTGCGGGATCAGGTCGGGCGGCGGGTCCGAGCGGTTGCCCTTGTAGGCGGGGTAGATCGCCTTGCGGAAGGAGTTCTCGGACTTGTCGAAGACGATGGCGAGATGCGTCGGGCGGACCCCGAGCACGCCCTCGCGCACGAACTGGAAGAGCTTGGTGGCGAAGAGCCGGACTGCGCCGGAGGGCAGACCGTCCGAGCGGACATTGTATTTCCGGTCCTGGTTGATCGACTGGAAATAGGCCCGGAAGATGAAGTTGGAGCCGTCGACCAGGAAGAGATGGTCGCCGGGCTTCAGGGCCGGGGCTGCGGCGGTACCCGTTGCGGTCTTGGCTGTCTCGCTCATGGCGCGGACCATAGTGGCCCGGCGTAACCTGTGTCCATCGGCGCGGGCGGCCGATCCGCAAGATGCTGTCAGGAGCGGGGCCGCCCCGTGAGGCGGCCCCGCCCGCTGATCAGAGGGCGGCGCGCGGGTCGGTCTTCGCGACGCGCGCCAGCAGATAGTCGACCTCGGTCTTGGCGAGGGCGCTGATGGCTGAGCCGGGCTTGCGCTGGGCGTCGCTGGCGAGGATGCCACGCTTCATCAGCGTGTATTTGCGCACCGCCAGGCCGGCACCGAGCTGCTGCTCGTAGCGCAGCAGCGGCAGATGCGCGTCGAAGATGTCATGCGCCTCGTCGCGCTTGCCGGCCGTCTGCAGCTTCACCACGTCGATCAGCAACTCCGGGAAGGCGTAGCCGGTCATCGCGCCGTCGGCACCGCGCTCCATCTCGAAATCGAGGAAGAGGCCGCCATTGCCGGTGAGGATCGAGATCGGGCGCAGGGAGCCCTCCTTCTGGAACTTGCGCAGGGTCGAGATCTTCTCCAGCCCCGGCCAGTCCTCGTGCTTGAGCATGACGCAGGAGGGGTTGTCGGTGACGATCTTGCGGATCACGGCCGGCGTCATCACCACCGAGAGCGTCAGCGGATAGTCCTGAATGACGAAGGGGATGTCGGTGCCGATCGCCTCGACGGCCTGGGCGTAGTAGCCGGTGATCTGGTCGTCGGTGCGCAAGCTCGGCGGCGGCGCGATCATCACGCCCGCGGCGCCCAGCTCCATCGACTGGCGCGCCAGGGTGCGCATGGCGGCGAAGCCCGGCGCCGAGACACCGACGATGACCGGTTTGCCCGGCATGCCGGCCACCGCCGTCTTGACGATGCGCAGGGACTCCTCCGGCTCGAGCTTGGGCGCCTCGCCCATGATGCCGAGCACCGTCGTGCCGTCCGAACCGATCTCGTCATAGAAGGCGAAGAGCTTCTCGGTGGAGCCCCAGTCGACCGAGCCGTCGGGGTTGAACGGGGTCGGCGCGATCGGGAAGACGCCAGCGGCATTGGCGGTCAGGGTCATGGACACGGCTTTCCTGCGGGATGGGGAACGGGTTGCGGCGCCTCAGGCGATCCGGGTGCGGACGGTGCCGACGCCGGCGATCTCGCCCTCGAGCACATCGCCACGGACGACGGCGGCGACGCCCTCGGGCGTGCCGGTAAAGATCAGGTCGCCCGGGGCGAGCTCGACCAGGCCGGAGAGATAGGAAATCGTCTCGGGCACGTTCCAGATCTGCTTGGCGAGGTCCGAGCTCTGGCGCGGCACGCCGTTGACCACGAGCGCGATCTTGCCGGCAGCCGGATGGCCGATCTGGCTGGCGGGGGCGATCTCGCCGACCGGCCCGGAGAGGTCGAAGCCCTTGGCCATGTCCCAGGGGCGGCCGGCCTTCTTGGCGGCGGCCTGGAGATCGCGGCGCGTCATGTCGAGGCCCGCGGCATAGCCGAAGACATGGGCGAGCGCGTCGGCCTCGGCGATGTCCTTGCCGCCGGTCCCGATGGCCACGACCAGCTCCATCTCGTGATGGAGGTCGGCGGTCTTGGTCGGATAGGGCGTGTCGGCACCGTTGATGACCAGCGCATCGGCGGGCTTGGTGAAGAAGAAGGGCTCCTCGCGGTCGGGATCGCCGCCCATCTCGCGGGTGTGTTCGGCGTAGTTGCGGCCGACGCAGAAGACGCGGCGCACCGGGAACATCCCGCCGCCCGCCACCGGCACGGCCGTCACCGCCGGCGGGTCGATCACGTAAGTCGTCATGGTGAAGCTCTCCTGCGCTCTTGTCGGCGTCGTTCATGCGTGAGCGCGGCGCGGCGGGCAAGGGCTCCGCTCGCGCCCGGCTTTGCTCGTGGGGCATGTCGGCCGCGACGGCTGCGGCATGGCGCCCCAGCGACTCAAATTCTCGTTGTGCGCCGCGTCATTGCAACCGGAGCGAATTGCCCCCTACAGTAGGTTCGGCTCGGCATGTGCCGGGCTGAACTGAGACTGAAGGAACATCACGTGGCCACAGGTACTGTGAAATGGTTCAACGAAACCAAGGGCTATGGTTTCATCACGCCTGACCAGGGCGGTCAGGACGTGTTCGTGCATATCAGCGCGGTCGAGCGCTCCGGCATGCGCGGCCTGAACGAAGGCCAGAAGATCAGCTACGACCTCGAGGCGGATCGCAAGACCGGCAAGTCCTCCGCGGTCAATCTGAAGACGGCTTGATCCGAGACCGAGACGGGAGGCCGATCGGCGGCGTCGCTTCCCGAGCCACTGCGAATCTCTCTCTATCTACCCGGACTGAAGACGATTCCCGGCATGCCCGTCGCCTCGATGGCGGCGGATGAGGGCCTCGAGGCCCGCCCCGCAGCCCCATCGGCGCCGGTCCTCTCCCGGCGTACGCCCCTCCATCCCCCACAGCCTTGCGCGCGCCCCTGGCGGGACGAACAGCCAATTGCCGCGTCCGCCCGGACGAGCCTGACCGCGGCGTCGTTCCCGAGCGACCGCGCCCGGACGATTTCAGCTGATCGCGGGCGACCCCGACCGGTCGCGTCAGTGACGGCCCGCGGCGGGGCGGAAGAGCCGGCCCTTCTCCGCCACCAGCACGATCGCCAGCGCCACCAGCCCGCACAGCGCGAAGCCCAGCGTCAGCGGCACGACCGTGCCGTCGAAATGCTGGCCGATATAGAAGCCCAGCAGCGCGCCCCCGATCGTCGTGACGAAGCCCTGGACCGAGGAGGCCGTGCCGGCGACATGGCCGAGCGGGTCCATCGCCATCGCGCCGAAATTCGGCGCGACCAGCCCGAAGCAGAACATCGCGCCGGCCTGGAAGGCGGCGAAGCTCCAGAGTGATTCGTAGCCGCACCAGGCGACCAGGGCATGGGCAACGGTCAGGCCGATATAGGCCAGCAGTGCGCCATGGGAGACGCGGCGCATGCCCAGCCGGCCGACGATGCGCGCGTTCAGCAGCGAGGCGGCGGCCATGAACATCGCGATCAGCGCGAAGATGGTGGTGAACCATTCCGGCGCATGGAAGACGTCGACGAAGACCTGCTGGGCCGAATTGATGAAGCCGAAGAGCCCGCCGAGCACGAAGGCCATCGCCAGCATGTAGCCAACGGCGAGCCGCGTCGTCAGCGTGGTGCGGAAGGCCGCGACCACCGTCGCGATCTCGATCGGCTTGCGATCCTCGGGGCTTTGCGTCTCGCGCAGGCTGAGGATGACCCAGAGCATCACCAGGGCACCGAAGATCGTCAGCACGCCGAAGATCCAGCGCCAGGGCGCGACGAGCAGGATCGCCTGGCCGATCGAGGGGGCGAGGATCGGCACCGCGAGGAAGACGATCATCGCCAGCGACATCACCCGTGCCATATCGCGGCCGGAATAGCAGTCGCGCACGATCGAGACGACGAGGACGCGCGTCGCCGCAGCGCCGATTCCCTGGACGACGCGGGCCACCATCATCGTCTCGAAGGAGCCGGCGAAGGCGGCCGCGATGCTCGCCGCGACGTAGACGACGAGCCCGAAGAGCAGGACGGGCCGCCGCCCGAAGCGGTCCGAGACCGTGCCGTAGACGATCTGCGCCGAGCCGAAGCCGAGCAGATAGGCGGTGATGATCCATTGCCGATCATTGGCGCCGGCGATGCCCAGCGCCTCGGCCATCTGCGGCAGAGCAGGCAGCATCGAGTCGATCGCGAGCGCATTGGCCGCCATCAGCGCGGCCATCAGGGCAACGAAGAAACGGAAGCGCATGCCATGGCGGGGCCCGGCGGTCAGGAATGCGTCGGTCATGGCAGCCTGTCTGGGCGCCTCACGCCTGACGGCGGGCGCAGATGGTCGTAAGCCCCTGCCTGCCGCTCTAGGGCTTCGGTAAACGCGTGGCAACCCGGCCTGAACAGGGCTACCCATGCGCAGGACGCCTGAGGCAGCGCCGTGAAAAGCCCGGCGCAAGCCACGGTCGCGCGCCGATGGTAATCGGTTTCGTCGTCGGCCGACGACCTGTTATCGTCGCGGCAAGCTGGGGAGCGGTGATCCGATGGTCGAAACAGGCGCGACGCGGCGTGTCGGCATGGCACAGGGCCTGATGACGATCGAGGGCTCGCCCGACCGCTACGTCCAGGGGCTGGGACGCTCATTGCGCCTCGTCGCCGACCGACTGGAGACGGTCGGAGGCTTCGCACTGCGTGACGCCAAGGTCGAGGATGTGACACGGATCGAGGGACGGGCCAGCCTCGTCGCTGACCGGCTCATGCGCGCCGGCTTTGCCGACGAGGCAACCGCGATGCGTTTCGTCTTGCGCCCACTCGCTGCGGCCGAAGAGGGGCGTGCCCTGCTTCTGCTGAGCTTTCGCGATCGCGATGAGCAACCCGAAGGGGCCTATCAGGCCGAAATCTACGTACCCCCCGCAGTCTTCGAGGCGCTGGCCCGCGCCCTCGCCAGCGGCGCGGCGAACAGGCTCGCGATCTCCGCCGTGACGAATCTCTGGGTGCGCGAGACCGAGCGCAAGACTGCGCCCGGCGTGCCG
Source organism: Allobosea thiooxidans (assembly GCA_943372485.1). Classification (GTDB taxonomy): domain Bacteria; phylum Pseudomonadota; class Alphaproteobacteria; order Rhizobiales; family Beijerinckiaceae; genus Allobosea; species Allobosea thiooxidans_A. The sequence goes on from CALRYW010000014.1 coordinate 50,172, forward strand.
GTCTCCTGGTTTCTGGGCGTCGAGGCCGACGGGCGTGTCAGCGCGCCCGCACGTGGGCTGGTCGAGACCCTCGAATGGCATCCGGCCGGCGCAGGCGAAGCCGAGCCCGCTCCGTCCCACGATGATGACCCCGCCGAGGCGACCCCGGATCTGCTGGGCCGCATCAACTGGAGCCTCAAGCAGATTGCGCTGGTGCTGATGTTCCTGCTGATCGTGGTGGCGCTGAAGTGAGCGCCGGCCTCAGCGCTCGTGGCGGCGGATGCGCCGGACCATCTCGTTCAGCGCCAGCAGGACCAGCGCCAGGATGAAGGGCAGGATATAGTAGATGATCCGGAAGATCAGCAGCGCGCCGAGCACCGGCTCGAAGGGCAGGCGGCTGAGCGCCACCAGCATCGTCGCCTCGAAGACCCCGAGCCCGCCGGGCGCATGGCTGGCGATGCCGACGAGGCAGGCGAAGACATAGACGGCCAGGAAGGTCGGGTAATCGATGCCATGGCCGCCCGGCAGCAGGACGAACAGCACGGCCGCCGCCGCGCAGACCTCGGCCGCGCCCAGGAACATCTGGCCGAGCGTGATGGCGAGCCCCGGCAGCGGCAGGTTCCAGCCGCGGACGCGGATGGTGCGTTCGCCGCTCGCGATCCAGACCAGATAGCCGATGGTGCCGGCCGCGACGGCAGCACCGACCGCCTGCACGACGAGGGGCGAGGTGCGCGCCAGCATCGCGACCGAGGGCGTGGCGTAGAACAGGCTGACGCAAAGGATGGCGCCGAGGCCGAGCCAGAAGGTCAGCCCGGCGATGACGGTGAGGCTCGCGACCTCGGAGGCGCGCACGCCCTTGGGCGAATAGATCCAGTAGCGGACGGTACCGCCGGTCACGATCGGAAAGCCCAGTGTGAAGGAGACCGAATAGCTGGTGAAGGAGGCGAGCGCCGTCGTGCGATAGGGAATCGACAGGCCGAGCCGTTTCAGCGCCAGCGCGTCATAGCCGGTCAGGAGCAGATAGCTCAGGGCCGTGAAGCCGCAGGCGAGGCCGAGCTGGCGCAGGCTGGCATTGGCGAAGGCATTGGCGAGTTCGCCGGGCTCGATCTCCCGGATGATGTACCAGAGCACCACCAGCGAAGCGCCGAAGATGACGATGCTGGCGAGCGGACCCAGCCACCACCAGCGGCTGCGCCGACGCGGCGGCATTCCAGGCTCGAGCGGGCCGAACGACATGCGCACTCATGGTCGGTTCTGGCACCGGGGCGGAAAGCCGGCAGCGCCGATTGCGGGCACGAGGCGCGGGTGGCCCCGGCCGCAGACATAGCGCCTGCGCGCCAATCCACAAGGCGGGTCGGCGCGACGAATACGCGCCATGGCCCGCGCGCGGGCGCCTCAGCCCGTCTTGCGGAACACCCGCAGCGTCTTGAAGGAGGCCACCTCCTCGACCGGGGCGGTCTTCGCCCAGTCGGCGATGATCGGTTCGGCCGTCGCATAGGCGAAGGAGCCGGTGTAGAACAGCAGGTAGCCGCCGGCATCGGTCTGGTTGGTGAAGAGGTCGATCACCTCGCGGTCGGTCAGCGCGCCATAGGCGTCGTTGGCCTCCGTCCTGAACTCGCAGGCATGGAACAGGGTGACGACGTCGAAGCGCGGCAGCAGCTTGGCATTGCTCGTGTAGATGTCGCCGAAATAGGCGCTGTAGGTCTTGGTGATGGTCGGGTTGCCGGTCGCGAGCTTGACGAAGGCGTCGTATTCCTTTGGCGAGGCGGTGATGCCCAGCACCGTGCAGTCGAGCTCGGGCTCGGCGCAGCGGATGCCGACATAGTGATGGCCGCCGGTGCCGAAATGGTAGACGCGCTGGCCGGTAAGGCCGAGCTCCTCCAGCCATTCGACGAAATGCACGTCGCAGGGGCACTGCTCGACGCGCAGGCCCCAATAGACGTCCCAGATGTTCATCGCGGCAGCAGTCATCGTCTCGGGCTCCAGAAGGCGGTGAGGGTCATTCGGCAGGTCCGGCATGCGCGGGAGCTGCGAGGGGGGAGGCCGCCGGATCGGCGGCGGCGGGGCGTGCCGCCATCCGCACGACGCCGCCGGCGCGCTTCAGCAGCAGGCGGTGGGTCGCGGCCTCGGCGAAACCCGCGCCCTGGCCGAAGGCGATGATGATGGCGTCGGGCCGCGCAGCGCGCAGATGGCCGAGGAGTTCCAGCGCGGCGTCGGTGTCGAAGGCGCTCGTCGCCTCGTCCAGCAGGACGATGTCGGGTTGCTCCAGCTCGGCCCGGGCCAGCGCCAGGCGCTGCCGGTCGCCGGTGGCGAGTTCCCGGTCCCAGTCGCGGGTCTCGTCGAGCATGGGCGCGAGCGAGGACAGGCCGTAGCGCCGCAGAACCGTCTGCAGCTGCTCCTCCGGCAGGGTGCGGCCGGTTTCGAGGACGGCGCGCAGGCTGCCTTCCGAGAGATGCAGCTTGTGCGGCACGGCCGTGACGAAAGCGCCCTCCGGAAGCCGGATCTCGCCGCGCCCCCAGGGCCAGAGGCCGGCCACGGCCTGGATCAGCGCGGCCTTGCCGAGGCCGAGCTCGCCCGAGACATGCAGGGTCGTACCGGGCGTCAATGCACAGGAGATATCGGCGACGAGGGTTCGCCCGTCGCGGTCGATCAGGGTCACCTCTTCGAGATGCAGCAGGCCGTCGGCGCTCGGCGCGATCGCGAGATGCTCGCCCGGCGGCTCGTGGTCGACACGCTCCAGCGCATCGGCCAGCTCGTTGACGCGCCGGGCCGCCGCCAGCCATTCGGCGATGCGCATGAAATTGTCGAGCACCCAGTTGAAGGCGTTCTGAACCATCACGAAGGCGGCCGCGACCTGCACGACGCCGCCCAGGGACATGTCCCCGGACAGGTATTTGGGCGCCGCCAGCAACAGCGGCACCACCGGCACCAGTGCGCCGCTGCCATTGGTGATCCAGGTCAGCCGGCCGCGCTGGCGGATCATGGCGAGCCAGCGACCGACGAGGCTGTCATAGGTGCGCGCCACGGCGCGGCGCTCGCCCGCTTCGGTGCGGGACAGGGCGATGGTCTCGCCATGGTCGCGGATGCGCATGAGCGAGAAACGCAGGCGCGCCTCGCCCTCGTTGCGGGCGGCGATGAGGCCGGGCAGCTTGCGACCGACGATGGTGATCAGCCCCGAGACCAGCACCGCATAGACGATGGCGGCCAGGACGAGATAGGCCGGGATTACCACCGTCGTGCCGCCCGCCTCGACGGTCAGCGCGCCGCCGATCTTCCAGAGGATCTCGATGAAAGTGATGATCGTGATGACGGCCGAGAGCAGGCCGATCGCAAAGTCAACCACCGGTTCCGTCGCCCAGCGGACGTCGTCGGCGATGCGGTATTCCGGATTGGCGGGCTCGTAGCCGGAGAGGCTGAGCCGGAAGAAGCGGCGCTGTCCTACCCAGGAATCGGCCAGCCGCGCCGTCACCCATTGCCGCCAATGGACCTGGAAGGTCTCGCGGGAGACCAGGATCACCACCCCCAGCCCCGCCACGATCAGCACGAGCACGGGAAAGACCGCCATGGCGATCAGCGCGCTCTCGCTGTCGCGCTTCTCGAGCGCGTCGAAGAACCAGCCGTTCCAGCGATTGACCGTGACATTCGCGAAGACGTTGAGAATGATGGCGGTGGCCAGCAGCAGCGACCAGAACCAGGCCCGCCTTGCGCTTCTGCCGCGCCAGAATCCGCCGGTGAGCCCCGCAAAGCGCAGCGCTACCTGCCCATCGCCCGGCACGGTTACACCCCCTGGCGTCTGACCTGGCGCCCGCACGAACCCGATATTCCCCAACCGCCGGTTTTCCGGCCTTGGCGACAGGCTGGCTGCAGCCGAATGAACTCAAAGTGAACGGAACCGCGCGGGAGGGGCAACCTCCCGAACGTCAGCCGCGAGGGAGGCGACAATGCTGCGCGGCGGCGAGAGGGCGGCAGGGCCGCGGCGACGCGCAAGAAGCGCGCCGCCCTAGCTTGAACGGGCAGCCCATGGGAGGCGCTTTCAGCCGCCGATGTTGAAGGCCGCCAGCGCCGCCATGTTGACGATGTCGCTGTCCTTGGCGCCGAGCGGCACGATCTGGACCGGCTTGTCGAGGCCGACGATCAGCGGGCCGATCACGGTCGAGCCGCCGAGCTCCTGCAGCATCTTGGTCGAGATCGAGGCCGAGTGGAACGCCGGCATGATCAGCACATTGGCCGGCCCGCTGAGGCGGCAGAACGGATACTGCGCCATCAGATCGCGGTTGAGTGCGACATCGGCGGCCATTTCGCCGTCATACTCGAAATCGACGCGCTGACCGTCGAGCAGCTTGACCGCCTCGCGCACCTTCTCCGAGCGCTCGCCGGCCGGGTGGCCGAAGGTCGAGAAGGCGAGCATCGCGACCTTGGGCTCGTAGCCCAGCCGCCGGGCGACGCCCGCGGCCTCGATCGCGATCTCGGACAGCTCCTTGGCCGTCGGCATCTCGGTAATGGCGGTGTCGGCGACCAGCACCGTGCGCTCGCGCGAGAGCACGATCGAGACGCCGATGACGCGGTGCCCCGGCTTCTCGTCGATGACGCGGCGGACCTCCTCCAGCGCGATCGAGTAGTTGCGGGTCACGCCGGTGACCATCGCATCCGCATCGCCGAGCGCGACCATGGCCGCGGCGAAATGGTTGCGGTCCTGGTTGATCAGGCGCTGGCAGTCGCGAAACAGGTAGCCCTGCCGCTGCAGGCGCTCGTAGAGATACTGGGCATAGGCGGCGTTGCGCTTCGACAGCCGCGCGTTCTGGACCGAGATGCCCTTGGTCTCGAGGTCAATGCCGAGGAATGTGGCGGTCTCGAAGACGCGCTCCTCGCGACCAACCAGGATGGCATGACCGAGCCCCTGGTTGACGAAGGAAACCGCGGCGCGGATCACCTGCTCCTCCTCGCCCTCGGCGAAGACGACACGCTTGGGGTAGCGCCGGACGCGCTCGAAGATGCGGTTGAGCGTGCCGGCGACCGGGTCGCGCCTGGCCGAAAGCTGCGCCTTGTAGGCGTTCATGTCGACGATCGGCTTGCCGGCGACGCCGGTCTCCATCGCCGCCTTCGCCACCGCCATCGGCACGACCTGGATCAGCCGCGGATCGAAGGGCACCGGGATGATGTAGTCCTTGCCGTAGCGCGGTCGCGAGCCCTGATAGGCGGCAGCGACCTCGTCGGGCACGTCCTCGCGGGCGAGCGAGGCGAGCGCCTCGGCGGCGGCGATCTTCATCTCCATGTTGATGGTCTTGGCGCGCACGTCGAGCGCGCCGCGGAAGATGAAGGGAAAGCCGAGGACGTTGTTGACCTGGTTGGGATAGTCCGAGCGGCCCGTCGCCATGATGGCGTCGTCGCGCACGGCATGGACCTCCTCCGGCGTGATTTCCGGATCGGGATTGGCCATCGCGAAGATGATCGGGTTCTTCGCCATCGAGGCGACCATCTGCGGCGTCACCGCGCCCTTCTGCGACAGGCCGAAGAAGGCGTCGGCCCCGTCCATCGCCTGGGCCAGCGTGCGCCGGTCCGTGATGGCGGCATGGGCCGATTTCCACTGGTTCATGCCCTCGGTGCGGCCCTGGTAGATCACGCCCTTGGTGTCGCAGAGGATGACGTTGTCGGGCTTGAAGCCCATCGCCTTGAGCAGCTCGGTGCAGGCGATCGAGGCCGCGCCGGCGCCGTTGATGACGAGGCGGGTCGTCTTGACGTCGCGCCCGGTGAGATCGAGCGCGTTGATCAGGCCGGCGGCGGCGATGATGGCGGTGCCGTGCTGATCGTCATGGAAAACCGGAATGTCCATGAGCTCGCGCAGGCGCTGCTCGATCATGAAGCATTCCGGCGCCTTGATGTCTTCGAGATTGATGCCGCCGAAGGAGGGTCCGAGATAGCGCACCGCCTCGATGAACTTGTCGGCATCCTCGGTGTCGACCTCGAGATCGATCGAGTCGACGTCGGCGAAGCGCTTGAACAGGACCGCCTTGCCCTCCATTACCGGCTTGGAGGCGAGCGCGCCGAGATTGCCAAGGCCGAGGATGGCGGTGCCGTTCGAGATCACCGCGACGAGGTTGCCGCGCGCCGTGTAGTCGTAGGAGCGGGTCGGATCCTCCGCGATCGCCAGCACGGGGACGGCGACGCCCGGCGAATAGGCGAGAGACAGGTCGCGCTGCGTCGCCATCGGCACCGTCGCGACGATCTCGAGCTTGCCCGGACGACCCTCCGAGTGGAACAGCAGGGCTTCCTGGTCGGTGAAGGTCGGGCGGGTGCGTTTGATCGGCGGCTGGTCGGGCATGAGATTGTTCTTTTTGTCGGCGTTTCCTGGGGGACGCGGACCATAGGCAACGGCTCGCGCAGCCACAAGCCGGGCTGGCGTGGTTCACGCATGCGGAGGTAGGCAGAAGGTCGGCGGCCCTGCGGGGCCAAGGGCGGCCCCGCGCCCCGTTTCAGAGCTGGCGGCGCACGCTGGCGACGAATTGACCGACATAGACGTCGAGCGCGCCGGTCTGCTCCTCGACGGTGCGCGCCGCCTCGACGACGAGACGCGCGGCCTCTCCCGTGACATGCGCCTCGTGACCGACCGAGCCGACATTGCTGGTCACCAGCACCGCATTGCCGGCGACGGCCTGCGCATCGGCGGCGATGGTGGAGGCGAGGTCCGCCTGCCGGTTGACGACGCGGGCGATCACGCCGGCGTTCTGCTCCATGTCGCCCATCGTCCTGTCCATGAAGGCCACGGCGCCCGAAGCCGTCGCCGCCGCCGCCCGGATGTCCTGCAAGGTGGCGGCGATATCGCGGGTCGCCTTCTGGGTCTGCTCGGCGAGATTCTTGACCTCGCCCGCGACGACGGCGAAGCCGCGACCGGCCGCGCCGGCGCGCGCGGCCTCAATTGTCGCATTGAGCGCCAGCAGATTGGTCCGTGAGGCGATGTCCTCAATGAAGCCCAGCACGTCGCTGGCCTTGTCGGCCGCGGTCTCGAGCCCGGCCACGTCGCGCTGCGATTCGCGGACATAGCACGCCGCCTCATGCGCCGAGCGGTCGGCCTGGTCAGCCTGGCGGTTGAGCTCGCGAATCGACGCGTCGATCTCCTCCACCGCCCGCGCGACGCTGGCGATGCGGCTCGACGCGCTTTCGACCTCCTGCGTCACAGCCACCGCCCGGCTCGTCGTGTTGTCGGCGCTGCGCATCATCGCGCTCGCAGCCTCGTGCATGCTGCGGGCTGAGCGCGCGACGTCACCCAGCGCCTTGCCGACCGTGACTTCGAGCTGCCCCGCGAGATCGTCGAGCTGACGGCGGCGCGCCGCCTCGATCTCGGCACGCCGCGACTCGAGGGTCCGCTCGTCGGTGACGTCGAACAGGATTCCGTCCCAGATCCTCGTGCCGTCTGGCAGCTGTCGCATCGTCGCCTCGCTGCGCAGGGCGACGATGGCCCCGTCCCTGCCGTGGTAACGCAGCTGGAGGCGCCAGTTGTCGCTCGGGTCGAAGCCGTTGCGGCAGCCCTCGTCAAAACGCGCCCGATCCTCCGGGATCATCCGGTCGATCCAGATGCGGGCATCGCGCTCGACCTCCTCCTGCTTGAGGCCCAGCAATTCGCCGAGCTGGAAGGAGGCAAAGCGATAGCTGACCCGGCCACCGGGGGAGACGATGCGCTGATAGAGGGTGCCGGGCACGCGCTCCGCCAGATTGCGGAACTGGTAGGCCATCTCCCGGCGGTCGGCGTCGATCAGGATGATCAGCGCGCCCAGTGTCGCGCCAGCCACGTTCACGACCAGCGTCGGCGGCAGCGCCTGGGTCAGCACCGTCCAGATCATCTCGGCGTTCGGCAGCAGCAGCGGCGTCGGCAGCAGGACGGCGCCAGCGGCGAGCGCGATCAGGGGGATGTCGCCCTTGACGATGCTGCGCTCGCGGCGCGGCCTGCGCCAGAAGATCGCCAGCCCGGCGGCCCCGCTGAGCAGAATGCCCACGATGCCCATCACCATGCCCGAGCCGCCCTGCGCATAGCGCAGCAGCGACAACGGCAGCACCGTGGCACCGGCGGCCAGCGGACCGCCGACGACACCGGCCAGCAGCGCCGCGATGTTGCGGGAGCTGACGGTCACGCCAGGCGCGATCAGGAAGGGATGGGTCATGCTGGCGAGGCCCGCCGCCGCGAAGAGCAGGCCGACCACGAGCGACCGCGCCAGGCTGTAGCGCTCCAGCCTCGGGGTCAGGACCGTGACCGCGAGCGCCGCCAGCAGGATGAAGGACAGACTCTCGACGAGGGCGATGATCAATTCCATCACTCGGCACCCGCCGAGGCTCGAACCGGTCGGCCCGGGACAGGAGAGGGAGGGCCTGGCGGGCGCATCATGACCGGGTGCCTAGAGCCTGCGCCGCAGGCTGCCGACGAACTCGCCGACATAGCGGTCGAGCGAGGCGGTCTGCTCGTCGACGGTACGGGCGACATCGAGAACGCGCTCGGCGGCATCGCCGGTGACGGAGACCTCGGCGGCAACCGAGCCGACATTGGCGGTGACGGCGGTGGTGCTGCCCGCCACCGCCTGGGCATCGGCGGTGATGGTGGAGGCGATGTCGGCCTGGCGGCTGACGACGCCGGCAATCGCACCCGAGGTCTGCTCGATCGTCGTCATCGTGACTTCGATCTGAGCGACGGCGTCGGAAGCGGTCGCCGCGGCGCCGCGAATCTCCTGCAGCGTCGCCGCGATGTCACGGGTCGCCTTTTGCGTCTGCTCGGCGAGGTTCTTGACCTCGCCCGCCACGACCGCGAAACCGCGACCGGCCGCGCCGGCGCGCGCGGCCTCGATCGTGGCGTTGAGGGCCAGCAGGTTGGTGCGCGAGGCGATGTCCTCGATGAAATCCAGCACCGAGCTGACCTTGTCGGCCGCGGCACCGAGCCCCGCGACGTCGCGCCGGGTGGTGCGGACATAGCTGGCCGCGTCCCGCACGGTCTGGTCGGCATGGTGGGTCTGGCGCGTCAGCTCGCGGATGGAGGCCTCGATCTCCTCGGCGGCGATGGCGACGCTGCCGACGCGGCGGGAGGCGAGATCGGCCTCGCGGGTCACCTCACCGGCGCGCAAGGCCGTATTGTTCGCGCTGCCCGCCATCGCGTTCGCCGCCTCGTGCATGCCGCGGACCGAGGATGCGACCTCCTGGAGCGCCTTGCCGACCTTGGCCTCGAGCTGCGCGGCGAGTTCCTCGACCGCGGCCTTGCGGTCAGCATCCATCTCCTGGCGCTGCTGCGCCAGGGTCCGTTCGGCGGTGACGTCGGTCATGATGCCGTCCCAGCAGATCGACCCGTCGGAGAGCCGGCGCGGCGCGGCGTCCGTCCGCAGCCAGATCAGCGAGCCGTCTTCGCGGATGTGCCGCGCCTCGAAGCGCCAGGGCTTGAGGGTGCGCTCGGCCACCGCGGCGGCGTTCGACCTGGCCAGGAACTCCCGGTCCTCGGGGACCATCCAGCGCAGCCAGCTCTCGGGGTCGCGTTCGACCTCCTCGCGGGTCACGTCGAGGAACTGCTCGATGCGGGAATTGGCCAGCTTGTGCTGGATCGTGCCGTCCGGTCGCAGGATCTTCTGATAGATCACGCCCGGCATGTTGGCCGTGCAGGCCTCGAGCCGCAGCATCGCCTCGACGCGCTGATGATCGCTCTTGATGATGAAACCGATCAGCAGCGCGCCCACGACGTTGACCGCCGTGGCCGCCGGTCCCGAGATCACCAGCATGAGGTCAAAGGCGCGCGGAAAGGGCACATAGGCGGTGATCATCGCCACCGGCATCCAGGCCGCGACCAGGCTCAGCCCGACGAACCCGCCCAAGGTCAGGCTGCGGGCCGTGCGCCTGAGCCAGAGCGAGACACCAAGGCCGATCAGCGCGCAGAGCACCAGGCCGACGACACCGGCTTCCGCTCCTGAGCCGCCAAGGTAGATCCGGACGCCCGCCAGCCCCGCCGCCGTGATCACGGCGGCGATCGGGCCGCCCAGCGGGCCGGCGAGAACGGCGGCGATGTTGCGGAAATCGAGCAGGATGCCGGGCTGGACGACGATGGGGTCGAACATGCTGGCGCTGCCGCCGGCCGCGATGAGCACGCCGATGACGATCTGCCGGAGTCGGTGGTACTCCCCGAGCCGCTGCGTCGCCAGCGGCACCAGCACGGCCGCGACGATGAGGTAACCGAGACCCCGGGTCAGTTCCAGTAGCATATCGTCTGGCCTGCTGCGGCTGAGAACGGCATCGCCATGATCTACTGCGAGGGCTGCTAACGAATCCTGAACCTTGTTGCATTGCAGGATCATGCCGCGCGCATCCACATCAAAATGGTCGCGGAACGGGCAGGCCCGGAGCCCCGTGGTTCCCAATACAGGCCTGAAACGCTAGCGTCCCGCCACCATGCACCGCGCCAGCCCGTCTCTCGCCGATCCGGCCGATCGGCCCGTCACTGTCGTGGCCACCAGCCGAGAGGACGGCGCGCGCGTCACGCCGATGATGGCGCAGTACATCGAGATCAAAGCCGCCAATCCCGACTGCCTGCTGTTCTACCGGATGGGCGATTTCTACGAGCTGTTCTTCCACGACGCCGAGATCGCCTCGCGGACGCTCGGCATCGTGCTGACCAAGCGCGGCAAGCATCAGGGCGACGACATCCCGATGTGCGGGGTGCCGGTCGAGCGCGCCGACGACTATCTGCAGCGGCTGATCGCCGCCGGACACCGCGTCGCCGTCTGCGAGCAGATCGAGGACCCCGCCGAGGCGAAGAAGCGCGGGCCGAAATCGGTGGTGCGGCGCGACGTGGTGCGCCTCGTCACCCCCGGCACGATCACCGAGGAGCGCCTGCTGGAGCCCGGCCGGGCCAGCCTGCTGGTCGCGGTCGCCCGGCGGAAGCTCGGCGATGCCAGCGCGCTCTACGGGATCGCCGCGATCGACATCTCGACGGGGCGCTTCAGCGTGATGGAGACGCCGCAGGAGCGCCTCGCGATCGAGTTCGCCCGGCTCGAGCCGCGCGAGATCGTCTGCCCCGACGCGATCCATGACGATCCGGCCCTGCGGGCCTTCTGGCTCGACCTCGGCCTGCCGGTGACGCCGCTGGCGCGCGAGGGGCTGGACGCCGCCTCGGCAGAGCGGCGACTCAAGGAGTTCTTCGGCGTCGCCACGCTCGACGCCTTCGGCCATTTCAGCCGCGCCGAGATCGCGGCTGCAGGCGCGGCGCTGGCCTATGTCGAGCGGACGCAGTTCGGCGCTCGCCCGCCCTTGTCCCCGCCCGTGCGCGATTGCGGCACCGACACGATGCTGATCGACGCGGCGACGCGGGCCAATCTCGAACTGATGCGGACCCTGTCGGGCGAGCGCGGCGGCAGCCTGCTCGCGACGATCGACCGGACGGTGACGCCCGGCGGGGCACGGCTGCTGGCCGAGCGCCTGGCGGGGCCGCTGACCGATCCACAGGCGATCACGGCGCGCCATGACGCGGTGGCCGCGCTGGTGGCCGACGGCGCGCTGCGCGACGATCTCCAGGCCGCGCTCGCCCGCGTGCCCGACATCGCCCGGGCGCTGGCGCGGCTCGCGCTCGACCGCGGCGGCCCGCGCGACCTCGCCGCGCTCGGCGCGGGGCTGACCGCGGCGCGGGCGATCGTCGCCATGCTGCTCGACCGGGCGGCCCTGCCGGCCGAATTGTCGAAGGCCTCGCGCGCCCTGTCCGAGATCGACCCCGACCTGCCGGCGCGGCTGGATACGACGCTGGCCGATGAACTGCCGCTCAACCGGCGCGACGGGCGCTTCGTCCGGGAGGGCCATGACCCGGCGCTGGACGAGCTGCGCCTGCTGCAGGTCGATTCGCGCAAGGTGATCGCGCAGTTGCAGGCGCGCTATGCGGCCGAGACCGGGTGCCGGACGCTGCGGATCAAGCACAACGCCATGCTCGGCTATTTCGTCGAGGTGCCGCAGGCCGTCGGCGAGGATTTCCTGAAGGAGCCGTGGCGGGCGACCTTCGTGCACCGGCAGACGATGTCGGACGCGATGCGCTTCTCCTCCCTCGAACTCGGCGGGCTGGAGGCGAAGATCGCCTCCGCGGCCGACCGCGCGCTGAAGCTCGAACTCGGCATCTTCGCCACGCTGAGCGAGGCGGTGCTGGCCCAGGCGGAGCCGATCAAGCGGGCAGCGGCGGCGCTGGCGGAGATCGACGTCGCCGCGGGGCTCGCCGAACTGGCGGCGCGGGAGGGCTGGGTCCGGCCCCTCGTCGATGCCAGCGAGGCCTTCACGATCGCCGGCGGCCGGCATCCGGTGGTCGAGGCGGCGCTGAAGCGCGACGGCAGGCCCTTCGTCGCCAACGAAACGGACCTTTCCCCGCCGGGCGACGGTGCGAAGGGCGGGCGCATCTGCCTGATCACCGGCCCCAACATGGCGGGCAAGTCGACCTTCCTGCGGCAGAATGCGCTGATCGCGGTGCTGGCACAGATGGGGGCCTTCGTGCCGGCGACGAGCGCGCGGATCGGCATCGTCGACCGACTGTTCTCCCGCGTCGGCGCCGCCGACGACCTCGCGCGCGGGCGCTCGACCTTCATGGTCGAGATGGTCGAGACCGCCGCGATCCTGAATCAGGCCGGGCCGCGCGCGCTCGTCATCCTCGACGAAATTGGGCGCGGCACCGCGACTTTCGACGGGCTCTCGATCGCCTGGGCCGCGATCGAGCATCTGCACGAGGTCAATCGCTGCCGGGCGCTGTTCGCCACCCATTTTCATGAGTTGACTGCCTTGTCCGAAAAGCTAGCCCGGCTCTCCAATGCCACGATGCGGGTCAAGGAATGG
>CALRYW010000015.1:0-61585 GCA_943372485.1 Allobosea thiooxidans
CGTTACAGGAATTGGTCGCCCAGTCTCTGGAGTTAGGGCGCCGAACTTACGAGACGGAACGGGGCCCCAGCTTGGAATGAGCGGACAACCGGCTCCCTTGACACCCGCGGCGCAACAATGCGCGCATGGAAGCCGGATTCCCGGTTGTCGAAGGCCTGTGCGGCATGATCATCCGCCAATTGATCTATCTCGACGCGCTGGCGCGTGAGCGTCATTTCCGCAAGGCGGCGGAGCATTGCCATGTCTCGCAGCCGACACTGTCTGCCGCCATCGCGCAATTGGAGGAGGAACTCGGTGTCCTGATCGTCGAGCGCGGTCGTCGGTTCGAGGGATTAACCACGGAAGGCGAGATCGTGCTGGCCCATGCCCGTCGGATCCTCGCCGAAGCCGACCTGATGAAGCAATCCATCGCCGAGCTGAGGGAAGGTGTCAGCGGGCGCATCAGGTTGGGGGCGATCCCGACGGCGCTGCCGATGATCGCTCACATCACCGCCCCGTTCTCCGCGCGCTATCCGGCGGTCTCCCTCACCGTCCTGTCGCTGACTGCTTCGGAGATCCAGACCCGCATCGACAATTTCGAACTCGATGCCGGCTTGACCTATCTCGACAACGAGCCTCTCGACGGGGTCGTCTCCAGGCCCATTTATCAGGAATCCTACGTCCTGCTGACGCGAGAGAATGGGCCGCTCGGGGAGCGAGACAGCATTACATGGGCCGAGGCCGGAGAGCTCAAGCTGTGCCTCCTGACCGCCGACATGCAAAACCGGCGGATCATCGACGGCATCTTCCGCTCGGTCGGCCAGACGCCGCGCCCGGCGATCGAAACCAATTCAATCTTCAATCTCTGTTCCCATGCCGGCATCCAGGGCGTGTCGAGCATCGTCTCGCTGCAGCTGCTGGAGTTCTTCGGCGTGCCTCTGGGAACGAAGGCGCTGCCACTTGTCGAGCCCGAGGCCCGTCGCATGATCGGGCTGATCATCGCCGATCGTCAGCCCCTGGCGCCGCTGGCGCGCAATCTTCTGATGATGTCGCAGCCGGTGGCCGATGCTGCGCTGCCGACGCGCCCCGTTTCGCGATAGCCCTAGCCTATCGTACCCTCTCGCCGACGCTCTGTTGCGCTGCACAATAGGCCGCAGCCAAAAATCCTGCGGTTCCGACCGGTTTTCGACAGCACCGCAGGAAAGTGATGACGTTGAGTCTGATGCTAGATTGATAGTGCCTGACTATCGAATGGTTGGTAGAATCGATTTGAAATCTTTCCAGATTGGGTTCCTTCATGGCGAAAGCGGTCGTCGCGACAACGGCGTCCGAAGGAGGAACGATGGCCGGATATCGCATGTGGGACGACAACGGCGCTCGCCAGATCGTCGGTGGGCTCGTCCACCTCGAAGGAGCGACGCTCCCGATCCTGCAGGCCCTTCAGAACGAGTTCGGCTATGTCGATCCCAAGGCCGTGCCGTTGATTGCCGACGCACTGAACCTGTCGCGCGCAGAGGTTCACGGCACCATCTCGTTCTACCATGACTTCAGGACCGCGCCTCCTCGAGGCCGCGTGGTCAAGCTGTGCCGGGCGGAGGCCTGCCAGGCTCTCGGCTGCGAGACGCTGGTCGCACAGCTGGAGCAGGACCACGGAATCCAGGTCGATGGCGACAGTGAGGCCGACGCGGTGGCGGTCGAAACGGTCTATTGCCTCGGCAATTGCGCGCTTGGCCCCGCGGCCCTCGTGGATGGCGAGTTGATCGGCCGTGTCAACATCGACAGGCTGGCGCAACTCTGCGGCCTTGCGAGCGCCTCGCAATGAGTGCCCCCACTGCCCCCGTCCGCATCTTCATCCCCGTCGACGCCGCCGCGCTCTCGGTCGGCGCCGAGGCCGTCGCCCAGGCCGTGTCGCGGGAGGCAGCCGCACGCGGGATCATGATCGATCTCGTGCGCAACGGCTCGCGCGGCATGCTCTGGCTGGAACCGCTGGTCGAGGTCGAGACGCCGCAGGGCCGCATCGCCTATGGGCCGGTCGCGGCCAGGGACGTGCTGGGTTTGTTCGATGCCGGCCTCGTCCAGGGCGGCGAACATCCACTCCGGCTCGGTCTCGTCGACGATCTCGACTGGATGAAGCGCCAGCAGCGCCTAACCTTCGCCCGCACGGGCGTCATCGATCCGCTCTCTCTGAGCGACTATCGTGCCCATGACGGGCTCGCCGGCCTCAAGGCCGCCCTGGCGCTGACGGGGGCGGAGATCGTCGAAGCCGTCCGCGCATCCGGCCTGCGCGGACGCGGCGGCGCGGGCTTCCCGACCGGGATCAAGTGGAAGACCGTGCATGATGCGCGCGCCGACCAGAAATACATCGTCTGCAATGCCGACGAGGGCGACAGCGGTACCTTCGCCGACCGCATGCTGTTCGAGGGCGACCCCTATCTGACGATCGAAGGCATGGTCATCGCCGCCATCGCGGTCGGCGCCACCCGTGGCTACATCTATCTGCGCTCGGAATATCCCCACGCCTACCAGACGATGCAGCGCGCGATCCTCAAGGCAGAGCAAGCGGGGATTCTCGGGGATTCGGTCCTCGGTTCGGCCCACGCCTTCCATCTGGAGGTCCGGCTCGGGGCCGGCGCCTACATCTGTGGCGAGGAGACCTCGCTGCTGGAAAGCCTTGAGGGGAAACGTGGGGTCGTCCGCGCCAAGCCGCCGCTTCCGGCGCTGAAGGGGCTCTTCGGCCAGCCCACCATCGTCAACAACGTTCTGTCCTTCGCGGCCGTGCCGTGGATCCTCCAGCATGGCGCCCAGGCCTACGCCGATTTTGGCATGGGGCGCTCGCGCGGCACGCTGCCCGTCCAGCTCGGCGGCAATGTCAGGCGCGGGGGGCTGATCGAGCTCGCCTTCGGCGTTTCGCTGCGCGAGATCATCGAGGATCTCGGCGGCGGGACGCTGTCGGGACGGCCGATCCGGGCGGTCCAGGTCGGCGGCCCGCTGGGAGCTTATCTGACGGCAGCCCAGCTCGACGTCGCGATGGACTATGAGGCACTCGCGGCGATCAAGGGCATGCTCGGCCATGGCGGCATCGTGGTCTTTGACGACAGTGTCGACATGGCGCGGCAGGCCCGATTCGCGTTCGCATTCTGCGCCAAGGAAAGCTGCGGCAAGTGTACGCCGTGTCGGATCGGCGCAACGCGCGGTGTCGAGACGATGGATCGCATCATCGCCGGGACCGAACCGGCGAAGAATCTCACGATCCTGCGTGATCTCTCGAAGTTGATGACGGATGCCTCGCTCTGCGCCATGGGCGGGCTCACTCCGAACCCGGTTCTGAGCGCGCTCGATCATTTCCCCGAGGATTTCGACCGGCCGGCCGGGCCTGCGAAGAACTGGCCGCTGGCTGCCGAATGAGGACCTTGCCATGAGCCTGATCAAGGAGATCGATTTCGGCACGCCGATCCGCGTCGCCGCCAAGACCGTCACCCTGTCGATCGACGGCATGAGCGTGACCGTGCCCGAGGGGACCTCGGTGATGGCGGCAGCAATGTCGCTCGGAACAAAGATTCCCAAGCTCTGCGCCACCGACTCGCTCGAACCCTTCGGCTCCTGCCGGCTCTGCCTCGTCGAAATCGAAGGTCGGCGCGGCACGCCCGCCTCCTGCACGACACCGGCCGAGGACGGCATGGTCGTCCGCACGCAGTCGGAGAATCTGGCCGGGCTGCGTAAGGGTGTGATGGAGCTCTACATCTCCGACCATCCGCTCGACTGTCTGACCTGCTCGGCCAATGGCGATTGTGAATTGCAGGACATGGCCGGCGCTGTCGGACTGCGCGAGGTCCGCTATGGCTATGAGGGTGAGAACCACGTCTTCGCCAAGAGCGCCAATGGGCTCGCCAACGAGAACT
This sequence comes from Allobosea thiooxidans, assembly GCA_943372485.1. Classification (GTDB taxonomy): domain Bacteria; phylum Pseudomonadota; class Alphaproteobacteria; order Rhizobiales; family Beijerinckiaceae; genus Allobosea; species Allobosea thiooxidans_A. The sequence goes on from CALRYW010000015.1 coordinate 3,879, forward strand.
GGTTGGGCAAGGATAGCTCGAACCCGTACTTCACCTATGATCCGACGAAATGCATCGTCTGCAATCGCTGTGTCCGCGCCTGCGAGGAGGTGCAGGGCACCTTCGCGCTGACGATCACCGGACGCGGCTTTGACTCGCGCGTCTCCGCCGGGCCGACGAATTTCCTCGGCTCGGAATGCGTCTCCTGCGGCGCCTGCGTCCAGGCCTGCCCGACCGCGACGCTGATGGAAAACACCGTCATCGCGATGGGGCAGCCGGAGCATTCCAAAGTCACGACCTGCGCCTATTGCGGCGTCGGCTGTTCCTTCAAGGCCGAGATGCAGGGCGACAAGGTCGTCCGTATGGTGCCGTTCAAGGACGGCAAGGCGAATGAAGGCCATTCCTGCGTGAAGGGCCGCTTCGCCTGGGGCTACGCGACCCATGCCGACCGCATCACAAAGCCCATGATCCGCGCGAAGATCACCGATCCCTGGCGCGAGGTCTCTTGGGAGGAGGCGATCGGCTACGCCGCGTCCGAATTCAAGCGCATCCAGGGCCAATATGGCCGCGAGGCGCTGGGTGCGATCACCTCGTCGCGCTGCACCAATGAGGAGGTGTTCCTCGTCCAGAAGCTCGTCCGGGCGGCTTTTCGCAATAACAATGTCGATACCTGTGCCCGGGTCTGCCATTCGCCGACCGGCTACGGCCTGAAGACGACGCTGGGCACGTCTGCCGGCACGCAGGATTTCAAGTCGGTCGCCAAGGCCGACGTCATCCTCGTGATTGGCGCCAACCCGACCGATGGCCATCCGGTCTTCGCCTCGCGCATGAAGAAGCGGCTCCGCCAGGGCGCGCGCCTGATCGTCGCCGATCCGCGCCGGACCGACATCGTCAAATCGCCGCACATCAAGGCCGACTATCACCTCCAGCTCCTGCCCGGCACCAATGTCGCACTGATCAACGCCATCGCCCATGTGGTCGTCACGGAGGGGTTGATCGACCAGGATTATGTGAGCGAGCGCTGCGATCTCGCCGATTTCGAAAGCTGGGCCCGCTTCATCGCGCAGGACCACAACTCGCCCGAGGCGACCGAGGCGTTCACCGGCGTGCCGGCGGCTGATGTCCGGGCCGCGGCACGCCTCTACGCCACTGGCGGCAACGGCGCGATCTATTACGGGCTGGGCGTCACCGAGCACAGCCAGGGCTCGACCATGGTCATGGGCATGGCCAACCTCGCCATGGCGACCGGCAATATCGGGCACGACGGTGTCGGCATCAATCCGCTGCGCGGGCAGAACAACGTCCAGGGTGCCTGCGACATGGGCTCCTTCCCGCACGAGTTCACCGGCTATCGTCACGTCTCCGACGACGCCACGCGCCAGGTCTTCGAGGGGATGTGGGGCGTGACGCTCGATGTCGAGCCGGGCCTGCGCATCCCCAACATGCTCGACGAGGCCGTCGGCGGGACTTTCAAGGCGCTCTACGTCCAGGGTGAGGACATCGCCCAGTCCGACCCCAACACCCAGCATGTCACGGCCGGCCTGTCGGCGATGGAATGCGTCGTGGTTCAGGATCTCTTCCTGAACGAGACGGCGAAATACGCCCATGTCTTTCTGCCGGGCTCGTCCTTCCTGGAGAAGGACGGCACCTTCACCAATGCCGAGCGTCGCATCAATCGCGTCCGGCAGGTGATGGCACCGCTGTCGGGCAAGTCGGAATGGCAGGTCACGATCGATTTCGCCCGGGCGTTGGGCTACGAGATGGCCTATTCCCACCCCTCCGAGATCATGGACGAGGTCGCCCGGCTGACGCCGAGCTTCGCCGGCGTGAGCTATGATAAGCTGGACAAGCTTGGCTCCGTGCAGTGGCCCTGCAACGAGAAGGCCCCGCTCGGCACGCCGCTGATGCATGTCGACCGCTTCGTGCGCGGCAAGGGCAAGTTCATGATCACCGAATTCGTGCCGACGGAAGAGAAGACCGGCGCGCGCTTCCCGCTGATCCTGACCACGGGCCGCATCCTGTCGCAGTACAATGTCGGCGCGCAGACGCGGCGCACCGCCAACTCCGCCTGGCATGACGAGGACGTGCTGGAGATCCACCCCTTCGACGCTGAGAACCGCGGCATCAAGTCGGGCGATCTCGTCGCGCTCGCCAGTCGATCGGGGGACATCTCGCTGCGGGCCGAGGTCTCGGAACGCATGCAGCCCGGCGTCGTCTATACGACCTTCCACCACGCCGAGACGGGCGCCAACGTCATTACGACGGACTACTCGGACTGGGCGACGAATTGCCCGGAATACAAGGTCACGGCCGTCGAGGTGCGGCGGACGAACTATTATTCGCAATGGCAGGAGCGCAATCGCGAGGAAGACGTCTCGCTGCGCCGGATCGCGGGGAGGCTGCACGATGCCGCGGAATAGCGCGCCTGCCCAGCCCCCGGCCAGTTGTGCGGTGGCTGCGACACCCGTCCGTTTCGCCAGTGGCGCCGGGGAGGCGGGCAGCGTCGAGGTCGCCGTCGAGGCTGCAGTCAACATCGTCTATGGCAACCAACCCTATGCTGTGATGATGGCGACGCCGTCTGATCTCGAGGACTTCGTCACCGGCTTCAGCCTGACGGAGGGCATCATTCGCGAGGCCGACGAGATCCGCGGAATCTCCGTCGCGCCGCAGGCCGGCGGCCTCATTGCGACGGTCGATCTCGCCCCGGGGCGTTTTCGCGAGCATCTGGCGCGCCGTCGCAACCTGTCGGGGCGCACCTCCTGCGGGCTCTGTGGCGTCGAAACCCTGGCGCAGTTGCCGATGGCGGTCGGTCGCTTCGATCACCCGTCACGCATTGGGGCCGAGGCGATCGCCACCGCGCTGTCGGCTCTCGACCGGCATCAGCCGCTCCACCGCCTGACCCACGCCGTCCACGCGGCGGCCTGGTGCGACAGCCAGGGACGGATCCTGGCGGCCCGCGAGGATGTCGGGCGCCACAATGCGCTCGACAAGCTGATCGGGTCTCGTCTGCGTGCTGGCCAGGCCGCAGCGGATGGCTTCATCCTTGTGACCAGCAGAGCCTCCTTCGAGATGGTCGAAAAGGCTGCGATCTTCTGCGCAGGAACACTGGTGTCCATTTCGGCCCCGACCTCGCTCGCGATCGAGCGCGCTGTCGCGCTGGGACTGACGCTCGTGTCAGTCGCGCGTGACGATGGCTGCACGATCTTCGCCGGATCTCTCGTCTCGGATTTGGAGCTCGCCGCACGATGACGCTGGCAGACGCAGCGACCGGGGGCGCGGTCTCCCATGCGACTCTGCAACGCGAAAAGCTTGCCCGCATGGCCGGGCAGATCGCTGGATTTTTTGAAGCCTATCCACGCGAGCAGGCGGTTCCCGCGATTGCAGAACACATCAACCAGTTCTGGAGCCGGAAGATGCGCGGCGACTTCCTTGCAGCGTTCCAGGCCGACTCCCAGGAACTCCACGCCCTGGTCCGAGACGCGATAGCGTGGATCAAGCCGCCGGGGAGCGGATAGCGGACGAGCCTCCGTCCGACAGTGACTGACAGGAGCGGCCTGACGAGCCGGATGTGAAATCCGGCCACTGGCGAAACCTTGGGGAGGGTCTGCTCATCATGAGTGTGGCGCATTGACGTGCTCCCCGCTTCGAGGACAGCGCGAGCTGGTGACGTTGCACCTCTGAGCCTGCCTCCGAGATGGGTCCGCCCGCTGGCCGTTTCCTTGAGCGCGCTCTTGGGGCGGACAGGGTGATGGAATAGGATTGACCGGGGAGCCAGCGGACTGCGCTCCGTGCTCGGCTATCTCAGTCCGCAAAAGTTCGATCATCCACACGCCCAGTCGCTTGAACACAGTCTCAGGCGCCCTTCAGCTGCTGCTATCGACTTGGCGTTCGGGCGGTCGCGCGGTTGCTGCGCATGCATTCGACCGACGATGCCATCGCTGATCCGATGCCTCGTCGACACCGGGGCGTAAGGCCCTCTTGTTTTCGGTCGCCCATCACGATGCTCAGTGTCATCGATGGAAACCGGGGGGAGCTGTGAGCCAGTGCCGCTCAATCGCTGCATGGGCTGCTCGCCTGTCGCGTTCTGAACGCGCGCGGACTTCAGGCCAATCGGAGGTCGGAACAAAGCTTCGCAGCGGCCCATACTGCGATCATGCCATCGTTTTCGAAAGCCGCTTTCGCAGGACGCACTCCGAACGATCGACCGGCATCATGCAATGGCGGCGCGATCGGACGTCTGCGTAGATCCAGCTCACCATCGGACCGTTTTCCCGTTGGTCAGCCCGACAACAGTCGCAGAGCGTACGCACATGATACGCTCGGGGGGCAACATCGCGTGCTGTTTGACTGCGGCCGCGGCGTTTGGGTGCCGGCGGCGGCGTGATGATGGTTTTTGAGCGAACATGCTCGGGAACGAGATCGGCATGCTGGCGCAGGCGGTGGCTTGCGCCTTCGATCTGGATGACCACGGCGTGGTGCAACAACCGGTCGAGTAGCGCGGTCGCGACGACAGGATCGCCGAAGACCTCGCCCATTCGGCGAAGCCCCGGTTCGAGTAAGGATCATCGCGCCCTTCTCGTAGCGGGCACTGACAAGCTGGCACAAGAGATTTCCGCCGCCGGGCACGACCGGCAGGTAGCCAATCTCGTCAACGCCCAGGAGCGAGTCGCGGCAGAGATAGCGGATGCGCTCGCGCAGCGTACCGTCCTTCTCGGCCCTGGTAAGCGAAGTGACGATGTCGGCGAGCGCTGTCGCGAGATGCCTTCTACCGGTGCCAGGCCGTCCGGGAAGATGGACGACCTCGGCCCTGTCGATGACCTTCAGCTCAGCCAGCGCCGGAATCCGATTGCGGGCGCTGACCAATGCGAGCAACCGAAGCAATCAGACCCCGGCTATCGTATCGCGCGCGAACCTCAGCCCTTCCTGAAGCAGGGCGCCCGCCGCTGCCTCATCCATCGCCTCGACATAGACCCGCAGTTCGGGCGCATTGCCAGAGGCACGGAAATGGACGGTGTTGCCGTCCCCCAATGTGAGGCGCAGGCCGTCGCGCCTGTCGCGGGCCGCCACGCCGCCATGGCCGGCAAAGGCCGCGTCGCGAAAAGCAGGATTTTCCGCATCGAGCCTGGCGATGAAGGCGGCCGTCTTTTCCTGAGGTACCTCCTGGAGGCGGTTCGACAGGGCGATGGCGAATTTCTGCTCGGCGGCCAGGCGGCTCAGCGGTTTCTGGGCGCGGGCAGTGGCCGTCAGGGTGGCGAGGATCGGCAGCATCGCGTCGCGGGTCGGCAGGGCGGCGAGGCTGACGCCCTCATGCGCGACATCCGAGCCCAGCAGCACGCCGCCATTGGCCTCGAAGCCGACCACGAGGCGCGCGCCGGCTGCCGTCGCCTCCGCCATTCCGGCGATGACATAGGGGGAGCCGACGCGGGTGCGGACCACCTGCTGGAACAGACCCAGCCGCTCCAGCGCCGAATTCGAGGTCACAGGCGTCACGATCACGTCCGCACCGAGAAAAGCCGCCGTCAGCGCGCCGACGAGATCGCCGCGGAGGAACAGGCCCGACTCGTCGGCGACCAGCGGGCGATCGGCATCGCCATCAGTCGAGACGATCGCGTCGAGCTTTTGGCTGGCGGCCCATTCGACCGCCAGCACCACGTCCTCGGGACGCAGCGCCTCGGTGTCGACGGGGATGAAGCGGTCGGCGCGTCCAAGCGGGACGGGCCTGGCTCCGAGCGCGGAGACGAGATCGCAGATCAGGTCGCGACCGACCGACGAATGCTGGTAGACGCCGATCGTCAGGCCCCGCAGGGCATCCGCGCCGAAGAACTCGCGATAGCGGACCTGGTAGGCGGCCAGCGCATCGTGACTGCGGGGCGTGATGGGCTCTTCGGGGGCGACAACGAGGCTCAGGTTCGCATGCCAGGCAAGGATCCGCGCCTCGTCCGCCTTATCGATTTCGCCCTGGCTGCGATAGAATTTGAGGCCGTTGCGATCATCAGGGATATGGCTGCCCGTGACCATGATGGCCGGCGCGCCGCACTGCGCGGCCGCGAGCGCCAGCGCCGGCGTCGGGATCGCCCCACAATCCAGCGCAACCAGTCCGGCATCGACGATGGCCCGCGCGCATTGCGCCGCGATCAGCGGGCTGGACGAGCGCAGATCCCGCCCGATCAGAACCTCCCCGCCCGGCCCCGCCGCGCCGTCCTCGCCGATCATCGCGCAGAAGGCGCGGACATGGCTGTAGGCCGGCAGGCCGACGAGCTCGGTAACGAGGCCGCGCAGGCCCGAGGTTCCGAATTTGAGACTCGTCATCGGGACCACCTGTCACGGGTGCGGATACGGATCGCCGTCGTCGCAGACAGCGTCCTGGAACCAGGCTTCCTAATCTGACGAGGCCACCGGAGGCAACGGGATGCCGCTAGACAATGCGTAACCGGCTCGCCCACCCTCACCGCTCCGCCGACGCCGCCCAGATGTTGACCCCGCCCTCGCCGGCGTGCCGGTCGATGAGGGCCAGTTCCTCGGCCGTGAAGTCGGGGCGCTTCAGGGCGGCGACGCAGTCCTCGACCTGTTCGGGGCGGCTCGCGCCGATCAGGGCCGAGGTCACGCGGCCGCCGCGCAGCACCCAGGCGATGGCCATCTGGGCGAGGCTCTGGCCGCGGCCGGCGGCGATCTCGTTCAGCGCCGCGATGCGCTTCAGATTGTCGTCGGAGAGGAAGCCGTCGCGGAAGGAGGGCGCCTTCCTGGCGGCGCGGCTGCCCTCGGGCACGCCTCCGAGATATTTCGAGGTCAGCATGCCCTGGGCCAGGGGCGAGAACACGATCGAGCCGATGCCCTCCTGATCGAGCGTGTCGAGCAGGCCGTCCTCCTCGATCCAGCGGTTGATCATCGAATAGCTCGGCTGGTGGATCAGGCAGGGCGTGCCAAGGCTGCGCAGGATCGCGGCTGCCTCGCGCGTGCGCCGGGCGTTGTAGGAGGACAGCCCGACATAGAGAGCCTTGCCCTGGCGCACCGCCGAGTCGAGCGCGCCCATCGTCTCCTCGAGCGGCGTGTCGGGATCGAAGCGGTGCGAATAGAAGATGTCGACATAGTCGAGCTTCATGCGCTTCAGGCTCTGGTCGAGGCTGGAGAGCAGGTATTTGCGGCTGCCCCATTCGCCATAGGGGCCCGGCCACATGCGGTAGCCGGCCTTGGTCGAGATCACCAGCTCGTCGCGGTGACCGGCGAAGTCGCGCCGCAGGATCTCCCCGAACGCCGTCTCGGCCGAGCCGGGCGGCGGCCCGTAATTGTTGGCGAGATCGAAATGGGTGATGCCGAGATCGAAGGCGGTGCGGCAGATCCTTCGGCCGAGATCGGGCGCGGTGGTCTCGCCGAAATTGTGCCAGAGACCGAGCGACAGGGCGGGAAGCTTGAGGCCGCTCTTGCCGCAGCGGTTGTAGGTCATCTGGTCGTAGCGGGTTTCGCTGGGCATGATCTCGGCGTCCGTTTCGTAGAGGGGCTTTGGTCGGCGTGATGCTAGCGGCCGGCCGCGTCAGCCACATCGCCCGCTGCGCGCCGACCCATCATGCGCTCAGAAGGCGACGCCGTGCCTCGCCAGCTCCGCCCGCAGGTCGATCGGCTCGACGAAATGGACGCCCTTCATGCCGAGCTGGCGGGCCGTCTCGATGTTGCGGGCGCTGTCGTCGACGAAGATGCAGTCCGCGGGGGCGAGATCGTAGCGCTCCAGCAGGATGCGGTAGATCGCCGGGTCGGGCTTGATGACGCATTCATGCGCGGAGACGACGACGCCGTCGAAGCTCTGCAGGAAAGGGAAGCGGACCAGGCACTCGGCCCATTTCTCGCGCGAGAAATTGGTGATGGCGTAGACCTTGTCGCCGCGCCCCTTCAGTTCCTCCAGCACCGCCACGCTGTCCTCGATCAGGCCGGGCACGGCCTCGTGCCAGCGCTCGTCATAGGCCCGGATCTGGTTTTCCCATTCCGGGTGGCTGGCGACGAGCAGGGCGACGCCCTCCGCCCAGCTGCGGCCGCGATCCTGCTCGAGATTCCAGGCGGCGGTGCAAACGTTGTGCAGGAACCAGTTGCGCTTCTCGTCATCGGGAATCATCTCGCGATAGACCCGGAACGGGTCCCAGCGGATCAGGACATTGCCGACATCGAAGACGACGGTGGGCATGATGGGCTTCCATGAGCGTGTGGCGTTCACGGGCTTGTGTGCGCCTGCATGAGACAAATGCCCGAACTCTCGCGTATCGCAAGCAGCCGCTGCAGGATTTGGAGGGCACGATGACGCAATGGTTGCCATGGCTGGATCGGCAGGGGCGCCTGTCGGGCCTGCGGCTGGGCGTCTTCCTGCTGGTGCTGGTCCCGGCCGCGATCCTCGCCTTTGAAGCCTGGACGGGGCAGCTCGGCTCGAAGCCCTGGACGCGGGCGGTCCACGACACCGGCACCTGGTCGGTGCGTCTGCTGCTGGTGACGCTGGCGATCTCGCCGCTGCGGCGCATCCTCGACTGGAGCAAGCTCATCGGCGTGCGCCGGATGCTCGGGCTCTCGGTGCTGGCCTACGCCGCCGCGCATCTGGCGCTTTATTGCATCGACCTCGCCTTCGACTGGGGCCTGATCGTCTCCGAGATCGTCAAGCGCTTCTATCTGCTCGTCGGCATCACCGCGCTGGCGGGGCTCGTCGCTCTGGGCGCGACCTCGACCGACGGCATGATCCGGCGGCTGGGCACGCGGCGCTGGCAGACGCTGCACAACCTCGTCCATCCGATCATGCTGCTCGCCCTGCTGCACTTCGCCCTGCAATCCAAGATCGACGTGACGCAGCCGGCGCTGATGATCGGGCTTTTCGCCCTGCTGATCGTCTATCGCGGGCTGGACCGGCTCAAGGTGGCCCCGACGACCCCGGTTCTGGTCGCGGCTGCTCTGGCGACCGGGCTCGCGACGGCGCTGTGCGAGACCGCCTGGTATGCCTTCGCCACGGGGGCCTCGGCCTGGCTCGTCTTCCAGGCCAATGCCGATGTCGTGGTCTATCAGGATCTCGCCGCCTTGCGGCCGGGCCATTGGGTGGCGCTCGCCGGGCTGGCCGTCGCGCTCTGCGGGGCCTTCCGCCGCCGCGGCAACCGGCAGGAGCGCCGCGGCCGGGCGGGCACGCCGGCGGGCGCGGTGTCCTGACGCAAGCCGGCCCCGCGCGCAATCGCGGTTGGCAGGCCGGGGGCGAGGCTCTAACCCTATGGGATGCCTGACGATCCCCAAGCTCAGCCGACAGCCGACGTAGCGCGGGCCGAGCTCGCGGCCGAGGGCGTCGCCCCGGATCCCGGGCGAAATTCGCCCTTCGTGCCACTGCGCCAGCCGATCTTCCGGGCGGTGTGGTTCGCCAGCCTCGCCTCGAATTTCGGCGGGCTCGTCCAGATGGTCGGCGCCTCCTGGATGATGACGGCGATCGCCGATTCCCCGGATATGGTCGCCCTCGTCCAGGCCTCGACGACCCTGCCGGTGATGCTGTTCTCGCTCGCCGCCGGGGCGATCTCCGACAATTACGACCGCCGGCGCATCATGCTGACGGCGCAGGGCTTCATGCTCCTCGTCTCGATCCTGCTCGCGGTCTTCGCCTGGTTCGAGCTGATGACCCCCTGGCTTCTGCTCGGCTTCACCTTCCTGATCGGCTGCGGCACGGCGCTGAACAACCCGGCCTGGCAATCCTCGGTCGGGGACATGGTGCCGCGCCGCGACGTGCCGGCCGCGGTGACGCTGAACAGCGTCGCCTTCAACATCGCGCGCAGCGTCGGCCCGGCCATCGGCGGCGCCATTGTCGCGGCGGCGGGCGCGGTCGCCGCCTTCGTGCTCAACGCCTTCAGCTATGTCGCGCTGATCACCGTGCTGGCGCGCTGGCGCCCCCCCAAGGTGGAGCGCGTGCTGCCGCGCGAAACCCTGCTGATCGCGATGGGGGCCGGACTGCGCTATGTCGCGATGTCTCCCAATATCCGCAGCGTCATCCTGCGCTCCTTCGCCTTCGGCTTCGGCGGCATCGTGGCGCTCGCGCTGCTGCCGCTGATCGCGCGCGACCTGGTCAAGGGCGGCCCGATCGTGTTCGGCGTCCTGCTCGGCGCCTTCGGCGCCGGCGCCGTGGTCGGGGCCTTCCTGAGCGCGAGGCTGCGGCGGAAGCTGACCACCGAGGCGCTGGTGCGGGCGACCTTCGCCGCCTATGCGGCCTCCGCCGCCCTGCTGGGCGTCAGCACGACGATGTGGCTGACCATGCCGGCGCTGGCCGTGGCCGGCGCCTGCTGGGTGATGACGCTGTCCACCTTCAACGCCACGGTCCAGCTCTCGGCGCCGCGCTGGGTCGTGGGCCGCGCCCTGGCGATCTACCAGATGGCGGCCTTCGGCGGCATGGCGGCGGGCAGCTGGGTCTGGGGCCAGGCCGTGGTGCATTTCGGCGCGGAGCAGGCGCTCATCATCTCGGCCTTCGCGCTGCTGGCCGGGGCGGCGCTGGGCTTCCGCTACCAGCTTCCCCCGCTCGAGGCGCTCAATCTCGATCCGCTCAGCCGCTGGCGCGAGCCGAAGGTCGCTGTCGGCATCGAGCCGCGCAGCGGGCCGGTGATCGTCACGATCGAATGGCTGATCCGCGAGGAGGACGTGGTCGAGTTCCTCAAGGCGATGGCGGAACGGCGCCGCATCCGTCGGCGCGATGGGGCGCGGCACTGGACATTGCTGCGCGACCTAACCGATCCGGAGCTCTGGGTCGAGCGCTACGACACCCCGACCTGGGTGGAGTATGTGCGCCAGGCCCAGCGCATCACCCAGGCCGACGCCGAGATCGCCGACCGGGTGCGGGCCCTGCACAAGGGGCCAAATCCGCCCGTCGTCCACCGCATGATTGAACGCGAGACGGCGACGCTGCCGCGCGGCCTGCCGCCGCAGCAGAACCGGGATGACGGGCCGGGGCATCCCGGGTGACGCGCGCGGCTAGTTCCGAGGCCAGAGCCCATCCGGCAAGCGCTCGGGATCATAGCGGCCCGGCCGGGACCAGAAAGCGAGGTTGAGGAAAGCCGCGGCAAGCAATGCACCGGGGATGCCGGGCCAGATCGCCTTGCCCAGCGGCACCTGTCCGACGAGCGCCAACAGCAGGAGCCCGAAAGCGGGAACCGCGATCACCACGGCGCCGATCGTGATCACGAGGTGCCTGACCGGCGAGAAGCCGCGGCGAAAGACGATGCGAGCCTTGTCCTGCGGCGAGAGGCGGCGATGCAGATCCGCGACGAAGGCGACGAAGGTGCGGCCTTGTCCCTCGGCAATCTGGCCGTCGAGCGTGGAGGAATGCACGATCAGGGGCCAGCCTTTGATGAAGTCGAGTTGGATCAGCGCGGAGAGGTGCGGGGCCGGCGAGAACAGCTGAATCCGGACCGCCTTCAGCCCAGAATAAGGGCGCAAGCCCGACCGACCTTCGAGCGCATAATCGATGCCTTCGTCGGTCAAGCGGAGTGTCGCGTTGAAGCGCTTCGCGAACCGGCCCGGTTGCCCGATGCACAGATCGTAGAGCGCCTCGTCTGGAGCAGCCGGCCCAGGTCCCATTCCGACAGCGTGCTGCACGCGGGCAGCGACTGCAAGTCCTGCCGTGCGACGTTCGTCAGCCGTGGATCCAGAGCCCAGCGAGCCCGAACAGCCCGACGATGATCCGCCACCAGGCGAAGGGGGCGAAGCCGCGCTTCGAGACGAAGTCGAGGAAGCTGCGCACCACGATCAGGGCCGAGACGAAGGCCGCCACGAACCCGACCGCTATCAGCGTGACGTCGTCGACCGTCAGTGTCTTGTAGTTCTTGAGCAGGTCGTAGGCGAAGGCCCCCGCCATGGTCGGCATGGCCAGGAAGAAGGAGAACTCCGCCGCCGCGCGCTTGCTGGCCCCCAGCAGCATGGCGCCGACGATGGTCGAGCCCGAGCGGGAGACGCCGGGCACCATCGCCAGACACTGGATCAGCCCGATCTTCAGATACATCGCCAGCGGGAAGGTGGTGGCGTCCTGGTGCTTCTCCTCGAGTTCGAGATCATCGACCACGAGCAGAATCAGGCCGCCGGCGATCAGCGTGCAGCAGACGATGACCGGATTGAACAGCACGCTCTTGATGAAGCCGTGCAGCAGGGCGCCGATCAGCGCCGCCGGGAGGAAAGCGACGAGCACGCCGAGCACGAAGCGCCGGGCGGCCGGGTCGCTCGGGATGCGCAGCGCGATGTCGAGCAGGCGGCGGAAATAGACCAGCGTGATGGCGAGGATGGCGCCGAGCTGGACCAGGACCTCGAAGGATTTCCCGTTCGATTCGAAGCCGAGGAAATGGCCGAGCAGCAGCAGGTGCCCGGTGGAGGAGACCGGCAGGAACTCGGTGAGCCCTTCGACGATGCCGAGGATGAGCGCCTCGAACAGGTTTTCCATGGCGGCTCGTCCTCGTCGGTCCCGGGCTGTGCGGGGCAATCGTCCAGCCCCGCATCGATAGGCTCAGCTCTTTGCGAATTGGTTACCAAAATCCCAACCCGAACGCGGCATTTCGCAGCCAAAGCCGCCAAGCGGGTTGTGAGCCTCACCGGGCGGCTTTATAGCGGCGCGCTGCGCCTCTGCGGACGCGATTGTGTCTTGCGGCCCTGCTTCGGCCCCACCTGCCTGTTTCATGAGTGCCATGGCGACCCTTCATCACTACCCGCTATGCCCGCATTCGCGCTTCATCCGCCTGGTGCTCGGCGAGTTCGGCCTCGAGGCGAACCTGGTCGAGGAGCGCGTCTGGGAACGGCGGCGCGATTTCCTGGAGATGAACCCAGCGGGCACGACGCCCGTGTTCAGCGAGGACACCGGGCTCACCGTGCCCGGCGCCGGCCCGATCGCCGAATTTCTCGACGAAACGCGGGGGCTGGCGCTGGCCGAACGGCGGTTGCTGCCGGAAGGACCGGGCCCGCGCGTCGAGGTGCGCCGGCTGCTGGACTGGTTCTCGATCAAGTTCAACGACGAGATCACCGCGCCGTTGGTTCTTGAGAAGGTGATGAAGCGCTTCATGGCGCGCGAGGAGGGCGGCGGTCCGCCCGAGATGAGCGCGATCCGCGCGGCGCGCGCCAATGTGCGCTATCATCTGCGCTACATCGCTTGGCTCACAGCCAAGCGGAACTGGCTGGCCGGCTCCGAGCTGAGCTATGCCGATCTCGCCGCCGCGGCGCATCTCTCCTGCGTCGATTATCTCGGCGACGTGCCCTGGGACGAGGATGAAGCGGCGCGCGCATGGTATGCGAGGATCAAGTCGAGGCCGAGCTTCCGGCCGCTGCTGAGCGACCGGGTGCCGGGCATGGCGCCGAGCGCTCATTACGACGACCTCGACTTCTGAAGCCCGAGCGCCTCAAGCAGGCGGTCGTCGCCCGTGCCCTTGCGGAAGGCTTTTCCGTCGCACGCGTGACCTCAGCCGAATCGATCCCCGAGGCGCCCGGCCGGCTCGCCGCCTGGCTGGAGCAGGGCCACCAGGGCGAGATGGCCTGGATGGAAGAGCGCACGGACCAGCGCGCCGCCCCGCGCCGACTCTGGAGCGAGGCCCGCTCGGTGGTGATGCTGGGCATGAGCTATGCACCTGAGAGCGATCCGCTGGCGGTGCTCGACCATCCCGACCAAGCCGCGATCTCGCTCTATGCGCGCCGGCGCGATTATCACGAGGTGATCAAGGGCAAGCTCAAGAGCGTCGCGGGGCTGCTCGCCGCTCAGGGCGGGGCCGACGTCAAGGTCTTCGTCGACACCGCGCCGGTGATGGAAAAGCCGCTGGCGCAGGCGGCCGGGCTCGGCTGGCAGGGCAAGCACACCGTGCTGGTCTCGCGCGAACATGGCTCCTGGCTCTTCCTCGGCGCGATCTACACCACCGCCGAGCTGCCGGCTGACGCGGCCGAGACCGACCATTGCGGGTCCTGCCGGCGTTGTCTCGACATCTGCCCGACCGACGCCTTTCCCGCGCCCTACCAGCTCGATTCGCGCCGCTGCATCGCCTATCTGACGATCGAGCATCCCGGCCATATCGATCCCGCCCTGCGGCCCGGCATCGGCAACCGCGTCTTCGGCTGCGACGACTGCCTCGCCGTCTGCCCCTGGAACAAGTTCGCCGAAGCAGCGCGCGAGACAAGGCTTTCGCTGCGCGACGAACTCCATGCGCTGCCGCTGGCCGACCTCGCCCGTCTCGACGATCCGGCGTTTCGTGCGCTCTTCGCCGGGACTCCGGTGAAGCGCACCGGACGTGACCGCTTCATCCGCAATGTGCTGATCGCGATCGGCAACAGCGGCCGACCGGAACTCGCTGCGAGCGCCGTGACCTTGCTCGCCGACCCCTCCCCGCTGGTGCGGGCGATGGCGGCCTGGGCTCTGATCCGGCTCGATCCGCCGCAGGCCCGCTCACTTGCCGGCAAGGGGCTCGCCATGGAAAAGGACGAGGAGGTGCGCCGCGAATGGCTGGCGCTCCCGCCTGCTACGGATGCCGCCTCATGAAGCTCCTGATCCTCGGCGTCGGCTACTCCGCCGGCTTCTTCGCGCGCGAAGCGCTGTCGCGCGGCTGGGAGGTGACCGGCACGGTGCGCACGGCGGAGAAAGCGGCGCGGCTCAGCGGCGAGGGTATCCGCACCCTCGTCTTCGATGGCTTTGCGGTCTCCGCGCCGCTGGCAGCGGCGGTCGCCGAGGCCGAGGCCGTGCTCGTTTCGGTGCAGCCGGGCGAGGGCGGCGATCCGGCATTCCAAAGGCTCGGTCTGGCTCTGGAAGCAGCGCCCGCCTTGCGCTGGATCGGCTATCTCTCGACGATCGGCGTCTATGGCGACCATGGCGGAGCCTGGATCGACGAGGCGACCGCGCCGCGGCCGAGCTTCCGTTCGCAGCTGCGCCTGCAGATCGAGCGCGACTGGCTGGCACTGGGCGAGCGGACCGGCAAGGCCGTGCAGATCTTCCGGCTCTCGGGCATCTACGGGCCCGGCCGCAATCCGATCGTGAAGCTGCGAACCGGAACCGCGACGCGGCTGGTCAAGCCCGGGCAGGTGTTCAACCGCATCCATGTCGACGACATCGCGGGCGTGCTGATGGCCTCGATCGCGGCCCCGCGTCCCGGCGCGATCTATAACGTCACCGATGACGAGCCGGCCCCGCCGCAGGACGTGGTGGTCCATGCCGCGGCGCTGGCGGGGCTGACGCCGCCGCCCGAGACGCCGTTCGACCCGGCCAAGCTGTCTCCTATGGCGGCGAGCTTCTACGGCGAGAACAAACGTGTCTCGAACGCGCTGGTGAAGCGCGAGTTCGGCTACGCCTTCCGCTACCCGACCTATCGCGACGCGCTGCCGGTTCTGCTGGCCGGCGGGGACTGACTCTCCCGCGCGGCATGCTCACGCGGCGTAGCGCTGCCCTTCATCGCCGTAATAGGCGACATAGCGCTGGTCGATCGCCTCCACGGGCAGGATCACCAGGACGTCTGTGGTGCCGAACTGGCGGTCGACCACGGCACCCGTGCCGAAGCGGGCACCGAGCCGCAGATAGCCCTTGATCAGCGGCGGCATCTGCTTGAGAGCCAGCTTCGCATCGACCATCTGTGCCGGCAAAAGATCCATCTCAACGAACTGGTGGCCGTGGGCCGTCGCGCTCCACTCGCCGGCCGAGCGGGCGTGGTGGTGCAGAAAGCTCAAAGGCAGGGCCAGGGTCTGCGGATCAGTGCCATCGAAGCTCGCACAGCCGAACATCGCGTCGATCTGGTGGTGCCGGACATAGGCCCAGATGCCGTGCCAGAGCAGCTCGACGGTCTTCTTGCTGCGATAGGGCTCGAGCACGCAGGACCGGCCGAGCTCGAGGAAGCGCTTGCCCGGATGACGCGCGATCAGCGGCGCGAGATCGAACTCGCCCTGGGTGTAGAAGCCACCCAGCCGCTGGGCGGCGCCCTGCCGCATCAGCCTGTAGGTGCCGACGATCTTCGGCTTCACCCCGCCGAAGCGGCCGCGCGCGGCGTGGTCGATGACCAGCAGATGATCACAAGCCGCATCGAAACGGTCGGCATCGCGACGGAACATGCGGGACACGGCATCGGGCCGCGCCGACATTTCCTGGTAGAACACGCGGTAGCGCAGGCGCTGCGCCCGCCAGATCTCGGCCGGCCCACGGGCCAGCCTGACCTCGAGGGCGCCGCTGCGGCCGAGACTTCCCGACAACGGGTCGGGCGTCGCCGGCTGGCGCCCGAAGCGACGGATTTTCTCGCTGCCGATGAGTCGAAGGGGGGAGAGGCGGGAGAAGAGCAGGCCACCGGCGGACCCATGGCGAGCCGGCTCAACCTGATGCGCGTGGAGCTCGGGTGCCATCGCTCGCCTTGTCTCCCAGGTCGCAGGTTTCTGCAACATTGCAGAAATGCACCATGGTTCTGACAATCTCGCGACAGAACTGCGGCATGCCGATGACGAACGGTCAGGCCGAGCGATCGATCGGTTGCGGCACGGCGACGCGATCGAGCCAGCGCTGCAGGGCGGCACGGTCGAGGGGCTTAGCCAGGCAATCATCCATGCCTGCGGCCAGCGCGGCCGCCCTATCCCCCTCCGCGACATTGGCGCTGACGGCGATCATGGGCAGCGGCGGCAGATGCGGGTGCGACTGTTCGAGTTCGCGGACGGCGCGGGCCACAGCGAGCCCATCGAGCTCCGGCATGCGGATGTCGAGGAGGACGAGATCGAAGCAGGGTCCCGTCCCGGCGAAGCCGTCCGCGACAGCGGCCAGCGCCCGGCTCCCGTCACGGGCCCAGATCGCCGCACAGCCGAAACGCTCCAGCGTGCGTGTCGCCAGCAGGGCGTTGATCTCGTTGTCCTCCGCGACGAGCACGGTCAGGCGCGGGCGCAGGATCGAGGACTGGATGTACCCTCGTGTCTCGACCGGCGCGGCACTCGCCGGGCGCGGCGACAGGCGCTGATAGAGCGAGCGAGCCCGGACGGGCTTGACCAGGAAGCCGGTGAAGCCGGCTTCACGGGGCGAGCCGAACTGGCGCCGCTCCAGCGGCGAGAGCATGATCAGGCTTTCCCGAACCCCGGCCAGGCGGGCCGCCTGCGCGAGGGCGACGGCATCGTCGCGGCCGATATCCTGATCGATGAGGACTGCGTCATAGGCCGCATCGGAGCCCAGAAGGGCCTGCGCCTGCCCCGCATCGACCGCCTGCGTGGCGCTGGCGCCGGCCGCCGCGATCGATTCGCGCAGGAAATCCGCGCCGAACGGGGCCGCCGAGACGACGAGGACGTGCTTGCCCTGCCACTCCGGCAAGGCCGGCTGTGCCGATTCAGCGGCAACCGTCAGGGGCAGCCGGACGCGGAAGACCGAACCTCCGCCGCCACGGCCCTCGACCCAGACCGCGCCCTCCATCAGCCCGACGAGGCGGCGCACGATGGCGAGCCCCAGGCCGGTGCCTTCATGGCGCCGGGCCGAGGAATCGTCGGCCTGCTCGAATTCCTCGAAGATCGCCTGGCGGCGGTCCTCGGGAACGCCCGGACCGGTATCGGCGACCTCGATGTCGACCATGTCGCCCTCGCGCGCGATCCGGATGCCGACGCCGCCGCGATCGGTGAACTTGATCGCGTTGCCGACGAGATTGAGCAGGATCTGGCGCAGGCGATCGCGGTCGCCGACAAAATGGGTCGGCATGTCCGGTGACAGATGCGCCGCCAGCTCGATGCCCTTGGCCTGGGCGCGTGGCGCCATCAGCTCCGAGACGGTCTCCAGCAGCAGGCCGAGATCGAAGCGGTCCTGCGCGAGGTCGAGCTTGCCGGCCTCGACCTTGGCGAAGTCGAGAATGTCGTCGACGAGCCCGAGCAACGCCTCACCGGAGGTGCGCAGCGCGCGGACATAGGTCGCCTGTTCCGGATCGAGCCCGGTGTCGCCGAGCAGATCGGCCATGCCGAGGATGCCGTTGAGCGGCGTCCGGAACTCGTGGCTGACGGTGGCGAGGAAGCGCGACTTGGCCTCGTTGGCGCTCTCGGCGCGGGCCCTGGCCTCGACCAGTTCCTGCTCGGCGGCGATGCGGGCGGTGATGTCGCGGCCGACCCGCTGCAACACGCTCTGGCCGAGCGCGACGGGCACGACCGTCTCGACCCAGGAGATCCAGCGTTCGCCCTCCGGCGTCGCCACGCATTCATCGAAGACGCGCGCCCCACCCTCCAGTGCCAAAGCGGGCCGGCAGGCGATGCACTGAGGCTGTGCGACCGAGCCGACGACCTGCGCTTCGTCGAGACCGAGCAGGGCGGCATAGGCCGCATTGGCATAGACGACCCGGGTACCGTCGCGCCGGACGATCAGGTCGCCCTGCGCCTCGATCAGGCTGCGGTAGTGCTCCTCGCTGTCGGCGAGAACCCAGAGGCGGTCGTTCAGCGCCTCGACGTCTCCAGCCAGTTCGGCCGCCTGACGGACGATCCGGTCGCGCTGACGCAGCAGCATCAGCGTCGCGCCGCCCGCAAACAGCGCGAGCACGATCACCGCGAGAGCAGCCCATGTCATGGCGAGAGGTTCCATGACGCCGACGCTAGCGAAGGCGCGTTGAAGAACCGTTGGGAAGAACGACAAATCAGAGGGGTCGCGGAGGGGAATTCGTTAACCTTCGCGGCGGCCCGCGAGGCCGGCGATCCTTCACGCCGCCTGCGCGACCTGCTCGCCCCGCGCCCGATAGGACAGGGCTTCAGCGAGATGAATCCGGCCGACCTTCGCGTCCCCGTCGAGATCCGCCAGGGTGCGCGCGACTTTGAGCACGCGATGATAGGCCCGTGCGGTAAGCCGCATCGCATCAGCCGCCTCGCGCAGCAGGGCCAGCCCGGCATTGTCGGGCCTTGCGATCTCGTCGAGCACCGGCACCGGACAGGCCGCATTGGTGCTGATCCCGCTCAGCCCGAGCGCCTCGAACCGCGCCGTCTGGAGGCGCCGCGCCGCGGCCACGCGGGCCGCGACCTCCGCGGAGCCTTCGCTCGCAGCCGGCAGAATGAGGTCGGCGGCGGTCACGGCGGGCACGTCGATGGCAATGTCGATGCGATCCAGCATCGGGCCGGAGATGCGGCTCTGGTACTGCGCCATGCAACGCTCGTTCGGCTGGCGCCGGCAGGCGAAACCGGGCTCGGTCGCCTTGCCGCAGCGGCAGGGGTTCATCGCGGCGACGAGCTGGAAACGGGCCGGATAGACGACGCGGTGATTGGCCCGCGAGATCAAGACGTCGCCGGTTTCCATCGGCTGGCGCAGCGCATCGAGCGCCTGGGCCTGGAACTCCGGCAGCTCGTCGAGGAAGAGCACGCCGTGATGGGCGAGCGAGACCTCGCCGGGCTTGGCCTGCAGTCCCCCTCCGACGAGCGCCGCCATCGAGGCGGAGTGATGCGGGGCGCGAAACGGCCGCCGGTCGGTCAGCGCGCCGTCGGCGAGATGGCCGGCGACCGAGAGCACCATCGAGACCTCCAGCAGTTCGCGCGGGCTGAGCGGGGGCAGGATCGAGGGCAGCCGGCTCGCCAGCATCGATTTGCCGGCTCCCGGAGGGCCGTTCATCAGGAGATTGTGGCCGCCGGCGGCGGCGATCTCGAGCACGCGCTTGGCGCTCTCCTGGCCCTTGATGTCAGCGAGATCCGGCAAGGAGCCGGCCTGACGCGCGACCGAGGGCTCCGGCCGCGCCATCACCTGCGTGCCCTTGAAATGGTTGGCGAGCTGGATCAACGAGCGCGGCGCCAGGATGTCGATGTCGGCCGCCGCCCAGGCGGCCTCGGGCCCGCAGGCATGCGGGCAGATCAGCCCCTGCCCGCGACCATAGGCAGCGGTGGCGGCGGGCAGGACGCCGGCGACCGCCGTGATCGAGCCATCGAGCGCGAGTTCACCCAGCACGGTGTAGCCCGCCAGCGCGTCGGCCGGAATCGCACCGATCGCCGCCATCACGGCGAGCGCGATCGGGAGATCGTAATGGCTGCCCTCCTTGGGGAGGTCGGCGGGGGCGAGATTGACGGTGATGCGCTTGGCCGGCAGGGCGAGGCCCGAGGCAATCAGCGCAGAACGCACCCGCTCCTTGCTCTCGCCCACCGCCTTGTCGGGCAGGCCGACCAGGATGAAATTGACGCCGCCGGGCGTGACCTGAACCTGGACATCGACAGCGCGCGCCTCGATGCCCTCGAACGCCACCGTCGTGACCCGCGTCACCATCAGCGCCACCCCATGACCCGCGAGGAGGCTAGCGGAGCTTCTCGCCCCGCGCAAGAACAGATCGAGAACTCATGCCGTGGTCGCAGCCTTGCGTGCCATCACCTGCCGCAGCAGCACGGGTGCGGCGATGACCAGCCCGGCCAGCACGCTGGTCGGCGTGGCCAGGATCATTGGCAGGGCGGCGAGCGCGATCAGGAGGCGTTCCCACATCGCCAGGGGTGCCAGGAACCAGCCCGCGAAGGCCGCGGAGAGCAAGGTGATGCTGGCGATACAGGCGGCGGTCGAGCCGACGAGCTCGGTCCAGGTGAAGCCCGGCACCATGATCAGCATCGAGGGCGAGAACACGAAGACGAAGGGCACCAGCACCTTGCCGAGCGCGAGCCGGAAGGCGGTGTTGCCGGTCTTGAAGGGGTCTGCCCCGGCCATGCTCGCCCCGGCATAGGCAGCAATCGCGACCGGCGGCGTGATGTCGGCCAGCACGCCGTAGTAGAATACGAAGAAATGCGCCACGAGCGGGTTGACCCCGAGCATGCCGAGCGCCGGCGCCGCGACCGTGACCATGATGATGTAGTTGGCCGTGGTCGGCACGCCGCAGCCGAGCAGGATGCAGACCAGGCCGGTCAGCAGCAGCGTGAAGAACAGCGTCGCGCTCTTCAGGTCGAAGGGGAAGAACGGGATCAGCCCGGAGATGCCCCTTGCCCACTGGTCGGCGAGTGAGGTCACGATCCAGGAGATCTTGAAGCCGACGCCGGTCAGCGTGACCACGCCGACGATGATGCCGACGGTCGCCGCAGCCGCGCCGACGCCGATGGCGTATTTCGCGCCGAGGATGAAGGCGTCGATCATATCGTCGACGCGCTTGCGGCCTTCCGTCGACTTCATCAGCACGCCATGGGCCATGACGAGGAAGGCCGCCGCCGTGAAGGCGAAGTTGACGCCGGGCACGCGCAGGAATTCGGTCGGCGCGGCCAGCCCGATCGCCAGCGCGAAGACGAGGGCCGAGGCGGCGCGGTGATGCGCGAGACCGACGAGCATGCAGCCCGTAATGCCCCAGAAGGCGGCGAGATAGGGCGTGTAGCCGGTGAACAGCACCATGATCAGGGCAAACAGCGGCGCGATCGTCGGCCAGTCGCGGGCGAAGACCTCCGAGAGCTTGGGCGCGTCGGCATCGGTCATGCCCGCCATGCCGGTCTTGCGCGCCTCGAAATGCACCTGCATCAGCACGCCGTAGAAATGCATGAAGGCGGGAATGATCGCGGCGATGACGATGGAGGCGTAGGGCAGGTTGAGGAACTCGACCATCAGGAAGGCCGCCGCGCCCATGATCGGCGGGGTGATCTGCCCCCCCGTCGCGGCGGTTGATTCGACGGCAGCCGCAAAGTGGCGGCGATAGCCGAGGCGGATCATCATCGGGATCGTCAGCGAACCGACGGTCACGGTGTTGGCGACCGAGGAGCCCGAGATCATGCCAAACAGCGCCGAGCCGAAAATCGAGACCTTCGCCGGGCCGCCGGCATAACGCCCGGCGACGGCCGCCGCGACGCCGAGGAACAGCCGCCCCAGACCAATGCGGGTCGCCAGCACGCCGAAAAGCACGAAGTGGAAGACATAAGTGGCGACGACACCGAGGGCGACGCCATAGACGCCCTGGCTGGTCAGATAGAGATGGTTGACGAGGTTCGACCAGGTCGCGCCGGGATGCAGGAAGATGCCGGGAAACCAGTTGCCGAAGATCGCATAGGTCATCGCGAAGAGCGCGATCAGCGGCAGGCCCCAGCCAATGGCGCGGCGCGTCGCCTCGATCATCAGGATGATCGTGATCGAGCCCATGATCACGTCGAGCGTCGAGGGGTTGCCGATGCGGAAGACCATGTCCTCGAAGATCCAGGGGACATAGAGGCTGGAGACCGCGACGGCGAGCGCGAAGATCCAGTCATAGAGCGGCACGCCGCCGGGGCTCCAGAGCGAAGAGGCGTGAACCGTGCGGCCCTGGCTCTTGCGGGCCGAGAAGACCAGGAAGATCAGCCCGAG
The DNA here is from genome assembly GCA_943372485.1 of Allobosea thiooxidans. GTDB lineage: Bacteria > Pseudomonadota > Alphaproteobacteria > Rhizobiales > Beijerinckiaceae > Allobosea > Allobosea thiooxidans_A. The sequence goes on from CALRYW010000015.1 coordinate 26,053, forward strand.
CACGAAGGCGAGGTGGATGCCGCGATGCGTCGTCTCGCGCAGCAGCCCGAAGCCGGCGGTGTAGTAATGGAAGGCCGAGAGCGCGAGCAGCAGCCCGCCGACGATCAGCGCCGTGCCATGCGGCACCTTGCGGAACTGCATCTCGGGATCGAGTTCCTCCTCGAGCTTGGCGAGCTCGGCTGCGGAAGGCTGGCTGGTCATGATGGGCGGTTCGCTTGTGGGAACGTCGACATAACCGCGCCGTCATTCCGGGCGGAGCGAAGCGAAGACCCGGAATCCATCGAAAGGTGCTGCCTTACGATGGATTCCGGATCAGCACCGCTTCGCGGCTCGTCCGGAATGACGGCGCGCTGGCTGTGAGCGGTCGGGGCCTGCTTACTTCAGCAGGCCGGCTTCCTTGTAGAAGCGCTCGGCGCCGGGATGCAGCGGCACGCCCAGGAGGCCGTTGAGCGCGGTCGCCTTCTGGATCGCCTTGCCCTTGGCGTGGCCGGCATCGAGCGCCGCGCGGGTCTTGTCGCTCCAGAGCGCCTTGGTGACGGCATAGACGGTGTCGGCCGAGATCTTCGAGGACGTCACCCAATGGGCGCCGACCGCCACCGTCTTGACCGCACCGACATCCTTGTAGGTGCCAGCGGGAATCTCATCGACGGCGAAGAAGGGGAAGTCCTTGGCGAGCTTCTCGGCCGCCGCGCCGGTGATCGGCAGGATGTCGATGCCCGAGCCGGTCGAGGCGAGTTCCGAGATCGCCGCCGCCGGGAAACCACCGGTGAAGAAGAAGGCATCGACGGAGCCGTCCTTCATCTTCTCGGCGGCCTGGTTGGGCTTGAGATATTCCGGCGTGATGTCCTTCTCGCCGACGCCGAAGGCGGCGAGGATCGCCTTGGCATTCAGCAGCGTGCCGGAGCCGGGCTCGTCGAGCGAGACCTTCTTGCCCTTGAGGTCGGCGACGCTCTTCACGTTCGAGGCCTTGCGGACGACGAGGTGCACGCTCTCGGGATAGAGATTGGCGATCGAGCGCAGCTCCTCGACCTTGGGCTTGCCGGCGAAGACGCCGGTGCCGGAATAGGCCCAGAAGGCCACGTCGGCCTGAGCGAAGCCCGATTCGGCCGCGCCGCCGACGATGGCGTTGACGTTGGCGACCGAGCCGTTGCTGGCGACGGCGGTGGAAACGAGCTGCGGCGGCGCCGAGATCGCGTTCGCGATCAGACCGCCGATCGGATAATAGGTCCCGGCCGTGCCGCCCGTGCCGATGCGGAAGAAGGCGGGCGCCTGAGCCAGGGCCAGACCGGCGGCGAGGGCAGCGCCGCCCAGAGCAAGGCCGGCGACGACGAATTTCGAACGAAGATGCAGTGACATGTCGGACTCCCCGGTGAGGGGAGGCACTGTCTTGGGCTTTGCCGCGCCGATCAACCGAAAAGTTAAGGCCCGGTTATGCCGTCACCACGCGGGCGTCAGGATGCGGGCGCGGCCGGCGCCCCCTTGCCCTTCTTGCCGCCACCCGCCTCGCCGGAGATCCGGTCGGTCCAGGCCATGACCAGCCCGGAGACCACGAAGACGATATGGACCACCACATACCACATCAGGTCGCGGTCGCTGGTGCCCTTGACGTTCATGAAGGCCTTGAGCAGCTGGATGGCGGAGATCGCGACGATCGACGAGATCAGCTTGAGCTTGAGCCCTGAGAAGTCGATCTTCGACATCCATTCGGGCCAGTTGCGGCTGGTGCCGGCATCGATCTTGGCGACGAAGTTCTCATAGCCCGAGAAGATCACGATCACGATCAGCGAGCCGGTGAAGGTGAGGTCGATCAGCGCGAGCACGGCGAGGATGACCTCGGCCTCGGTGGCGGTGAAGACATGGGTGATGAAGTGCCAGGCCTCCTGCAGCGCCTTCAGCAGAAGGCCCGCCAGACCGACGACCAGCATCAGGTAGAAGGGCGCCAGCAGCCAGCGGCTGAAGGAGAGCGCGGCGCCGAAGCCCCGCGATGCGGCCCCGCTGCTCGGCTCACCCGTGTCCGTCTCGTCGATCCCCTGCCCCGCCATCGTCTTTCGCCCCTCCCCGCCTCGCGGCGGCATCTGCCACGCTCCCTGCCGATCCGGCAAGCCGGGCCCGTCAGGCGGCCGCGACGCCCACGCCGATCGGGCAGGACACGCCGGTGCCGCCCAGCCCGCAATAGCCGGCCGGGTTCTTGGCGAGATACTGCTGGTGATAGTCCTCGGCGAAATAGAACGTCGGTGCCTCGAGAATCTCGGTGGTGATCGGCCCGTAGCCGCGCGCCGCCAGCGCCTGCTGGTAGTCGCCGCGCGAGCGCTCGGCGACGGCGCGCTGCTGTGCATCCGTCACGTAGACGCCGGAGCGGTACTGCGTGCCGACATCGTTGCCCTGGCGCATGCCCTGGGTCGGGTCATGGCTCTCCCAGAAGGTCTTGAGCAGCGCCTCATAGGGCAGCACGGCGGGATCGAAGACGACCAGCACCACTTCATTGTGGCCGGTGCGGCCCGAGCAGACCTCCTCATAAGTCGGATTCGGGGTAAAGCCCGCGATATAGCCGACCGCGGTCACCCAGATGCCCTCGCCCATCTGCCAGAACTTGCGCTCGGCGCCCCAGAAGCAGCCCAGGCCGAAGATCGCGACCTGCATCCCCTCCGGATAGGGTCCGGCGAGCGGGCGCTTGTTAACGAAATGACGCTCGGCCGTCGGGATCGGCGCGTCGCGGCCGGGCAGCGCCTCATGGGCCTCGGGCAGGGAGGTCTTCTTGCGCAGGAAGAACATGGCGGTCTCCATTACGGTTTCGGCGCAGGATATGGGGATGATTCCGGCGTTCCGACAGGCACGACGCGCCACGCGGTTCTTCACCGTCTCGTGACGATGCCGATGGCGGCCTCGCGCGGCGCTCCCAGCCTGAGCAGCAGGAAGCCGAACAGGAAGGCGAGGAGCGCGGCGGGCACCTGCAGGAGATGGACCAGGACCGGGTCCCACAGCCAGGGATGCAGGCTGCGCTCGACCAGCGGCTTCAGGGCCTCGCCCCGCAGGCCCGCCAGCGTCGAGAGCGCCAGATCGAGCGGCGTGTAGTTGAGGCCGGAATTGGCGATCGAGCGGGCCCCGTCGATCACCAGCGAGACGAAGCCGGCCGCCACGAGCAGATAACCGGCGAGCCGCAGCAGAAACCGCACCATCCGTTCTCCCGACCGCCCCGCCGCCCGGTTCAGGGCCGGGTCGCTCCCTCGATGCGACGAGCGAGCGGCGCGCCGCCGCTCACCCGGTCATCGATCACCGCCCCGATGTGCCCCTTCACTTCCCGCTTTGCAACCAAGCCGAAAGCCGATTTCGCCCGATCTGCGGATCACCGACAGATCGCCCTTGAAAGAAGCCGGCTCGGCGGTCATAAGCAGCGCGCCGGACAGGTGGCCGAGTGGTTGAAGGCGCACGCCTGGAAAGTGTGTATACGGGAAACCGTATCGCGGGTTCGAATCCCGCCCTGTCCGCCATTTCTCACAAGTTCTGGGCAACACGCAGATGCACGCTGCGAGCGCGTCGCCCAATCAACGGGAGTTCGCGATTCCGGCCGCTCTCGGTTCGCGGCATCCACACGACAGCCTTGCCGCCAGGGCCGAATTGCAAATTCGCATGAGCAGCTGCGGCGGGATCAAGCGAAACACGCGATCGATCCGCTGGTCTTGGCGCGTGACAGCCTTACCTGCCGAAGGCCGGGCAAGCGTGTCGGCATTGCCTCTTGAGGAGGCGCTGGCCTGTCTTCCACGCGCGGCTGAGATCCTAGCGTGAGACGATCCTGAGGTTCGAAAAGAACGCTTCGGTCCCGTCGTCAACCCACAGGCCGATGCGTCCCTTGCGACCCGGATAGCTGAGGTCGGCGACCGTCAGCACCTCCGCGCCATCCACGAATGCGCGCAGTGACCCACCGTCGATCTCAAGGCCGAGGCGATGCCAGCTTTCGATGGCGACCGGCGCGGCCTTCTCGTACCGGTTGGGGTGCTCCTGCCGCAGTTTGCGCCAATAGCGATCCGGATAGCCGATGTACTGGATTGCGAAAACATTGCGCGGCGCGGGTGGCGGCGGCTCGTTTCGGCTGCCGTTGGTCATGCGGAGATAGACCGCCTCGAAGGTGCCGAGATCATCGGCGATGTGAAAGGCGAGGCCGACAAAGCCGCGCACATCCGGCTGGCCGCGCCCATTGATCCGGGCAGCCAGATCCACCTCGATGATGCCATTGGCGAACTCGATAGCAGGCATGGCGAAGCTTGGACCGTTGCCCGCCGAGCCCGGGACGAGCAGCGCCTTCTGGGCGTCCTCGGCCAGCGCGACTGCAACCGCGTCACGCTCCCTGAAACGGCTGGCCGTGACCCGAACGAGATTGGTCGTCAGGCCTTCCGGTGTGCGCAGGGGAATGGTGCGGGCGCCGGCGCCCGTCTGGGCGAAGACAGGCCGGGCAGCGGTGCAAAGGCCGAGCAATCCGCCGGCCAGACCTGCCATCACAACGCCGCGCCGTGTGGTGACCGCGCGAGGGACTGCCTTGGACGAGCCAATCATCGGTCCGTTCCTCAGGACTTCAGGGCGCGAGAAAGGCCGAGGGTCAGCAATGGCGGCATCCGGTAGTCCGGGAAGGCCTTGGCCATTTCCTCGGTGATCGCCTTGGCCTGGTCCTCCTTGCCGATATTCGCCATGAGGAGCGGCTTGACCGTCTCGAGATACGTCACGAGGTTCGCGAGATTGGCAGGTGCGGTCGGCTCGCCATGGCCCGGCAGGATGACGGGAACCTCGCCAGCACGTGTTTCCATCGCCTTCAGCGCCCCGACCCACTGGTCGATCTGACGGCTGACGACCGCATGGACCTTGTTGTAGACGATATCCTGCGCGATCAGCACGCCGGCCTGAGGCAGTTCTATTGTCATGATTTCCGGCGCTTCGGTATCAAGCACTGGGCGGAACCGGAACACCACACCGCCGATGGTTTCTTCGCCGGCGGAGATCGTGCCGACGATGGTAGGAGCTTTCGTCTCGACCTTGCGCTCGGCGACAACGGCTGCACCGCGCTCGCTGACGAACTTGCCGGTGATCGGCCCGGCATGAACCTCCGCGACTCCAGCATGACTGAAACCGAACCAATGGTCCGGATGCGCGTGACTGAGAATGGCCCGCGTGACCGGCTTGCCGAGCGAAGCCAAGTAACGCTTGAGTTCCTGCGCCGCCGTCGCAACGAACTGGCCATCCACCAGCACCAGGCCATTCTGCGTTTCGACAATATGCGAGGTCACCATCGCGCCGGATGGATCGGCCAGATAGGTATGCACGCGAACGCCGCCCCTTTCGGTGACGAACACCTTGCCCCTGAAATCTGCAGGCGCAACGCTCGTCCCCTGGGCGAAAACCGGGCCTGCCAGCAGCGACGATCCGAACAAGGCGAGCAGAGATCGGCGGTCGATCCGAGACATGGCGCGCTCCTGACTTGATGACGTGCAGACCGATACGACCCTGCTTGCAATGCACCAAATTCATAATATTCATCGCTAATGAACAAAATCGATTTACGCCGGGTCGACCTGAACCTTCTGCCCGTCTTCGAGGTGTTGATGGAGGAGTGCCATGTCTCCCGTGCCGCCGAGCGGCTCGGGCGAACCCAGTCGGCCGTCAGCCATGCGCTGGAGCGCCTTCGCGAGCAGTTGAGCGATCCGCTGCTGATTCGCATGGGTGGCGCTATGGTTCCCACCACCTATGGTCTTGAGGTGTTCGCCGAGGTGCGGCCGATCCTGCAGAGCATCCAACGCGTTCTGTCGACCCGCGACAGCTTCATTCCGGCAACCTCGAATCGAGTCTTTGGCATCGTTGTCCCTGACTTTTGGGCACCATCCCTTGCGACCTTCATCCAGAGTGTGTTGGCAGAGGCGCCCCACGTTGTCATCGCCTGGAGCGGACCACGCGAGAACAGCCTCTTGGACCTGGCGAACCAGCAGGTCGATCTCGTCGTTGCACCCAGCGGGTTGAAGGCGCCCGACGGTGTCCGGTCCGAATCGATCGGCGGCCTGACATGGGGATGTTTCATGCGCAAAGGCCATCCGGCGCTCGAGACGTGGGGCGCAGAGGCCTGGCAGGCCTATCCGCATGTCGTTGTCGCCGTTGGTGACAGGCTCCCCTCGCCGATCCAGTCTGCCAGCGACCCTTCACGCCTGTCACGACGGGTCGGCGCCTATGTTCCGACGTTTGCAGCCGTTCCGCCCCTGCTTGAACGTACCGACTTGATTGCGACGTTGCCGCACCTCGCCCTCGGCGATGGAGTCAGGAATTACGGCCTGGCTTCCAAGACGCCGCCATTCCTGATCACGCCCATTGACCATAGCCTGTTCTGGAGTGCCCGGCGGGCGAGTGACCCGGCCACAGGCTGGCTCCTTGACCGCTTGAGGCCAGCCCTGGAATCAAGCGCCACATGAAGGCGTTGCCATAAACTGGCCCGCTCGTGCCGGATCGCGGTCCATCAAGAGCAGAAGCCCCAATTCCCGTTCCGGTCCACCGCCACCCATCATCCTTCCGTGCCGATGCGACCGTGGGCGGCTCGACGCGCACCGGCTTCCGCTGGCGCCTGCGTCACGGCCACGCCAGACCAGGCTAGGCCAGCCCTTCGTGATCCTCTTCTACGGTTTGCGGGGGTGGACGGGCCGGAGCGGCTCAGCCGCTGCGCTTCCAGACCGGCGGCACGATCCTGCCGCGCCGGAGCGCCATGATCAGCATCACCACGCCCGTCACGGTGCAGAGCGCAAGGGCGATCAGCGACGATTCCAGGCCGAAACTGCCGCCGGTGAGCAGGTCGGGGCCCTTGATGTTGGAGCGGATCAGGCCCGGCTCGGGCGCATTCCCGGAGACGATCCCCGAGAAAATCGCGGACTGGGTGTAGTTCCATGCCATGTGGAAGCCGATGCTGAGCCAGAGACGACGGGTCAGCATATAGGCCGCGGCCAGCAGCAGGCCCGCTTCGATGCTGATGTAGATGGCGCCTAGGATGGTGCCCGCCGGATTCGCCAGATGCACGAGGCCGAAGACGAGGGCGGAGACCGCCAGCGAAATCCAGCTGCCGAAGATGTCCTCGACGGAGCGGAACAGCACGCCTCGAAAGATCAGCTCCTCGAAGACGCCCGACTTCAGCGCCATCGCGACGGCTGGGATCACGAAGGCCCAGGGATTCAAACCCTCGATGCGGTACATGCCGAGGGCGCTCAGGATCACGACGCAGGCGCTGTAGAGGCCCGCGCCGATCAGCAGCCCGGTCGCCCATTCCCGTCCCGCGCCCGACAGGGACAGTTCGCCGACCGGACGGCGCTCGACCCAGCGCGCGTATCCCCCATAGAAGGCGGCCGCGAGGGCCGCCATGACCGCTGCGGCCTCGATGGATTTCAATGGCGCCGCCTTGAAGTGCTTCATGAGGTCGTCGCTGACGGCCATCATGACGACAAGCGGCCCGCCGAGCAGGATCAGACGCGTGAACGGTGACTGCAGGATGCGCCGCCAAAGGGCCGGTTCGCGAGCGGATGCGCCATTCATCTCGTGTCCGACTTTCAGCGGGTGATGCGACCGCGCCTGATCATGCTGTTTTGCTCGGCAAAGGCCAGTACGGGATTGGGGGCGGCGAGCTTCGGCGCCGCAACTGGCACACGGGAAGTCCTTCGCGATGCGCCGGGATGAGATCTTGGGCGAGCCCGGCCAGGCCGCCAGGACGTCTATTTTCACTTATATATCAGAGGCTTTTGCGTGGTTTTCGATCGGCTGTTCAAGGTGATGGCCAAATCGGATCTTGTCTGACAAACTGTCGACAGCTCCCATCAGAGGGGCGTGCAGGGAGAGGACAATTTCATGGAACGCAGAGTCTTGCTCAAGGGCATCGGCGCGGTCGCCGCCACCATCGCCGCCCCCGCCATCGTCCGGGCCCAGGCCGTGCCGACGCTGGTCGGCGCCGTGCAGTTCGGCGACGCGCACCCGTTCACGCAGGGCCTCCTCAAGTTCGAGGAGCGCGTGAAGGCGCTCTACAACAAGCCGGTGAACTTCACCCTGCACAAGGATTCCTCGCTCGGGCTCGAGAAGCAGTATTTCGAGTATATGGCGCAGGGGAAGAACGTCGATTACGCGATCGTCTCGCCCGCCCATATGTCGACCTTCGCCAAGGCCGCGCCCTTCATCGACGCGCCCTTCGTCTTCCGCGACTTCCCCCATATGGAAGCGGTGGTGAACAAGGGTCTGCTCAACCCGATCGCCGACGAGATCGAGAAGAAGGCCGGCGTCCGGCTGATCGGCTATGGTGGCGGCGGCGTGCGCAATCTCTTCGCCAACAAGCCCCTGAAGAACGTCGCCGAGATCAAGGGCCTGAAGGTCCGCGTCCAGGGCGCGCCGATCTGGTCGCGCAGCTTCGCGGCCATCGGCATGTCGCCGACCGTGATCGCCTATAACGAGATCTACAACGCCATCCAGAACAACGTCATCTCGGCGGCCGAGAACGAGGCGGCCGGCATCGAGCAGATGAAGTTCTTCGAGGTCGCGCCCAACATCCTGATGACGCAGCACGCCGTCTCGGTCCGGCCGATCTGCTTCTCGATGAAGACCATGGCGACCCTGCCCAAGGAACTGCAGGATGCGGTGATCCAGGCCGGCAAGGAAGCGGCCGATTACGAGCGCAAGATCGAATCGAGCGGCGATTCCGAGATTCTCGCCAGGCTCGAGGCGGCGGGCCGTCTGAAGCGGATCCCGTTCGAGGACCGGCCGACCATGCAGAAGCTCGCCGAGCCGATCATGCAGGCCTATGCGAAGGAAATCGACGCCAGCGGCATCCAGGCCGCCATCGCCGGCGTCTGACCCCTCAGCCCGCTCCCCCACCGGCCCTGGGCGCCTGTGCGCCCGGGGCCTCGCCTTCGCATGCGGAACCCCCTTATGGATGCCTCTCTGTCTGGCAGGCCCGGCCTGTGGCGGCGCTTGACGGCGGCCTATGCACAATTGCTGTCGGCCATCGTCGTCGTCTCCGTCGGCATCCTGGTGGTGCCGGTGATGCTGCAGATCGTCTCGCGCTACACCAACCTGATCCCCTCCTATATCTGGACCGAGGAACTCGCCCGCTTCCTGTTCATCTGGACGGTGATGATCGGCGCGATGCTCGGCGTGCGTCACTCGGCCCATTTCGACGTCGATCTGCTGCCCCCGCTCGGCGCAAGGGGGGACGCCTTCATGCGCATCGTCGCCAAGCTCGGCGTGCTCGCGATCGCCATCGTCTTCGTCACCGGCGGCGTCGAGTTCACCCGCTTCGCCTGGAACCGGACCTCCGAACTGGCCGAATTGCCGCTCTGGCTGATCCATGTCGCCTGGCCGATCGCCGGGGTGAGCTGGATCGCCTTCCTCGGCGAGCAATTCATCGACGATCTTCGCGTCCTCTTCGGAAAGACCCAGAGCCCATGACCGGCAGCGTTCTCTCGTCGGGCGAGGCTGCCTCTATCCTGTTCGGCTGCTTCTTCCTCGGCCTGTTCCTGCGGATTCCCGTCGCTTTCGCGCTCGGCCTGGCCTGCCTGCCGATCCTGATCATCGAGCCCCGGCTCGATTCGATGACGCTGATGAGCGAGACGTTCAACGCGTTCAACTCCTTCATCCTGCTCGCCGTGCCGTTCTTCCTGCTCACCGCCAATCTGATGAATGTCGGCGGGGTGACGGACCGGCTGATGAGCCTGTCGCGAGCGCTCGTCGGGCATTTTCCCGGCGGGCTGGCCCAGATCAACGTGGTGCTGTCCTTCTTCTTCGCCGGCATCTCCGGCTCCTCGACGGCGGATGCCGCGAGCCAGTCCAAGATCTTCATCGCCGCTCAGCGCAAGGAAGGCTACGACGACAGCTTCTCGGTCGCGATCACCGCGGTCTCGGCAGTGCTGGCCGTCATCATCCCGCCCTCGATCCTGATGATCGTCTGGGGCGGGATCCTGACGACGTCGATCGGCGCGCTGTTCCTCGCCGGCGTCATTCCCGGCTTGCTGATCGGCGTGGCGCAGATGGCGACGGTCCATGCCTATGCGGTCCGGCGCGGCTACCCGACCTATCCGCGCTCCTCCGTCAGGCAGGTGTTCTCGGCCTTCGAGCGGGCCGCGCTGGCACTGCTGACGCCGGGCATCATCATCGGCGGCAAGGTCTTCGGCTGGTTCACCGCGACGGAATCGGCAGCGATCGCGGTGGTCTATGCCGCCTTCCTGTCGCTCTTCGTCTATCGCGAGATGAACCTGAAGGGGCTCTATGCGGCCCTGCTCGATACCGGGAGGCTCGCCGGCGTGACGCTGTTCTGCGTCGGCACAGCGTCGGCCTTCGGCTGGCTGATGGCCTATTACAAGATGCCGCAGGCGATCCTGACCGGCGTCTCGGCCTGGGGCATGGGCTTCTACGAGACCGGCTTCTTCATCTCCGGCGTCTTCCTGCTCGTCGGTTGCTTCCTCGACGCGATTCCCGCCATCATTATCGTCGGGCCGATCCTGGCGCCGCTCGCCAAGACGGTGATGATGGACCCGGTCCATTTCGCCATGATCGGCATCGTCAGCCTCGCCTTCGGACTGGTGACTCCGCCCTATGGGCTGTGCCTGATGATCTCGTGCTCGGTCGCCGGCATCAGCATGCGCTCGGCGATCAAGGACACGCTGATCATGCTGATCCCGATGTTCCTCGTGCTCGCGCTGATCATCATGTGGCCGAGTGTCTCGCTGTTCCTGCCGAGCCTGATCTCGCCGGAGTTCCTGAACTGATCGTTTCTGCCGGCGTGCGGGCGAGCGCGCCGGCAGAGTCCATTCAAGCATCCTCCCGCGGCGCCGGCGGCTGCAAGGGCCTGTCGCTCGTCCCGGCCGGCAGCGCCGCGAAGGCCACCCAGCCCTGGCGCAGTCGCGTCAGCGTGGTGATGAGGCAGGCGGCGGCAAAGACAGAGGCGATCAAGCCGAACGACTGAGGGAAGAGGCACATCAGGGCCAGGGCGGCAATCGTCTCGGCGCCCTCGGTCAGGCCCGTGAGATAGTAGATCCCCTTCTGCGGATAGACGTCGCTGGTGAGGCCGCGCTTGGCAGCGATGACGGCGAAGGCGAGGAAGCTCGATCCCGTACCCATGAAGGCTGCGAGCAGCACCGCCGCCGGCAGCGCATTCCGGGCCGGATCGGCCAGCGCGAAGCCCAGCGGAATGCAGCCATAGAAGGCGAAGTCGAGCGTGATGTCGAGAAAGGCGCCGCGCTCGGTCGGGCCGTTGAGCCGCGCCACCGCCCCGTCCAGCGCATCGAACAGCCGGCTGACCAGAATCGCGATCAGTGCGACCCCGTAGAACTGCAGGGCCAGCGCCGGCACGGCACACAGGCCGATGACGAACCCCGTCACCGTCAGACCGTCCGCACCGACACCGTGCCGCGCCAGGGCCGCGGCGACCGGCTGCAGAACACTTTTGACGACGGGCAATAGAAAGCGGTCCAGCATGGCTAGCCCCACCGCCAGCACTGGCAGCGCGCGACCAGCGCCAGCAGCCGGTGCGGGACAGCGGCCCGCTGCCCGGCGCCGGCGGCCCGTTTCGTCGCCTCCGGGCGGGTCGGACCGGCAGGGACGACGGGCAGCATCCGATCGGATCTTTGCATCATCGGGGCCCGATCCTCGAAGGCAGGCGATTGACGGGATGGCGTAGGGTGGCGTCGAAGTTGCGGCGGCGCCCATGACCAGTTTTGGGGCAAGGCTGCATTTCGTTAGGCTCGCATCTCCACGCTGCCTCCCATGGTTGTTCCCTGAGCGTTTCCCTCCGATGACGGTAGCCGAGGTTTCGATGGGAGCGCCGACATGATGACCCATGCCAGCGGCGATGTCGTCAGCAGCGAGGTCGAGCATCTTCACATTCAGGGCGGGACCGGGCTTCAATCGGCGTGCCGAGGCTCAGATCGATGTCGCCGCCTTGCTGGCAGCGGCCGGCATGACGCTGCTGGTCCTGCCCCGTGCCACCGGCCTCAGGCGCGCTGCGAGGGCCGGGCCGATGCCGCGCCGGCTGCGACGCCGTGCCGAGCGCGGATGTGGAAGGCTGCTGCGTCTGTTGGCCCCACGACCGGATCGACCGGCACTTCGCGGCGCGGGTCAGGACTCAGGCGGCGACCGGACTGGCCGCTGGTCTCGGCCTGTCTTCGAGCCGGGCCTCCCCCCACGCCTCGTCATCAACTCGGTGTGAAGACGTAACGGAACCACCCGGTGGACCGAAGAGGTGAATGTCGGCTCCCCAGGCTCCCACCGTCCTCCCATCCGCAGAGGTTCCCATGCTCAACCGTCGCCACGCTCTCGCCGCCCTCGCCGCCTCGGCTGTCACGCTGTCCGGCTTCACGGCCCTCGCCCTCGACAAGACCGCCTTCTCGCAGGCCGCCTTCGACGCGGCGATGAAGGCCGGCAAGCCGGTTCTGATCGACGTCTCCGCGCCCTGGTGCCCGACCTGCAAGGCCCAGGCGCCGATCCTGTCAGAACTCTCCAAGCAGCCGCGCTTCAAGAACCTCGTCGTCTTCAGTGTCGATTTCGACAGCCAGAAGGAGGCGCTGCGCGGGCTGAAGGCGCAGCAGCAGAGCACGCTGATCGTCTTCAAGGGCGGCGCGGAAATGGGGCGCTCGGTCGGCGACACCAACAAGGCGTCGATCGAAGCCCTCCTCGCCCGCGCGATCTGAGGCTCACGCATCATGGCCAGTGCCGGCTTTGCCCTCATCGCAGGGATCCTGTCGATCCTGTCACCCTGCGTCCTGCCGCTGCTGCCGATCGTGCTCGGTACGGCGGTCTCGGAGCATCGGCACGGGCCCATCGCGCTCGCGGCGGGGCTGGCGCTGTCCTTCACCGCGATCGGGCTGTTCGTGGCGACAATCGGATTCGCGATCGGCCTCGACACCGGCGTCTTCCGGGTGGCGGCGGCGATCATGCTGGTCCTGCTCGGCCTCGTGCTGATGCTGCCCGCGCTGCATGCGCGGGTGGCGGCGGCGGGCGGGCCGCTCAGCAACTGGACCGAGCAGCGCTTCGGTGGCTTCTCGCCGAACGGCCTGCGCGGCCAGTTTGGGGTCGGCCTTCTGCTCGGCGCGGTCTGGAGCCCCTGCGTCGGGCCGACGCTGGGGGCGGCGTCGGTTCTCGCCGCACAGGGCGAGAACCTCGGCGCGGTCGCGTTGACCATGCTCGCCTTCGGCGTGGGCGCCGGCCTGCCGCTGATCGCGCTGGGCATGCTGTCGCGGGCCCGGCTGATGAGCCTGCGCAACCGCATGATGTCGGCCGGCCAGGGCTTCAAGACGGCGCTGGGCGGCTTCCTGGTCGCCGTCGGCATCCTGATCCTGACCGGATGGGACAAGAGCCTCGAAGCCGCGCTCGTCGCTGCCTCGCCGGAGTGGCTGACGCGGCTGACGACCTCGTTCTGAATCCGCTGCATTCTCCGCAACGGCTGCCTTCGCTTTTCGAATAGGCGGCGGCGGCGGTCTCGCCTAGATTCGGGGCGCGCCTTCGGGCGTGGTGCGCCCCGGAGATCCATCCGGGCGCCTCGAGATTGGACGCTCGCCCGATGCCGACCACCGCTTCCCCGACCCCGCCGACGGCCGACGCCTTCGACCTCCTCGTCATCGGCGCCTCCTATGCGGGGCTCGCCATCGCCGCGGCCGCCCGCGAGGCCGGCTTCGCCGGCCGCATCGCACTTGCGGGCGACGAGGCCGATCTGCCCTATCAGCGGCCGCCCCTGTCGAAGGGCTTTCTGCTGGGTAAGGCCGGAGCCCATCTGCCGCTGAAGGCCGCCTCCTTCTTTGCCGAGGCCGGGATCGCCTTTCTGCCGCGGCGCCATGCGGTGGCGATCGACCGCGAGACCCGTCGGGTGCGTTTCGCGGACGGCTCGGTGCTCGGCTACGGGCAGCTCGCGCTGGCAACCGGAGCGCGGGCTGCGGTGCTGCGCTGCCCCGGCGCCGATCTCGACGGCGTCGTCTCCCTGCGTTCGCTCGACGACGCCCAGGCGCTCAGCACACGCCTTGCCGCAGCGCAAATGATCGTGATCATCGGCGGCGGCTTCATCGGGCTTGAGGTCGCCTCCGCCGCTGTCACGCTGGGACAACAGGTCACGGTGGTCGAGGCCGGGCCGCGGCTGATCGGCCATGCCGTCGCGCCGGAGATCTCCGCCTATCTGCAGGGCGTGCATGAGCGCCATGGCGTCACCATTCGCCTCGACACGCGCGTCGAGCGCATCGAGGGCGAGGACGGCAAGGTCACGGCGGTCGTCTGCGCCGATGGTGCGCGCCTGCCCTGCGACCTCGTACTGGCGGCAGTCGGGGCCGTGCCGAATGTCGAGCTGGCCGCGGCGGCGGGGCTCGCGATGGAGGACGGGATCGCGGTCGACGCCTTCGGACGAACCTCGGACCCGCTGATCTTCGCGGCGGGCGACTGCACCAGCCATCCGAATGTTCATGCGCGGCGGCGCCTGCGGCTGAGTTCGGTTCAGAACGCCAACGACCAGGGGCGCATCGTCGGCGCCGCCATCGCCGGGCGACCCGAGGCTCACGCGGCCGTGCCCTGGTTCTGGTCCGACCAGTACGACGTCAAGCTGCAGATGGTCGGCCTCGGCGTCGTGGGCGGCGCCAGCGTGCTGCGCGGCTCGCCGGCCGAGGGGCGCTTCTCGCTGTTTCGCTATGACGGGCCCCGCCTCGCCGCGATCGAGAGCATCAACCGGCCGGCGGATCACATGATGGGGCGACGCCTGCTCGCGGCCGGCCTCTCGCCGACGCCGGAGCAGGCCGCCGACCCGGCGTTCGATCTGCGTTCGCTCGCCTGATCCTTCAGGGATCGCAGGGTCCCTCCTCGCCGTGAAAATGCTGCTTGCCAGCCGGGTCGAATGGGAGTGCCATGCCGCAGGGGCAGACGAGCCCTTGCGATGGAGACGACCATGTTGAGGAATGCCATCCTTACCGGCGCTGCCCTGTTGGCGCTGACGGCCCTGCCGATCACTCCCGCGGCAGCCCTGACGATGAAGGAATGCAGCGCCAAGTATCAGGAGGCCAAGACGGCCAACACGCTCAAGGGCCAGAAGTGGAACGATTTCCGCAAGGCCCAATGCGCCGACGACGACGCCGACGAGAACGAGGCCGCCGCCGCCGTGAGCGAGCCCGCCAAGCCCGCGGTGACGCCGGCCAGCGCTCCCGCGGCCGCCACGCCGCCCAAGCCCGCCGCCGCGACGGCCAAGGCCAAGCCCGCCGTGTTCCCGAAGGCGGTGGCGACCAAGTACAACGACCTCACCGCCGGCAAGGCGCGTCTGAAGACCTGCGCCGACCAGTACAACGCCAACAAGGCCGCCAACGCCAATGGCGAGCTGAAATGGATCGAGAAGGGCGGCGGCTACTGGAGCCAGTGCAACGCCAAGCTGAAGGGCTGAGGAACGACAGCGGGCTCGGAACCAGCACCGTCATCAATCCCGGGCTTGCCCCGGGATCCATCGGAGGGCTCCGGCGCCCTATGATGGATCCCGGAGTTCCGCTGCGCTGCGTCCGGGATGACGATGCGGATGGACCGAGGATCAGCCCGCGAGCGAGGCCCGCGCCTGACGGTATTCGGCCAGCAGCCGCGCGCCCAATTCGGCCGTCGTCGGCACGTCCTCGATCGCACCGACGCCCTGGCCGGCCGACCAGATCGTCTTCCAGACCTTGGCCTCGTTGCCGAGATCGAGCTTGCCGTGGCCGGTGAGGTTGTCGGGATCGAGCCCCGCGGCCTGGATGCTCTCGCGCATGAAGTTGGCGTTCACGCCGCTGATCGCCGGGGTGTAGAGGATGTCGGAGGCCTGGCTGCGCAGCAGCATCGCCTTGTATTCGGGGTCCGCCATGCTCTCGGTCGTCGCGATGAAGCGCGTGCCGAGATAGGCGAGATCGGCGCCCATCATCTGCGCCGCGGCGATCTGGGCGCCTGTCGAGATCGCGCCCGCCAGCACGATCGTGCCGGCAAAGAAGCGGCGGATCTCGGAGACCAGCGCGAAGGGGCTCATCGTGCCGGCATGGCCGCCGGCGCCGGCCGCGACCGCGATGATGCCGTCGACACCCGCCTCGGCCGCCTTCTGGGCGTGGCGCAGGCTGATGACGTCGTGGAAGACGAGCCCGCCATAGCCGTGCACCGCCTTGACCAGATCGGGCACCGCGCCGAGCGAGGTGATGACGAGCGGCACCTTGTGCTTGGCGGTGATCGCCAGATCCGCCTCCAGCCGCGGATTGGAGCGGTGGACGATGAGGTTGACGCCGAAGGGCGCGGCATCGGGCAGATCCGCGAGGCGCCCTTCGATTTCCGTGAGCCAGGCGGCGTAGCCTTCGCTGGTGCGCTGGTTCAGCGCCGGGAAGGTGCCGAGGATGCCGGTCTTGCAGGTCTCGACCACGAGATCGGGGCCCGAGACGAGGAACATCGGCGAGGCAATGGCGGGCAGGCGCAAGCGCCCGGCGAGCGTGGTCGGTAGCGGCACGGTGGCGGTCTCCCCAGCTTCGGATTCCTGCAGGCCGGAATCTCTTCGCGATCCTCCGGTCGTATCAGCGCGCCGGCCCGTGTGGAACCCATTGCAGGGCCACAGCGCGCCGGTGGCGCTTGCCAAATCCGGCCGGCTGGGCGAGTGCGGTCGGGAGAGCCGGCGCAAGCCGGCCGAGCCTCGGGAGACGACGACGTGAGCCAGCCGAACCAGCGCGACTACGAACTTCCCGGCCGTTCGGTGGTGATGGGCCGGCGCGGCATGGCCGCGACCTCGCACCCGACCGCGACGCTCACCGCGATCACCATCCTGCAGGCCGGCGGCAATGCGATCGACGCGGCGGTGGCGGCCTGCGCCGTGCAATGCGTGGTCGAGCCGGGCTCGACCGGCATCGGCGGCGACTGCTTCGTGCTGATGGCCAGGGGCGGCAGCGACGAGGTCCTCGCCTATGACGGCTCGGGCCGGGCGCCGGCGGCGGCGACGCTCGACTGGTATCGGGAGCAGGGCTTCAGCGAGATTCCGCGCCAGTCTCCCCATGCGGTGACGATTCCGGGTTCGGTCGAGGCCTGGGCGACGCTGGTCAGGGACCATGGCCGCCTGCCATTGGCGCAGCTCCTGCAGCCGGCGATCGATCTGGCGCGGGACGGCTATGTGGTGGCGCCCCGCGCCGCGGCCGATTGGGCCGGGCAGGCCGCGCTGATGGCGAAGGACGAGCCGACGGCGCGCGTCTTCCTGCCCGAGGGTCGCGCGCCGCGCGCCGGCGAGATCCACCACCAGCGCGAGCTCGCCGCGACGCTGCAGGCCATCGCCGAGAAGGGGCCGAGCGCCTTCTACGAGGGCGCGATCGCGCAGGACATGGTCGACCGGCTGCGCGAACTCGGCGGCCTGCATACGCTCGAGGATTTCCGCGCGGCCAAGGGCGGCTATGTCACGCCGATCCACACCCGGTTCCGCGGCCATGACGTGTTCGAGTGCCCGCCCGCCGGTCAGGGCGTGATCGCGCTGATGATCCTCAACATCCTCTCGGGCTTCGAGCCGGGCGACGACCCGCTGTCGGCCGACCGGCTGCATATCGAGATCGAGGCGGCCAGGCTCGCCTATTCGGTGCGCGACGCCGTGCTGGCCGATCCCGCCCAGAGCGCCGTGCCGCTGGACTGGTTGCTCTCGGAGGAGCTGGCGGCGCGGTTGCGCAGCCAGATCGACCTGAAGCAGGCGATCAAGGAGCTGCCGAGCTTCGCGCCGACCGAGATCGAACACGCCGACACGGTCTATATCAGCGTCGTCGACGGCGACGGGATGGCGGTGAGCTTCATCAACTCGGTGTTCCACCCCTTCGGCGCCGCGCTGGTTGCACCGAAGAGCGGCGTGCTGCTGCAGAACCGCGGCCAGGGCTTCGTGCTGACAGTCGGACACCCGAACGCGATCGCGCCGCGCAAGCGCCCGCTGCACACGATCATCCCCGGCATGATGCTGCGCGACGGCAAGGTCTGCCTGTCCTTCGGGGTGATGGGCGGGCACTATCAGGCGATGGGCCACGCCCATCTGATCAGCAAGCTCCTCGATTACGGGCTCGACCTGCAGAGCGCGATCTCGCTGCCGCGCGTCTTCCCGCGCCCGGGTCAGACCGCGATCGAGGCGGAAAAGACCGTGCCGGCGGCCGTGCGCGCCGAGCTGGAGCGCCGTGGCTTCGTCTTCACGGCGCCCGGCGCCGCCATCGGCGGCGGCCAGGCAATCGCGATCGATCCCGTCACGGGCGTGTTGTCGGCGGGCTCCGACCACCGCAAGGATGGCTGCGCCCTGGGCTGGTGAGTTTGGGGCAACAGACCCGCGCCGTCATGCTCGCCCTCGTGGCGAGCATCCACGTCTTGAACACCGGCCTGTATCGAGGAAGGTGTGGATGGTCGGGACAAGCCCGACCATGACGGAACAGCCCCATTGGCTGCGTGGCGATCAGCCGCTCAGCTGTCCATCTTCAGCGCGGCGATGAAGGCTTCCTGCGGGATCTCGACCTTGCCGAACTGCCGCATCTTCTTCTTGCCTTCCTTCTGCTTCTCCAGAAGCTTGCGCTTGCGGGTGGCGTCGCCGCCATAGCATTTGGCGGTGACGTCCTTGCGCAGCGCGCGGATGGTCTCGCGCGCGATGATCTTGCCGCCGATCGCCGCCTGGACGGGGATCTGGAACATGTGCGGCGGGATCAGGTCCTTCAGCTTCTCGCACATCGCGCGGCCGCGGGCGTCGGCCCGCGAGCGGTGGACCAGCATGGAGAGCGCATCGACCGGCTCGGCATTGACCAGGATCGACATGCGCACGAGGTCGCCCTCGCGGTAGTCGGTGATGGCGTAGTCGAAGGAGGCGTAGCCCTTCGAGATCGACTTCAGGCGGTCGTAGAAATCGAACACCACCTCGTTCAGTGGCAGGTCGTAGACGACCTTGGCGCGAGAGCCGACATAGGACAGGTCGGTCTGGACGCCGCGGCGGTCCTGGCAGAGCTTCAAGACCGAGCCGAGATACTCGTCGGGCGTGAAGATCGTCGCCTTGATCCAGGGCTCCTCGATCGTGTCGATCTTCATCACGTCGGGCATGTCGGCCGGGTTGTGCAGTTCCAGCACCGTGCCGTCGCGCAGCTTGAGATGGTAGACGACCGAAGGCGCGGTCGAGATCAGGTTGAGGTTGAACTCGCGCTCCAGCCGCTCCTGGATGATCTCCAGATGCAGCAGCCCGAGAAACCCGCAGCGGAAGCCGAAGCCGAGCGCGGCCGAGGTCTCCATCTCATAGGAGAAGCTGGCGTCGTTCAGGCGCAGGCGGCTCATCGCGGCGCGCAGCGTCTCGAAATCAGCCGCATCGACCGGGAAGATGCCGCAGAACACCACTGGCTGCACCGGCTTGAAGCCCGGCAGGGCCTGGGGTGTCTGGCGCTTCTCTTCGGTGATGGTGTCGCCGACCGCGGTGTCGGCGACCTCCTTGATCGAGGCGGTGAAGAAGCCGACCTCGCCGGGGCCGAGTTCCTTGACCTCCTGCATCTTGGGCTTGAACACGCCGACGCGGTCGACGCCATAGGCGGCGTTGGCGCGCATCATGCGGATGGTCATGTTCTTCTTCAGCACGCCGTCGATGACGCGCACGAGCACGACGACCCCGAGATAGGCGTCATACCAGCTGTCGACCAGCAGGCATTTCAGCGGGGCCTCGCTGTCGCCCTTGGGGGCCGGCAGCTTCTGGACGATCGCCTCCAGAACACCCTCGATGTTGATGCCGGTCTTGGCCGAGATCGCCACAGCCTCGGACGCGTCGAGGCCGATCACGTCCTCGATCTGCTGCTTGATGCGCTCGGGCTCGGCGGCGGGCAGGTCGATCTTGTTGAGGACGGTGACGATCTCGTGGCCGGCGTCGAGCGCCTGGTAGACGTTGGCGAGCGTCTGCGCCTCGACGCCCTGGGAGGCGTCGACGACCAGAAGAGAGCCCTCGCAGGCCGCCAACGAGCGCGAGACCTCATAGGCGAAGTCGACATGGCCGGGCGTGTCCATCAGGTTCAGGATGTAATCCTTGCCGTCCTGGGCGCGATAATCGAGCCGGACGGTCTGCGCCTTGATGGTGATGCCGCGCTCTTTCTCGATATCCATCGAGTCGAGCATCTGCTCACTCATGTCGCGCGCCGCCACCGTGCCGGTGGTCTGGATCAACCGGTCGGCCAGCGTCGACTTGCCATGGTCGATATGGGCGACGATCGAGAAGTTGCGGATGTTGTCGAAGGACTTCGTGCTCATCTCGCGCAGATAGCAGCGTTGCCGCACTGCGCCAAGGGCATGAAGCCGCGGCCTGCCGGCGCGTTTTGCCGCTGTGGCGTTACGATTGCCCGGCCCATTGCGAGCTGCCCGCCGGCTGGGGCGGGTGGGGCTCGACGCGCTCGCCCTTGGCCCAGGTCAGGGCGCGATAGTCGAAGCCCGCCTCCAGCGTCGGCTTCACCACGGCGAAATAGGGAGAAATGTCGAAATCGCGCGGCATGTAGAGCGAATGGTGCCGGATGTGCAGAATCTCCTCGAAATCCGCCTCGTCCATGGCGCGGGCATATTCGATCGTCGGCAGGACGGGATAGCGCGCCGCCTCGAAGGCCTGGGCGATCAGGGTCGAGCAGATCGCCCGCGTCGGATCGCCCGAGCCGAGCGCGATCATGCGCCGGCGCCAGGATTTCGGCGCCCAGGGCAAGGGAACCAGCCAGCGCATCAGGTCGATGATGTTCTTGAGGTCGTACTGGGTGCCGAGCCGGCCGAGGACATAGTCGACGACGATCGCCGCCCCCTCGCCGTCCAGGGCCTGGGGACGACAGATGCGGGTGCCGAAGGCGCCGTATTTCGACAAGGGCGAGAGCACGCAACCGACATCCATCTCGACCTCGGCCAAGACGAGCGGCTCGCCGTCGTCGGTGCACTGACCGGTGTCCCCGACATAGAGCGCGGCGTGAGACCAGGTCGACTGAGTCAGGTATTTGATCGCCGAGGAGACCTTCATGCCGCCCTCGACCAGCAGCACGTCGCCGGGACGCAGCGCGGAGCGCAGCCTCGCCAGGGCTTTCTCGTCGCAGGCCCGCGGCTCCGCTCTGCCGCGGGTGATGAAGCCGACGACGGCCTTCCCAAGCCACTCCAGACCTCGATTCATGGCCGTTCCCTCGACCAGCGCCCTTTTGGGCGTCGTTCCCCGCATATCAGCGCGGTTTCCCTGATGTTTTGGAAAGATCGGCCCGGTCGCTGGCGGGAAGCTGGAATCGTGGTGAAGCCCGCGTTGACGGACTGTGCGAGCACGTAGGGCGGGTTCGGCTGGAAATCACTTGATTTCCGATATCATAGAAATATTCTCTAATAATGGATTCGTTCGCTGACATCGACCTGGACCGCCGCCTCGGCGCCCGCCTCAAGGGGCTGCGCCAGAGCCGAGGCCTGACGCTCGACCAGCTCGCGGCCCGCTCCGGCGTCAGCCGCGCGATGATCTCGCGGGTGGAACGCGGCGAATCGAGCCCGACGGCCGCCCTGCTGGACCGGCTCTGCGCCGGGCTCGGCGTCTTGCTCTCCGCCCTTTTCCGCGACGAGGCCCCAGGCGGCCCGCTGGCAAGGCGCGGCGAGCAGCCGGTCTGGACCGATCCCGACAGCGGCTATGTCCGGCGCAGCGTCTCGCCGGCCGGAACGGGCTCCCGCCTCGAGATCGTCGAGATCGAGATGCCAGCGGGCGCGCAGGTCCTGCTCGACGCGCCGCGCGGCGGTTTCCGGCTCGACCAGCAGCTCTGGCTGCTGGAGGGCGAGCTCACCCTCTCCGTCGGCGGGCGCGAGCATCGGCTGGCGGCGGGGGACTGCCTCGCCATGCTGCTCGACGGGCCGATCGCCTTCCACAATCCGGGCGAGAGCCCGGCACGCTATGCGGTGGTGCTGACCGCCGCGGATCTCTGAGACGGATGCAGGCGATGACACAAAACGACGACATCACGGTCGAGCCGCTCGATGCGGAGGCCGCGCGAGCCGCGATCCCGGCTCTGGCGGGCATTCTCGCCGACGCCGTCGAGAGCGGGGCCTCGGTCGGCTTCATGCACTGGAACGGGCCGGCCGATTACGTCGCGTTCTGGACGGGCGTGGCGGCCGACGTAGCCGCGGGGCGCACGATCCTGTTCGCCGCACGCCAGGGCGGGGATATCCTCGGCACGGCGCAATTGCAGCTCGTCGGCAAGCCAAACCAGCCGCATCGCGCCGAGGTCGCCAAGGTGCTGGTGCATTCGCGCGCGCGGCGCCGCGGCATCGCGCAGAAGCTGATGCAGTCGGCGGAAGCGGCGGCGCAACAGGCGAAGCGCGACCTGCTCGTGCTCGACACCGACGAGCACGGCGCGGCGCGCCGGCTCTACGGCAAACTCGGCTGGATCGAAGTCGGCACCATCCCGCGCTATGCGCTGATGCCGGATGGAAGCGACTGCGGCTCGACGTTTTTCTATAAGGATCTGCGGTGAGGCGGGTCAGCCCTCGGTGGGCTGGCGGAAATACGGCTCGACCTCGCCCTTGAGCTTCACCGTCATCGGATTGCCGAAGCGGTCCTTGGCGTTGCCGGCGGTCAGGCGCACCCAGCCCTCGCTGACGCAGTATTCCTCGACATTGGTCTTCTCGACGCCCTTGAAGCGGATGCCGATGTCCCGCGCCAGAAGTTCCTCGTTGTAAAACGGGCTGTTGGGGTTGGACGAGAGGCGGTCGGGCAGCGTGTCGGTCATGGCGGAAGCCTTCGGAATCGCATGTCGGATGGCGGCCAGGCCGCGTTGGCGCACAGGTAGCGCGATCCGGCGGCGATGCCAAATCGGGGGGTTTCAGCGGCCGCCGGCCTGTTCGATCAGGCGCGCGATCGCCTGCTGGCCGCGCTGGCGGGCATGAGCCAGCGGTGTCACGCCGTCCTTGTCGGCGAGGCTGGGATTGGCGCCGGCGTCGAGAACCAGCCGCGCGACCTGCTGGTGGCGCGCGCCGCCATCGCCCAGGATCACGATCTCCAGCAGGCAGGTCCAGCCGAGATCGTTGACGTGATCGAGGTCGATGCCGCTGGTCAGCAGGAGCTTGACCGCCTCGACATGGGCGCGCTCGCAGGCGGGAATCAGCGCGTTGCCGCCATAGCGGTTGCGGATCGAGAGATCGGGCCGGCGCGACAGCATCGCGGCGATGATCTCGGCCCGGCCCAGGGCTCCTGCGAGCAGCCAGGGCGTGTCGCGGTTGGCGGCCTGCGTGTTGGGGCTCGCGCCGGCATCGAGCAGGGTCTTCGCGACGGACACATGATCGCCGGCGACCGCGCGCAGCAAGGCCGACCGGCCCTGTGCATCCTGGGCGTCGAGTGGAGCGCCGGTTTGGATCAGGCGCGCGACCTCGTCGACGCGCCCGGCCGCCGCAGCCTCGATCAGGGCGGCGCCAGCGGCCAGGGCGGGACTGCACGTCATCATCATCCCCAGGGCGAACCCGCACCAAGAGCGGATCGGCCTCACCGCGCCCCGTCCAGCAGGCGGCCGACCACCTTGGCGGTGTAGTCGACCATCGGCACGATGCGGGCATAGTTCAGCCGGGTCGGGCCGATGATGCCGACGACGCCGACGATGCGCTGCTCGGAGTCGCGGAAGGGGGCGGCGACCATCGAGGAGCCGGACATCGAGAACAGCTTGTTCTCCGAGCCGATGAAGATGCGCACGCCGTCGCCGGCCTCGGCGCGCGCCAGCAGGTCGATGACGTCGGTCTGGGTTTCGAGATCGCCGAAGAGCAGGCGGATGCGCTCGAGATCCTCCTGCGCCTTGAGATCCTCCAGCAGATTGGCCTGGCCGCGCACGATCAGATGGCGGTCGGAACTCGGGCCCGAGGCCGTGGCGATGCCGCTCTCGACCAGGCGCGCGGTCAGCGAATCGAGCTCGCGCTCCATCTGCTCGCGATGTTGGGCAATCTCGGCGCGCAACTCGCCAAGCGTCTTGCCGAGGATGCGGGCGTTGAGGAAGTTGGCGGCCTCCGTCAGCGCGGAGGCCGGGAGACCGGCCGGCAGGCCCAGGAGCCGGTTCTCGACCGTGCCATCATCGGCGACCAGCACGACGAGGGCGCGTGTCGGGTCGAGCCGGACGAACTCGATATGCTTCAGCCTGGCGTTGGCCTTGGTCGTGACGACGACGCCCGCCCCGCGCGAGAGGCCCGAGAGCAGGGCCGAGGCCTCGGTCAGCGTGCCGTCGAGCGTGCGGCCGGTGGCGGCGGCCTTCATCTGCGCCTCGATGCGGGTGCGCTCATCGGAGGTCAGATTGCCGACCTCCATCATCGCGTCGACGAAGAAGCGCAGGCCTCTCTCCGTCGGGAGACGCCCCGCGGAGGTGTGGGGGGCGTAGATCAGGCCGGCCAGTTCGAGGTCGGTCATGACGTTGCGCACCGTCGCCGGCGACAGCGCCATCGGCAGCAGGCGGGCGATGTTGCGCGAGCCGACCGGCTCGCCGGTCGCGAGAAAGCCGTCGACGATCTGGCGGAAGATCTCGCGCGAGCGATGATCGGTCTCGATCAACCCGCTGGCTGTGTCGGGACGCGGCGTGTGGGCGCTCATCTGCGGCGAAACGGCTTTCTCGACATGGGTTTATTGTTGATCCGGACCGGCGCCCGATCAAGCGAAAACGCGTGCGACCCCGGTCCGCCTTGCCGCACCCGCGGCGACCGCCTACAAGCCGCCAACCCCGAACAATCAGGATATCGCCATGCGACCCTCGAAACGCGCCGCAGACGAAATGCGCAAGGTCACGCTCGAACGCGGCGTCGTGCGCTATGCGGAAGGCTCCTGCATGGTCTCGTTCGGCGAGACCCGGGTGCTCTGCGCCGCGACCGTCGAGGAGAAGGGCCCGCCCTGGCTGCGCGGCACCGGCAAGGGCTGGGTGACCGCCGAATATGCGATGCTGCCGCGCGCCACCCATGAGCGCAATCGCCGCGAGGTGACCTCCGGCAAGCCGTCCGGCCGGACGCAGGAGATCCAGCGGCTGGTCGGGCGTTCGCTTCGCGCCGTGGTCGATCTGACCGCGATCGGCGAGCGCCAGATCGTCGTCGATTGCGACGTGCTCCAGGCCGATGGCGGCACGCGCACGGCCTCGATCACCGGCGCTTGGGTGGCGCTGCACGACGCGCTGAAATGGATGGAGGCGCGCTCGATGCTGAAGGGTTCCAACCCGCTGAAGGACCATGTCGCGGCGATCTCCTGTGGCATCGTCGCCGGCAATCCGGTCCTCGACCTCGATTATGTCGAGGATTCCGGCGCGCAGACCGACGCCAATTTCGTCATCACCGGCTCGGGCGGGCTGGTCGAGGTGCAGGGCACGGCCGAGGGCGCGCCCTTCTCCGAGGAGGAGTTGATGGCGCTGATGCGGCTGGCCAAGGGCGGGGTCAGCAAGCTGGTGGCGCTGCAGAAGGCGGCCGTGGCCTGAACGGCCCTTTGGTTTCGCGTGTGAACCTGTCGTCATCCCGGACGAAGCGAAGCGGAGATCCGGGATCCATGCCTGAACCCTCACCGGAAGCGTTCCGGCATGGATCCCGGGTCGAGCCCGGGATGACAGCGAGGGTCCGGAGGACAACGAAAGATGCTTGAACACCGCCTCCTCACCGGCAAGGTCGTGATCGCGACCCACAACAAGGGCAAGCTCGTCGAAATGCGCGAGCTGATGGCGCCCTACGGGATCGAGCTGGTCTCGGCCGGGGAACTCGGCTTAGCCGAGCCCGACGAGACCGGCTACATGTTCTCGGAGAACGCCGCGATCAAGGCGCATGCGGCCGCGAAAGCCTCCGGCCTGCCGGCGCTGGCGGATGATTCCGGGCTCTGCGTCGATGCGCTCGACGGGGCGCCGGGGCTGTTCTCGGCCAATTGGGCCGGGCCGGGCAAGGATTTCAAGCCGGCGATGGCGCGCGTGCTGGCCGAGATGGCCAAGCGTGGGGCGACGGCGCCGGAGCAGCGCAAGGCGCATTTCGTCTCGGCGCTGGTGATCGCCTGGCCGGACGGCCATGAGGAGTTGTTCGAGGGACGTATCTTCGGCACGATCGTCGACGAGCCGCGCGGCGACAAAGGGTTCGGCTACACGCCGATCTTCAAGCCGGATGGCTTCGACAAGACCTTCGGCGAGATGACGGTTGCAGAGAAGGCGGGAGCGGGCGAGGCCCTGTCGCATCGCGCGCGCGCTTTCACGTTGCTCGCGGCCGCCTGCCTGAGGGCTGCGGCGTGAGCGGCGCGGCCGCCCTCACGCCGCCATCTCCGTTCCTGCATCCCACAGCGGATGCGGGCTTCGCCGTCTATGTGCATTGGCCGTTCTGCCTGGCGAAATGCCCCTATTGCGACTTCAACTCCCATGTCCGGCTGCAGCCGCCCGACCAGGCGCGCTATGTCGCGGCCTTCCGGCGCGAGATCGCCCATCGGGCCGCGCTGGCTCCGGGGCGGACCGTCACCTCGATCTTCTTCGGGGGCGGCACGCCCTCGCTGATGGAGGGCCGCACCGTCGGCGCGATCCTCGACGCCATCGGCGAGGCCTGGGCGATCGACCCGCATTGCGAGGTCTCGCTCGAGGCCAACCCGACCAGCGTCGAGGCCGGCCGCTTCGCCGATTTCAGGGCCGCCGGCGTCAACCGGGTGTCGCTCGGCGTGCAGGCGCTGAACGATGCCGATCTCAAGGCGCTCGGGCGGATGCATTCGACGCGCGAGGCGCTCGACGCGGTCGCGATCGCCCGCAAGTATTTCGAGCGCTACTCGTTCGACCTGATCTATGCCCGCTCGCCGGAGCAGACGCCGGCCGCGTGGCGGGCGGAGCTCGAACTGGCGATCAGCCATGCCGCGGAGCATCTTTCGCTCTACCAGCTCACCATCGAGCCCGACACGATGTTCGAGCGGCTGTTCAAGGCCGGCAAGCTCGCGATCCCCGATCACGAGGCGGGGGCTGCGCTCTACGAGATCACGCAGGAGATCTCGGCCAGGCATGGCCTGCCGGTCTACGAGATCTCGAACCACGCCCGTCCCGGCGCGGAATGCCGCCACAACCTCGTCTACTGGCGCTATGGCGAATATGCCGGCATCGGCCCCGGCGCCCATGGGCGGCTGGTCACCGACGAGGGGCGGATGGCGCATTCCACCGAGAAGCGGCCCGAGGCCTGGCTCGAGCGCGTCGAGGCGGAGGGCCAGGCGCTGGTCGAGAACGAGCGGCTCGATGCCGAGGCGCAGGGCGACGAATATCTGCTGATGGGGCTGCGGCTGGTCGAGGGCATCGACCCGGCCGTGTTCAGGGCCCTGTCGGGCCGCGCGCTGAACGAGCGGCGTGTGACCAGCCTCGTGCTCGACCGGCTGCTCGTCCGCAAGCCCGGCGGCAAGCTCGCCTGCACGCCCGAGGGCGCGCTGGTGCTGGACGCGGTGGTGGCGGATCTGGCGGCGTAACACCCGTCATTCTCGGGCGGAGCGAAGCGCAGACCCGAGAATCTCTGGCAGGAGATGCTCGGGTCGAGCCCGAGCATGACGTGCGTAGGCTACTGCGTGCGCGGTCCGAGATCACGCGGGGCGGCGTTGATGGTGACGATCTGGCCGTTGCGGAGTTCCAAGACCGCAAGTCCGCGCTCGTTCTGACCGTCGGGGCGGAAGCGGAAGACGCCGTCCGCGCCGGCGAAGCCCGAGGCGTTGGTCAGCACAGCCTCCGAGAAGCGCTGCGACCCTTGCGTGCGCGCCAGCGCCGCCGCCAGCGAGACCGCGTCATAGGCGAGCGTCGCCGTGCGCGTCGGGGCGCTGTTGAAACGCGTCTGGTAGCGGCCGGCGAAGGCGTTGAAGCCGGCCGTGTCGGGCGAGGCGAACCAGCCGCCCTGGATCGCCGGGACCCGCGCGACATTGGCGTCGTTCCAGACGCCGGTGCCGAGCGGCTTGACCTTGGCGGGGTCGTAGCCCGCCTGCTGCAAAGCGAGGCCGAGCGCCGGCATGGTGTCGGCGGCAGCGGGCACGAAGAGCGCATCGGCCTGCTGCAGGGCAGGGATCAGGCGCTTTGCCGCGGCGGCCATGGCGTTCGAGTCAGACGAAAAGCGCTCGATCACGACGACGCGGCCGCCGCGGCCTGCGACCGCCTGCTGGAAGGCGGCCTCGACGACCTTGCCATAGGCGGTGTCCGGCACCAGGGCGGCGAAAGATCTGCGCCCCTGCTGCGAGGCGTAGCCGATGACGCGGTTGACGTCGTTCTCGGGCGGGAAGGAGAGCAGGTAGACCCCGCGGCCGGCGACGTTGGTGTCACTGGAGAAGGCGATGACCGGGCGGTTGGCGGCGCGCGCGACCTGCCCGGCCGCCTGGACGGAGGGCGCAAAGAGCGGGCCGATGAGGAGCTCGGCGCCCTCGGCGAGCGCCTCCTGCGCCGCGGACTGGGCACCCTCGGGCGTGCCGCGGTCATCCTTCACGAGCAGCGTCAGATCGGCGTTGGGAAATTCGGAGAGCGCCATCTCGGCCGCGTTCCTCAGCGAGTTGCCGACGACGGCGCCCTGGCCCTCCGCGGTCAGCGGCAGGATCAGCCCGACCTTGACCTTGCCGGTGCCGATCGTCTGGCCCGTGCTCTGCGCCGGCTGCGTCTGCGGCGTGGCGGTGTCGAAGCCTGGCAGCCCGCTCGGCCCGCCACTGCAGGCCGCCAGAGACAGGCAGGCGAGCGCCGCCAGCGAGGACAGACTGCGGCGGCGGACCGGTTCCCTGAGCGGATGACGCGACACGGGCGATCTCCAGATCTCGTGCCGGATCGGTGCAGGCCCGTCCGGCGTTACAGTCCCCCGACCGTGGGGAATCTCCTGCCAGTGCGACAGGGTATTTTCAAGTTGTTAACTCTGAGTTGCAGCCGCGGGCGACGAGGCCGTTGTCCCGCGCGGATGGCGCAGCGGCAACGGCTGTGGCAGGTTCGCCGCCATGTCGACCCCTGCCCCCGCCGCGCCGCGCGCACCCAGCTACACCGCCTTCGGGATCAGGGCAGAGGCGGAAGCGCTGGCGCCCGGCCTGCACATCGTCGCGACGCCGATCGGCAATCTGCGCGACATCTCGTTTCGCGCGCTGGCGACGCTGGCGGCAGCGGACGCCGTCCTCGCGGAGGACACGCGGACCTCGAAGACGCTGCTGGCGCATTACGGCATCTCGACGCCGCTTTACCCCTATCACGAGCACAATGCCGAGCAGATGCGGCCGAAGATCCTCGGGAAGCTGCGCGAGGGCGGCAAGCTCGCATTGATCTCCGATGCGGGGACGCCGCTGGTTTCCGACCCCGGCTACAAGCTGGTCGCGGAGGTCGTCGCGGAGGGGTTGCCGGTCACCGGCATTCCCGGGCCGTCGGCCGTGCTGGCGGCGCTGGTGCTGGCGGGCCTGCCGACGGACCGCTTCTTCTTCGAGGGCTTCCTGCCGCCCAAGGCGGCGGCGCGGCGCGGACGGCTCACCGAACTCGCCGCCATTCCCGGAACGCTCGTCTTCTTCG
This sequence comes from Allobosea thiooxidans, assembly GCA_943372485.1. Taxonomy (GTDB): domain Bacteria; phylum Pseudomonadota; class Alphaproteobacteria; order Rhizobiales; family Beijerinckiaceae; genus Allobosea; species Allobosea thiooxidans_A. The sequence continues at coordinate 55,485 of CALRYW010000015.1, forward strand.
AATCGCCGCGGCGGCTGGCCGAGATGCTGTCGGATGCGGCGGCCGTCCTCGGCGAGCGCCCCGGCGCCGTCGCGCGCGAACTGACCAAGTTCTACGAGACCGTGCGGCGCGGGCCCCTGTCGACGCTGGCGGCGCATTACGAGGGCGAGGAAGAGGCGCGCGGCGAGATCGTCGTCGTGATCGGCCCGCCCGGCGCCGAGACGGAAGCGGCTGCCGGCGACGCGGTCGGCGAGCGCCTGCGGATCGCGCTCGCCGAGCTCTCGCTGAAGGAAGCGGTCGCGCAGGTCGCGGCCGAGACCGGCCAGCCCCGGCGCAAGGTCTATGCGCGCGCGCTGGAGCTGACGCGCGAGGAGCCGTGACAGGGGAGGCCCGCAGCCGCCGCGCCCGCCGCTCCGGCGTCACCGGGCGGCGCGCGGAGTGGCTCGCGATCCTCTGGCTCGGCCTGAAGGGCTATCGTCCGCTGGCGCGGCGCTTCGGCGGCAAGGGCGGCGAGATCGACCTGGTCATGAAGCGCGGCCGGACCATCGCCTTCGTCGAGGTCAAGGCGCGCGGGGCGATGGACGAGGCCCTGATCGCGATCACGCCGCAGAAGCACCGCCTGATCGAACTGCGGATCCGGCAATGGCTGGCAGTCAATCCCTGGGCGATGGAGCATCATCTGCGCGTCGACGCCGTCTTCCTCGCCCCCTGGCGCTGGCCGCGCCACCTGCCGGCGGTGGCCGAACTGGGGCTGTGAAACGGTACGTTACTGAGATCAGATGTCATCTGCCGCGCCAATCAACGACGTCAGCATCAGCGTGAGTTTGGCCAGTTGTTCCGGCTCGAGCGAACCGATCACCGCTCCGACCTTGATGCGTGTGACCGCCATGACCTTGTCTGCCATGATGTCCGACGGGTGGCGCAGGCCATTGCGCTGCGAGGGGTCGATGGGCAAACGGTAAAGTGGCAGATCGCGTCGGTTCGTCGTCGACAGGCAAACGAGGATACTGTCCGTGGCCGGAAGACGATCCGACTGGATGACGATCGCCGGCCTCGGTTTGCCATAATCGCCCGGCAGCGCGATGGTGACGATATCCCCTCGTTTCAACGCAGCCGGCTCGCTTATGGTTTGGCGAGCTTGGCGGAGCCGGGAGGTGGCCCCTCCGCGCCCCAGTCATAAGGCTCAAGGCTCCAGTCGGCCATTGCGGCCTCGATGAAGGCAAGCGTTTCGGCCTCTTCCGGAGCGCCCCGCAGCAAGGCCGCCTGCCGTGCCGCTTCCTCGACGAAGCCGGGGGCATTAACGTCGAGCACCCAGATCCGCAGAAGCTTGAGCCCCTGCTTTTTCTTGGCCGCGCGGTAGCGGGCGAACTTGCTCTGGACGTTCTTCGCGGCGGGGCTGGACATGGCGGCCTCCGATCGCCTCGGGCGGCGATGAGCCACCAAGGTAGCGCGCTACCTTGGTGCGGTCAATTTGACAGCCGCGCCCTCGTCACCTCGTCCTTGTGCCGCCAGCCATGCGGGAAGCCCCCCTTGCCGACGCGGGGCGGCCCGGTCGATAAGGGCGCGCAGGCATCGGTCTTGCCGGATTGCCGGACTCGACTGTTCCTGAAGAACTCCCCGGAGCGCACATCATGACCCTCAGCGTCGCCATCCAGATGGACCCGATCGAGCGCCTGCGGGTCGCCGGCGATACGGGCTTTGCGCTCATGCTCGAGGCGCAGGCGCGCGGGCACACGCTGTTCACCTACACGCCCGACAAGCTCTCGATGCGCGACGGCAAGGTCACGGCGCCGATCCGCCCGGTCACGGTGCGCGATGTCGATGGTGACCATTTCACGGCCGGCGCCGAGGTCCGCACCGATCTCTCGACGCTGGACGTCGTGCTGCTGCGGCAGGACCCGCCCTTCGACATGGCCTATGTCTCGACCACGCATATGCTCGAGCGCATCCACCCGAAGACGCTGGTGGTCAACGACCCCTTCCATGTCCGCAATGCGCCCGAGAAGATCTTCGTGACGCATTTCCCGGAGCTGATGCCGCCGACGCTGATCACCCGCGACAAGGCCGAGATCGAGGCCTTCCGCGACGAGTTCGGCGAGATCGTGATGAAGCCGCTCTACGGCCATGGCGGCGCGACCGTGTTCAAGACCAGCAAGGACGACCCGAACTTCGGCTCGCTCTACGATCTCTTCGCCAATCTCTTCCGCGAGCCCTGGGTGGTGCAGGCCTACATCAAGGAGATCTCGGAGGGCGACAAGCGCATCATCCTGATCAATGGCGAGGCGGCGGGGGCGGTCAACCGCGTGCCGGCGGTCGGCGACCTGCGCGCCAACATGGTGCGCGGCGGCGCGGCGCGGCCGACCGACCTCTCGGCCAAGGAACTCGAGATCTGCGAGGCGATCGGCCCTTCGCTGCGCGAGCGCGGGCTGCTGCTCGTCGGCATCGACGTGATCCATGGCAAGCTGACCGAGATCAACGTCACCGCGCCGACCGGCGTGCGGGCGATCAAGAAGCTCGGCGGGCCGGATCTGGCGGCGCAGCTCTTCGACGTGATCGAAAGCAAGGTCGCCGATCGCGGCTGATTCGGCCGGCGCGCCAGGACGGGACCCGCTTATCCGGCGCCGATGCCGTTCAGGCTGTTGGTCTCGTCCCAGCCATAGCGCATCGTCTCGAAGCGCATCGTCAGGGCATCGACCAGCAGCAGCCGGCCGACCAGCGGTTCGCCGAAGCCGGTGATGGCGCGGATGACCTCCAGCGCCATCAGCGAGCCCATCACGCCCGGCAGCGCGCCGAGAATGCCGGCCTCGGCGCAGGTCGGGACCGTGCCAGGCGGCGGCACGTCCGGAAAGAGGCAGCGCCAGGTCGGATTCGGGCGGCCGTCCGCGTTTGTCTCATGCGCCCGGATGGTCGTCAGCGAGCCGTCGAAGCGCCCGAGCGCGGCCATCACCACAGGCTTGCGCTCGTGGAAACAGGCGTCGGAGACGGCATAGCGGGTGGCGAAATTGTCCGAGCCTTCGGCGACGACGTCGTAGAAGGCGATCATCGCCCGGGCGTTGTGCGGGTCGAGCCGCGTGACATGCTCCTCGACCACGACATGCGGGTTCAGCCGCTTGACGAAGGCCGCCGCCGCCACGGCCTTGTGGGCGCCGATGTCGTCCGTGCCGTAGATCGTCTGGCGCTGCAGGTTCGACAGCGAGACGGTGTCGTCGTCGACGATGCCGATCTGGCCGACGCCGGCGGCGGCGAGGTACTGGATCAGCGGCGCGCCGAGGCCGCCGGCGCCGACGACCAGCACGCGGGCGCGCTTGAGCTTCTGCTGGCCGGGGCCGCCGATCTCCGGCAGCACCAGATGGCGCGCATAGCGCTCGACCTCGTCCTCGTTCAGACTCATGGGCGCAGGGTTAGGCCGATCCCGCGCCGGGGGCAATCGCACCGGCCGCACTGACGACCCTTTGAAGACGCAGGTCCGGAATCGCCCCCGGGACCCGCTTGGCCGCGCCCGAAAGCCATGCCATCGTGAAAGCCAGATGGAGCGACCAACGCTCCCGCACATCGACAGGGGAACTCGCATGCAGCTCAAATCGCTCGCGCTGGCGCTGGCCGGCGTCGCCCTCTCGGCCGTCGTCGCGATGGCGCAGACGCCGATCAAGCCCGCGATCGTCTATGACAAGGGCGGCAAGTTCGACAAATCCTTCAATGAGGGCGTCTTCGCGGGAGCGGAGAAGTTCAAGGCCGAGACCGGGGTCGAGTTCCGCGACTTCGAGCCGACCAATGACGCCCAGATCGAGCAGGCGCTGCGCCGCTTCGCCCGCGACGGCCATTCGCCGATCATCGCGGTGGGCTTCTCGCAGGCGACCGCGCTGCAGAAGGTCGCAGCCGAGTTCCCGGCGCTGAAGTTCACCATCATCGACATGGTCGTCGACCTGCCCAACGTGCAGTCGGTGGTCTTCAAGGAGCATGAGGGCTCCTATCTCGTCGGGCTGCTCGCCGGCATGGCGTCCAAGACCGGCAAGGTCGGCTTCGTCGGCGGCATGGACATCCCGCTGATCCGGAAATTCGCCTGCGGCTATGTCCAGGGCGTCAAGGCGGCCAAGAAGGGCGCCGAGATCTTCCAGAACATGACCGGCTCGACCCCGGCCGCCTGGAACGACCCGGTCAAAGGCGGCGAGCTCGCCAAGTCGCAGATCGACCGCGGCGCCGACGTGATCTACCACGCCGCCGGTGGCACCGGCATCGGCGTGCTGCGCGCGGCGGCCGACGCCGGCAAGCTCGGCATCGGCGTCGATTCCAACCAGAACGGCCTGCAGCCCGGCAAGGTGCTGACCTCGATGCTCAAGCGCGTCGACGTCGCCACCTATTCCTCGTTCAAGGCGGCCCGCGACGGCAACTGGAAGCCGGGCATCTCGGTGCTCGGCCTGAAGGAGGACGGCGTCGGCTGGGCGCTGGACGACGCCAACAAGGCGCTGATCACACCGGAGATGAAGGCCGCCGCCGACAAGGCGCGCGCCGACATCATCAGCGGCGCTGTGAAGGTCCACGACTACATGTCGGACTCGAAGTGCGCGGCGTGAGGCGGCAGGCTTCACTCGCCCATAGCCCGTCATTCTCGGGCGAAGCGAAGCGCAGACCCGAGAATCTCCGGCGAGAGATGCTCGGGTCGGGCCCGGGCATGACGCGCTGGCCTCACGCTTCCACGTCATGACCGCCCCTGCTCCCGCCATCGCGCTCACCGGCATCTCGAAACGCTTCGGGCCGGTGCAGGCCAATCGCGACGTGTCGCTCTGCGTCGCGCCCGGCTCGATCCACGGCATCGTCGGCGAGAACGGCGCCGGCAAGTCGACGCTGATGTCGATTCTCTATGGCTTCTACGAGGCCGATGCGGGCGAGATCGCAGTCGGTGGCCGGCCCTGCCGCATCCGCACGCCGGGGGACGCGATCGCGCTCGGCATCGGCATGGTCCACCAGCACTTCATGCTGGTGGAGACGCTGAGCGTCGTCGAGAACGTCGTGCTCGGGGCCGAGGGCGGCGCCTGGCTCAGCGGTGGCGTCAAGCGGGCACGGGCGGAGCTTTCTCGGCTCTCCGACGAATACGGGCTCGCGATCGATCCGGACGCGATCGTCGGTGACCTTTCGGTCGGGCTGCAGCAGCGCGTCGAGATCCTCAAGGCGCTCTATCGCGGCGCGCAGATTCTGATCCTCGACGAGCCCACCGCGGTGCTGACGCCGCCGGAGGCCGACCAGCTCTTTGCGCTGCTGCGGGCGCTGCGGGAGCAGGGCAAGACGGTCATCCAGATCACCCACAAGCTGCGCGAGATCATGGCGATCACCGACCGCGTCTCGGTGATGCGGCGCGGCGAGATGGTGGCGCATCTGGCGACCGCGGAAACCTCACCGCCGGAGATCGCCGAGGCGATGGTCGGCCGGCGCGTGCTGCTGCGCGTCGAGAAAGAGGCGCGGCCGCGCGGGGCGAAGGTGCTCGAGGCGGTGGGGCTCGACATGGTCGATGCGCGTGGCGTCGCGCTGCTCTCGGGGATCGACCTGGCGCTGCATGCAGGCGAGATCGTCGGCATCGCGGGCGTCGCGGGCAACGGCCAGAGCGAATTGCTCGAGGTACTGGCCGGCCTGACACAGCCCTCGCGCGGCATCATCCGGCTGAACGGGCAGGTGCTGACCTCGGCCGACCGCAACCCGGCGCGACTGCGCAAGCTCGGCCTGATGCATGTGCCCGAAGACCGGCTGCGCACCGGGCTTGTCACCGCCTTCCCGGCCGCGGAGAACGCGATCCTCGGCTATCAGGACGATGCCGCGCTCGGCCCCGGCCCCTTCCTGTCACCGGCGACGATCGCCGCTCGGGCGCGGGACACCTTCGCGGCCTATGATGTGCGCCCGCCGGACCCGGGCCTGAAGACGGCGAAATTCTCGGGCGGCAACCAGCAGAAGATCGTGCTCGCCCGCGAGATCGAGCGGGCACCGAAGGTGCTGCTCGTCGGCCAACCGACGCGCGGGGTCGATATCGGCGCGATCGAGGCCATCCACCGCCGGCTGATCGGCCTGCGCGATTCAGGCGTCGCGATCCTGCTGGTCTCGGTCGAACTCGAGGAGGTGATGGCGCTGTCAGACCG